>NZ_JBFUAK010000001.1:0-700960 GCF_056406315.1 Roseateles sp. P1_C6
GTTTCAACTCAAGCTTCTGCCCGCGTTCCTGTAGAGCCACTACAGCTTGGAACCGGTCAAGGTGATTGCGAGCCTCTTCCATCCCGCCTCCGTCTGTGATGAGAACGCAGCCAGCAGGCAACTCAATCGCCGCTGCTCCTAGGTTCAATTGCACCGACCTGGCTCTGGATCGAAGCGCCGACAAGAGGTCCTCCCCTGCCCTCAGCGGCATGAGCGAGCCATCCTGAACCAGGACCACTGGGCCAGGCCATCGGAGCAGCACCGGCCACACTCCAACCGCTTCACGGTCTTCCGGAAGGGTCTGAAGCATCGAATGCGTCGCGTCTACAACCAAGTTCGGCGGAGGCAATTGGGCGGGCGGCAGGATGAGCGCGATGTGCTCGCGAAGTCTCTGAAGGCCGTCTTCAGCCGGGCGGACATCGCCAATCGCCTCACAGCGGTCGACGACGGCTGTCTTCAGATCGGTCTCTGCCTTGCGCGCCAACTCTTGGACTGCCTCGCGCATATCCGGCGGCATCGGGCCATAGTTGGCGACGACCACCAGCGCTTCCTGATGTGTGGCCGCATAGTCGTGAAGCGCCTTCGAGAAATTGCTCTTGTCGCCATCCCTGTACTGCTTCGCTTCTAGAACGTACAGCACCTTCTTTGAGTCGCGCTCTCTGATCAGGTAGTCCGGTTGAACCGACGAAACCCGACTCTTGCCCAGTAGCTTGATTCCCTCAGGAGCCGGTGTCTTCACTTCCGCGACCAGCTCAAACTCCTCGGGCTCCACGGAGATGGCAGCGATGGGGGTCGCGCTGAAGGAGAACCGCAGTTGTCCCTGCACCGGTTTGAGACGGAAGACCGCATGAGACGGCATGGCGCCTTCGACGGCAGTGACAAGCCAAACCGAATACAGCTGATGCCTGAACTGCCAAAGAGGCAGCGCCAAGAGCTCCTCAAGCACTTGGCCTGGCGGCTGTCGCGGGACGATCGAGGTTCGCTCAGACACCAATCGCGAGACCTCAGCTGCAAGCGCCGCGCGCGCACCAGCTTCGCGAGGCGCGAGATCGTGCAATAGCCAGAGTCTTTGGAGCAGGGACCGCGACATGCGGTCGTACTGCGAAGCGAGAACCCTGTTTAGGGACCAACTCTCAATCGGAGCTCGCTGAGTAGTGCAGACCGCAGGGTCGCTTTTCTCGTCCCGACGAGCGTCCTGCAGGCCATCCCAGCTCGTGTATGGCGACACGCGCCTTGAGAGCTCGACGATGACAGAAACCACTGGACGGAGGGCCTTTGCCAGCGGGTCGCTGGGCCGCCAGGTCGGAAACGGTAGCGCATCGTCGAAGGGCCAGAAGCGGTAGTCCGGATCCGTCGCGCCGGGCCGATACCCGAACCACCGGCGAGCAGCCGCTGACGAGGGGGGCCCTTTCGTCTTGTAGCTAATGCCGTCGAGCGTCACCGCGCTCCCTGCCCGCCCCCAATCCTCTTGCCGGATGCCGTGCGACGCTGCGAGCGCGTTCTCCAATGCTGGGCTCAGCCCAAACAACTCGTTGTCGCTCGTCGATATGGTCTCAAGCGATGCAAGCAATCGCTGGAAAGCCTCGATCGCCTTCTTGAAGTGGTTCGCGTCGAATCGCAGCTTTCCCAGGTCGCCTGCTTGGAAGTCGAACTCGACGAGCACTTCACCATTGCTCGTATAGACCCCGTGGCGCTCGAACATCTGAAGCACATCCGACACCATGCTGCTCCAGGGCTGCAAGGCCGACAGCAACGCCACCAAGAACCGTGTCGGCGACACTGTGTCAAGCTGCCTCTCCAGTTGGAGATCCCCGTCTAGTTCGAGCTCCGCCACTAGCGCTTGAAGGAGCTCGGCGTCATAGGTCTCAGGTAGCAGCCCGCCCTGCCGCTGAAACATGTTCCATAGGTCCACTGAGGTACGCACAGGCGAGCTAGCCGGCTTCTTCATCGCTTCCTCCTAGCATGCAGAGCACGTAACGCCGAGTCTCCATCCAACGCCGACTTCCAACCAGCTGTTGCATCGAGCTCTATCAGCACGATTGATGGTGTGCCGAAACGCAGCGCGAGGGACCCGGCTGCCTAACCCTGCCGCGCTAGACCTTTGTCAAGCCCGACCAGGTACGGCCAGCGGACTCTGTTACCAGCACGGAATACGTCTTCCCCGTACGTGCCGCTGCAGCTTTGGCCTTCTCGATGACCTGCGCCCTCGTCAGCTGCCCCGAGTAGTCGTATTCCGCGTCGGGCAGGTGGTAGGTGGTGCCGTCGTCCGACGTGATGGTCCGCTTGAAACCCTCGAGCTGCATGAAGCCGTGCAGAGCCTCATAGTTCTTCCAGTCCGCGTTGTGCAGGACTACGCGCGTAGTGAATTGAGCCATGGTGCTGTACTCCTAAGAAGTGAGTTGGTTGTGAGTGCCGCTTCAGATGAGCGGCAACGACTTGGCGGTGAATGCGTCTCGGGCAAGGTGAGCCAGGTACGCGGCCCCGAGGGCAAGGCCCGCGACCCGAGCAAATCGGTCCCACCCGTCATCGGGTTGCCAGTCATAGAGTCCATACATCCCCCACCCCAGCAAGCCAACCACGGCCCAGCTATGGAAGAACTTGCGATGGTTGGGGTGCAACGCCGGCTCAAGAAGGTCGGGCAGTGATGGAAAGCAGGCCGCGGTGATGCCCATCGCCACTGGCGCTGCCGTTAGCGGGCGACCGTCGCGACCTTCGACGAGCGCAGCGGCCACCGAAACCGCTACGAGGTTGAACGCCCTGTGCTCATTCGCGCATGCCATGCTTTTTCTCCTCTTTGTTCAGCGTCTTAGCCAATCACACGAGCGGAGGACCGCACGGAGCCGCCCAAACCCTGCATGTCCACGGCCACATGCCAGTTCCCGGAGTGCGGCACCTGGAGACGCACGAGAGACTGCTTGGCCAACCCACCGTAGAAGCGGTGCTGCCCGCCGTTGCGATAGCTGGAGAAGTTCGTGCTGTCCATCAGGCGGACATTGGCAGCGTTGCCGGCCAGCGAGACCTCAACGACGGCCCCTTGCGCTCGGAAGCCGAGATCGTGGTGAACAAACTGCATTTCCTTGCCCTTTCAGCGTTCTGGTCAGCTCCGCTGAGGCCGACCTGCGTTACACATGCGGTCATAGTACATAATCATTTTGATTATCACAACGCTGTTTTTTTATCCAGCACACTGATAACATCCCATGCATGACGACATCGACGGTGAACCGTGACCGCTTGGTGAGCCTTCCGCGGACGCAGCTGGAACGCTTGGCCTACATTGACTTCCGGCTGTACTTCCTCGGTGAACTGCGCAGGGCTGACTTGATAGAACGGTTTGGCACTGGTCCGGCAGGGGCCACGCGAGACATAGCCACCTATCGTGAGGTTGCCCCGGAGAACCTCGCACTCGACCTGGCAGCCAAGCACTACATACCCAACGAGGGCTTCGAGCCGGTGTTCAAACACGCGCCGCTGCGCGTGCTGACCGCCCTCTCCCAAGGGTTTGGGCAGGGTCTGGACAGTGACTCGCTCCCTCTCATTCGTTGCGAATTCCCGGCCGCGCTCAGCCTGCCGAAGGCTGAAGTGCTGGCGCCCATCACCAGGGCAATCCATGGGCAGAAGGCGGTACGCCTGACCTATCACTCCACGACGAGCGGCGAGTCACAGAAGGAACTCGTGCCCCTGAGCTTGGTTGATAGCGGAGTCCGATGGCACGTTCGAGCCTATGACCGAGACAAATCGAAGTTCCACGACTTCGTCCTTACCAGAATGAAGAACGTGACCGTCCTCGACGGCCAGATTCCTCCTGAGCAAAGGCCGGAGAACGACCTTCAATGGAACCGCGTCATCGAGTTGGAGCTGGTCCCGCATCCAAGCTTCGAAAGGCCGGAAGTCGCGCTCATGGACTACGACATGCCCGATGGTGTACTGCGAGTCCGAGCGCGCGCTGCGAACGTTGGATACATGCTTCGCCGCTGGAGCGTCGACTGCTCACCGGACCACAGCCTGAAGGGCAAAGAGTACGCCTTGTGGCTGCGCGACCCCCTGGTGCTATACGGAGCTTCGAACGCAGTCGTTGCGCCAGGCTACAAGCCACCGACCCCAGACAACACGCGCCGGAACGACTGAGGCTGGTCAAGGGCTAGAGCGAAAAAGCTCAAGACACCTTTCTGACAGCCCTACGAACGCGTCCCCTCGCCAGCTCAATAGGTTTTGTGAGTTTTGCCGCGGCCGGCGGCGCTTCCCTAGGCAGCCAGCACAAGAGTCTTTTCTTCAAAACCATGAGCAATCGCGTTCTGGTCGCCCAGGCTCAACGCGGCCAGCACGCCGGCCATGCCGGGGTCGGCCACGCGCTCACGGATGGCCGTGCGCAGACGCTGGCGCGCCGCGTCGATCTCCCACCACGGCGCGGCCTGCAGCCGCTGCGATGCGCGCACGACGCCGCTGGCGCGCAGGCCCTGCTCGAACAGCCACAGCTCCACGTCGAAGCCGCCCGGGTTGGCCAGGCCATGCGCCCGCTTGAGCCGGGCGGTGAAGCGCCAGCGCTCACCGGCCGTGATCGGCGGCGCGTCGTAGGCGAGCAGCATCAGCCGCCTGGGCACTTCGGGTGGCAACGCCGTGCCGGTCGACCCGACCGACTCGACGGCGAACTCGAAGCGCCAGCCCGGCGCGCCGCCCTGGCCGGTGACGGCGATGGGCAGCGAGTCGACCCGGCCGGTCAAGCTCAGGTCGCGCCCTTCCCAGGCCGGGTGCAGCTCGGGCGTCATGCGCCACTGGGCACGCAGCGCCCCCTGCGTGAAGGCCAGCACCGCCACACAGGCGGCGAGCAACACCCAATGCCGGCGCCGCAGCAGGAGCAGCAACCCGAAGGCCAGGGCCAGCGCGGCGTACTCAAGCCCACCGGGCAGTCGCTCGCAACGATGCAGCAGCGCCAGGCCCGCCAGCCAGGCCAGGCCCATCGCCACCAGCTCGCGCACGCCCCATGGCCGCAGTGCCAATGCCCCTCCCTTGTCCCAGGTTGGCGGGACGCGAGGTGTAGCATGCCGCCGTTTTTCTCACGCGCCACCGCGCTTCCCCGAATGAGCTCCTCTGCCATCCAAGCCAAGCTCGCCGAACTCGGCATCACCTTGCCGCCTCTGGCCATCCCGGCCGCCGCCTACCTGCCCTTCACCCGCACGGGCAACCTGCTGTTCCTGTCCGGTCACATCGCCAAGAAGGACGGCAAACCCTGGGTCGGCCAGCTCGGCAAGAACGTCGACACGGCCACCGGCCAGCAGGCGGCGCGCGCCGTGGCCATCGACCTGCTGGGCACGCTGAGTGCCGCGCTCAACGGCGACCTCGGCAAGATCGTCCGCATCGTCAAGGTCATGAGCCTGGTCAACAGCACGCCCGACTACACCGAGCAGCACCTCGTCACCAACGGCTGCTCCGAGCTGCTGGCGGCCGTTCTGGGTGACGCCGGCAAGCATGCCCGCAGCGCGTTCGGCGTGGCGCAGATCCCGCTCGGCGCCTGCGTCGAGATCGAGCTGATCGCGGAAGTCCAGGACTGATGTTCATCCAGCCTTCGAAGCTGCCGGCCCGCGCGCTGGCAGGCATGGCCGTGGCGAGTTTTGCCGCCGTCGGCATCGCGCTGGTCGCGCAGCACCAATTCGGCGTCAAGCCCTGCCCCTGGTGCGTGCTGCAGCGCGGCCTGTTCCTGTTGATCGGCGCGTTCTCGCTGTTGGGCTGGCTGGTGCAGGCCCAGCGCACGCTGCGCCAGGCCGCCCTCGTCGCCGTGCTGCTGCTGTGCGCGGCGGGGCTGACGGCGGCCGTGTTCCAGCACGAGGTGGCGTCGCAGAGCGCCACCTGCGCGATGGGCCTGGCCGACAAGATCGTCACCGCGTTGAACCTGGAGGAGCTGTGGCCCTCGGTGTTCATGATCACGGCCAACTGCGCCGAGGCAGCAGCCTACCGCCTCGTCGGCCTGCCCTACGAGGTGTGGAGCGGCCTGCTGTTCGTGGGCCTGGGCGCGCTCGGGTTGGTCGTCCTAAACCAGCGCCGGTAAGCCCGGCAGCAGCTTGTCCAGCGTGATCGGGTAGTCGCGCACGCGCACCCCGGTCGCGTTGTAGACCGCATTCGCCACCGCGGCGCCCACGCCGCAGATGCCCAGCTCGCCCACACCCTTGGCCTTCATCGGCGACGAGAGCGGGTCGGTCTCGTCCAGGAAGATCACGTCCTGGTGCGGGATGTCGGCATGCACCGGCACCTCGTAGCCGGCCAGGTCGTGGTTGACGAAGAAACCGCGGCGATGGTCCACCTGCAGCTCTTCCATCAGCGCCGCGCCCACGCCCATGGTCATCGCGCCGATGACCTGGCTGCGCGCTGAAGTCGGGTTGATGATGCGGCCCGCCGCGCAGACGGCCAGCATGCGCCGCACGCGGATCTCGCCGGTGAAGGCGTCCACGCCCACCTCGACGAAATGCGCGCCGAAGGTGGATTGCTGGTAGCGCTTGTCGAGGTCGCCGTATTCGATGCCGTCCTCGGCCACCAGGCCTTGCGGCCCGGCCAGTGATGCCAGCGTCACCGCCTTGCCACCGCTGCGCACCTCACCGCCGCTGAACTCGGCGGCCGTGAAGCCGGCCTGCCTTTCCAGCATCTCGCGCAGCTTCATGCAGGCGGCGTAGACGCCCGAGCAGGCATTGTTGGCGCCCCATTGGCCGCCGGAGCCGCAGGACGCCGGGAAGGCCGAGTCACCCAGGCGTACGACGATCTTGTCCAGCGGCAGGCCCATGGTCTCGGCCGCGGTCTGCGCGAGGATGGTGTAGGTGCCGGTGCCGATGTCGGTCATGTCGGTCTCCACCGTCACGCGGCCGTCACCGTCCAGCCGCACGCGGGCCTTGGATTTCATCAAGAGGTTGTTGCGGAAAGCCGCCGCCACGCCCAGACCCACCAGCCACTGGCCCTCGCGCCTTTGCGCCGGCTTGGCCGCGCGCTTGCTCCAGCCGAAGCGCTCGGCGCCGAGCTTCAGGCACTCGGCCAGGCGGCGCTGCGAGAACGGCCGCTGCGGCTTCTCGGGGTCGACCTGCGTGTCGTTGCGCAGCCGGAACTCGATCGGGTCCAGGCCCAGCTTCTCGGCGATCTCGTCGACCGCGATCTCCAGCGCCATCAGCCCCGGCGCTTCACCCGGCGCACGCATCGCGTTGCCTTCGGGCAGGTCCAGCACGGCCAGGCGCATGGCGGTCATGCGGTGCTCGCCAGCGTACAGCAGCCGCGTCTGCGCCACGGCCGTCTCGGGCCCGCCGCCGGGCAGGTCGCCCGACCAGCTCTCGTGCGCGATGGCAGAGATGCGGCCGTCGTGGCCCGCGCCGATGCGGACGCGCTGGATGGTGGCCGGCCGGTGCGTCGTGTTGTTGAACATGAAGGGTCGCGGCAGCGCGATCTTGACGGGCCGGCCCGCGGCCTTGGCGCCCAGCGCCGCGAGCAGCACGTCGGCGCGCAGGAACAGCTTGCCGCCGAAGCCGCCGCCGATGAAGGGGGACTTCACATGCACGTTCTGCTTGGGAATGCCCAGCGTCTTGGCCAGTTCCCCCACGGCCCACTCGATCATCTGGTTGGCCGTCCAGACGGTCAGCTTCTGCCCTTCCCACCAGGCGATGGTGGCGTGCGGCTCCATCATCGCGTGGCCCTGGTCGGGCGTCGTGTAGGTCGCGTCCAGCTGCACCGGTGCCCTGGCGAACGCGGGCTCGAAGTCGCCATGGCGCGTCTGCGCCTTGCCGCCCATGCCGTCGCCCTTTGCCATGGGCGCCTGCGGTTTCTGCTCGGCCAGGTCGAAACGCCCGGGCGCGGATTCGTAGCGGATGCTGACCAGCGCCGCGGCGGCGCGTGCCTGTTCGAAGGTCTCGGCCACGACGACGGCCAGCGCCTGGTGGTAATGCTCGATCTCCGGGCCGCCTAGCAGCTTGGCCGTGTTCATGCGGCCCTTGCCCAGCTTGCCGGCGTTCTTGGCCGTGACGATGGCCAGCACGCCGGGCGCCGCGCGGGCCGCCGTCAGGTCCATGGCCGCGACGCGGCCCTTGGCAATGCCGGCGCCGACGATGAACCCCACCGCCGGCCGGGGGCTGACGTCGTGGTGCTCGTAGGCGTAAGGCGCGGTGCCGGTCGTCTTCAGCGGCCCGTCGATGCGCGGCGTGGCGCGGCCGACGATGCGGCCCTGGTCGATGGGGTTGGTCGTGGCGGGCTTGTCGAATCTCATGCTCAGCCCCTGGCGGATTGAAGGATGCCGGCCAGCGTGCGCTCGGCCAGTGGCAGCTTGAAGGCGTTGTCCGGTGCGGGCGTCGCGCCGGCGAAGGCCTGGCCCATGAAGGCTGCCGCGCCCTTGGCGAGACCGGCCTCGGCCGCCTCCACGCGCCATGGCTTGGCCGCGACGCCGCCAAAGGCCACGCGACCACCGCCGTCAGGCTGCACGATGGCCGCGACCGACACGAGGGCGAAGGCATAGGACGCGCGGTCGCGCACCTTGCGGTAGACATGCACGCCCGCCACCGGCGCCGGCAGCAGCACCGCGGTGATCAGTTCGCCATGCGCCAGCGCATGCTCGACCTGCGGCGTGTTGCCGGGCAGCTTGTGGAAGTCGGCGATGGGGATGCGGCGTTGCTCGCCCGTGGGCGTCACGGTCTCGACCTGCGCGTCCAACACGCGCATCGCGACGGCCATGTCGCTGGGGTGGGTGGCGATGCACGCCGAGCTCGCGCCGATGACGGCCAGCGAACGCGACACGCCGCCGATCGCGCTGCAGCCGCTGCCGGGCTGGCGCTTGTTGCAGGGCTGGGCGGTGTCGTAGAAGTAGGGGCAGCGGGTGCGCTGCAGCAGGTTGCCGGCCGTCGTTGCGCGGTTGCGCAGCTGGCCCGACGCACCGGCCAGCAGCGCGCGCGACAGCACCGGGTAGTCGCGCCGCACGCGGGCGTCGCTGGCGAGGTCACTGTTGCGCACCAGCGCGCCGACACGCAGGCCGCCGTCCTTGCTCTCCTCGATGCGGTCCAGCCCCAGTGGGTTCACGTCGACGAGGTGGGCCGGCGCCTCGATCTGCAGCTTCATCAGGTCCAGCAGGTTGGTGCCGCCGGCGATGAACCTGGCGTCGGGCCGGCGCGCCACGGCGGCGGCGGCTTCGGCCGGCGTGCGGGCGCGTTCGAAGCTGAAGGCTTTCATGCCGCACCTCCCACCTGGGTGATCGCCTCGGCGATGTTGGAGTAGGCGCCGCAGCGGCACAGGTTGCCGCTCATGCGTTCGCGCAACTCCTCGGCGGACAGCAGCGGCTTGGCCGCCAGGTCGGGCGTCACGTGGCTGGGCATGCCGCGCTTGAGCTCGTCCAGCATGCCCACGGCCGAACAGATCTGCCCCGGCGTGCAGTAGCCGCACTGGTAGCCGTCATGCGCGACGAAGGCGGCCTGCAGCGGGTGCATGTGCTGCGGCGTGCCCAGGCCTTCGATGGTGGTCACCTTGGCTCCGGGCGCCATGACGGCCAGCATCAGGCAGCTGTTGATGCGCCGGCCGTCCAGCAGCACCGTGCAGGCGCCGCACTGGCCGTGGTCGCAGCCTTTCTTGGTGCCTGTGAGCTGCAGCCGCTCGCGCAGCAGGTCCAGCAGCGTCGTGCGCGTGTCCACGTCCACCGTGTGCGAGCTGCCGTTGACCTCCAGCGTCACGCGGCTCATCGTGGCGGGCAAGTTGTCTGCGGCCGGCATGGCGGGCTCCCGGTCAGCCGCGTCGGCGGCCGTGATGGTGGCCGTGGCCGCGCTGGCAATCAGCACGTCCCGGCGTGAAAGGCATGCTCGCGAATCGTCCATCGCTGACCCCTGGCTGCGTCCAAGGGGGCAGACTAGGCGGCCGCAAGGCCTCGCGTTTGTCGGACAAGGCGCCGTCAGCGCGACGGACAGCCATCGGCTTACTCACCGAGCACCACGCCCTCGCGGCGCGGGTCGGCGCCACCGACCCAGCCCGCCTTGGTGCGCAGCAGCACCTGCAGGCCGCTGGTCAGGTCGGTCTCGATGATGGCGTGGCCGCGCCCGCGCAGCTCGGCCAGCTGCTCGGCCGTCAGCGCGCCGCGTTCTACGATCAGCGAGCCGCTGTTGAAGTGGCCGAAGTTGGGCAGGTCCACGGCCTGCTGCACCGGCAGGCCCCAGGCCAGCGCACCGGTGATGACCTTGGCGACGTAGTGAATGATGACCGGCCCGCCCGGCGAGCCGGCCACCATGGCAAGCGCCCCTGCCCGGTCGAACACCAGCGTGGGCGCCATGCTGGAGCGCGGCCTTTTCCCCGCCTCCACGCGGTTGGCCACCGGCCGGCCGTCGGCGCCCACCGGGTTCAGCGCGAAGTCGGTCAGCTGGTTGTTCAGCATGAAGCCGCCGGCCAGGCCGGTGCCGCCGTCACTCATGACGCGGTTGCCGAAGGCCGACTCGACGCTGGTGGTCATGGACACCGCATGGCCCTTGGCGTCGACGACGCTGACCTGGCTGGTGCCGGCCTCCAACTGCTCGGCCTGGGGTGCCAAGGCCTGCCTGAGCCTGCCGGGGTCGCCGGCCGTGGCGGGCGCCATCGCCCGCTCGCCGATCAGCGCGCCGCGCTCCTTCAGATAGACGGTGCTGAGCAGGTTCTGCCAGTCGCCGCCCGGCGCGGTGACGAAGCCCGGGTCGCCAATGAACTGCGCGCGGTCGGCAAAGGCCAGCTTGGCGGACTCGGCATAGGCGTGCATCCAGTCGACCGTGATGCCCCGGGCCGCGACGGCGGCGGGCTGGGTGTCGAGCAGGCCGAGGATCTGCATCAGCGTCAGGTGCCCGGACGTGGGCGGGCCGAAGCCGCAGACGCGATAACTGCGCCAGTCATTGCACAGCGGCGCGCGCTGGACGGGCTTGTAGCCGGCCAGGTCGGCGGCCGTCAGCAGCCCCGGCCGCGCATGGCCCTTCACGCGGCGCACGATGTCCTCGGCCACCGGGCCTTCGTAGAAGCCCTGGCGGCCCAGCTTGGCAATGCCGCGCAGCACGGCGGCGTAGGCCGGGTTCTTCAGCACGGTGCCGACGGCCTTGGGGTTGCCGGCCGCGTCGAAGAAGTAAGGCCCGGCCTGCGGGTCATTGCGCAGCGCCGGTTCGGCGGAGACCAGCTCGAACAGCCGCGGGCTGACCGCGAAGCCCTGCTCGGCGAGGCGGATGGCCGGCTCGAACAACCGCGCCCATGGCAGCCTGCCCTGCGCCTGCTGGGCCTCGGCCAGCATGGCCAGCACGCCGGGCGCGCCGGTGGACAGGCCGCTCAGGATGGCGTCGCGCATCGCCAGCGGCCTGCCGTCGGGCTTGAGGAACATGGCCGGCGTGGCCGCGGCGGGGGCCGTCTCGCGGCCGTCCCAGGCTTGCACCTGGCGGCCATCCCAGTGCAGCAGGAAGGCGCCGCCGGCAATGCCGCTGGACTGCGGTTCAATGAGCCCCAGCACAGCCTGCACGGCCACGGCGGCGTCCATGGCCGAGCCACCGGCGCGCAGGATCTCCACGCCGGCCTGCGCGGCCAGCGGGTTGGCCGCCGTCACCGCGAAGCGCTGGGCCGGCGCCGTGAGGCCGGTCGCCTTGGCGGTGCGGGTGGCGGCCTCGGGCTGGTCGAGGGCTTGGGCTGCAGCCAGGCCCAGAGGGCCGGCAAGCACGAGGGCGATGAGGAGGCGGCGCATGGCCGCCATCTTAGGCAGGCGACAGCGGCACCGCGCCACGGCCGCGGCTCAAGGGGTCAGCACTTGCCGGCGGCCTTCAGCAGCGCGTTGCAGGCGGCCGGTGGAGCGGCGGCGGGTGTGCCGCCCTTGGTCATCTGCGTGCACAACGCGCTGGAGTTCGGCGTCTGGCCGAAGGACATGGCCTTCTGGAAGCCGGTGGCCGAGTACATCAGGCAGCTGTATTCCACGCCGTCCCGCGTCCTGACCTTGTAGTCGATGCGCCCGCCGGTGCCCTCGGTCTTGTCGCTGATCGTGAAGTCGCCCACCTGCCGGCCGATGGCCTGCGACGTGGTCTGCGCCAGCCCGTCCTGCGTGATGGTGGCGGCGCAGCCGGCCAGGCTCAGGGCGGCCACGGCGATCAGGCCGGCGGTGGCGAAGTGGTTCGGGAGCGTCATGCGATGGCACCAGGGCTGTTGAGGGTGCGGCCAGTGTGCGGACCTCCGCGTGGCCCGGGAACCCTACTGCGGTAGGGTCGCCGCGGGGTCGAGCCACTGCGCCAGCAGCGCATGCAGCTGTTCGACTTCCAACGGCTTGCGCAGCACCAGGTAGCCGTCGCGCTCGGCCTGCTGCAGCTCCTCGGACGCGAACTCGCCGCTGACCATGGCGCCGCCCGCCTCGGGACAGCGCAGGAACAGCGCCTTCAGCACCTCCACGCCGCTTTCGCCCGAGCGCAGCCGCTGGTCGCAGAGGATGGCCTGCGGCGCGAAGCCTGCGTCCAGCACCGCCAGCGCCTGCGCCGCCGACGTGGCGCTGCGCACCGCGATGCCCCAGGCCTGCATCAGGCTGGTCCAGGCACCGACGACGTCCGGGTCGTCGTCGACCACCAAGCAGCGGCCGGACAAGGGCCGCAGCGGCGCGCGCGGGTCGGCCACGACGGGCTCGCGGCGGGAAGTGGCCGGCAGCAGCAGCCAGAAGCGCGATCCGCGCCCCTCGATGGACTGCAGCCCATAGGTCGCTCCCATCAGGTCGGCGCAGCGCGCCACGACGGCCAGGCCCAGCCCATGGCCGGCGCTGTCGACCTGGGCGGCGCTCGGGTGCCGGTAGAACGGCGAGTAGACCTGCCCCAGGTCCTCGCGAGCGATGCCCATGCCGGTGTCGCAGACCTCCAGCCGCCAATGCCCGCCGCGCCGCCGTGCCGCCAGCAGCACGCCGCCTTGCGAGGTGTAGCGCAGCGCGTTGTGCGTCAGGTTCACCAGCGACTGGCGCAGCAGCACAGGGTCCGCCAGTACCGTGGCGCCCCCGCCGCCGGTGCGGACCTTCAGACGCAGGCCGCGGCTGCGCGCTTCGCTGCTGAAGGTGGTGGCCACGTCCTGCAGCAGCGCGTCCAGGGCGACCGGCACGCGGCGCGCGTCCACGCCGTCGCCTTCGATGCGGGACAGGTCCAGCAGTGCGTTGAACATCAGGTTCAGCGAACGCACGCTGCGGCGCAGGTCGTCCAGCGCCGGCACCAGCGCGGCGTCGCGGTTGCGGTGCGCGATCGATTCGACGAGAAAGCCCATCGCGTGCGTCGGCTGGCGCAGGTCATGGCTGGCGGTGCTGAGGAACTGGTTCTTGGCGCGCAGTGCCTGCTCGGCACGCTCGGTGGCGCGCTGGTAGTCGTGGGCAAGGCTCAGGCTGTGCTCCTCCAGCTGAACCTGCTGGACGAAGAAGTTGTGGGCGATCACCGCGCGCCGGTACAGCGCAACCAGCAACAGCAGCGACAGCGGCACGATGGCGGGCCATGGGCGCGGCACACCGGGCGCCGTCGGCCCTTCCGGCCCCGCCGGCATCAGCGCGGGCCAGTACGTCGCCACCAGCGCCAGCAAGGCCGTGGCCACGCCCCAACCAAACGCATACAAGCGAAGAAAGACGCCCACGGCGGGCAGCTCGAACGCGGCATTGCCGACGATCACCACCGCCAGACTGATGTGCAGCAGCAGCACGAAGTCGAAAGCATGGTGGCCGGGCGTCAGCAGCACGATGAGGCCCAGCGACGCCAGGCCCAGGCCATGCGCGAGGCTCATGCCCCGCACGACGGGCCGCCAGCGCGCCAGCCATTGCGGCTCGGCGTGCTGCAGCGAGGCATCACGCCGAAAGCGGCGCCCATGCAGCAGCAGCGCTGCGGCGGCGAACGCATACCCCAGCGTCCACGCCAGCATGCCGCGCGGGTCGCGCCCCAGGCCGTTGAACCAGATCGTCAGCGGCAGGCCGATCAGCGGCATCGCGCAGACGCTGAGCACCAGCCGGTGGTGGATCAACGCCAGCATGCGCACCCCGCCGCGGGTGCCCAGGTCGTCGCCGCTGAGCGGCTTGGGAAACCAGCGCCGCAGCGCAGCCAGTGCGACCCGGGCCTGCTTCATGGCTCGATGCGCCGCCCCTGCAGCCGCTGGATCGCCTCCATGCGATTGGCCACGCCCAGCCGCGACAGGATGCCAGTCACGTGCTCCTTCACCGTCTGCTCGGACAGGTCCAGCGAGCGCGCGATGCGCTTGTTGGGCAGGCCGCGCAACATCATGCTCAGGACCTGGCCCTGGCGCTCCGTCAGACCCAGTTCGTGTGCCTGCACGGGCAGCTCGCGGCGCGGCGCGGCGGGCAGGCCCTGCTGGCGCGCGGCGGCAAACCAGTCACCGCCGGCCAGCACCGCCGCCACCGCCCGGGCAAAGACCTCGGGCGGCTCGTGCTTGCAAAGGAAGCCGTGCGCGCCCGCCTCGCGCACCTTGATCTGCACGCCCAGGTCCTCGTCACCGCTGAGCACCAGCACCCGGATGGCCGGGCAGCGTTGCCGCAACTGCTGCAGCAGCGGCAGCGCGGAGCCGCCCGGCAGCCAGAAGTCGACGATGGCCAGTGCCGGCTCGCCGTCGGAGTCGATCACGCGCAGCGCGGCGGCGGCATCGGCGGCCAGCCCGACGCGGCGGATGCCGCAATGCGTCGCCAGGTACTCGGCAATGCCGCGGGCCACCAACGGGTGGTCGTCAACGACCAGCGCGTCGCGCTCCGTCATGCCTGTCCCTCCGTCCGCTGCGTGCTGTCGATGACTCCGATTGGCGCCCATTCCACGCAGCGCCAACACCCCACCACGGTAGGGTAGCCGCAGCGCTCAGAAGTAGCCCATGTCGCGCTGCGCGAAGTTGCCGATGCGCGGCAGCACGGTGGCCAGATCGCTGCCGGCGACGCCCATCCAGGTCGCCAGCGTGGCACCCAGCTGGTCCACCGACGTGGTCGGCAGCAGCCGGCCCTGGCCCACGTCATCGGGCCCGTTGACGCTGACCGACGGCAGCGTGCCCCAGTAGCGGCCGCCCTGCACCGCCCCGCCCAGCACGACGTGGTGGCTGCCCCAGCCATGGTCGGAGCCATCGCCGTTGCTGGTCAGCGAGCGGCCGAAGTCGCTGGCCGTGAAGCTGGTGACCTGGCCGGCGACGCCCAGCTCCACCGTGGCCGCGTAGAAGCTGGCCAGCGCGTTGTCCACGGCGGTCAGCAGGCCGGGATGCTCCTCGGCCAACGCGTCGTGGGTGTCGAAACCGCCCAGCGACACGAAGAAGACCTGGCGCGTCGCCCCCAGCGCCTGGCGCGCGGCGATGAGCTTGGCGACGATGAGCAGCTGGCTGGACAGGCTGCTGGCCGTGTCGAAGGGGGTCTGCAGCGCGGGCACGCCGGCCAGCGCGGCGCTGACGACGCCCTGGGCGCTGACCGAGCGCGTCACGACGCGGGTCAGCTCCGACTCCATCCAGTGCGTGCGGTCGGCCGTGATAAGGCCGCGCAGCGCGTCGGCACAGGCCTGCGAGCCGTACAGCGGCTTCAGGATGCCGTTGATGGGCACCGCGCCGCTGGTCGACACCTGGTATTGCACGGCCTGCTTGCCGGCCATGTAGACGGCGTTGCCGGACGCGTTGATGCAGGTGAAGGTGGCCGTGCCGTTGCCGGCCAGGAACAGGTCGCCCATGCGGCCGCCCCAGCCGGACGTGGCGCCCTCGGGCGAGCTGCTCTGCCAGACGGATTGCTGGTCGTTGTGCGAGAACAGCTTGGGCGGCAACGGCACGCTCTGCGCATTGTACTGGGCCAGCGTGGTGGGCTGGATCAGCGTGCCGACATTGAGCTGCAGGCCCATGCGCCCGGCGTCCCACAGCGCCTTGAGCTTGGGCAACTGGGGCGCGAGCGCCATCTGCCGGCCGCCGACGTTCAGGCCCAGCGCGGTGGCGGCCAGTTGGTCGCGCGGCGTGGCCAGCGTCTGGCGGATCTGGGCATAGGCGTCGTAGCTGGCAGTGTCATAGGGCACCAGCGTGTTGCCGTGGTCGTTGCCGCCGTACAGGAACACGCAGACCAGCGCCTTGTAGTCGCCCGGGGCCGTGGCCGCGGCGGCTTCGCCGATGCCAGCCAGGTTCAACGCCAGCGGCGCGGCCGTGCCGGCCAGCCCCAGCGCCGAGGCGCGGCGCAGGAACTCGCGGCGCTGCAGTTCGGGGAGTCGGTTGAGCTTCATGGTCGTCCCCTCACTTCTGGATCAGGTATTCGGGGCAGGCCATCAGCATCAGGATGGCGGCCTGCACGCGGTTGAGCTTGCCGGTGTCGGTGGCCGCGCCGATCGTCGCGACGGCGGTGGCGACGGTGGCCTGCGTGGTCGCCGAGATGCCGCCGCCGCCCAGGCGCAGCGCCAGGTCGGCGACCAGGCCAGGGGCGTCGCCCGCCAGCGCCAGTTCCGCCGTGTAGCTGGGCTTCACGTCACCGATACCGTTGGCGATGGCGGTCTGCAGGTAGTTCAGGTAGCCGGCGACCGTGCTCTCGTTGCAGAGCTGGAACTCGGGCGCCGTGACCGCGTTGCTGCCCAGCGTGGAGTTGGGCGGCACATAGCCGGGGCGGAAGAAGTTGAAGACCGACGGGCTGCGCAGCGGGCTCTGGCCCAGCCGCGTGCCGGGGTTGCTCGTGTCGCCGATGTTCCACAGCCCGTTGGGCGATGCGACATTGAACGTGCGGCCCCACTGGATGAAGCGCTGCAGCGGCTCGCGCAGCTTGCCGGCGCCGGGCGCGGTGGGCACCGTGCGGGCCTCCGCGTCGAGCAGGATGGCGCGGATGACGGCCTTCAGGTCGCCGCGCTGGCCGGCACCGTTGTCGGCCCAGACGGCGGCGATGCGGCCCACGTAGGCGGGGCTGGGGTTGCTGGCGACCAGGCGCTGGATCAGCTGGCGGCCGATGAAGGGCCCGACGTTGGGGTGCGCCGCCAGCGTGTCCAGCGCCGTCTTCAACGCGGCCGCGCCATCGGCGGTCGCGGGGATGTCCACGTCCAGCACCTTCTTCGCGCCGGTCGAGAAGCGCGCCGGGTTGTTGACCATGGGCTTCTTCATGAAGCCGGGGTCGGTGCTGCTTGCGCCGTCGAAGTCCCAGCCGGTGAAGACGCGGGCCAGGTCGGTGATGTTGACCTGGTTGTAGGTCTCGATGGGGTTGCCGCTGCCGTCGCGCTTGGGGCTGCCATCGGTGTTGAGCTGGACGAGGCCGATGCTGAACAGCTGCATGACCTCGCGCGCATAGTTCTCGTCGGGCACGCGGCCGGTCCTGGTGTCTTCCTTGCGGTTGCCGCGCATCGCCAGGTAGACGCCCATGCCGTTGGACAGCGTCACCGCGTCCAGCAGTTCGCGGTAACTGCCAAAGCAGCGCTGCTCCAGCATGTCCACATAGGCTGCCACCGCAAAGCCGCGCCAGGACACCGGCAGCCCGCTCATCGAGATGACGAAGATCTCGCTGAGCGCCAGCACGACGCGCTGGCGCAGCGAGTCGGGCGCGGACATCAGCTTGCGCCACAGCGTGTTGTCGACGCCGGCAAAGCTGTTGCGGTAGTCGACGACCGCGTAGCCGTTGGCCGACATCCAGTCGAAATGACCCGCGCTGACAGGCAGCGCGAACTGCGCGTCCAGCCAGGCGGCATAGCCGTTGGCCTTGACGGTGGCGATGTCGGCACTGCTGGCCGAGAAGCCGGCCTGGGTCAGGAAGCGGGCAGCCTCCGCGTCGCTGATGCCGGGCGGCGGCGGGGGTGGTGGAGGCGGTGGTGGGGGCGAAGGCGCGGGCGCGCTGCCGCCCCCGCCGCAGGCGGCCAGCAACGCGGCGGCTGCGGCTGCGGCCGCGATGCCGGGGTCCGGTGTGGCACGGGTCTCGGGTGCCGGGGCGATGGTCTCGACTTCAGGCGTCGGCGGTGCGCGCATGGGGTCCTCGCTCGTTGTTGTGCTGGATCGTCACCCAACGAAAACGGGCCGGCTTGCGCCGACCCGTCGAGGCCCTTGAACTGGGGACAAGCCCCGGTCTTTACGTCAGAGCAACGGAACCCCGGTCTTGCTTTGCGCTTGTTCGCGCGTGACGCCTTCGGCAAGCTCGACGAGCTTGATGCCGCCGGGCACCACATCGAACACGCCCAGGTCCGTGATGATGCGGTCCACCACGCCCACGCCCGTCAGCGGCAGCGTGCAGGCCGGGATGATCTTCAGGTCCTCGGTGCCGTCCTTCTTCTTGGCCACGTGCTCCATCAGCACGATGACGCGCTTGACGCCGGCCACCAGGTCCATCGCGCCGCCCATGCCCTTGACCATCTTGCCCGGGATCATCCAGTTGGCCAGGTCGCCATTGGCGCTGACCTGCATCGCGCCCAGGATGCTGAGGTTGATCTTGCCGGCGCGGATCATCGCGAAGCTGTCGTGGCTGCCGAAGATGCTGCTGCCGGGCAGCGTCGTCACCGTCTGCTTGCCGGCGTTGATGAGGTCGGCGTCGACCTCGTCCTCGGTCGGGAAGGGGCCGATGCCGAGCATGCCGTTCTCGCTCTGCAGCCAGACTTCCTTGCTGGCGGGCACATGGTTGGCCACCAGCGTCGGAATGCCGATGCCGAGGTTCACGTAGAAGCCGTCTTCCAGCTCCTGGGCCGCGCGGGCGGCCATCTGATCTTGGGTCCAGGGCATGTCAGGCCTCCTTCTTCGGCGAGAGGGTCATCTTTTCAATCCGCTTCTCCGGATTGGCGTTGACGACGATGCGGTGCACGTAGATGCCCGGCAGGTGGACGTCGTCCGGGTCGATCTCGCCGGTCTCGACGAGGTGTTCCACCTCGACCACCGTCAACTGGCCGGCCATCGCCGCGGCCGGGTTGAAGTTGCGCGCCGTGCGGCGGAACACCAGGTTGCCGCTCTTGTCGGCCTTGTAGGCCTTGACCAGCGACACGTCGGGCACGAGCGCCTTTTCCAGGATGTAGGTCTCGCCGTTGAACTCGCGCGATTCCTTGCCCTCGGCGATCAGCGTGCCCACGCCGGTGCGCACGAAGAAGGCCGGGATGCCGGCGCCGCCGGCGCGCATCTTCTCGGCCAGCGTGCCCTGCGGCGTGAACTCCAGCTCCAACTCACCGGCCAGGTACTGGCGCTCGAACTCCTTGTTCTCGCCCACGTAGCTGGAGATCATCTTCTTGATCTGCCGGGTGACCAGCAGCGCACCCAGGCCGAAACCGTCCACGCCAGCGTTGTTGGAGATGACCGTCAAGTCCTTGACGCCGCTGTCGCGCAGCGCCGTGATCAGCGCCTCGGGGATGCCGCACAGGCCGAAGCCGCCGACCGCGAGCATCTGCCCGTCCTTCACAACGCCGCGCAGCGCTGCTTCAGCGCTCGGGTACACCTTGTTCATGCCGTCTCCTGCTTGGATGAGGGGCGAAGCGTAGCGCCCTGCCTTCGCGGCGTCGATTACGCAAGATTGCCTAAGGACTTACCGCGCTGGCCGCCCGACCGTTGCCGGCGGTGGCAACCGCTGCCCGGGTAGGATCGCGGCCGCCCGCCCCAGCCTGACCTTCCGCTTGAGCCCTGACGCCATCGACTACCGCAGCGCCTTCCAGCTCGCCCCCATCGGCCTGGTGCTGTCCGCCCAGCGCCAGATCGTCGACTGCAACGAGCGCGTGCTGCGCATGTTCGGCGCGACGCGCGAGCAGCTGGTGGGCCAGAGCTTTGCGGTGATGTACCCGAGCGCCGTCGAGTTCCAGCGCACCGGCGAGCGCATCGTCGCCAGCCTGGACGCGCAAGGCCACTACGCGGACGACCGCGTCATGCGGCGCCTCGGCAGCGGCGAGCTGTTCTGGTGCCATGTCACCGGCCGCGCGCTGGACCCGGCCGACCCGCATGCCCGCGGCATCTGGAGCTTCGAGGACTTGTCGGCGCGCCGCCAGATCACGGCCGACCTGACGCCACGCGAGCGCGAGATCGCGGCGCTGCTGGTGGAGGGGCAGACCAGCAAGCTGATCGGCCGCCGGCTGGGCGTGAGCCCGCGCACGGTGGACATCTACCGCGGCCGGCTGATGAAGAAATACCAGGCGGCCAGCACGCCCGAGCTGATCAACAAACTGCTGTCCGCATGAGCCGCCACCACGCGCCTGAGCTGCCCTACTGCCGCAACTGCCATTTCACGCTGGCCACGCCGCGCCCGGTCTACTGCGGCCATTGTGGCCAGGAGACCGACCTGCACCCGCCGTCGGTGCGCGAGATGTTCACGGAGTACCTGGGCCACTACGTCGCCTTCGACGGCCCGCTGTGGCGCACGCTGTGGGCCCTGATCGCGCTGCCGGGTCATCTGACGAACGCCTACTTCCATGGCCAGCGGCGCCGCTACGTGCTGCCGCTGCGGGTCTACCTCACCGCAAGCTTCCTGTTCTTCGTCGGCACGCACCTGCTGCCGCAGAGTGCCGCCGTTGACACCGGCAACGAGGCGGCGGACGCAGCGCGCGTCGTGGAGCCGGGCAAGCCCGTGAAGCTGCGCGTGAAGCCGGGCGCGACGCCCAACGAGACGGCCGCCGAAGCGCAAGCCCTGGCCAAGGCGCAGGCCGCCTCCAGCGCCGGCAGCGCCCCACCCCGTGGCCGGACGACCTTCATCACCGAGTTCAGCGATTGCGAAACCGCAAAACCGGTGGCCTGCACGCCGTTCGAGCGCTGGGCCAACCGCCTCGTCAAGAACGCCGGCTCCATGACCAACGAGCAGTGGACCGCGCGGCTCGTCGCCCTGGCTCCCTACGGCATGCTGGCCATGCAGCCCGTGTTCGCGGCACTGCTGCTGGCGATGTTTGCTGGCACCGGGCGGCGCTATGCCGAGCACTTCGTGTTCTCGCTGCACAGCCACAGCCTGTGGTTCCTGGCGCTGTTGACGGGCGTGGCAGCCGGGTTCCAGGCGCTGCTGATCTTTGCGGTCTTCGGCCATGGCGTGGCCGCGCTGCGGCGGGTCTACGGTGTGAACCGGTTCGGGGCTCTCTGGCGCGGCGTGCTGCTCAGCATCGGCTATTTCCTCTTGCTGATCCTGGGCCTGGGCCTGCTGGTGGCCGGCATTGCCGCAACGGTTCAGGTGAAGACGGCCTGACGCAGCCACTTGGTGGCGACCCACTTCTCACCCTCGAGCACCGGCGCGCCGCCATGCAGCGTCTGCGTGCCCGGGTGCGGCCGGTCGTAGCTGAAGAAGACGGCATTGCCCTTGACGGGCGCGACGTCCAGGCCGATGTCCGGGAAGATGGTCGCGCCGCCAGCCGCCGGCGTGTTCAGGTACATGACCAGCGTGCCGACGCGCTGGCCACCGCGCTTGAGGATGTTGGGCGTGCTGACGTGGCCGGGGTCGAAGTAGTCGTAGTGCGGCTGGTACTCCGCGCCCGGGCGATAGCGCAGCACCTGCAGGCCCTCGCCATGGTCCAGCGGCCAGCGCAGCAGCGTGGCGATGCGCGCTTCTAGCGTGCGGATCAGTTCGGTCTCGCAGCGCTCGAAGAACATGCCGTCGCTGGTGCGCGCGGCGTTCACCTCGCTGCCGTCGGCGGCGGTGGCCACCGTCTCGGAGCGCGCCAGGCGCTTGGTCGCCAGGGCCATGATGCCGTCGCATTCCTCGTCGCTCAGCAGGTCACCGAAGACCACCACGCGCGGCTGGCGCAGCGCCATCAACACCTTCACCGCGCGGTCGCCAGCATTCATGACGGGGGCGAAGCGGCTCATGTCGGGCTCGGGCAGGCCCGGCGTCGCGCCCGGCGGCGCCGTCAGCGTGGCTGACTGACCCAGCGTGCGCGCCAGCGCCTGGCGGGCAATGCCCTCGTCCCAGCCGCTGCCCAGCATCGCGGCGAGGATGCTCTCTGATGCATGGCCGGCGCGGGACTGTTCGGAAATCCACTCACACAGCTCGGGGGTGATGACTTGTTGGCTCATGACTTGCGGCGGAAGACGAGTCGTTCAGGGGAGGACACCTCGGGCGCGAGGCGGTAGCCGTCGAGATCGAAGTCCTTCAGGGCTTCGGGTGTCTCGACGCGATTCTGGATCGCGAAGCGCGCCATCAGCCCGCGGGCGCGCTTCGCGAAGAAGCTGATGATCTTGTACTCGCCGTTCTTCCAGTCCTCGAACTGGCAGTCGACGACCCTGGGCTTCAACGCCTTGCGGTCGGCCGCGCGGAAGTATTCCTGCGACGCGAGGTTGACGACGACGGGCACCTTCTCCGCGCGGGCGAGCTTGTTCAGGTGCAGCGCCAGGCGGTCGCCCCAGTAGTCGTACAGGCTGGCGCCGGCCGGCGTGGCCAGCCGCGTGCCCATCTCCAGCCGGTACGGCTGCATGCGGTCCAGCGGACGCAGGATGCCGTACAGGCCCGACAGCATGCGCACATGCGTCTGCGCCCAGGCGATGTCGTCGGCCGACAGCGTCTTCGCGTCCAGCCCGTCGTAGACGTCGCCGTTGAAGGCCAGCACGGCCGGCTTGCTGTTGTGCTCGGTGAAGCGCGGGCGCCAGGCGGCGTAGCGGTCGACGTTGAGCTGGGCCAGCGGCTCGGACAAATCCATCAGCCCGCGCACGTCGGCGACGGTCTTGCTGCGCAGCACGTCGATCAGCGCGGCGGTGTCGGCGAGGAATTGCGGGCGGGTCAGCGCCGGCGCCAGTTCGGGTGGCGTGGGCGTGTCGTAGTCGAGCGACTTGGCGGGAGAAAGCAGAAACAGCATGGGCGCGGATTTTGGCCCAGGCCCGGCCCGCGAGAATCCACGCATGCCCATCGCCATCCAAGGCTTCCACGACCCTGCAACCGGCACGGTCAGCTATGTCGTGCACGACCCCATGACGCGCCAGGCCGCCGCCATCGACCCGGTGCTGGACTACGACGCCGCGGCGGGCCGCACGGCGACGCGCTCGGCCGACGCGCTGCTGGCGCATCTGCGCGAACAGGCCTTGACGCTGCAGTGGATCCTGGAGACGCACGCCCATGCCGACCACCTGTCCGCAGCGCCGTATCTGAAGCGGCAGGCCGGTGGGCTGATCGCCATCGGCGAACACATCCGCGACGTGCAGGCGGGCTTCGGCCGGCTCTACAACCTGCCGGTCGTCGACGACGGCTTCGACCGCCTGCTGCGCGACGGCGAGACGCTGCACCTGGGCGGCATCGAGGTCACCGCGCTGCTGGTGCCCGGCCACACGCCGGCCGACCTGGCCTACGCCATCGAGGACGCCGTCTTCGTCGGCGACACCCTGTTCATGCCCGACCTGGGCAGCGCCCGCGCCGATTTCCCCGGCGGCGACGCGACGCAGCTCTACCGCTCCATGCGGCGCCTGCTGGCGCTGCCGCCCGCGACGCGGCTGTTCGTCTGCCACGACTACCCCGCAGGCCGTGAGGCGCGCTGGCAGACGACGGTGGCCGAGCAGCGCGCGGCCAACATCCACGTGCGCGATGGCGTCGGCGAGGCCGAATACGTCGCGATGCGCCGCGCCCGCGACGCGACGCTGGGCGTGCCGGCACTGATGCTGCCGGCGCTGCAGGTCAACATCCGCGCCGGCCAGCTGCCGCCGGCCGAAGACAACGGCGTGGCCTACCTGCGCATCCCCATCAACGCGCTTTAGCCCGTCCGACCAGCAGCAGCACGACGCCCACCAGCACGATGCCCGCGGCCAGCCACTCGTGGCCGCTGATGTGCTCGCCGGCCAGCGTCACGCCCAGCAGCATCGCGATGACGGGGTTGACGAAGGAGTAGCTGGACGCCAGCCCGGCCGACGCCTCCGCCAGCAACACCATGTAGGCGTTGAAGGCCACCAGCGAACCGAACACGACGAGGTAGACCCAGGCCCACAGCGCCTGCGGCTCGATGTGCGTGGGCAGCGCCTCGCCGCTGACCAGGCTCAGGCCCATCAGCAGCGCACCGCCGGCCAGCATCTCGCTGGCAAACCCCATGGGCCCCGGCGCCAGCGGCAGGCTGCGCTGCGACAGCACGCTGCCCACGGCCCAGCTCGCGCAGGCCACGCTGATGGCGACCAGGCCAGTGGGCGACGCGCCAAAGCCCTGGCCCTGCGTCAACAGCAGCACGCCGACCAGGCCGAAGGCGATGCCCAGGCTCTCCAGCCGCGTCGGCTTCTCGCCCCACAGCAGGTTCAGCCCGGCAATCATCAGCGGCATCACGGCGATGAAGGCGACGACGAGGCCCGACCCCACCGTCTGCTCGGCCGTGGCCGTGCCGCCCATGCCACCGCCCAGCATCAGGCCGCCGATGACCAGCGCATGCAGCCACTGCCGCCGGCTGGGCCAGGGTGCGCCGCGCCAGCGCATCCAGCCCGCCAGCAGCGCCCCCGCGACGAGGAAGCGGCTGCCCATCTGGAAGAACGGCGGCAGGCTGACCAGCGCGACCTTGATGGCGAGGTAGGTGGAACCCCAGACCAGCCAGGTGGCGGCCAGGCAGAGCATCAGTTTCGCGCTCAGGCCCGGCGCGGTCTTGAGGGGCAAGGTGGTCGTGTTCATGGCCGGCATCGTAGGAATTCCGGCTCACAGACAACATGGGTCTTTGAAGGTGGAAACATGACTCCGCCTTAATATTCAAGAACGTTTCAACGCTTTGACAAGACTTTCATGGCCATAGAACTCAACCAGCACGACCATCGCATCCTGGCCGAATTGCAGGCCGACGCGCGCCTGACGATGGCCGAGCTGGGCCGCCGCGTGCACTTGAGCCAGCCGGCCGTGACGGAACGCGTGCGCAAGCTGGAGGAAGCCGGCGTCATCTGCGGCTACCGCGCCATCGTCGATGCCGGCAAGCTGGGCTACGCCATCCGCGCCATCATCCGCATCACCAGCCTGGATGACGCAGCGATGGCGCGAGCGCTGGAGTCCAGCCCCGAGGTGTTGACGGCCTACGGCGTGACCGGCGAGGACAGCTGGATCCTGGAACTCGCCGTGCGTGACGTGGCGCATCTGCGCGCGGCGCTGTCGCGCTTCTGCCAGCAGGCGCCCACGTCCACCGCCATCATCCTGCACGCGCTGCGTGAGCACGCGCCGCTGAAGCCGCTGCCGACGACCGACTCCGAGCCCGCGCCGCAACCGGCCGCGGCCAAGAAAAAGCCCCGCCGCGGCGGGGCTTGAAAGCAGGCTCGCAGGCTTACTTGGCGAGCAGCGTGTTGACCGAGTTGACGTCCTCGGCGCGCAGCTGGCCCGAGGCCTGGCGCAGCTTGAGGCTGTTGACGACCACGTCGTAGCGCGCCTTGGCCAGGTCGCGCTGCGTCGTGTAGAGCTGAGTCTGCGCGTTCAGCACGTCCAGGTTGACGCGCACGCCGACCTTGTAGCCCAGCTGCGTGGCTTCCAGCGCCAGCTTGGTGGAGGCCTCGGCGGCCTCGTAGGCGCTGACCTGGGCCTTCAGCGACTGCACGCCGAAGAAGGCACGGCGTGTGGCCTCGGAGACGCTGCGGCGGGCGAAGTCGAGGTCGTTGCGGGCCTTCTCCTCCAACACCAGCGTTTCCTTGATGCGGTTCTGCGTCAGGCCGCCGGTGTACAGCGGGTAGCTCAGCGTCAGGCCGACGCTGGCCGTCTTGGCCGTGCCGACGCCCGAGGCCGTCGCGGCCGCGCCGTTCAGGCTGTTGTGCAGGTTCTGCGCACCGACGTTGCCGTTCAGGTCCAGCGTGGGCTTCTCGCCGGCACGGGCGATCTGCGTGTCCAGCTGCGCCACTTCCAGGCCCAGGCGGGCCTTGCGGATGGCGGGGTGCTGGTCGTCGCCGGTGGCAACCCAGGTGTCGACATTGGTGCTGGGCAGCRCCGGCAGCGCCACCGGCTGGGCCAGGCCCTTGGGCTCGACGCCGACGCGGCCGACGAACTGATCCAGCGTCACGCGCTTGACGCGCAGGTCGTTGTCCGCCGCCAATTCCTGCGCGACGGCCAGGTCGTAGCGGGCCTGGGCTTCGCGCGTGTCGGTGATGGTGGCCGTGCCGACCTCGAAATTGCGCTTGGCCGACGCCAGCTGCTCGGCAATGCCGGTCTTGTTGGCCTGCGACGTGGTCAGCGCGTCCTTGGCCGCCAGCACATCGAAATAAGCCGTGGTCAGGCGCACGATCAGGTCCTGCTCGGCGCTCTCCAGGTCGGCCTGGGCCACCGCGTAGCCGCGGCGGGCCTTGTCGATGGTGGGCATGTTGGCTGCGTTGTAGACCGAGTACTTGCCCTGCAGCCCGGCCGTCAGCGTCGTGCTGTTGATGGCCGTGGTGCCGGGCGGGTCGGTGCGCGCCTGGGTGCCGGAGGCCGACAGACCGAAGGACGGGCGGGTCAGTGCCTCGGCCTGGGCCGCACGGGCGGCGGCGGCGTCGGCGCTGGCCTTGGTCGCCAGATAAGTCGCGTCATAGCCCCGCGCGGCGTCGTAGAGCTCTTGCAGGCTCTGGGCCTGGGCCGCACCGGCGAGCAGAAGGCCGGCGGCGAGTGCCAGCGGTTGCAGGATCAGGCGTCGGGCTGGGACGAAGGGCATGGGATTCCTTGGCTGGAGCAGTGAATTAAGCAGCGGCCGGGGTTATAGACGCAAAGCCCGCCGATGACTGAAGCCATGCGACGACCTGCGCCCTCAGGGGGTGCAATCGGCGTTTGGCGGCGACGGGCTGCATGCGGCTCAGAAACTGAAGGCGGGTGCTTCGGTGAAGCCGGGCAGGCGGCCGGCGACGGTGTCGAAGAGTTCGACGCTGCGGAAATCTGCCGCGCCGGTGCGCGTGAACAGCGTGGCACGCATGACCGGCTCGCCACCGACGATGGCAATCAGGCGGCCACCGACCTTGAGCTGGTTCAGCAGCGCCTGCGGCACCGAGGCGACGGAGCCCGACAGCAGGATCACGTCGAAGGGCTCCTCGGCCGGCAGGCCGGCCGCGCCGTCCTGGTTCAGCACGCTGACGTTGAGCACGCCGGCGCGCTTGAGGTTGGCGGCGGCCTGGGCGGCGAGGCCGGCATCGGCCTCCACGGCGATGACGCGCTGGGCCTTGTGACCCAGCAGCGCGGCCAGGTGACCCGTGGCGGCGCCGATCTCCAGCACCTTCTCGTGGCGCTGCACCTTCAGCTCCTGCAGCAGCCGGGCCTCGACCTTGGGCGCCAGCATCTTGCGCGTGGCGGTCAGCGGCAGCTCGACGTCGACGAAGGCCTGCACCTTGTGGGCCTCGGGCACGAAATCCTCGCGGTGCACAACGTGCAGCAGCTCCAGCACGCTGGGGTCGAGCACGTCCCACGGGCGGATCTGCTGCTCGATCATGTTGAAGCGGGCTTGTTCGAGGTTCATCTTGTTCTCCGGGAGGCGCGCGGTACGGCGGACTGAAAGGCAAAATTCTAGAGGTCAGACCGGCTAAGCCAACAGGCCGTGCAGCAGCAGCGACATTTGCGCGTCCAGAAGCTCCATCGGGCTCATGGTGTGGTGGCAGACGTCCTGGTCGCCAAAGGAGTGCTCGTGCAGCATCATGTGCAGCATGGGCGCGATCAGCATGTGCACCGTGGCCTCGACAGGCACGGCGCGGAACTCGCCCGCCTGGATGCCCCGCTCGATGAGCCCGCCCAGCAGGTTCTGCGACGGCGTGATGACCTCGTCCACGTAGAACCGCGCCAGCTCCGGGAAGTTGCGCGCCTCGATCATCAGCAGCGTGCAGACCACGCCCGCGTTGCCCTGCCCGACCTTGGCCCACCAGGTGCGCATCATCTCCACCAGCAGCTCGGCGATGGAGCCTTCGTACTGCGCCGCCTGCGCGGCCGACTCGGCGATGTGCACGGACAGGTTCTCGCGCACCATGGCCTTGAACAACTCGTCCTTGCTGGGGTAGTAGCGGTACAGCGTGCCCTTGGCGACACCGGCACGCGCCGCCACCTCCTCGCTGCGCGTGGCTGCGAAGCCTTTTTCGACGAACAGCTCCAGGGCCGCCTCCAGCAGCTCCTGCGGGCGGGCGTCCTTGCGTCGTTGACGGGGCGTGGCGGTGGCCAAGGCGAAGAGTTAATGACCGAAGGGTCACTAATGTAGCCGTCAGGGCCAGCCAGCCGCAAGCCGTCGGCATGCCCTCTCGCTACACTGCGCCGCCTTTTTGCATTCGTTTGCCTTCCGGAGCTGTTACGTGGATGTCATCCTGCTGATCAAAGCCGCCATCATGGGCATCGTCGAGGGGCTGACCGAGTTCCTGCCCGTCTCGTCGACAGGCCACCTGATCCTGACCGGCAGCCTGCTCGGCATGACGGACGCCAAGTCCAAGGTCTTCGACATCGCCATCCAGAGCGGCGCCATCCTGGCCGTGTTCATCGTCTACTGGGCTCGCATCCGCGAGGCGCTGGGTGGCTTGGCCAGCAGCGCCAAGCAGCAACGCTTCGTGCTGAATATCGCGATCGGCTTCCTGCCGGCCGGCCTGGTCGGCTTGACGGTCTACAAGGCCATCAAGGCCCACCTCTTCAACGCCCCGGTCGTCGCCGCGGCCTTCATCGTCGGCGGTCTGATCATCCTGTGGGTGGAAAAGCGCGCCCAGCCGCAGGCCCGCGTGCAGAGCGTGGACGACATGACGGCGCTGGACGCGCTGAAGGTGGGCCTCGTGCAATGCCTGGGCATGATCCCGGGCACCAGCCGCTCGGGCGCCACCATCATCGGTGGCATGCTGCTGGGCCTGTCGCGCAAGGCGGCGACGGACTTCTCCTTCTTCCTCGCCATTCCGACCCTGATCTCGGCCGGTGGCTACAGCCTGTGGAAGGAGCGCCACGCGCTGTCCATCGCCGATGCGCCGATGTTCGCGGTCGGCTTCATCGTCAGCTTCCTGGCCGCCTGGGCTTGCGTGCGCTGGCTGCTGCGCTACGTGGCCACCCACAATTTCGTACCGTTCGCCTGGTATCGCATCGCCTTCGGCATCCTGGTGCTGGCCACCTGGGTCACCGGTACGGTCATCTGGGCCGACTGACGGACGGCCCCCCTACCGGCTGCGCCGCCCCCCCGAGGGGGCACTGCCAGCGGCCCGGCAAAGCCGGTTCCGCGGCAGTCACGCGGCTGAAAACCGTGCCGAACTTGCGCCGCTTCTGGCTGGGATAATCAACACATGGCCATCACGATCAAGACCGCAGCCGACGTCGAAGGCATGCGCATCGCCGGGCGCCTGGCGTCCGAAGTTCTGGACATGCTCACGCCGCACGTCAAGCCCGGCATCACGACCAACGAGCTGGACAAGCTGGCGCACGACTTCATCGTCCACGTGCAGCAGGGCATCCCCGCGCCGCTGAACTACTGCCCGCCCGGCTACATCCCCTACCCCAAGTCGATCTGCACATCGGTGAACCAGCAGGTCTGCCACGGCATCCCCAACGACAAGGCGCTGAAGAACGGCGACATCGTCAACATCGACGTCACCGTCATCAAGGACGGCTGGCATGGCGACACCAGCCGCATGTTCGTCGTCGGCGAGGGCAGCATCGCGGCCAAGCGTCTGTGCGCGTTCACGTACGAAGCCATGTGGAAGGGCATCGCCAAGGTCAAGCCCGGCGCGCGCCTGGGCGACATCGGCCATGCCATCCAGACCTTTGCCGAGAACGCCGGGTTTTCCATCGTGCGCGAGTTCTGCGGCCACGGCATCGGCCAGGTCTTCCACGAGGAACCGCAGGTGCTGCACTACGGCCGCCCGGGCACGCTGGACGAGTTGGTGCCCGGCATGATGTTCACCATCGAGCCCATGATCAACGCCGGCCGCCGCGAGATCCGCGAGATGGGCGATGGCTGGACCATCGTCACCAAGGACCGTTCCCTGTCGGCGCAGTGGGAACACACCATCCTCGTCACCGACACCGGCTACGAGGTCATGACCGTCTCCGCCGGCAGCCCGCCGCCGCCGGCCTTCATCACGCAGGCCGCTGCGGCCACGGCGTAAAGCCGTGGCGACACTTGCCGATCTCCGCCAGCAGTTCAAGGCTGGCAAGCAGGCGCTGATCGACGGCTTCCTGGCCGAACGGCCGACGCAGGCCGGTGCACAGGCACTGCTGCGCCGCCTGGCTCGCCATGTCGACGACACGTTGCGAAGCCTGTGGGCGCAGGCGGCCCAGGCCGGCATGCCGGCCGGCGCCTGCCTGGCGGCCGTCGGCGGCTATGGCCGTGGCGAGCTGTTCCCGCATTCCGACGTCGACGTGCTGGTGCTGCTGCCCGACGGCGTCGAGGCCCATGTGCCCGGCCCGGTCAAGGCGGCCATCGAGAGCTTCATCACGTCCTGCTGGGATGTCGGCCTGGAGATCGGCTCCTCGGTGCGCACGCTGGGCGAATGCCTGTCCGAGTCACAGGCCGACGTGACCATCCAGACCGCGCTGCTGGAAGCCCGCGCGCTGGCCGGCGATGCCAAGCTGTTCAAGCTGCTGTCCAAGCGCTTCATCCAGGCGATGGACCCCAAGGCTTTCTTCCGCGCCAAGACGCTGGAGAGCCTGCAGCGCCACACCAAGTTCGACGACACGCCCTACGCTCTGGAGCCCAACTGCAAGGAAAGCCCCGGCGGCCTGCGCGACCTGCAGATGCTGATGTGGGTCGCCCGGGCGGCGGGCCTGGGCAAGACCTGGAAGGCTCTTGCGCAGCGCGGCCTCATCACGCCATTCGAGAGCCGTCAGCTGCAGCGCAACGAGGGCCAGCTGCGCCTGATCCGCGCCCGCCTGCACGCCGTGGCCGGCCGGCGCGAGGACCGTCTCGTGTTCGACCTGCAGACGGCCGTCGCGCAGAGCTTCGGCTTCGTGTCGACGGACTCGGTGCGCGCGTCCGAGCTGCTGATGCGGCGCTACTACTGGGCCGCCAAGGCGGTCACGCAGCTGCACCAGATCCTGCTGCTGAACCTGGAAGAGCAGATCAACGGCTCGCAGCAGGACATGCTGCGCCCGCTCGAAGGCCAGCCGGACTATCTGGATCGCGGCCGCATGCTGGAGGTCGCCAGCGACGACCTCTACCAGCGCGACCCACACGCCATCCTGCGCACCTTCCTCGTCTACCAGCAGACGCCGGGCATCAAGGGCTTGTCGGCGCGCACGCTGCGGGCGCTGTACAACGCCCGCGGCCTGATGGACGCGGCCTGGCGGCGCGACCCGGTCAACCGCGCGACCTTCATGACCATGCTGCGTGCGCCCGAGGGCCAGACACATGCGTTCCGGCTCATGAACCAGACCTCGGTGCTGGGCCGCTACCTGTGGGTGTTCCGCGCCATCGTCGGGCAGATGCAGCACGACCTGTTCCACGTCTACACCGTGGACCAGCACATCCTGATGGTGCTGCGCAACGTGCGGCGCTTCTTCGTGCCCGAGCATGCGCACGAGTACCCGTTCTGCTCGCAGCTGGCCGCGCAGTTCGACCAGCCCGAGCTGCTCTACATCGCCGCCCTCTTCCACGACGTCGCCAAGGGCCGCGGCGGCGACCACTCCGAGCTGGGCGCCACCGAGGTCAAGCGCTTCTGCCGCCAGCACGGCTTGAACGCGGAAGACACCGCCATGTGCGTCTTCCTCGTCGAGCACCACCTGACGATGTCGCGCGTCGCGCAGAAGGAAGACCTGTCCGACCCCGAGGTCATCGCCGCCTTCACGGCCAAGGTCGGCAACGCCCGTCGGCTCACGGCGCTGTACCTGCTGACCGTCGCCGACATCCGCGGCACCAGCCCCAAAGTCTGGAATGCCTGGAAGGGCAAGCTGCTGGAGGATCTCTACCGCATCACGCTGCGCGCGGTGGGCGGTGCACCCATCAACCTCGACGCCGAGATCGAGGCCCGCAAGGCGGAGGCGCGGCAGGACCTGGCCCTGCACTCGCAGCTGCCCGGCACCGAGGAACCGCTGTGGAAGCGCCTGGCCATCAGCTATTTCGCCCGCCATGACGGCGCCGAGCTGGCCTGGCATGCACGCTCGCTGTGGCGCCACGTGGACACGCTGGTGCCGGTCGTGCGCGCCCGCCCCTCGCCCATCGGCGAAGGCCTGCAGGTGCTGGTCTACGCGCCCGACCAGCAGGACTTGTTCGCCCGCATCTGCGGCTACTTCGACACCGCCGGCTTCAGCATCCTGGACGCCAAGGTGCACACGACGCGCAACGGCTATGCGCTGGACACCTTCCAGGTCATCCGCCCCGAGGCCGACGTGCACCACCGTGACCTCGTGCCGCTGGTCGAGCAGAAGCTCGGCGCCGCGCTGCAGGCCGAGGGGCCGCTGCCCGAACCCCGGCGCGGCCGGCTGTCGCGCCGCGTCAAGAGCTTCCCCTATTCGCCGCGCATCTCGCTGCGCCCGGACGAGCGCGCCACCGCCTGGCTGCTGACCATCTCCACCAGCGACCGCGCCGGCCTGCTCTACGCCATCGCCCGCGTGCTGGCCCGCCACGGCATCAACCTGCAGCTGGCCAAGATCTCGACGCTGGGCGAGCGCGTCGAAGACACCTTCCTCGTCGACGGCCCGGCGCTGCAGCAGAACAAGGCGCAATTGCAGATCGAGAGCGAACTGCTGGACGCGGTCTCGCTGCCCGCATGAGCTACACGACCACCATCGTCGAAGCGGTCGCCGAACTGGATCGTTTCGACGCCTTCGTCGACGTGCGCTCGCCGGCAGAGTTCGCCGAGGACCACATGCCCGGCGCGATCAACTGGCCGGTGCTGGACGACCAGGAGCGCCACGACGTGGGCCTGCTCTACGCGACCTCGCCCTTCGAGGCGCGCAAGCTGGGCGCGTCCCTGGTCGCGCGCAACATCGCCCGGCACCTGGAGACCACCGCCGTCGGCTTCCCCAAGACCTGGCGCCCGCTGGTCTATTGCTGGCGCGGCGGCCAGCGTTCGGGCGCCATGCACTGGTTCTTGGGGCAGATCGGCTTTCGCTCGCGCCAACTGATGGGCGGCTACAAGGCCTACCGCGCCCAGGTGCGTGACGACCTCGATGCCCTGCCCGGCCGCTTCGACTGGCAGGTGCTGTGCGGCCGCACCGGCAGCGGCAAGACGCGGCTGCTGCAGGCGCTGGCCACCGAGAGCGCCCAGGTGCTGGACCTCGAAGCGCTGGCCGCCCACCGCGGCTCCGTGCTCGGCGCCCTGCCCGATGAAGCCCAACCCAGCCAGAAAGCGTTCGACAGCGCGCTGTGGGCGGCGCTGCGCGCACTGGACGCCACCCGGCCCGTCTTCGTCGAAAGCGAGAGCCGCAAGATCGGCCGCATCACCGTGCCCGAAGCGCTGTTGGCGGCGATGCGCAACCGCAGCGAATGCATCTGGATCGCGATGCCCGAGGCCGCCCGCGTCGAGCTGCTGCTGCAGGAATACGGCCATTTCGGCGCCGACCCGGACAGTTTCTGCCGCGCGCTGGACGGCCTCATCGAACTGCGCGGCCGCGCCCGCGTGGAAGACTGGCAGGCGCGCGCCCGCAAGGGCGAATGGGCCGGCGTCTTCGCCGAGCTGATGCGCGAGCACTACGACCCCGGCTACGAGCGCTCGCTGCGCGGCCATTTCCCGGCGCTGGCGCGAGCCCGCCACATCGAGCTGGCAGACGGCGCCCAGGCCTGCATGACCGAGGCCGCGCGGGCGCTGATCAACGCCGGCTCATAACAGGCCGCTGTACCAGCGCAGGCCCAGCAGTCGGCGCGCCAGTTGGTGGGCACGGCCTTGCGGGTCGGCCAGATCGTGCAAGACCGTGAAGTGGTTGCAGCCGGGCAGCTCCTCGCAGACCGGCACCGCGCGGGCGCCCCAGGCCTCACGGATCAAGCGGTTCTGGCGACGGAACTCCTCGCTCTCCTGCGCCCCGACGACGGCAAACAAGGTCTGCGGCGCGGCCGGCCGCGGGAAGTGGATGGGGCTGAGCCGGCGCACGCTGGCGGCGTCCAGCCGCAGATCGGCCTGCAGGAAGGGCGTGCGGCGCAGCGGCGCGAGGTCGTGCAGGCCGGAGGCCGTGGGCTTGCGGGGCACCATGGCCGCGCACGATAGCAGCGCCGTCGCGGGCTATACTTTTGACGCGTGTGGGGGGGTAGCTCAGCTGGGAGAGCGCCGCGTTCGCAATGCGGAGGTCGGGAGTTCGATCCTCCTCCTCTCCACCACAGGCATCTAAGCCCTTGATTCTTAGGAAGTTCCTTTAGAAACAAGGGCTTATTTCTTTGTTTTCTACACAAAGGTGCCATACCACAGCTCAAAGCGAGGTTCGGTCGACAACGAGACCGACATGCCCGTCAGACCAAGAGGCTTAGTCAGCCACCCAAACGGCACCTACTACCTGCGCGTCCGAATACCTGCCGATCTTCTCGCGTGGGCGAAGGGGAAAGGCTTAGACAAAGAAATCTGGAAGTCGCTTCACACTTCCAATTTGCGGGAAGCGGTCTAGCGGTTCTACGTGGAGCACGGCAAGCTCCAAGCCGACTGGCGAGCACGACGCCCAAGGGTGCTCGAGCACACGGCAGAGCGTTACGTCCGCGCCACGACCATCATTTCGGAGCTAACGCCGGAACTGCTTGAGTTGCTCGCCACCCATGTAGAAGCTGCGGCGCTGGCGAGTGATGAAGCCCGCCGCATGCTTGGATACACGGATAGCGACAAAGACACGGAAGGCCGTCCGCCCGCATACACCGATGAGGAAATTGAGGCCTATCAACGGGACTACGCCGAGGTGCTGCCCCGTCTTCGGAAGGACGTGGCCAGGGGTGAAATCAGAGAGCTGCAGCCCCTGTGCGACGAGTTCTTGAGGCTGTACGGATACGAAAGCAGGCTCGGCGAGCTGGACTCCAAGCGGCTCGCTATTGCCTATGGCAGGGCTGCCATTAAGGCGAACGAAAACCTCTTGCGCCGCTACAACGGCGAGGACGTTGCGACACCGTCAAATGCGCACAAAACTGTCTGCCCTGCAAGCCGGCACCGGCCGCTTCCTAGGCCCCGTCACACCGCTGAGCAGCTCCTTTAGCCCCTTTTCGCCTCAGACGCGGCAGCACCATGACGCCGATGAGCAATCCGCCAGCGACTGTGGTCATCACCATGCCGGCGACGTTCAGCATGCCGAGTGCGAAGGTGAAGCCGCCCAGCAGCGCCGTCGCGAGCAACACGCCCAGCACGCTGCCGCGGCCGCCTTCGATGGCCACGCCGCCGAGGATGGCGATGGTGACGGCGTCCAGTTCCCAGCCGAACGCGAGGTTGGGCCGCGTGCTGCCGATGCGGCCGGTCAACTGCACGGCCGCCAGCGCCGCCATCAGGCCCGCCAGGGTGAATAGCAGCAGCCGATAGCGCTGCACGGCGATGCCCGAGAAGCGCGCCGCCAGGGGGTTGGCGCCAATCGCATAGATGCGGCGGCCATGGACGGTGCGGTGCTGCAGCAGCATGAACGCAACCCCCACGGCCAGCATGACGCCGAACTCGATCGGAACGATCAGCCACGGCCAGCCCAACAGGTCACCCAGCGTGCCGTTGCCCCACTGGCTCAGCCACTCCGGGTAGCCAGTGATGGCCTGGTCGCCCAGCAGCACCAGGGCCAGGCCGCGATACAGCGACAAGGTGCCAATGGTGACGACGATGGAGGGTAGCTGCCAACGCGTGACCAGCCAGCCGTTGAAGGCGCCACAGGTGATGCCGCATCCCACGGCGGCGGCGAGCATGCCAGCGGCTCCCGCCCCGGCCTGCATCGCATAGCCCAGGGCCAGCGAGCACAGTGCCATGGTCGCGGCGATGGACAAGTCGATCTCGCCAGCGATGATCAGCAGCGCTATCGCCATGGCGATCAGGGCTTTCTCCGACATGTTGGTCGTGCTGTCAGCAAGGGCGTACGGAGAGGCAAAGCCGTCGATGCCGAGCCCGAATCCGACGTAGACGGCGACGATCAGTGCCGCCAGGATGCACTCCCAGGAACCCCAGACTTTCACGCGGCTCGCCTTTCCAGGATCTGCTGCCCCGACTGTCGCTGCGCTCGGGCGTTCAGCATCACCGAGACCAGGATGACGGCGCCGGCAATCGCCTGCTGCCAGAACGGCGAGACGTGAATCACCGGCAAGGCTGCATTGATGACGCCGATGAACAGCACGCCCAGCACCGCACCCCCGACCGTGCCGACACCACCCCCGACACTGATGCCGCCGATGACGCAGGCCGCGATCACCGTGAGCTCAAAGCCGGCCGCCAGCTCGGTGAAAGCGATGGCGTAGCGGCCGACCCAGAGCAGGCCAGCCAGCCCCGCCAGGGCGCCAGACAGCGTGTAGGCCATGCGGATGCGTCGCGAGACCGGAATGCCCACGACCCGCGCCGCCGCCGGGTTGCCGCCGCAGGCGTAGAGATCACGGCCTTCACGGCGCCAGCGCAGCAGCCACCACCCCAGCGCGGCGACCACCGCCGCAAACCAGACCAGCAGCGGCAAACCCAGCAGCGTCGAGCGAGGCAGGGCCTTGATGGCCGTGTGGATGTCCTGGTCGTTGACCCAGGCGCCGCCGCTGACCAGGAAAATGGCGCCGCGGTAGACGGACATGGTGCCCAGCGTGACGACGATGGGCGGCAACTCGAAGCGCGTGATCAGCCAGCCGTTGAGGGCGCCTTGCGCCGCACCCAGGGCCAGCGCCAGCACGATCAACACCGGCGCGCCGGCGCCCGGAAAGAGCTTGCCGAACAGCGCCACCAGCATGCCCGTCAAGGCCAGGTTGGACGCCACGGACAGATCGATGCCGCGCGTCAGCAGCACTGGCATCTGACCGATCACGAGGATGGCGAGCAGCGCGGAGTCGTTGGCGATGTCCAGCGCGTTGCGCGGCGTGAGGAAGACAGGGGATCGCCAGCCCACGGCCAAGCTGATGGCCACGATGACTGCGGCCAACGCCCACTCGCGGCGAAAGGTCGGGTTGGCAGCAAGCATCACGCAACGCTCCTGCTCGGCAGCGCCAGGCCTGAAGCCGCGGCCACGAGGGTCTCCGCATCGGCCTCGCCGCGCCTGAACGCCGCCACCTGTCTGCCACGCTTCATGACCACCACGCGATGCGCGAGGTTCATCACCTCGGGCAGTTCGGAGGACACCAGGATCACCGCCAGCCCCTGCGCCACCATCTCCGCGACGAGTTGATAGACCGCCTGCTTGGCGCCCACGTCGATGCCCTTGGTGGGCTCGTCCAGGATCACCACGCGCGGATTCAGCCCCAACCACTTGCCGATGACGACCTTCTGCTGGTTGCCGCCCGACAGACCCGACAGCGGCGTGTCCTGGCTGGCGGTCTTGATCTGCAGCCGTTCAATCAGGCGCTGCGCCAACGCGCTCTCGCGAAGGGCAGACAACCAGGGCCCGCGCGAGAACTGACCCTTGACGGCATGCCTCGGTCCGGCCAGCGCGGCCAGGCTGAGGTTGTGCCGCACCGAGAAATCGAGAATGCCGCCCTGGCGCTGGCGCTCCTCGGGCACGTAGGCCAGCCCCAGCGAGATCGCGTCGGCCGGATCGCGGATGCACCGCTCCTGGCCGTCCATCAAGATGCGGCCGCGAGCCAGCGGTTTCAGCCCCATCAGCGCCATCATGACCTCGCTGCGCCCTGCGCCGACCAGGCCGTAAAAGCCCAGGATCTCGCCACGCCTGAGCTCAAAGCTGATGCCGTCGAACTCCGTCGCGTGGCTGAGGTCACGCGCCTCCAGGACGACCGCGCCGGGCTGCGTGTCCACACTCGGGTACACCTGCTCGATGCTGCGACCGGCCATCAGGCGCAACAGCTCCGGCTCGCTGGCCTCCTTCATGCGCCCGGCGCCCACCGAGGCGCCATCCCGCAGTACCAAGTACTGGTCGCAGACCGCGAACAGCTCGTCGAACTTGTGCGAGATGAACAGCACCGCCACGCCGCGATCCAGCAGCCCGCGCACGAGGCCGTAGAAGTCACGGATCTCCGACTGCGACAGCGCGGCGGTGGGTTCGTCCAGGATGACGACGCGGGCCTGGTGCGACAGGGCCCGCGCGATCTCGATGAGATGCCGCTGAGCCAGGCTGAGCTGCCGGACTGGCGTCGTGGCGTCAAAGCCCGCCCCCACCTGATCCAGCACCTCCTGCGCCAGGCGGTTCATCGTCGCCCAGTCCACCACCCGCAAGGCCGCAGGCCCGCGCATGGGCTGCCGGCCGATGAATATGTTCTCGGCCGCAGTCAGCTCCTCAAACATCACCGTTTCCTGGTGCACGGCGGCGATGCCAGACGCCTGGGCCGCGTGCGTGCCGTGCAGGCGCACCGGCTGGCCGTCCAGCCACAGTTCGCCCTCGTCGGGCTGATGGACGCCGGTGAGGATCTTGACCAGCGTCGACTTGCCCGCGCCGTTCTCGCCGATCACGGCCAGCGCGTGGCCAGGCCGGAGTTCGAGGTCCACGCCGCGCAGCGCATGCGTCGGCCCGAAGCGCTTGTGAACGCCCCGCAGGCACAGCACCCCTGCCCGATCAGAAGAACTTGGCGAACTTGTCGACATTGCCGGCGTCGTAGGTGAACGGCTCGGCCATGACGCCTTCCAAGTTCTCGTCGAGCGTGACCGTGCCGACACGGCCGACGCCGATCCTGGCGCCCGCGCTTGCCGTCTTGCCAGTGACCAGGCCATGGGCGATGTACACGGCGCAGTAGCCGAGGTCGATGGGGTTCCAGATGGCGAAGCTCTTCACCGCACCGCTGCGAACGTGGCCAGCCATCTCCGACGGCAGGCCGAGGCCGGTGACGAAGACCTGGCCCACCCTCTTCTCGTCCTGCACCGCCTTGGCGGCCGCCGCGACGCCCACCGTCGTCGGCGCGACGATGGCCTTCAGGTTGGGGTAGCTCTTGAGCAGCCCCTGCGCTTCGCGATAGCTCTTGTCGGTCTGGTCGTCGCCATAGACCACGCTGACCAGTTTCAGACCCTTGGACGCCGGCTGGGCCAGCGCCTTCTTCATCTCCGCGATCCAGAGGTTCTGGTTGGTGGCCTGCGCGGTGGCCGACAGTACGGCGATCTCGCCGGTGCTGCCGATGGCGTCGACCGTCAAGGCCACGAGCTTCTGGCCGATCAATGCATTGGACGATGGCGCGAGATGGACAAGACGCCCGTCCTTGCGCACCGCCGAATCGAAGGACACCACCTTGATGCCACGCGCCATGGCCTTCTTGAGCACCGGCACCAATGCGTCGGGATCGTTCGCGGAAACGATGATGGCCTTGACGTTCTGCGCGATCAGCGCATTGATCACCTCGATCTGCCCCTCTGCCGTGGCTTTGGCGGGGCTGGTGAGCACGATGTCCACGCCGCCCAGCGTCTTGGCCGCCTCAAGCGCGCCCTGGTGCGCTGCAATGAAGAAGCCGTTGCCCGAGCTTTTGGCGACGATGGCGATCTTGCCGGCGGCCAGGGCGCCTTGGGCTGCGAGGCAAAAGGCGGCTGCGAAAGCGGCGAGCGCCAGCGTGCGGCGGCAAAGGGTCATGGTGCGTTCCTGGATTTGGGGCTCGAAGACCTCCGCAGGCTATCTGTTCTCGCGCAGAGGATGTCGACCTTGGTGCACAACGAGCAAGCGGTTGAGCGAAGTCAGCTGCGCCAGAGCCTTCCTATTGCGGCATCGTCGCCCGGGCGGGCATGGCCTTCTCCGGCGTGCTGCCCTCGCCCTCGAACGGGCGCAGCCGGAAAGTCACGCGAACGGGCTCCAGCTTTGTCCGGTACTGCATGTGGGGCTGGCCCACATGGTTCCAGGTGGTGTCGCCGCCGACGCCCCACTGCGCACCGTCGATCAGCAGCGTTCCGTGATCGTGGGGGACGATATCGCTGCTCTTCCATGTCCCGGGCGGGCGGCGGTAGAGGTCGGTGTAGGGGAAGGCCAGTGCATTGGCCATCAGCAGCGCCCTGCCCTCCACCCGCAGGCCGCGGCCGCCCCCGGAGACTTCGATCCAGCGGACATCGACCTTGTTGCCGGTGTCCTGCGGGCGCATGTAGTCGTGGTTCTGCTCGGCGATGGCACCGCGCCACAACCCGATGGCGGCGCCGGTCTTGCGGTCGACATAGCTCTCGTGCGGGCCGCGCCCGTACCAGCCTACCGTGGTGAGGCTTTGTGGAATGTCGAACCACAGGCCCACGCGGACGGGCGGCGGCAGATCGCTTTTCAGCGGGGTCAACAGACCGACCACGTCGACGGTGCCGTCGCCGCCCATGGTGTAGGTGGTGACGAAACGCGCCGCGCCGGCGCCCAGCTCGTGGTCGACAACCACTTCGGCGCCGCCACCGGCCWGGCGGCGACCGACGATGGAGCGGACCTGGCGCTCGCGGGTCATCACCTTCCAGGGCGTCTGCTGGCCGACCGTGCCCGTCGCCGTGTCGTTGTCGGTCTCGGCACGGAAGAAGTTGGGCTGGCCGCGCGTCAGCAGCACCGTGCCCGCCTTGGCGTAGGCGGTCAGCAGGCCGGTCCTGCGGTCCAGCGCCAGGCTGGCACCGCCGGCCGCCAGCACCAGGGCATCGGGCGTCTGCGTCAGCTCGACGGCCCCGCCAGCCAGCGCGGCGGCGACTGCAGGCGGCGGCGCCAGTGCGAACTGCTCCCAGCCAACGATCCAGTCTGCCGGCACCAGCGGCACGGCACCCGCCTTGGCCCTGGCGCGCAGGGTGACGAAGTACTCCGCGCCCGGCTTGCGCTGCACACCGGCCAGCGGAAGCGTCAACTGCTGGGTCTGCCGCGCCGGCGTCGACACCCCCGGCAGCGACCCCGAGGCGATGCTCACGCCGTTCTCCAGCAACGCCCATTCGAAGGCGAAGCCGGACAGGTCGCGGAAGTCGTGGCGGTTACGCACGGTCACGGTCGCGGTGGCGGGGTCGAAGGCCTCGAACTGGATCGGTGAGAGCACCTTCTGCACTTCGTAGAGATGGGGATTGGGCGTGCGGTCGGGCTGGATCAGGCCGTCACCGAACTCGATGTCGCCGCCCGGATTGGGCCCGTACTCGCCGCCATCGCCCCAGTAGCGCCTGCCGTCCTTGGTATAGCGATACATGGACTGGTCGACCCAGTCCCAGATGAAGGCGCCCTGCAGCTTCTCGTACTTGTAGATGGTGTCCCAGTAGTCCTTGAAGTTGCCGCCGGAGTTGCCCTGCATGTGGGCGTACTCGCACTGGATCATGGGCTGGGTGCGGGTCGGGTCGGTCGCCCAGTCCACCATCTTCTCGATGTCGTCATACATCGGCGCGTAGATGTCGACGTAGGCGTTGGGCGCATGCTCCCAGTCGAGCGTGCCCCAGCCGAGATACGAGATCAGGCGCGACGGATCACGTTGGCGCGCCTGCGCGGCCGCCTTCTCGAAGGTGGGGCCGATGCCGGCCTCGTTGCCGAGCGACCAGAAGATCACCGAAGGGTGGTTCTTGTCGCGCTCGACCATGTTGAGCACGCGGCTGACATGGGCGCCTTCCCAGGCCGGGTCGAAGCCGATCTGCAGGGTCGACCGCAGCACCGGATGCTTGTTGCCGTAGTCCATGTAGGCGTGGCTCTCGATGTTGGCCTCGTCCATGACGTACAGGCCGTACTCGTCGGCCAGCGCGTACCAGCGCTCGGCGTTGGGGTAGTGCGAGGTCCGGACCGCGTTGATGTTGTTGCGCTTCATCAGCTCGATGTCGCGGCGCATCGAGGCCTCCGACATCACGTGGAAGGTCTCGGGATCATGCTCGTGGCGGTTGACGCCGCGGATGATGATCGGGCGGCCATTGACGGCCACTCGGCCATCCTTGATCTCGACGGTACGGAAGCCGATGCGCTGTGGTGTCGCCTGGATCAGCTTGCCGTCGACGTCGAGCACCTCGATCAGCAACGTGTAGAGCTTGGGCGTCTCGGCGGTCCAGGGGTCCACGCCGGGCACGGCCGCCGAGAGCGTCTCGGTGCTGGCCGCGCCCGCGGCGACGCGGGCCTCCCTGGCCAGCACGGGCTTCTCGCCGTCCAGCAGCGTCATGCGCAGCCTGAGCGGCTGGCTGCGCGCTGTCAGCGCCACGTCGGTTGACAGCACGCCGTCGCGATAGGCCTTGTCCAGACCCGCGTGGACAAAGAGGTCTGTCAGCCGGGTCCTGGGCACTGCCTTCAGATAGACCGAGCGCTCGATGCCCGAGACGCGCCAGAAGTCTTGATCCTCCAGATACGACCCGTCGGACCAGCGGTGGATCTGGATGGCGACGACGTTGCTGCGCCCCGGCTTCAACAGCCCGGTGATGTCGAACTCGCTGGGCAGCTTGGAGTCCTCGGAGTAGCCGGCCTCCACGCCGTTCACCCAAACCTGGTAGGCCGACCCGGCCGCGCCGATGTGCAGGATGACGTCCTGCGCAGACCAGTTCGCCGGCACCTCGAAGGTCCGCCGGTAGGACCCGACCGGGTTGGTGGCGTGCGGGATCAGCGGCCGGTTGGCCGGGTGCGGATAGGTGATGTTGTTGTAGCGGGCCTGGTCGTAGCCCTCGGCCTGCCACATGGCTGGCACCTTGATGGTCTTCCAGCCGGAAACGTCGTAGCCGGGCTTCTCGAAGCCCTTGGGCACGTCATCGGACGAGGGTGAGAAGCTGAACGACCAGAGGCCATCCAGCGTCTGGTAGCGGGCCGAGCGGGTCGGGTCGCCGGCCAGCGCGGCCGCGCGGCTCTCGAATGGGAAGTGCGTCGCCGCGGCCGGCAGCTTGCCGCGCGCAAAGACGGCCGGGTTCTCCCAGTCGGGCCGGGAGGTGTCCACCTGGACGGATTGCACCTGCGGCGCTTGCGCCTGCACCAGCGCAGCGGCGGCGCCCAGAAAAAGCGCCACGCTCAGGCGGGCCATCAGTCTTGCATGCACAGGCATCTCCTGGGTTCTCAAAGCACGGTGATGTCTTTGTGCTGCGGCACCAGCGCCTTCATGGCCGCCCACGCAACGAGGTAGGCGAGCGCGCAGATGGAAAACATGATCATGTAGCCCGTCGCCAGTTCACCGCGGGCGCCATAGGCGTCGAAGATCCAGCCGCCGAGCTTGGACACGGCCACGCCGCCCAGGCCGCCGGCCATGCCGCCGATGCCCACGACCGAGCCGATGGCCCGCTTGGGGAACATGTCCGACACGGTGGTGAAGAGGTTGGCCGACCAGGCCTGGTGCGCCGACGCGCCGATGCCGATCAAGAGCACAGGCAGCCAGTAGCTGGTGCCGCCCAGCGGCTGGGCCAGCAGCACGACCAGCGGGAAGAAGGCGATGACGAGCATGGCGCGCATGCGGCCGTCGTAGGGCTTGTAGCCGCGCTGCATGAAGTAGGTCGGGAACCAGCCGCCACCGATGCTGCCGATCATGGTCATGCTGTACAGCACGGTCAGCGGCAGCGCGATGTCCGTCGTGCTCATGCCGTATTGGCCGGTCAGGTACTTGGGCAGCCAGAACAGGTAGAACCACCAGACGCCGTCGGTCAGGAACTTGCCGACGACGAAGGCCCAGGTCTGGCGATGCGCGAGCAGGCGAAACCATGGCACCTTGGCGCCATCAACGGCTGGCGCGGTCTCGTCGCGGTCGCTGTTGATGTAGGCCAGCTCGGCGGCGCCCAGGCGGCGCTGCCGGGACGGCGCGTCGTAGGAGGTGAGCCACAGCGCGACCCACAGGAAGCCGATGGCGCCGACGGCGATGAAGGCCATCTGCCAGCCCCAGGTGACGGCGATCCACGGCACGGTCAGCGGCGCCAGGATCGCACCGACGTTGGCACCGGAGTTGAAGATGCCGGTCGCGAAGGAGCGCTCCTTCTTGGGAAAGTACTCGGCCGTCGCCTTGATGGCGGCCGGGAAGTTCCCGGCCTCGCCGAGTGCCAGCACGGCGCGCGACACCATGAAGCCTGCCACGGACACGGGCAGGCCGATGCCGACGGCCGCCATCAAGCCGCCGATGGGGACCGAGAAGGCATGCATCATGGCGCCCACCGACCAGACGCCCACAGCAATGGTGAAGGCGCGCTTGGTGCCGATCGCGTCGATGAACCGCCCCGCGAACAGCATGGAGATCGCGTAGCCGAACTGGAAGACGGCCGTGATGTTGGCGTAGTCCGTGTTGGACCAGCTGAACTCCTTGGAGAGTGCTGGCGCCAGCAGACTCAGGACCTGGCGGTCCAGGTAGTTGACGGTGGTGGCGAAGAACAGCAGCGCACAGATGGTCCATCTGTACTTGCCGATGACTTGCTGGTTCATGGTTCAGCCCTTCGCTCAGTCGCTCGCAACCAACTTGTCACCGACGAATACGCGGTAGCGCCGGATCCGGCCCGTGACGCCGTCCGACCCCTGGCGCGGCGTGTAGCGCAAGCCGGCGATGTCCACCGGCGCGCCGAGGTCGATGATCAGGCGGGGCGGACCCGCGGGCCGAGTGGCCCCGCTGTAGGCCGTATGCCAGTAGTCAGTGGCCTGGCCGTTGATCGCGTTCAGCGCACCGCCGTCCTCCTTGCGCGCTTCCTCGCTGCTGGCGTAGGCGATGGTCCACGCGGTCTGGTTCAGCGGCTTGCCTTGCGCATCGAGCAGCGCCAGTTCGGCGATGGCGGCATGGGGCTTGCCGTCGAAGCTGTCGAGCACCTCGATGCAGACCTGGCGGCCGCGCGCAGGCCCATCGAAGCGCACGTCCTGCGTCGCCGAGCCGCTGGCGAACTGTCCCTCGTGCACGGGCTTGAGCCCGGCCAGGCGCGGGCGCGCGGTGCTGGGCGGGCGCTTCAGATCGCGGTCGGGTTGCAATTGGTCGAGGATGGGTGTCGTGAGCCCCTCGATGCGGTTGGCGCGTGGCCCGGTCAGGTCCAGCACCACGATTTCGTTGCGGCCGGCCTGGATCCACGGTCCGGGCAGGTACATCGTCTGCGTCGGGCCGATGCTCCAGTAGCGTCCGAGGCAGCGGCCATTGATCCAGACGATGCCCTGGCCCCAGCTGGACATGTCCAGGAACGTGTCGGCCTGCTGCGGCGCCTCGAAGCTGCCGCGCCAGAACGCGGGGCCCGTCTGGCGTTTGGTTTGCCAGCGCAGCGGCGGCAGTTCACCGTCGGCACTGAAGTCGATGGCACGGATCTCCCAGCCGGTCAGTTCCTGCGCCTTGCCCCTGGCCGTGCGCAGCATCACCGGGCCTTGCAGCCCCTTGCGGTCATGCACCTCCATGCCGAAGTTCACGCGGGCAATCGTGTACAGCAGGATCTCGACCGTGGTGTCGCGGCTGCGCGCCGGCACATCGACGCTGAAGCGGCGGTAGCGCGTGTCCATCGTGCCGACGAGGCTGCCATCGACAAAGACCCAGGCCAGGTCGCGCACATTCGCGGCCTGCAACTTCCCGGCGGGGCCTGCAGGCAGCGTGACGCGATAGGCTATCAAGCCGCGACTGATGTCGTACTGCTCGATGTTCTTGGGCGACTCGGCCCGGATGGCCTGGGCCGGCAGGTTGGCGAGCACCGGCGCCGTCTCGCCGAGCGAGAACGAGGGAATCGCCGTCACCGGCAACCTCGCGGGTGGGTCGGGAAGAACCTCGCCAGTCTTCAGGTGCTTCGCGAGGCACTCGCGGTAGGTGCGGAACTTTTCGCCGACCCAACCGGCCTCGCCGATGGGCGCGTCGTAGTCGTAGCTGGTCGTGTCCGGCCGGAACGGGCGATCACAGCCGCCCCACAGGCCGAAGGTCGTGCCGCCGTGGGCCATGTAGAGGCTGAACGAGCCGTTGGCCTTCAGCATCGCGTCGATGTCCTGGACGGCACGCGCGTTGTCGCCGCGGCGGTGCGGCGCGCCCCAGGTGTCGAACCAGCCGGAGTAGTACTCGCCGCACATCCGCGGCCCCTTTTGCAGCTCGGCCAACGCCTTGAACCCGCCGGCCGGATCGCTGCCGAAGTTGGCCACCGTGAACAGCTCCGGAATATGCGTCTTGCCGACCGCATTGGTCGGATTGCACTGGAACAGCGGCACGCCGAAGCCCCCGTCGAGCACGGCCTGGCGCATCACGCGCATGTACTCGCGGTCGTCGCTGAGGAAACCGTACTCGTTCTCCACCTGCACCATCAGGATGGGCCCGCCATCCGTGACCTGCATCGGTGCCAGCACGCGCCCGACCTCCTTCAGCCAGCGCCGTGCCGGCTGCACGAAAGCGTCATCGCGGCTGCGCAGGAAAGCGTCGCCTGGGTGCTTCAGCAGCCACCAGGGCAGGCCGCCCATCTCCCATTCGGCGCAGGCATAGGGGCCCGGCCGCAGGATGACCCACAGGCCTTCAGCCTGGGCCTGCCGGCAGAACTCGACGGCATCGCGCTGGCCTTCCCACTGATAGCGGCCTTCGCGCCATTCGTGGTAGTTCCAGAACAGATAGGCGCAGACCGTGTTCATGCCCATGGCCTTGATGGCCTGCAGCCGGTGCCGCCAGTACTCGCGCGGCACGCGGGCGAAGTGCATTTCGCCGCAGCGGATCTGCAGGGGCTTGCCATCGAGCAGGAAGTCGGCCTCGCCGATCGTGAAGCGTGGTGCTGCCGCGCCGGCGGACGCTGGGTTCAGCAACAGCGTGGCACTCGATGCGGCCGCCCCGAGCAGTCGGCGACGAGGGAGGAGAACGGTCATGGTGGGTTCCGGATTCAACAGGCTTGATCAAAAAACACCCCGCCTCGCGGTGCGAGACAGGGTGAACTGCGCGAGCCTAAGCGCCGCACGGAGAAACAGCGTGAGCCTCAGAACGCCACCCGCACGCCCACGTTGAAGCGGCGGCCGACGTCCTCAAGCGTCAGGAACTGGGACTCGTTGTTCGCGTACTCGTGCATGCGTTCGTTGTTCAGGTTGATCGCGTCCGCATACAGCGAGACCAGCGGCGTCACGTTGTAGCGAACGCTGGCATCGGCCTGGCCATAGGCCGCCCGGGTGCGTGGCAAGGTGCTGCCACCGCCACAGTCGACGGAGAAGTGGTTGCGCCAGTTGTAGCTCAGGCGCGCCTGGAAGCGGCTGTTCTCGTAGAACACGGAGCCGTTGTAGGACTGCTTGGACAGGCCCGGGTAGCCGCAGGTGGCCACACCGCCTTCTCGCTCGGCGTTGGCATCCACATAGGTGAAGTTGGCCGCCACGCCGAAGCCCTGCAGCAAGCTGCTGTTCGCGTCGAAGGCGTATTGCCCAGCCAGTTCCAACCCTTTGATCTTGCCGTGCTGGCCGTTGCGGATGCGGGTGTCGTGCGCAATCTCGGTGTACTGCGGCAGCTGGACGTCGACCAGCTGGGTTTCCAGGAAGTCGGTGACCTTCTTGTGGAAGACGGCGGCGCTGAGGTAGTTGGTCTTGGACAGGTACCACTCCAGCGACGCGTCCAGATTGGTCGAGCGCATCGGCCGGAGGTAGGGGTTGCCGCCGCCGGTCTGCACGTCGCCATAGCGGCCGCCATACCAGTTGTCCACGCCCATCTGGTTCAGCGTGGGGCGCGTCAAGGTCTTGGAGGCCGCCAGGCGCAGCACCAGGTCCCGGGTCAGGTCCAGCTTGAGGTTGGCCGACGGCAGCAGGTTGTTGTAGCTGTTGTCGACCGAGTTCACGGTGCTCGGGCCGTAGTTCAGGATGTAGGTCGTGTCGTTGGGGCTCTTGACGGCCGACAGCAGCACCCGGCTGATGCCCATCGACGTGGAGTTCACGTGCACATAGCGCACGCCGGCACTGCCGGACCAGCCGTCGCCCTCCCACTTGCTGTCCACGAACAGACTGGCCACCTTCTCCTTGACGGCCCACATCGACGGCCTGGTGTAGTCGATGGCCATCGGACCGTTCGGGTACTTGGTCTTGTCGCCGTACAGGGCCGGGTCGTTCGACTGCGCGATCAGCGACGGCTGGTTCAGGTAAGCCATGTAGGCGTAGGGGTCGAACCTCAGGAAGGTCGACGGCATGGCGCCTTCGGTGCCCAGGATGTTGTTGAGACTGCTCACCGTGAACAGCGAGGCCGGCAGCGACACGTGATAGCCGCTGAAGGCGTTCCACGAATCGCTGTTCCACTGGGTGCGGTCGACCTTGCGGCGCGAGGCCGACAGGCCGAACTGCAGGCCCTTGAAAGCACCGATCTCGTGCTCCCACCCCAGGTTGACGCGGCCTTCCTTCAGGTCGTCGCCGTTGCGGATCTGCCCGTAGGCGACCGCATGGGCGCGTACGGCGGCGGGATCGGAGAGGCTGTCGCCGAAGTGGATGGTGGGTGTGCCGTCGAAGGTCAGCAGGTCGCCGTTCTGCGGCACCATGCCGGCGACGATCCACATGTCGGGCGAAGCCGATGTCGTGCGCGACGTGGACAGGTCGGCTTCGAGGCTCCACTCCGGGGCCAGCACCCACTTGGCGTTGCCGCCGAAGGCCTTGGTCGTCGACAGCCGGTCGCCGGCCTTGACGATCATGTCGTTGGAGTTCGCCTCGCCGAGCAGCTTGCCCGGGCCGGCGATCTCGGGGTTGTTGGCGAAGAAGGTCGAGCCCGGCCGCAGGAAGCTGGTGATCTGGTTGTCCGCGTTGTACTTGACGCCGAGCTGGGTGGGATTGTTCCAGTCACTGACCGCGATGACGTCGTTCTTCTGGTCCAGGCGCGAGTACAGCGCGTCGGCCGAGAGCTTGAGCGCCGAGGTCGGATTGAACTGGACCGTGCCCGCGGCCACCAGGCGCTTGCGGCGTTCGTTCTCTTCCTGGAATCCGAAGCTTTGCGGGATGTACAGCTTCTTCACCGTGACGTCGGCCATCGTCAGGTTCTTGGAATTGAGATCGCCGTTGATCAGGGTCACGTCCTTGTAGTTCCAGGCGTCGTTGACCGCCTTGGTCTGCTTCGAGGCGCGGTCGGTGTACGACAGGGAGCCACTGACACCGAAGCTGCGGTCGTCATTCGCGAACGAGTACATCGCGCTCGCATTGGGCGTCTTTTTCTTGGAGTTCGAATCGTAGGAACCGGACAGGTTCAGCACTGCGCTGTGACCTTTTCGGCCCGACAGCGGGCGCGCCGTCTGAATATCGACCGTCGAGCCAATACCTCCTTCCGGAAGGAAGGCCTGGGCCGTCTTGTAAACCAGCGCCTTCGAAATTAGGTCGGGCGACAACAGGTCAAACGAAAACTCGCGGCCGCCGGTATCGCTGGTCATGGTGCGCCCGTTGACGAGCACGTTGTTGAACTCCGGCCCCAAGCCCCGGACGGAAATATACCGGCCTTCGCCGTTATTGCGCTGGATCTGCACGCCGGTGACGCGCTGCAGTGACTCGGCGATATTGGTGTCAGGGAATTTTCCGGCGTCTTCCGCGGACACCGCGTCCACGACGCCCTCCTGCATGCGCTTCGTCGCAACGGACGACTCCAGCGAGGCGCGGATGCCGGTGACGACGACCCGTTCCATGTCCTTTTTTGCATTTGCCGCCTCCTGCGCATGCGCAGGCAACGCCAGCCACATTTGACCGATCAAACCGGCGATGACGGTTTTCATGAAATACTCTGACCGCATGGTTGTCTCCGTGAGGGTGAATATGCATGTCAGGCGACGTCAATGCCTCGCCCTATTGACAGCAAGCATTACGCTGTCCGGCGCGCAATACACCTGATCAGGTAATTCAGAAAGGCTAGCATTGTCGAATTTCTTATTCGTATACTGTTTTGCGCCGACCGCATCAAAAGTTCATATAGCTGTCGCGGCACATATAGTTACACAGTAATGCGTCCTAATTTCTCAGGGTGACTGCATTCCCACCGCTCAGATTTGCGGGCGCCACTGCAACACGCGCACCTTGCTGGGCTGGACCTTGGCGGCACCCTCGCCATCCACCTGCTGCACGGCCTGCAGGAACAGGTTCAATTCCCCCTGTCGGCGCCACAACTCCGTGTCGAAGCTGGGCTCCCAGGCGCCGGCGGGATCCGTCGTCAGGTCGTGCACGGTCCAACGCCCGGAGCTGAAGTCGGCAATGTGCGCGACCGACACCTTGCTGCCCCGCTCCTCGTCGCGGAACACGAGCAGCGCCGCCGGCTCACCAGCCCTCAGGCCCACCATGATTTGCGGGCGCGACATCGGGATCGCCTTGGTCCCCACGCCGCTGAGCGAAAACGGCGTGCGGCGGAAGTCCAGCCCCAGCTCCCGCCAGGCGCCGCCGCGGCGGTAGACCACCTGGTATTGCGGCACGGTGCTGCCCGCTCGCCGCCAGTAGCTGGCGATGTAGGGGTTGCCATCCCGGTCGGCCGACATCGAGGTCTGGTTGATCAGTTCGCTACCCTGCGGGATGCGCGCGGCGTACTCGGCGTTGGCCGCCGTGATGGGCAGCGCACAGGGCCGTCCGTCCGAGGTCTCCCAGCTGACGCCGCCGTCGCGCGAGCGGGCATAGGCCAGGTCATGGTTGCTGGCGACGTCCGGCGATTCGCGCCAGACCCAGGACAGATGCAGGGTGCCGCGGTGGTCGAGAAAGGCCTGCCAGTAGGCGTTGCGCTGGCCTTCCCCGTTGATCAGGTTGCCGTGCAGCCTTGTCCACGCCTGCGTGGCGACGTCATAGCGGTTGATGACCAGGTTGCCCCGGCCCGAACCACCGTCCCGGTAGAAGAACAGCAGATTGCCATCGGGCTGGCGGTGGAACTCGGGATAGGACACCGAGCCCTCGCTCTGCCCCGTCATCGGCATCTCGCCGGTCATCTCCAGCGCGCCGGGCCGCAGGCTGCGCGCGTAGCGCAGCGCGCTGTTGTGGTGGTCCCAGGCGAGATGCAGATAGTTCGCACCGTCGACCATGATGCTGATGCTGTTGTGGGCATCCAGCGCGTTGCCCTTGTAAGGCGTGGTCTTCAGCGTCCAGTCCTCGCTGCCCAGCTTTCGCTTGCCCAGCACGACGTTCGCGTCCTGGTCGTAGAAGGCGATGTACTGCACGTCGCCCTGCGTGACGAGGGAGTTCTTGCGGAACACCACGGCGTTGACGGAGTTCCTGGCCCAGCCGTCGGCCACGTCCACCAGGCGCACGCCCTCACCTTCACGCGTGACCGCACAACCGGCGACCAACGCCGCGACGACCAGGGCAAACGCTGTTGCTTTCATCATGGGAGGGCAAAGGGGCGAGCCTCGCATGAAGCCCGCCCTGCATTCACTCAACACCGTGCTCAGAACTTGCCGCGCAGGCCGATCTTGAAGGTGCGGCCGTCGTACTTCGCATAGTCCATGCGCGTCTTGCTGCCCAGGCCGTACTGGCCGGTGGCGTCTTCGAAGTAGTCGTAGGCCAGCGTGTTCGACAGGTTCAGCGCGTCGAGGCGGATCTCCAGCGAATCGCTGATCTTGTAGCTGACGTTGGCGTCCAGATAGCCGCGGCCCGCGCGCCAGCGGATCAGATCGTCACCGTTGTTCTTCGGGTTGTCGCCGTGCAGGGAGCGGCCCTTGTAGTTGTAGGACGTGCGGAATGCAAACGGCCCTTTCTCGTAGTAGAGCGTGGTGCTGTACGCGTACTTGGGCACCGAATTCACTTCGATGGTGTTGCCCGCGTTGGTGATCCACGCGGCGCTGTTGAACGGGTTGATGTGCGTGTAGCTGGCGAGCGCACCAAAGCCCTTGAAGGGATCGGGCAGGAAATTGAAGTCCTGCTGGTAGGCCAGCTCGAAACCCTTGAGCGTCTGCTTGCCGGCGTTGCTGTAGGTGCGCAGCGTCATGGGCAACGCGGGGTCGACCTTGCCCTGCGCGTTCTGGAAGATGGCACCCAACGCGGTATCGGGCAGGCCCAGCGCACCGAACGTGGTCTGGGTGGTGCTGGCCACGGTGGCGTCGGTCAGGTCCTTCTTGAAGATGGCGGCCGACAGCATGCTGCCTTTCTGGAAGTACCACTCCAGGCTGGTGTCCAGGTTCTTGGACTGCTGCGGGCGCAGGCTCGGGTTGCCAGCCGTCGCCGTGTTGTCGAACGGGTTGGGAATCACGGTCTGCGCGGCAATGATGGACAGCGACGCGCGACTGAGGGTCTTGCCCCAGGAGGCACGCCAGGTCAGCGTGTCCGTCAGGTCCAGCGCCGCGCTCATGGCGGGCAGCACGTTGCTGTACGAGCCCTTCTCCTGGTTGGGCAGGTAGGTCAGGCTGGTGCCTTGCTGCTTGAAGTTGTCGATCAGCGTCTTGGTGCGCGAGTAGCGCACGCCGGCGTTCAGGCGTAGCTCCCTGCCAAACACGTCGCCTTTGAAGTCGGACTGGATGAAGCCGGTAGACACGTTCTCCTGCGCCTTGAAGCTTTGCGCCGGCGTGAAGGTGGCCTCCGAGTTGAAGGCCAGCGGATCGAAGGTGGTGTAGGTGTAGTCGCGCGTGAAAGTGCCCCAGGCGTGCGGCCAGCCGGCGCCCATGTCGAGGTTCCCGATCGGCAGCGTGGAGGTCATGCCCGACCGCAGGCCCGCTGTGCCCAGCGTGTTGAGCTTGGTGGTGGCCGCGGAGGTGCCATTGCGCTTGTTGATGTCCTTGGAGGTCTCGGCGTACACCAAGCCGGCCTTCAGGTGGCCGGTCCAGTCGCCGGCCAGCGCGTAGTCCCAGTCGGCCACGAGGCGGCCCTGCTTGCCCTTGTCCGTCTCGCGCGTCCAGCCGGTGCCGATACCGAAGCCCTGGAAGTTGGCCGGGTCGGTGTAGCTGACCGGCGAGGACATGGACGGGTAGACGTGGTCGCTGCCGTAGTCGATGGTGGAGTCGACGCCGAAGATCTGGCCGGACAAGGTGTCCTGGTAGCTCAGTGCCTTGCTGCTGTTGGTACTCAACTGACCGCTCAGCACCAGCTTGTCGCTCACGGTCCAGCGGGCGTTGGCGGCCACATAGCCGAACTTGGTTTCGTCCTCGCTGTAGGTCACGCCGCTGCTGTAGGACGTGTTGCCGAAGGTGCCCGTCAGCAGGTTCGATCCCGGATCGATCTTCACATCGAGCGGAATGAAGCCGTTGTTGCCGGCCTGGCCTGCGGGCTTGGTGCGGTCGGTCGTGCGGCTGTTGCGGACGAGGATGCCGAAGTACATCTCGTCTCGCGTGTTGCGCAGCTTGGAGTAGAGGGTGTCCAGGCTGACATCCAGCGTCGGCGTCTTGTATTGCAGGGACGACACCAGGCCATCACGGCTGCGATCGTTGGACGAGCCGTAGAAGCGGTAGATGCGCGGCAGCAATGCGTTGTCGACCTGGGCGCGGGTGTAGGCGCCGAGGTTGGCGCGCGGGCTGTCGAAGTCCAGCGCGACAGCGAAGTTGCCCTTCACGGGACTCTGGCTGCCGCGCGCGGAGCTGTTGTAGCCGCCGGTCGCTTCGAAGCCGGAGCGGTTGTTCACGCTCGAAGCATGCGACACGCCGGCCAGGAAGCCCAACGGCCCCCAGGTGTTCGAATACAGCGCGAAGCCCATCGGGTCCGTCTTGCCGGACGTGGTGTTGTACGACGCGGTGACGCCGTAGCGGATGGTGCGCTTGGGGTTGTCGAAGGGGCGCGGGGTTTGCAGGTCCACCACGCCACCCATGCCCCCTTCGCTCAGTTCCGCCAGCGGGGTCTTGTAGAAGTCCACGCGCCCAAACAGTTCGGACGCGAACACGTCGTAGTTGAAGCCGCGCGCCGCGCTGCCGATGGTGGCGGTGGACGTGGCGTTGACCAGCGCGCCGTTCAGCGTCGTGACGGAGTACTCGGTCGGCAAACCGCGGATGGAAATGCGCTGGCCTTCGCCCGAGCTCTCGTCGCGGTTCAGGATCACGCCGGGCACGCGCTGCAACGATTCCGCCACGTTCGCCTCGGGGAACTTGCCGATGTCCTCGGCCACGATGGAATCGCGCACGCCGATGGCCTGCTGCTTGAGCACCATCGATTTCTCGAGGCTGGAACGGAAGCCGGTCACCACCACGGCTTCGAGCTGGCTTTTTTCTGCCTTGGCCGCGCTGTCCGGCGCGTCCGGCGCCTTCTCGGCCACCGGGGCTGCAGCAGCTGCCTGGGCACCTGCCTGCCCGTAGGCAGCGGCGAGCGCCATCGATATTGCCGAATAGATCAGTCGTTGTTTCATTGTCTCTGCTCCATGTGCCACTGCGGGCTTATTTAGATTCCTGGTCTTATTAAAATCGCCAGAGATTTTCAGTTTAATTTACATGTCAGATTGGGCCATTAATTTTATTATGTCAACGTTACCATGCTAAATTAAAAAAATGGGCGCCGCGCACATCACTGCCAAGCAGGCGATCTGAGCGGCTAACAGCTTGGGAGTCGCAGGAGTTCATCACCGTGCCCGGGATGCTCAAGATCGAGCCGCTTCGCAGATATGGTAACGTTGTCTCATTTGCTTGAAAGTTGCTTTGTCGCGACATCCGCAAGCGGCCCCCGACGCAGCGGACATCGGTCTCGATGGCCATGCATTTGAACCAGCTTACTGCCACGGATCGTCGAGAAGCTATCAATAAATGGTGCTGAGATATACAAAATCACGTGGGACGCGGCCTGCGTATCAGCCAAACTCGACTGCAGCACATTCAGTCCTTGTATTTGAGCGGGCTATCGAGGAACACCCCGCCCTGATACACAAGCGCCGGGTCGTCGGGGTCCGACCAGTCCACCGCATCGGCGACTCGATCCGCAAACTGGCGCGAGCTCTGGGTCGGTTGGTAGCGCAGAAAGCGCGAGTGCCGGTCATCCCACCATCGGCCCGGGTTGTCCGAGATGCCGAAGGTGATGGTGTGGCCCACCCGGGGCGTCAGCAGCGAACGACGCAACAGCTGGACAAGGTCGTCCAGTCCCAGCCAGGTTGCCAGTTGCCGGTGCGTCGTGGCCTCGGGGAAGCAATAGCCGATGCGGATGCACACCGTCTCGATGCCAAAGCGGTCCCAATAAAGCCGCGACAGTGATTCTCCGAACACCTTGGAGACGCCGTAGTAGCCATCGGACCTCGTGGGCATCGAGGCGTCGACCGTCTCCGTCGTTCGGTACATGCCCATCGTGTGGTTGGAGCTCGCAAACACCACGCGTCGGATGCCCAGCTTGTGGACAGCCTCGTACAGATTGACCACGCCGACGATGTTTGCAGCCATGATCGGCTCGAACTCGGTCTCGGTGGACACCCCGCCGAAGTGCAGCACGGCGTCGACGCCCTGGCACATCTGCAGCACCCGATCCCGATCGGCGAGATCGCAGCGCACCACCTCCTCGCCCGGTCGCGCCGGCCCCAGATCGGCGACGTCGCTCAGGCGCACGATCTCGGCGAACTCTTGCAGGCGGTCACGCAGGCGGCCACCGAGGCCGCCGGCAGCGCCAGTCATCAGGATGCGCTTGAAAGGCTTGGACATGGTGAGGGTTGGTTGTCGTTACTCCACGCCGACTTCAACGCGGATGGGCGAGGTCATGCGCTTGCGATAGGCCTCCACATAGGCCTGCCATGCTGGCGCCGCGGGGAATTCGCCAGACCAGCTGGCCGCGGCGCCAAGGTAGTAGCGCAGCGACTGCCCGGTCCTGGCCTTGACGAGGATCAGCTCGTTGTCGGCATCTGCCGCATACCCCTGCGCACCCGGCAGCACGATGGCGGTGCCAAAGTCCCCCGCGCTGCGCTGGCGTACCCACTGCATCAGCGTGTCCGGCGCGCGGTAGGCGGCGACCTCGGGCATCTGCTCGGCGTACGCCGGCTTCTTGTTCAAGCCCAGCGCGACGGTCAGCTCTTGCTGGCTGGGGGTGCTGAAGGTGCTTTCGACCGTGTCGAAATAGTGGCCCGCGTCGACCGTGAAGCGCTTGGTTTCCGTGACCGGCACGCCCTGCACATCCCACGCCGCGTAATCCAACTCGAAGACAGCCCGGACAGGGCCGTTCGCCAGCACGCGCCAGGTCGAGTAGTTGCGGCTGGTGAAGAGGCGGCCGTCATGCCAGATGCCGGCGCCGCCCGCGCCACGCGTGCGGCCGACGGCGTACATGTCCAGGCCTTCACCCTCTTCCCGGTGATAGTGGTCGTGCCCCTTGTTGTACCAACGGTCGACGATGAGATAGGACGGGCGCTTGAACCAGATGTCCAAACCGCTCGTCACCAGCACTTCCTTGTCGCTTCCCGGCGGCGCCGGTTCGGCCAGCGCCGGCCCATAGGTGCGGTGCCCGATCTTGTCGTTTTCCCATGCGAAGTCATCCAGGCGCTCGGGAACATAACGGGCAAATGCCTTGACCGGGAACGGCGGCGCCACCGTGGCGCTCCTCTCGACGGTGAATCGGGCGTTCTGCTCATCCGCCGCGAAGTCGTGCTGGAAGATCAGCTCGCCATAGGCAATGCCTGCGCCCTTGGGATCCCGCGCCAGCGGCGCCACGTTGGTGACCTGGTAGGGCAACAGGCGGCCGCTGGCATCACGCACGGCCAGCTGCAGCATCAGCGCCCCGGGCAGGCGCCGGGCGACCTCCGCCCACGGGATGGTGATCGTCTCGGCCGGGCGCGGCGCTTTCAGCTCATGCCGGACGGTGATGACCATGCGCTCGGCTGCCTCGGCACCGAACGCCGCCAAGGCCAGCCCTGCGGCGAAGATTGCATGCCACATCAGTAGTTCACTGCGTAGTCTTTGGGAAACCTGCTGCCACCGAACGCCTTCTTTTGCGTCCAGTCCTGCGCCGGCGCGGTCCAGTACGAGTCAGTGGCCGGCAGGCCCAAGGCCAGCAAACCGGCGGCAGCGATGTACATGCTGCCGTTGTTGGAGTACCAGTCCCCCAGCTCGGGCTGGTGACCACGAAAGCCGATGGTGAGGAAACCCTCCCGGCTGAAGTTGCCGGGGCCGCCCCAGATGGCAACGTGGGCCGCATGCAGGGCCGATCGAACCTGCCCCTCGGGCAGCGAGGCCGGAAGCTGTTTGCGCCAGGCCAGCAAGGCCAGCGGCTGGAATACCGCGGTGCGGTAGGTCAGCGAGCGCCCGATGGGCGGATAGCTGCCTTCCGGCCCCACGAAACGCTCCAGGTGTTCGCAGTAGCGCTGCGCGCGCTTGGTGGCTTGCGCCAGCAGGTCTTCCGGCTTGGCGTTCCAGAACGGCGCCTTCCTGGCCGCCAGCACCTCGAGGATCTCGAGGAGCATGGGGTACATGACGTAGGAGCAGTAGTAGTCGAAGTGAAAGTCCTGCCCGTCCTTGATCCACCCGTCGCCGACATACCACTCGTTGATCTTGCGGATCGCGCCATTCATGCGCATCGGGTCGGACTCTTCGCCGATGGACAGCAGCCAGGCCTCGTTCATCGCCGCGAACAGCAGCCAGTTGATGTAGGGCACCTCGATGCGGCGCAGGGCCTTGATCTCGGCAACGATGCGGCCCTTGGTGGTGGCGTCGAGCGGCTCCCACAGCACCTTGGGGGCTCGCATCAACGCATTGGTGAAGTAGGCCGAATCGACCAGCGCCTGACCGTGGCCTTTCCAGGCCAGATAGTCGGGGCTCTTTGGGTCGACCGCGTTGGCATAGCTTTGCAGTGCCTGCTGCTGCAGGCGCTGGCGCAGCCGGCCTTCGGGCGCGGCATCGGCCGGCAGCGCGAGCCAGGGCGCGATGCCCGACATCAGGCGACCAAAACATTCGAGGTAAGCGACGGACGGGTCTCGGCCATCCCAGGTGGGGCTGAGTTCCAGCACGAACTTCTTCTTCAGCTCGCCCTTGGACATGGGATCCAGCACCGGCTCGGCCATTTGCCGGAGCAGATCCAGCATGTAGGCACGCTCCTGACCGGGCACCCCGGCGGACACCGCGGCACCCGCAGGGCTCGCGCCCAGCAGCGCTGGCAGGACCGGAAGCGCTGACCCAAAGGCCGCTGTGCGCATGAAATTGCGACGTTCCATAGCGTCTCCTGGCGGCAGCGTCATTTGTCGAGCAGGCGGGCCATTTCCGCCCCGGCGAGGAGGAAAGCGCCGACGCCAAAGTGCGACGTCGAATTCTGGTCAACCACCTGGCCCGGAATGGCGCGGTCACCGATGGGTTGCACATAGCCCAGCTTGCCGTCAGGCTGCATGGCAAACGCGGTCAGGTAATGCCAGCCGCGCTGCGCGGCCGGCAGGTATCGATCGCGCGGCAGCAATCCGTTGTTGATACCCCAGAGCAGGCCATAGGTAAAAAACGCGGTGCCACTGGTCTCGGGCCCAGGTGCGTGGGCCGGGTCCATGAGGCTGCGCGTCCAGTAGCCCTCGGGCTGCTGCAGCGGCACAAGCGCCGCAGCCATGGCCTGAAATCGTTCGACGTACTCATGGCGATGAGGGTCGTCCTGAGGCAACTCCGACAGCACCCTCGCGAGCGCGGCGAACACCCAGCCGTCACCGCGCGCCCAGAAGTCCTTCTTGCCGTTGACGCTCTTGTGCTTCGGATACACGTATTTGGCATCGCGGTAGTAGAGGCGCTCTGCCGGGTCATACATGATGCTGCCAGCGTGGCTGTAATACTCGTACAGCTTGTCGAGATATTGCCGATTGCCGGTGATCTTGTGGAGTTTTGTCATGACGGGCATCACCATATAAAGCCCATCCACCCACCACCAATAATCAATATTGGCGGTACTCATCTGATATTCCATCACCTCACGGGCCCGGGCGATCTTGCGCGGGTCCTTGTCGAGCTGGTAGAGATCGGCATAGACCTGAAAGCAGATCTGCCAGTCACCGAACAGCACATGGTCGTCAGTTTCGCCGTAGCTGTATTTCCAGTTGGCCTTGTCCTGCGACTTCGCGCCCGCCCATTGGTTGTGCTCCGCCCAGGCCTCCGAGTAGCGCCGATAGCTCTCCTTGCCCGTCACCCGGTAAGCCTCGATGTTGCCGGTGTGATAGGCCGCGACGTTCCAGAACGGAGTCTCCTGTGCCGGCGTGCGGGCTTGCCAATAGGCGTTGACCTTGTCGATCGCGGCAATCACGTCGCTGCGGCTGCCGGCCCCACTTTTTGCAGGCGCATTCGCGCATCCGCCGAGCACCAGGCTCAGCGCGAACAACAGGCCAGTCACGTGATTCTTCAGTCTGATCATTGCGGAGTTCTGAGCGAGGCGGATTTCATGCTGGCAGGGGCGCGTCGGTCGCCTTGCGTGCCTGGGATGCCCAGCGAAGGTCGAATCACCCTCCGCGTTGTCCCATCGCGCCGGCACACACCTGATGATGCGGTATGCCTCAACATTAAAAGCGAATATGGTCACGTTAGCATACTGAAGCGAGCGAGCAAAGATGTTTCTTCTTTCATCCCGCCAGACTGGAATGGATGCGGGTTTATACGGGGCGGCCAGTCTTTGCCACCACAGAATGTGGTATCGTGACCACATTCAGGTATTCAATTTCCACGGCGATCTATGCGCAAACCGAGCAGGCTCAGCGAAGTAGCGAAACTGGCAGGCGTCGCCCCTATCACGGCATCGCGCGCGATTCGCGGCAAGGGCTACGTTTCCGAAGACGCGCGGGCACGGATCATGGAGGCCGCCGCACAGCTGAACTACGCGCCTGACATGGTGGCGAGACACATGCGCGGTGCAAAGAGCAGGCTGATCGGCATCTTCGTCAACAACTTCGGCTCACTCGCGCTTCACGAGATCACCAAAGAAATCAGCAACGAAGCCCGCGCCTGTGGCTACGACATCGTGCTGTTCAATGCCGAGCGCTTCGACGTCCCGGATCGCGCCGGCACGCGCGACATGCTGGCCAACCTCTGCGCGGGCCTGATATTGCCCATGCCGAACGTCGAGGACGGCTATCTTGGCGAGTTGGAGCAGCGCCAACTGCCCTGCGTTTTCGTCAATTTCGAGGCGCGCAGCACGAAGCTGCCGGTCGTCGTTGTCGAAAACCGCCAGGGCGCCTGCACGGCCGTCGAGCATCTGCTTTCACTGGGCCATCGGCGCATCGCCTTCATCGCCGGCTCCCATCACACCGGCCAAAGCGCCGAGCGCCAGGCCGCCTATGTCGAAGCGCTGAACGCCGCGGGGATCGCCGCCGATCCGGCATTGATCGTCAGCGGTCGCTTCGTGCAAACCGGCGGCCACTCGGCCACCCTGCAACTGCTGTCCCTGCCCGATCCGCCGACGGCCATCTTTGCCGCGAACGATGAGATGGCATTCGGCGCCATCGATGCCATCCACAGCAAGGGCTTGCGTGTACCGGGCGACATCTCGGTCGTCGGCTTCGACGACATCGCCATCTCCAGCCATATCCATCCCCCGCTGACCACCATGCGCCAGCCGCTGGCGGAGCTCAGTGCGTGCGCCGTGCGGGAACTGCTGGCGCTCATCGAGGGTCAAAGCCAGGAGGCGAAGAAGATCGCCCTGCCCCTCGAACTCATCGTTCGCAAATCGACCGGTCCCGTCACGCAGCGCGACTGACGATGAACCACGCGCGCATTGCGGGTGCCCGGGGCGTTGTGTCGGCTGGCCTCGCAGGGCTGGCCGTCTTGCTGCTCTGGTTGCTGTGCGGTGATGTCGGCGTCTCGATGCGCGAGCGCGCGGCAGTGCCGAGCGCGCTTGAGCTGCTGCGCCGGCATGCGGCGTCCGACACGACGATCTCGCTGCTGCTGTCCACCGTGCCTGCCGCATTGAGCTTGCTGTTGGTGCCTCTGGCCGGCTATCACTCGGACCGTTGTCGCAGCCGCCTGGGCAGGCGCAAGCCCTTCCTGATGATTGCGGCGCCGACAGGTCTTCTGGCCATGGTGGGCCTGGCAGCGTCACCCGCGCTGGCGGGCTCGCTCGATGCCGCACTGGGTGATTGGTCGCCCGGCTTGCACAATTGTCGGCTCGCGCTCTTCAGCCTGTTCTGGGCCGCATTCGACTGCGCCGCCATCAGCGCGTTCTCGCTGTTCAACGGCCTCGTCAATGACCTTGTGCCCGCGGGCCTGCTCGGCCGCTTCTTTGCGGTGTTCCGAATCGCCAGCCTGACGATCGGCATCGCGTATCACAACTGGATCTTCGCACTCACGGACCACTATCTGCGCGAGGTGCTGATCGGCGTCGGCCTCTTGTTCTGCCTGCCCATCCTCGCGATGGCGTTGATGCTGAAGGAGACGCCGTTGCCGCCAGACACCGCCCCCGCGGACAGCACCGGCAGCCGGCTGAGATTTCCCCTCGATCACGTGCTGGCCTGCTTCCGCCATCGCCGCTATGGGTGGGCTGTCGCCGCCTTCGTGCTGGCCAGCGTCACCTTCAGCCCCTTCAACACCTTCTATCTGCACTATGCGCACGCGGCCGGCATCCAGAAGGCCACGCTCGGCGCGCTGACGGCGGCAGGCTACGCGGTGTCCATCGTGTCGGCTTTTGCCATCGGGTCCATGGCTGATCGCTTCGGTGCGCTGCGGGTCTCGGCGGTCATCATGACGGTGTACTGCGCCGTCTCTGCGGCCGGCTTCGCGGCGGTGTCGGACGCCGCCAGCTTCCGTGCTTTCTATTTCGCCCACGTGGTGATCTCCGGCGCCTGGTTCACGGCCGCCGCGTCAATGCCAATGGCGCTGTTTCCTCGCTCCAGCTTCGTGCAGTTCAACTCGACCAAGGACCTGATGGTCATCTTCGGCACCATTCTCGTCAGCAGCATCCAAGGGCCGATGCTCGACCTCTCCGAGCACGACTATCGGTACACCTTGCTCGCAGGAGCGGTGTTCTCTCTGCTGTGCGTGCTGTGCCTCTTGCGCCTGCAATCCAGGCGTCTTGCCATGCATGTCGCCCCACTCTCGAGTACCGGGCCGAGACCGGCACGCCGCAAAACCGGATGAAGGCCAAGCTCGACCTGCTGATGCAACAGGCGAAGGCCAGCGAGCGCTGATCTCGCGGCCGCATCTGGCCAACGGCAGTGGGCGAACGGCTTGGTTGCCGCCATCTCTGGCCTACCTGGTTGGTTGTCGAGCACAGCGCTCGCCCGCAAGCTCAGCGCTACTCAAGCCTGGTTCACTCGGCGCCTGCAGCCGGCTCGATCCACTGCAAGCCGAGCTGCTCGCCGATATGCGTCTGCAGCGCCTGCAAAGACACCGGCTTGGTCAGGAACACGTTGACGCCAGCTCGCATGCAGGCGGCACGGTGCTCCGCAGTGACCGAAGCCGAAACCGCAATCACGGGCACCGCGGCCAGGTCTGCATCCCGCCGCAGCCGCAGCGTCGCCTCCACGCCGCCCACCGACGGCATCACGCTGTCCATCAGGATCAGGTCAGGCTGAAAACTTTTCGCGGCCGCCAGCAGTTCGCTGCCATCGCTGGCCAGCGCCACATCGAAGCCCGCATTGGTGAGGAAGTCGCACATCAGCGTGCGGTTCGCCGCCACATCGTCGACGACAAGCACCCGCCGCCTCGGCCCCTGGTATCGCACGGTGCCGGGCGCCCGTTGAGGAGCGGCCTGCGCCGCCTGCACCACCGGCAACGGCAGCTCCACGCGGAACCGGGTACCAGTGCCGAACTCGCTGCTCACCTGCACCTGGCCGTCCATGTCGTTCACCAGCGCACGGGTGATCGCGAGGCCCAGCCCGGTGCCGCCGCTGCGGCGTTGCACGTCACCCACCTGCTCGAACGGCTTGAAGATACGTTCCATGTCGTCGGGACGCATGCCGACGCCGGTGTCCTCCACATCCAGCCGCAGCAGCACCTGCGCCGCGTCCCGCGGCTCGGCAGTGGCGCGCAAGGTGACAGTACCGCGGTCGGTGAACTTGATCGCATTGCCCAGCAGGTTCAGCAGCACCTGGCGCAGCCGGCGCTCGTCGGTGAACACGGCCTCGGGCAAGTCCGTCCCGGCGTCGAACACGAAGCTCAGTCGCTTCTCGTCGGCCTTCACCCGCATGAGGTTCACCACCGCTTGCAGAAGACCGACCGGATTCACCGGCGCGGGGTTCAGCTCAGCGCGACCGGCCTCGATGCGCGCGAGGTCGAGGATGTCGTTGATCAAGGCCAGCAGGTGCTGGCCACTCTGATGAATCGTGTCCAGGCCACGTGCCTGTCGCGCACTCAAGCCCCCCTCCATGGTCAGCAGTTGCGCGTAGCCGAGGACGGCATTGAGTGGCGTGCGCAGTTCGTGGCTCATGCCGGCGAGGAACTCGCTTTTCGCGCGGTTGGCCGCCTCCGCCGCGTGCCGGGCGGCGCGCTCGGTCTGGACCATGCCACGCTCGAGTTCGCTCGTCGCCGCGAGCGTGCGATCCTGGGTGTCCAGCTTCGCCAGGATGTTTCTCACCTGCTCTTCGACGGTCTCTTCGCTGAGGCCGAGGGCCCTGGCGATCTCGGGATAGGCGTTGCCCTGTGCAATGAATCTCAAGACGCCGACCTCCGCGGGTGTGAGGGCCTCGTCGGCCACCTGCCCGGCCAGCTCAAATGACCCTTGCGAAGGAAGCGCATGGCGGCCGGCGTGAACCGCACGGATGGCGTCCAGCAGTTCCTTGTGCAGCGCGTTCTTCAGGAGGTAGCCGCAGGCGCCCGCCTGCAACGCGCGCTGTGCCTGGGTGTCACCGGCATAGGTGGTCAGAACAATGATCCGCGCTTCTGGAAACTCCGCCCGGATGGCGCCAATCACGTCGAACCCGCTCATCCCGGGCATCTGCAGGTCCATCAACGTGACGTCGGGTCTGTGCACGCGGAACTGCTGGATCGCTTCGAGCCCGTTCGATGCCTGCGCGACGAGGGCCATGTCCGGCTCGACGGACAACAGCGTCTCAATGCCCTGCCGCACGATCGGGTGATCGTCAACGCAGAGCACCTTGATGCGAGTCAGATCTTCGGTCATTCGCCGACCTCGCTGGGCACGGACTTCTTGTGGAAAAGCCACGATCGGGCCAGTACCGGCCTACTGTACGCCCGCGCCCGGGGGACACGGACTTCCACTTCCGTTCCCTTGTCGGGGACGCTTCGGACGATGAGCTCGCCTCCGACAAGCTCGGCGCGCTCCCGCATGCCGCTCAAGCCGAAGTGCCCCTCCTTCCCGCCCTGGCGCAGCACCTCCGGATCAATCCCCCGGCCGTCGTCGCGCACGCACACGCGCAGATGTCGGGCGTCATAGCCGATCTCGACCTGCACCTGTGTGGCATTGGCGTGGTGGACCGCGTTGCGCAGCGCCTCGCCAGCGATGCGGAAGGTCTCGTCGCGCACGAGGGGAAGCAAGGCCCGCGGCGCGCCCTGCACTTCGACACGGGCCGGCACCGCATGGCCGTCCTCGTTCCTGAGGTCCTCGGCGAGCGCCCGCAAGGCGTCGGCGAGGTTGTTCGACTCCACGGCCGAGGCCCGCAGACCCTGCACGGTGTCGCGCCCCTCGGTGATCGCCTCGGCCGCCCGGTCGATGGCACTCGAGAGAACCCGCTTCGATTCGACCGGGCGATCGGGCAGGAGGTTGAACGCGGCCTGGAACTGCAGCAGCAACCCGTGGAAATGCTGCAGCAGCGTGTCGTGCAGCTCACGCGCGATGCGTGTTCGTTCGGCCACGCGAGCCTCCAGCGTCGCATCGAACTGGCGATGCAAACGCCGGATGCGCATGTGCAGCCAAAGCTGGAAGCTGCTCCAGGCCAGGCCGAGCAGCAGGATCGCGACGGCCAGACGAAACCAGGTCGTCTGATGGAAGGCGGGCGGGATCGAGAACTGGAGCTGTGCGCCCTCCTCATTCCACACACCGCTGTTGTTGGCCGCCTTCACGTGAAAGCGGTAGTTTCCTGGCGGCAGATTCGTATAGCTGGCCTGGCGCCTGTCGACGGCATCCTGCCAGCCGTTGTCGTGCCCCTCGAGCCGGTACCGGAAGCGCGTGCTCTTCGGATCGACCAGACTCAGCGCGGTGAACGCGATCGTCATGTCGCGGACCAGCGGCGGCAGGCGAAGTCCATTCGCGACGGCATAGGGTTGCTGGTCGGCGATCAGCGTCTCGATGTGGACCGGCGGCGGCAGCGGATTGAACGGCATGTGATCCGGATCGATGACATGCACGTCGGCGCCCGACACGAACCAGAGCTTGCCATCCGGGCCTTTTGCCGCAGGCGGGTTGAAGTAGGCGGGCGATATGGCCAGCAGCGGGACGCCGTCCGACGCGCCCCAGAGCTTCGGCACGATCTTGTGGCTGGGATCGGCGATCCAGGCGGCGAGATCATCCCGCAAGACCCGCACGAGTCCGCATGACGTGTACAGCCATACCGACCCGCCGTCGTCCACCATCGACCAGTGGACCGTGTTGCAGGGCAGCCCGTTGCTGACGGTCAGCGTGGTCACGCGGCCCTCGTGGATCCGGCTGAGGCCGCCGTCTTCCGTGGCCGCCCACACAGCACCATCGGCATCGAGCCGAAGGCCGCCGACGTGTCCGGCACCGAGCCCTTGCGCGGAGGTATAGGTGGCCTGCACCTTGCCGTCCTTGAGATAAAGCACGCCGCCGTCCTGCCAGAAGGACAGCCACAAGCCGCCGCGGTCCGCAACGATGACCTTGGCCTGCTGCCAGCGGCCCAGCGCCGACCACGGGATGGTCTCGGCGAACTGGCCCTTGTGCAGCCGTGCAAGGCCGTCATTGCCAGACAGCCAGAGGTCCCCCGCCACGTCACCCGTGATGGAGTAGATCTCCTTGCTGGTCACGCCGCCAACAGCGACAAATCGATCGGCCGCCAGGTAGGCGAGGCCGCGAGCCGTGCTCACCCAGAGTCGCCCGCCGGCGTCCTCGTACAGCGACTGCACGCTCGCATCCGGCAACCCGTCGCGCTCGCGATAGACGGTCGGCGTCGCACCCTTCCAACGGGCCAGTCCATCGCTCGTTGCCACCCAGACGCTGCCGTCCGTGGTGGCCAGCACGGACTTCGTTCCGACATTGGGCAGCCCTTGCTGCGTCGAGATGGTGGTGACCGGCAGCTTTCGGAAGCGGTCCACGCCCTTTTCGCTACCGAACCAGAGGTTGCCTTCGCGATCCTCGAAAAGGCTGCAGGCGATATTGCCCGAGAGGCCATCTGCCCGGGAGAAACCGTCCACCTTGCCGTCTTGCCAATGGAGGATGCCGAGGCCTTCGCTGCCGATCCAGACGGCGCCGACGCGATCCCGCAGCAGCTTGTTGGCCTTGATCTCGCGGTCAGAGAGCACGGCATCGGGCCTGGCAGCGCTGCGCATCGGATAAGGCACCAGCTTGTCGCCGTCAACCCGCCGGACGCCCGCGCCACGGATGCCGACCAACAGCTGTCCGTCGGCAGTCGTGCTCAGGTCGCCCACACGCATGCCGGGCGCCTCGAATCGCTGCGGCGCGCCCGGCTTCCATCGCCAGAGGCCCGAATCCGCCCCCACCCACAGCACCCCCGCTCCGTCCTCGGCCAGGCTCCAGACGAACTGGCCGAAGCCGCCTTCCGGCGTGGAACACTGGGCCCCGCCCGCCCGAATGGCGCACAGCCGCCCCTGTTCACCCAGCAGCCCGGCCCAGATCGTTCCATCCCGGTCCTCGAGCAACGAGGTCACGAAGCCGCTGGCGATCTGCGGATAGCGCGTCAGCTCGACGCCATTCCAGCTGGCCAGGCCATTGAAGGTTCCGATCCAGAGCGTGCCGTCACGCGACACCAGCAACGCATAGGGATTGCTGGGCAGCGATTGGCCCTTGGGCGGTTGCCAGGGCACGAACCGAAGGCCATCGAAGCGAAACAGGCCAAATGACCCGGCAACCCAGAGATAGCCGTCCGGCGTTTGTGCCATCGCGAAGACGAGGCCCAGCAACGCGCCGTCCCGGGCCGTCCACGAGGTGTGCGCATACTGGGAAATGTGCAGGGGAGGATCGAGCGCGACGGCAAGGGGTGGCGACGCGAACAGTGCCGAAGCAAGGAGCAGCCCCCGCGCGCCCGCGAGGCGTCCTTGACGCTGGCCTTCCCGTTGACTCACGCGAATTCCTTTGCCGTTTGAACGGCGGTGCCGGCGTGTGCTGCCTTGTCAGGTACGCCGTCTGCGATCAGCTCAGCTTCAGCACTTTCACCGCGGTCACCCTGGCCCCAGACTACACCTTAAGGCTCGCGGGCCTGGCTGCTGCCCGCGCTCGCCTTCTCTACGCTTTCCGTGATGAGCTGCCGTCGCCGAATGCTGCGCCGATGTGCAGACTCAAGGCTGCCAGGTACTTGGCGTCGAAACCGACGTTCAGGTGCAGAACATCGAGCAGGGTTTCGGGGCCTGCCATTCAGGACGGTCATCCCGGACTTTCGGTTCATGGACCGCAATGCGCGCAGCATCCGCCAACTGGCGCGTCGCGGCCGGGAACCAGAGATTCACGGCCGCGTTGACTTCAATCAAGCAGCGACTTGGGTAGCGTGCCACCGTTGACGGCGATCTTCGCGAGCACCATCTTGTGCAGCCAGACATTCATTTTTGCCGAGTCCTGCATCAGTTCAGGAGGGCAATGCAATTCGACAGCCAGTTCCTTGCGCGACTCCAGGCTGGAATCGAGCTCCAGCAGCTTCAACAGGTCCACGATGGACGTGCGCCAGTTGAGCTTCTGGCTGTTGCTCGCGGCTCGTTTTTCCAGTTGYGCCTCGACGTCGACGATCGCGATAGGTGCCGCGCCGCTGTCGACCGGTTGCGGCGCTGCCGCAGCAGCCGCGGSCGGCGCCGGCGCRCCTGCGGGGGCTGGCACCGCGGATGGCGCACCGTCCGGGTGATTTCCGATCCCGAGTTTTTCGAGGATCTTGGAGAAGAAGCTCATGTCGTTTCCTTGCAGTGGGTRGAAGCGAGACCATAGAAGAGAGACACGATCCAACGTGTAGGCAAACGACTGAATCGTGCGCGAGCGTGGCGAAGGCAACCAGCGCTTCTCGACAAGATCTAGAGGCGAGGCGGTCTGGCGGTTGCAGCCAGCCCATCGATACTGGCCGCGCAGCGTGAGCCGCCGGGCACCTTGTCGCCCGGGTTGGGCACCTCCAGCCGCACGACGAAGGTGCTGCTCGCGGCGTCGATCACGCGGTCGACGCTGCGCACCACGGCATTGAAACGGGCGCCCCCCACCTGGGCACGCACGCTCGCCTTGGTGCCGACGCGGACCTGGCCGAACAGTGCGGCGGGCAAGGCCACGTCGGCGCGAATCGGGTCGATCTGGGCCACCTTCAGCACCGGCTTGCGGCCGCTGCCGGCCTCGGCCAGCTCGCCCACGTTGAGCATGCGGTCCACCACCACGCCCGTGAACGGCGCGCTGACTGTGCGCAGCGCCAGCTGCTCCTGCGCGCGCTGCAGCTCCACCTTGGCCAGCTCGCGGCTCTCCAGCGCAGTCTGCAGCTCGGCCTCGGCCAGGCGCTTCTCGGCGTCGGCCTCGTCGCGGGCCTGCACGGAGATGAACTTCTCTTTCTCCAGGTCGGCCTGGCGCGCCTGGCGCTTGGTGGCGTAGTCGATGCGGTTGCGGGCGGTGGCCAGAGGCCCCTCCAGCTTGCTGCGCAAACGGGCCAGCTCGACGGCGGCCTTCTCGCTTTGCGACTGCAGTTCCACCAGCGGCTGCCCGCGGCGGATGATGTCGCCGCGGTTGACATGAATGGCGCCGATGATGCCGTCCACCGGCGTGCGGATCTCGATGACCTGCCAGGGCTCCAGCAGGCATTCGAAGCCGGCCTCCTCGCCGGCTCCGGCCGCTTGCGCCGCCACCACCAGCAAAACCGCCAACACTGGGCGCACGCTCATTCGCCTCTCCCTGAAAACGACAGCATCGCCGCCAGACGGCGGTCTTGTTTGAGACTGGCCGCGCGCGCTGCCCGGTGGCGCGCCTCGGCCGACGACTGCGCCACCCGGCGCAGCAGCCACAGCAGTGTGGCATGCGGTGCCACGCCCGCGCCGTGCACGCGCCGAACCAGCGCGCTGAGCAGCGGCGCGTGCACGCGGAACAGCTCATCGTCCAGCGCCACGATGGCCTCGCCGCTGCCCGGGTCGCCCTGGCGGGCGGCGCGGCCGAACAGCTGCCGGTCGATGCGCGCCGAGTCGTGGAACTCGGTCAGGATCACGTGCAGCCCGCCGCGCGCACTGACGCCCTCGCCCAGCATGATGTCGGTGCCGCGTCCCGCCATGTTGGTGGCCACCGTGACGACGCCGGCGCCGCCGGCGCGGGCGATGACCTCGGCCTCTGCGCGGTCGTGCTTGGCGTTGAGCACCACGTGGGCAATGCCGGCGGCTTCGAGCAAGGCAGACAAGTGCTCCGACGCCTGCACCGTGCGCGTGCCCACCAGCACCGGCCGGCCCTGCTGCTGCGCGTGCGCCTGCACGCTGGCCAGGACCGCCGCCCAGCGTGCGTCGGCATCGGGCAGGCAGCGCGGCCGCGCGCGCTGCGCCAGCGACGGCCGGTGCAGCGGCACGCGCGCCACCGGCAGGCCGTACACGCGGCCGATCTCGGCCGCCACCTCCGTGGCCGTGCCGGTCATGCCGGCCAGGCGCAAGTAGCGGCGGAAGAAGCGCTGGTAGGTGATGCGCGCCAGCGTCACACGCTCACCGCTGAGGTCCAGCCCTTCCTTGGCCTCGATCATCTGGTGCAGGCCGCGCTCCCAGGCGCGGTCGGCCATCACGCGGCCGGTGGACTCGTCGACGATCTGCACCTTGCCGTCGACCACGACGTACTGCTGGTCACGGCGGTAGAGCCACAGCGCGGCCAGTGCCTGCGTGACCGCTTCGGTGCTGGCGCGCAGGCCGGTGTCGGGCGGCGCTTGTGCGTCGTCCATCGCGGCCTCGAGGGCGGCGCGGCCCGTGTCGTTCAGGCGCACGCGCGGCTGGGCGGGCTCCAGATCGAAGTCGCGGACCGGCTGCAGCCCGCGGGCGAAGTCCAGCGCCCAGTCGACCAGCGCGCCGCGCGCGCCCGGCGGCAGCGAGGCCGACAGGATCAGCGGGGTGCGGGCCTCGTCGATGAACACGCTGTCGGCCTCGTCCACCAGCGCGAAGGTCAGCCCGCGCAGCACCGTGGCCGGGTTGGCGGCAGGGTCGCCCATGCCCGCGCCCTCGGCCAGCGCACGGTGCAGCGGGCTGGCGCGGTCGCCCAAAGCCGTGCGGTCGCGCAGGTAGTCGAAGGTCAGCTCCTTGTTGCTGCAGTAGGCGATGTCGCCGGCGTAGACCTCGCGCCGCTGCGCGCGCGTCAGTTCGTGCACGATGGCGCCGCAGCGCAGGCCGAAGAAGGCGTACAGCGGCGCCATGGCTTCAGCATCGCGAGCGGCCAAGTAGTCGTTGACGGTCACGACATGCACCGGCAGGCCCACCAGCGCGGCGGCGCACACCGGCAGCGTGGCGGCAAAGGTCTTGCCCTCGCCGGTGGCCATCTCGGCCAGGCTGCCGTGCAGCAGCAGCCAGCCGGCGTGCAACTGGCTGTCGTAGTGGCGCTTGCCCAGCACGCGGCCGGCGACCTCGCGCACCAGCGCGAAGAAGGCGGCCACCGCGTCGACGCCGAAACGGCTGCGCCGCAGGGCGTGGCGCAGCAGCGCGGCGCGCTGGCGCAGCTGCGGCTCGTCCAGCGCGGCCATCTCGGCCTCCAGGCCGCGCGCCAGCCGCACGACGCGGCGCGCGCCGGCCGCAGCGCCGCCAAAGGGCTGCAGCGCCGGGCGCACCCAGCCATGCCACAAGCCCAACGCCAGTTCGTCGTGCCAGGCGGGTGTGCGCTCGTCGCGTTCGGCGTAGGGCCGCCCGCTGGCGAGGTCGCGCGGACGCAGCCGCAGCAGCAGCGCTTCAGACATCGAAATGCCGCAGGAACAGCCGCCGCAGCACGGGCCAGAGCTGGGCGGCCAGCGGCGCCGGCTCGTGCGTGAAGCGCACCTGCACGCGTTCGCCATAGCGCAGCACCTGGCCGGTGAGTGCGTCGACGCCAACGTCGAGCTGGAACACCCGGTCCAGCGTGCGCAAGCCCTTGGGGTCGCGCGGGTCGACCGCGATGCTGCCGCCACCCGAGGGCGTCAGCGCCTGGCTGGGCACCTCGTCGCGCCCGGCGGGCACCTGGCGCAGCACGCGACCCGGCAGCACGTGAGCGGTCTCGCTGGCCCGGCGCACCTGGACGGTCAGCGTGGACGAGGCCACCGCATCCACGGCGCTCTGGTCCAGCACCACGCGCACCACCGGCGGCGCGTCGCCCAGCACATAGCCCAGCACCTCGCCCTGGCGCAGGTGACGGCCCGGCATGTCGCTGGCGCGCGGCACGGTGAAGCGCCCCGGCGCCGCCGCCAGCATCAGCAGGCCTTGCGCCCGCTGCTGGGCGCGCTGCCAAGTGGCCTGGGCCAGCAGCAGCTGCTCGCGCACAATCTCGGCGCGCGCGCGGTCCACGACGAACTCGGCCGCGTAGCTGGCCTCCAGCTCATTGACGCGCGCCCGCAGCAGGCGCAGTTCGGCGTCCAGCGCCGGGTCGATGCAGCGCGCCAGCACGCGGCCCGGCTCGACCAGGCTGCCCGGCTCCGCTTCGAAGCTGCGGAAGAACCCCGGCGCGGCGGCGCGCACCAGGCTTTGCTCGGGCAGCCACACCACGCCCTGCGCGACCGTTCGGTTGGGCAGCGGTAGCACGCCCACCGCCAGCAGCAGCAGCGCCACGCTGCCGGCCACGGCGGCCAGCACGCGGCCGCGGCGCTCACGCACCTCGGGCTGGGCCTGCAGCGCCTTGGCAGCCTTGAACAGAGGCACCACGGTCATCATGGCCACCGCCCACAGCGCCAGCAGCACGCCGACGAAGAAGAAGCGCGAGCCGATGAACAGCGCGATCGCCAGTGACACGAACAGCCGGTACACCGCCGAGGCCAGGCCGTAGAGGCCGAACCACAGCCGCTCGGCGCGCGTGTGCGCGGGCGACTCCACGTCGCGCAGCCGCAGCAGGTGGCGCTGCAGCAGGTAGCCCCAGTAGCGCGCCGACTGTGAGGCCAGGTTGGGCAGCTCGGCCAGGTCAGCCAGGATGTAGTAAGCGTCGTAGCGCAGCAGCGGGTTGCCGTTGAAGACCAGCGTGGACAGGCCGGCCACGAACACCACGTTGAAGCAGACGGCGCGCGCCAGCCCGGGCTCCAGCAGCAGCCAGGCGTAGAAGGCCAGCGCGGCGATGAACAGCTCCACCACCATGCCCGCCGCGCCGATCAGCGCGCGCTGCCAGCGCGAGCGCAGCACGTTGGCTGCCGACGCATCAACGTAGGGCACCGGCATCAGCACCAGCAACATCACACCCATGTCGTGCACCTCGCCGCCCGCGGCGCGCGTCGCCGTGGCGTGGCCCAGCTCGTGCAGCAGCTTGATCAGCGGGAACACCAGCGCCATCAGCAGCAGGTTGTCGGCCTGCAGCACGCGGTCGGACAGGTTGCCGCTCAGCTCGCCCCATTGCGACGGCAGCAGCAGCAGGGCCGGCAGCACCACCGCCAGCCACAGCAGGCCGGCGCCACGGCTCCACAACCGGCGCCAGACTCCGGCATGGCGGTCCAGCCAGCGGCCCGGGTCCCACAGCGGGATGCGGATGGCCATGGGGTTGACCCACGAGCGGCGGCGCCGCGCGCTGGCCTCGCGCTGGCTGCGGTCGAACAGCTCCAGCGCATCGGGCGGCACGTCCGTGGCCAACAGGTCGGCGCCATGCAGCTGGCCCAGCAGCTGGATGAGTTCGTCCTGCGTGGGCGCGTCGTCGCCGAGCCGGGAGCTGGTGATCTCCCACAGCTCGCGCACGCTGCGCTGGCCGTCCATCGCCGCGATGACCAGGCGCGCGGCCGGCGTGAAGCGGTGCACGCGGCCGGATGCCGGGTCTTGCAGCAGGTACCAGACGCCGCCGCGATAGCGGTGGCGGTGCAGCCGGGCCCGCGCCACCAGCCGCGGCCGCAGGTCGGCCACGCGGTACCAGAGGCCGCTTTCGAGCGGGGCGTCGGGGCTGGCCATGCCGTCAGGGCGCCCAGGCCCAGAACGTCAGCCGGACCCAGTCCAGCAGCCCGTGCGTCCAGATCCACAGCAGGCTGCGCTCGCCCACCACCACCTTGCCGATGCCCTGCATCCCGGGGCGCAGGCTGACCTGGGGTGCGCCATCGATGCTGGCCTCCACGGCGAACACGTTGCGACCGTCCTGCTGCGTGGACACCGGCGTGATGCGCTGCACGCGGATGGCCAGCGGCTTGTCGGGCAGGCCCGACAACAGCAGCTCACCACGCTGGCCCAGCGCGAGCGCAGCAATGTCGCGGTCGTCCACCTGCAGCATCACGCGAAAGCCCTGCAACGGCGCGACCTCGAACAAGGTCTGCCCGGTCTGCAGCGGCGCGCCGATCTGCTGACTCAGGTCGCCCGCGACGACCAGGCCGTCAAAGGGCGCGACCAGCGTCGTGCGCGCCAGGCGCTCCTCGGCCAGCGCGAGCTGGGCGTCGGCCTGGTTGACCTGCGCGGCCAGCACGCCCATGGCCGCGCGGTCGGCCTGCGACTGCGCGACCTGGTAGCGGCGCTGCAGCTGTTCGCGCTCGGCCGACCAGCGGCTGCGCTCCAGGCGCAGGTCGCGGTCGTCGAGGCGCGCCAGCGGCTGGCCCTTGCGCACGGTGTCACCGGCGCGCACCAGGCCTTCGGCCACAAAGCCGTCGAAGGGCGCGACGGCGGCGATCTGCGTGGCGCCTTCCACCACCGTGCGTGCGGCGATGCGGTAGTCGGTCTGCCACAGCGCCAGCGCGGCCAGCGCGACCGCACCCACCAGCCCGACCAGCTTCAGCCCGGGCCGCTGCGGGCCGCTGAGCTCGCGCGTGGCGTTGCGCGCCGCGTCGCGCCAGTGCGCCAGCATGCCGCGCTCGCGCCAGCGCTGCTGGCCCCAGTAAGGGCCCAGCAGCACACCCAGCGCCGCGGCCTGCCGGGCCTCGGCCTCGCTGAACGCCGGGCCGGCGATGCGCTCGAAGCTCAGCACGCCGATGGTCTGGCCCTGGTCGCGCACCGGCACCGACAGCATGGCCTGCACAGCCAGTTGCCGGGCGGTTTCGCGGTGCGCCAGCGCGCCCAGCGGTTCGTCGGCTGGCACCGGCAGCTGCACCGGCACGCCCAGGTCCAGCACCTCGTCCATGGCCTCGCCCAGCCAGCGCACCAGGTCGGAGCGCGCATCGAAGCTGGCCGTGTTGGACATCACCAGCGGCGTCACCTGCCCCGCTTGCTCGAAACCCACCGAGACGCGGTCGCAGCGCAGCCGCTGTGCCAGCTCGTTGACCACCGACAGCGCCGACGGCTGCAGCTGCGCATGCTGCATGGCCGTGGCCATCGCGTCGTTGAGCAGCGACACGCGCGCCAGCTCCACCTGCCTTGCGGCCAGCGCCTGCAGGCCGAAATGCTGCATGGGCCAGGCGACGCCCCAGTGGATGTCGCGCAGCGCCGTCTGCAGATCGGCCAGCGGCCCCGGGCCGAGGTCGAAGACCACGGCGCCGCACAGCTCGCCGGCCACCTCGATCGGGTAGCCCACGTGGGCCACGCCGTCGGCGCCCGGGGGTTGCCCGCCGCCGGGTGCGCTGACGACGCCCTCCCGGGCTTGCAACACCTGCTGCGCCACCGGCGACAGGTATTGCAGGTCGCGGCGCGGGTCGGGCCAGACGGCGGCCACGGCGAAGGCGCCGACGGCACTCTCGCGCGTCAGCAACAGCGCCGCGCGCGAGCGCGGGATGCGCGCGGCCAGCAGCACCAGCCAGGCGGCGTACAGCTCGGCGGTGTCGCCGGTGGTGGTGAAGCTGGACCAGGCCGCGGACTCGCTGCGCGTGCGCTGCTCGTCCGCCAGGGAATAGACGGGTGCGCTGTTCTGGGTCATGCAGGCAGCGGATCAGGCTGCGGCGCGTTGACGGCCGGTGGCGTCTCTTCGTCGGTGAGGCTGCTGATGAAGCGGTCCTTCACATCGGCGAAGTTGCGCATCGACAGCATCTGCAGGTAGAGCAGTTCCAGTTCGTCGTTGCGCGCCAGGCCCGCCAGCGCCTGCGCGTCCAATGCGCGCAGCTTGGCGCGGTTGACGGCGTAGAAGCCGTTCAAGGACCGCTTTTCGCCGCCGGGCGTGGTCACCTGCGCCTGCATGGCCTCCAGCAGACCCAGCTCGTGCACACGGCGGCCGAACTGGCGCGTGCGCTCGAACTGGCTCTGGTACTCCTGCAGGAACTGCAGCACCCGCTCGACGAACGCGGTGGGCTTGCCGGCTTCACTGAACAGGCGCTCGCCGCGGCCCTCGCGGTTGACGCCCGGGTGGGTCTCGTCAATGCACAGCGTGTGCGTCTTGCCATCGGCGCTGCGCGAGAACACGAATGGGTAGCGGCGGATGAAGGCCGGCACGTAGGTGGCCTTCCACTGGGCGTCGGGCGACAGGAAGAGGTTCTGGTCGCCGCGCACGCCGAGCACCACCACCGGCACAACCTCGTCCGCGTTGACAGTGAAGACGATGGCGTACTCGACCGCCGCGCGCGGGAACTCCACCGCCATCAGCGGCACCGCATTGATGCCGGCCGAGAAGCCATAGCCCGGGCTGGGCTCCAGCGACACGCTGCCGTGGCGGGACGCCGACACGGGCACGGCGGACTCATAGATCAGCAATTGCTTGGGCATGCATGCTTTCCGTTCGAGGAGGGATGGGTGGCGGGCGGAGTGGTCACGTGGCGGTTTCCTCCAGCACGCGCAGCTTGTGGGTCACCGAGGGCGCCACGTCCAGGTGCAGGCGCAGCGCGGCGTTCGGGTCCAGCCGCTGCGATGTCGCGCCCAGGTGGCTGACGAAGCGGTCCTGCCAGCTCAGCGGCTTGCCGCGCGCGGCCACGGCAGCCAGCACCGGCTCGCGCACGGGTGACGCGGTCCAGTCGATGCTGAAGGCCGAGGCCGGGCCGGCCGACGTGGCAGCAGCCTGCCCATCGATGGCCGGCAGGCCCGCAGCAGCCGGCGTCGCGGTGCCCGCTGCCGCGGCGCGCTCGCCCGCGCCCAGGTGGTCGTGCATGACGCCGTCTTCCGCATGGGCCTGGCCCAGCACATGGCCCATCTCGTGGGTCAGCACGCTGAGCAGGTCCATGCGGCCGGCTGCAGGCCCGGACACGGCCGCCAGTCCCGTGGCGGTCTGCTGGAACTCACGGCTGTCCTGCGGCGTGGCGTCGACGAACCAGCCCCAGCCGGCAGCGTCGCTGTCGATGCTGATGCGGCCCGCGTCGGCCTGGCCCAGGGTCAGCCCCGGCAAGTCGGCCACCTTCACCTGCACCGCGTCCAGCTGGGCCCGCTGCGCGGCCGTGATGCCGGCGTCCACCCAGGCCTGCTTGGCCTGAGCCACCAGGTTGGCCAGTTGCGGTTCGCCCAGCGTGCGGGCGGAGGCCGCCGCGGCAGCCACCGGCGCCGCATCGGCCAGCAGCAGCGCCGGGCCGTTGTCAGGGTGCGCCTGCTGGTTGCCGTTGTGCAGGTTGCCGGCCACGAACAGCACCAGCCGGCCTTGCGGGTCGCGGATCTCCAGGCTGGCGAAATCGGTGCGGCCGGGCTCGCCGTTGTCGGTCAGCGTGAACCAGATCTTGTAGCCCGCCACGCCGTTGAAGCGCCCGGTGCCCGAGCCCACCAGCGTGTCGAAGGGCGCCGGACGCGGCAGCGGATCGAGCAGTGGGTCGTCGTAGCAGCGCACGCTGGTGAGCTGCTCCAGGTGGAAGCGGTTGCCCTCGAAATTGACCTCCAGATTGTTGGACCCCGTGTCGATGTCGCAATGCAGCTCGAAGCCATGCGTGACGCGCATGCCGTCTGCGGTGTAGATGCTGCCGCCGCCGGTCATGCGCCCCATGCTGTGCACCGCCGAGGTGACGGCGTAGTAGGCCGGGTCGTCGTCGCGCACCACCGCACCGCTGACCGCGTCGATGCCGCTGACCTGGGCCACGTTGACGTAGGCGCCCTCCACCATGGCGCGGTTGTTGACGCCCTTGGACGTGTAGAGCCAGCTCTCGCCCGGGTCCAGCAGGCCGTCGCCATCGGTGTCGCCGACGTTCTTCTGGCCGCGCAGCACCTGCGCGGGTGCGAAGTCGTCGCTGGGGTTGTCGGTGGCGGCGTCGTCGACCAGCGTGATGCCCGACAGCGTGCGGGTGCCGGTGTTCTGCACCTGGAAGGTCCAAACCGGCAGCGCGCCGGCCTGCAGCAGCACCGGGCGGTCGGGGTCGTTGGCGTCCTCCAGCGCGGTGGGCCGCGTCGGGTCGACGGCGTTGATGGCCTTGACGACGCGGATGCCCGCCTGGCCGCTGACCGCGGTGCCGAGGTAGTAGGCCAGGTCGGTGTCGGTGTAGCGCACATCGCTGCCGTCCAGCGGAGCGGCCACCACCGTGGCGGTGTTGACGTGCTGGCCCAGCGTGGCCAGCGTCGGCGCGTTGATGACGCCGGCCGAGCTGAACAGCCACACTTCCTCGATGCCCAGGCGGCCGTCGGGGTCGGTGTCGCCACCGATCAGCACCGGCGTGAAGCCATCGGAGTCGGTCAGGTCGACGATGTCCAGCACCACGCCCGACTGGTTGAAGACCTGGTAGGTCCAGACCACCGGCGTACCCACCTGCAGCACGGGACCGGTGGCGCCGTTGGCGTCTTCGTAGCGGGTCGGCGCGGTCGGGTGCAGCGCGTTGACGGACTTGACGATGCGCACGCCGCCGGCCTGGCCCAGGTAGCTGGCGCTGTCGCTGTCGGTCGCCGTAGCGCCGGTGCGGCCATCGGTGCCCGTGGCCTTGACGACGTTGGTGTGCAGGCCGCTCTGCGCCACCGTGTAGCCGGCGGTGGTGCCGGCCGAGGTGTAGCGCCAGGTCTCGCCCACATCCAGCAGGTTGTCGCGGTCCGCGTCGCCGATGTTGAAGCCACCGCTGAGCAGCGCGGCCGGCGTGAAGTCGTCCGTCGTCACGCCAGGCGTGCCGGCATCGTCGCGCACCGAAGTCACCGTCAGCGGCCCGTTGCCGGTGTTGCGCAGCAGGTAGGTGAAGGTGATGGGCGTGCCGAGGTTCAGCGGCAGCGGGTTGGCCGCGTCGTCGGCGTCCTCCGCTGCGGTCGGCAACAGCGGGTTGGCCGCGTTGATGGCCTTCTCGATGTCCAGCGTGGCGACGGCGCCAAACAGGTTGGCCGGGTCGTCGTCGCGCACCAGCGTCTGCGTGCGGGTGTTGGTGCCCGTGACCGTGGCGTAGTTGGTGTACGCCCCCGGCGCGGCCGTGCGGCTGGCGCTGTACAGCCAGGTTTCGCTGCGGTCCAGCAGGCCGTTGCGGTTGGCGTCGCCGACGTTGTAGGCCACGCCGCCGGACAGCGAGGTCACCGGCGCGGGCATGAAGTCGTCGCCAGGCACGCCGACCGTGCCGGCGTCATCCACCAGCACGATGTCACGCAGCGGATCGCTGCCGGTGTTGCGCACCACGTAGCTGAAGACCACCGTGGAGCCCGCCTGCACGACGACCGGCGTGGCCGGGTTGTTGGCGTCCTCGGTGGGGCTGGGGCCGAAGGGCTTGGCCGCATTGACCGACTTGACCAGGCCGATGCCTGCGGCACTGCCGTAGTGGTAGGCCATGTCGCTGCTGCTGGCCACGGTGGTGCTGGTCGGGTCCTTGACCGTGGCCAGCGCGGTATTGGCGTACTGGCCGCTGCCCACCATGCCGGTGGCGCGGTACAGCCAGACCTCGCTGAGGTCCAGCAGGTTGTCGCGGTCGAGGTCGCCGACGTTGAAGCTGGTGCCCGTGGCCAGCACGGCCGCGGGCGTGAAGTCGTCGCCCGTGGCGGCCGCCGTGCCGGCGTCGTCGCGCAGCGATGTCACCGAGACGGCGCGCTCGCCGGTGTTGAACAGCTGGTAGGTCCAGACCACCGCGCTGCCCGTGGTCAGGATCGGGCCCGTCGCGGTATCGGCCTGCTCGTAGGTCGTGGGTGCGTTCGGATCGACCGCATTCACCGACTTCTCCAGCCGCACGCCCACCACGGGGGTGGCAAGCGCGCCGGTGTAATACGCCGGGTCGTTGTCCTGCACGGCGGTGCCGCTGACGACGCCCGTGCCTCGCACCGTGGCCAGGTTGACGTAGGTGCCGCTCACGGCGCGATAGCCGCCCGCCGGCGTGCCGGCCGACGTGAAGCGCCAGACCTCGCCGCTGTCGATGCGGTTGTCGTGGTCGGCGTCGCCAATGTTGAACAGCACGCCGCCAACATTGACGGTGACCGCCGCGGGCGTGAAGTCGTCGCCGGCCAGCGCCGGCGTGCCGGCATCGTCGACGATGGACGTCAGCATCAAGGCCTCGGCGCCGTCGTTGAACACCAGGTAGGTCCAGGTGATGGGCGTGCCGATCAGCAACGTCGGGCCGGGGCCGGCGTCGGCGTCTTCGGCGGCCGTGGGGTTGGACGGGTCCACGGCGTTCAGCGCCTTCTCGATGCGGATGACCGGCTGCGGCGTGCCGTTGACGTTGTAGTGCACCAGGTCGCTGTCCTGCAGCGGATTGCCCGCGGCCGACGTGCCCAGCACCGTGGCCACGTGGCGTTGCAGGCCGGCCTTGGCCACGCTGCCCGCCGGGGCGGCAAACAGCCACGTCTCGCCGACCTCCAGCAGGCGGTCGCCATCGTCGCCGCTGACGTACAGCGGCACGATGTCGTCGCCCGACACGCCGGGCGTGCCGGCATCGTCGAGCAGCGTGACGTCGCCGATGGGCGCGCCGTCGGGGCTGAGGTTGCGCACCAGGTAGGTCAGCACCAGCGATGTGCCGGCGACCAGCGACGGACCGGTGGGCTCGTCGGCGTCCTCTGCCACCGTCGGTGCAAGGCGCACCAGGGCATTGATCGCGCTCTCGACCTGGATGACCGCCGTGTCCGGCGCTGCTGGCACGCCACCACTGGGCGTGCTGCCATGGGCCGTCTGCAGCGGCGCCAGCGTGCGGTCGTCTTCCTTGCCGCCGGAGTCGTCATAGCGCGCATGGCCGTTGCCGGGCTGCGGGTCGCGCGGGGCGCCGTGCTGCTCATTCCACTCGGGGTCGTCCTGGTTCACCAGGCCGATCTCGCCGTGCGGTTCGGCCAGCGAACGGTCAGCACCGCCGGCATAGGCCAGCTCGGTGATGAACGCCTGCGCGTGCGGCGCCAGCAGGCGGTTGACCGTCGGCGCGCCGAAGCGGGCGAAGGGCACGATGAAACTGTTGAACTCGCCGGTCCAGTCGAACATGCGGTCGTGGCCGGTGTTGGCGATCAACACGTCCAGGCCGCCGCCGCCGTAGGCGAAGTCGCCGGTGCCGCCGGTGTTCTGCACGTCGGTGGCGTCGTCGGTCTCGTCGTTCGCGCCGCCGTTGGTGTCGAGGTTGTCGTCGAGCTGGTGGTAGTCGTCGCCCAGGCCGCCGAACAGCCGGTCGTGGCCGGTGCCGCCGAACAGCGCGTCATGGCCGCCGTCACCGAAGATCCAGTCCTTGCCGTCCTCGATCAACACGCCGCGGTCAAAGGCGTCGAAGTTCAGCAGGAAGCCGTCCACCTTCAGCAGCGGATGTTCGGCGTCGTAGAAGTCGAGCTTGCGCGTGACGGTGTCGTACTGCAACGGTGCCGCGGTGGCCGCACGCACATCGTCGTAGAACGGCGCCAGCGCCTCGGCGCCGGACAGCGCGTCGTTGCCATCGCCGCCGTGGATGAAGTCGTCGCCCAGGCCGCCGTAGACGACGTCGTCACCGCCCTGCCCTTCCCAGGCCAGCAGGTTGACGGTCTTCTTGATGTAGCCGCTGAGGTCGACCACCGCGCCGGTGAACGGCCCGGGCAACTCGATCATGCGCTCGGTGCTGGCGGCAATGCCGTACAGCGGCTCGGCCACGCCGTTGCGGCTGGTGGAGATGCGGCCGTCGTCGCCGACCAGGCCGTCCTCGCCGCTGCCGCCGAACAGCCGGTCGCTGCCGGTGCCGCCGTAGAGGTCGTCGTCCCAGCCGTCGCCGTAGAGCACGTCGTTGCCGCGCCCGCCGTGCACGATGTCGTCGCCGTCCTCGGCCTTGACGAGGTCGTTGCCGCCGATGGCCGCCGCGTCGTTGCCCGGCGTGTAATCCAGCAGGTCGAAGGTGCGCACGACGATGCGTTCGCTGCCGCGCTGCTCGGTGGCCTGCGGGTTGGCCGGGTTGGAGCCGATGTCCACCGTGGCGTCGTAGGCGAATTGCAGTGGCTGGCCGTTGGCGCCCAGCACGCGCAGGATGACCGCGTTGTCGCCGGTGATGACGTCGGCGTCGAAGGCGTGCTCGGCGATCAGGCTGGTGCGCGACTCGCCGCCGGTGCCCAGCGTGTTGCGGTCGAGGCGCCGGCCGGCGCCGCCGAACAGGATGTCGGCGCCGTCGGGGCGCAGCGTCGGCGTGGCCAGGCCGAACAGGCTGGAGCTGCCGCCGATGATGTCATCCTGGCCCAGGTTGCCGAAGACCACGTCGTTGCCGCCGCCGCCTTCGATGTAGTCGTCGCCGTCGCTGGTCAGGTTCTCGACCGACGCCTGCACGATCAGCGCGCCGCCGGCCGTGATGCTCGCGCCGACCGGCGCGCCGAGGATGGAGGCGTCGCCCTCGATGACGTCGTCGCCCAGCTGGCCGAAGATCTCGTCGTCCTGCGCGCCGCCGGCGATGCGGTCGTCACCCCAGACGCGGATGGCCGGGTTGTCGGCCTGCTGCTCCAGCGCGGCGCTGTGGTCCAGCAGGCGGATGCGGTATTCGCGGTGCGTGGGCCGCTGCGCCGTGGCGGCTGCGGGCAGCACGCCGTCCGGGTCGGCATTCAGCGGCCGGCCAAGCGCGTCGACCGAGACCGTCTGCGAGCGGCCTTCGCTGGCGCCGGCCACCTCGCTGTACAGCGTGGCGCCGGTCAGCGTGGCGAAGCGCACGTCCAGGTTGTCGGGGCGGAAGTAGATGTCGGCGTTGTCGCCGGCGATCACATCGTGGCCGGCGCCGCCGTCCAGGCGATCGTCGCCGTCCAGCGCGCCCACCACGTTGCTGCCGCCGATGACGATGTCGTCGCCGTTGCCGGCGAACACGACGTCCTGCCCTTGTTGGCCCAGGATGATGTCGCTGCCATCCTCGCCGTAAACCAGGTCGTCGCCGCTGCCGATGTTGGTGGTCGTATTGATGGCCGTGAAGGCCAGCGTGCGCTGGCCGGCCAGCAGCAGTTCCGGCGCCAGCGCCGGCAGACTCTGCTCGGGCAGGTAGGCCCCGGCCACACCTTCGGCCAAGCCCTGGTCGCCGAAGACCAGATCGGCGCCCGCGCCAGCACGGATCTCGTCGCCCGCGCCGCCGCCCAGCAGCACGTCGTTGCCGCTGCCGGCCGTGAGGGTGTCGGCACCGTTGTCGGCGTCCACGAAGGCGATGGACGCGATGGTCTGCACCGTGAACAGGTGCACCGAGAACGGCGTGGCTGCGTCGTCCACGGTGCCGGTGCTGATCTGGCCGTTGTCGCCGAAGACGATGTTGTGGCCGTCGCCGGCCTGGACCACGTCGGCGCCGGTGCCGCCGATGACGAGATCGTGGCGGTTGCCGGTCGTGATGCGGTCGGCGCCGCCGATGCGGCTGGCCGCGGCAATGGACCAGACACGGTCGATGTCGTCGGTGCGCTGCGGGTTCAGCGCGCTGCCCTGCAGGATCTCGGAGGCCAGGTAGTCCACCAGGCCGTGGTCGCCGAAGACGATGTTGCTGCCGTCCAGCGCGGCCGTGCCGCCCTGGCTGGCGGAGGCCTCGATGAGGTCGTCGCCGCCGCCGCCGATGAGGATGTCGCGGCCGACGCCGCTGCGGATGCTGTCATTGCCGTTGCCGAACTCGTTGGCCGCGCCGTTGACGGCGCCCCAGTCGATGGACGTGACCAGGCCCAGCACCTGCACCTGGTAGTCGTCGTCCGTGCCGGCGGGCGTGCCCACCGGGCGGTTGGCGCCGCTGTCCACGCCCAGGATGCGGCCGTGGTCGCCGAAGACGATGTTCTGGCCGGCGCCGGCATCGATGCTGTCGCCGCCCTGGCCGCCGACGATGATGTCGTTGCCGGCGTCGTCGGTGATGGTGTCGGCCGCGCCGAAGGCGGCCGCGGTGTCCACGCTTTCCAGCAGGTCCAGCGTGCCCAGACCGGCCAAGCCGGTCTCGACGTTGCCGAAGTAGTCGGCACCCAGGTAGCTGAGGTGGCCCTGGTCGCCGAAGATGACGTCGGACTCGGCGCCGCCGTCGATGACGTCGCCGCCGTTGCCGCCGAAGATGCGGTCGCGACCGGCGCCGCCCAGGATGTCGTCAGCCGCGCCGTTGCCAGGCTGCGCGGTGCGCAGATCCTGGATGAAGCCGGTGGTCAGCAGCTTGTCGCTGGCCGCCAGGCTGAACTGGCTGATGCTGGCATTGCCGGTGGCATAGCCGAACACCGCCGCCCGGCCGCTGGCCGCGGCCCAGTCGGCGTAGACCCGGCCGCGCGGCACGTCCTGCTGCGCCACGCCGTGGTCGCCAAAGAGGATGTCGTCGCCGGTGCCGCCTTCGATGCTGTCCGCGCCGGCCACCAGGCCATCGCGCACCGGGCCGAAGGGCAGCGTGCCGACGCCGGCATCGGCCGTCACCACCACCAGCGTGCGGGTGATGGGGTCGACGTTGAAGCCGGAGTCGCCGTAGACGATGTCCTGGCCGCCGTTGGCGAGGATGCGGTCGTTGCCCGAGCCGCCGGCCAGGTGGTCGCCCGCGCCCGTGCCGAGAATGGTGTCGTTGCCGGCGCCACCGTAGACGACGATGCCCAGCGTGGTGCTGTTGGCATCGGCACCGGTGAACAGCGCGCTGGCGTCGATGACGTCATTGCCGGCCTGGTGGAAGGGGTTGGCGCGAGGGAAGCGGAACAGGTCGTCCGCCGTGCCGACCTGGTCGAACAGCTTGGGGCCCAGCACGAGGTTGTCGCCGCGGCTGGTCTGGCTGGCGATGCCGCTGTACCAGGTGCCGTCCTGCGACGTGTCGCCGTAGACCACCAGCGGTGAGCTGGCGCCGGCACCACCGGTGACGGTGATGGTGTCGCCGCTGATGGCGCTGCCGCCCGGCGTCAGGGCCAGGTTACCGCCGCCATGCACGGTGGTCAGCGTGCCGTGGCGGGCCGGGCCGCGGTTGGCGTCGCGGCCCTCGTCGGCCGGCACCAGCGTGCCGGTGATGGTGAGGCGGTCGTTGCCCTCGCCCATCAGCAGGTTCAGCACCTCGATGCCGGACTTGCCGGTGGCGGCGTCGCCCCAGGTGATGCCGCCGGGGAAGACACCGGGTTCGCCGAAGCTGTTGGCGCCCACCACCAGGTCTGGCGCCAGGCCGAAGCCCGTCAGGCCGGTGGCGCTGAGCACGCCCACCTTGTCCTCGCGGCTGGCGTCGTCAAAGATGTTCAGCGTGTCGATCTGGTCGCGCTCGTCGGGCTGCGTGCCGATCTGCAGCAGCGGCGCGTTCAGCTCGGCCGGCAGCAGCACAGCGGGCATCAGCGCCCGCTCGCCCAGCGTGCCGCCCACGACGGACAGCGGGCCGCCCAGCTTGGTCAGCAGATGCTGCTGCGGCGCCCAGACCTTCTGCGTGGTCGGGTCGATGGGCAGGCTGGCCGGGTCGAAGGCGGCATTGGCCGTCACGTTGACGGTCTGCGGCAGGTACCAGTTGCTGGCGTTGAAGGTCAGCGACGCAGGCGCCGTCAGCACCTGGCCATCGGTGTTGATGGCCACGACGACATCGCCCACCGGCGCCTGGGTCAGGCGCACGGTGTAGCTGTCGCCCACCGATTGGTCGCCCGGCGTGGCGGCATCGTCCTTGACGACCTGGGTGCTGCCGCCGCTTTGCAGCACCAGCACGCCCGGGGCGTCGTCGTCATGCACGCTGATGGCCAGTTGCGCGAGCTGGCCGGCATAGGCCGGCGCGCCATTGGTGGCGCTGACGGCGGCGTTGACGAAGCTGCGCTTGAAGTCCTCGCGGGTGGCGTCGTCCACCGCCGTGACGGCGATGCTGATGCCGCTGGCAGCGTTGCCTGAGTCAAAAGTAACGCGCGCCTGCCCGCCGCCCAGCAGCGTGACACCGGCGCCGCCCAGCGTGACCTGCTGCGCGTCGTACGTCAGCGTGACGGTGACGGTCTGGCTGCCGGTCAGCGCCTGGCCCAGGCGCAGGTTGACGCTGTCGGCGATGCCGGGCGTGAAGCCGCCGGCGTCGGGCACGAGGCTGCCTTCCAGCACCAGCGTGCCACCGTCGCTCTGCGTGAAGATCAGCTCGGGCGCGTCGTCGTCGACGATCTTCACCTCGACATTGCGCACCTTGGCGAAGTCGAAGGTGGCGATGGACGCTGCCTGGTCGTTGGCGGCGCTGTTCAGCGACGGGTCTTCGGCAATCGCCCGCACGCAGTGGTTGACGGTGACGGTGCGCTCGCCTTCGGCCAGCGCGTCGCCGACGCCGTAGACCTGCACCGCCTGTTCCTGGTGCCAGTTGGCGGACGTGAACTTCAGCACCAGCGCGCGGTCGGGCGTGACCACGGTATGGCCGTCGATGGCCACGTCACGCGTGAAGCCCGAGGGCAGCGTGCGCGCCAGCCACAGGCCGTCGCCGCCGGCCAACAGCTCCTCGCGGTTGGAACGGGCCGCGGAGACGGTGACGTACACCGCCACGCCCTCCGCCGGCCGGGAGGCCAGGCGCACCTGGTAGCTGTCCACGCTGGCGGCATTGCCGGTCAGGCCTTCGCGCACCTCGGTGCTGCCGCCGCTCTCGCGGATGACGACGGCGCCGGTGCTGGCCTGGGCCACGGTCGGGTCGATGCCGTCGACCGCGATGCCGTCGTACAGCGAGCCGGGCGCCGAGACGCTGTGGCCGATGCTGCTGGAGCTGCCCTCCAGCTGCTGCATGACGATGGGTTCGGCCACGTCGCCGCCCACGTTGACGCTGTCGCTGCCCAGGCCGCCGATGACGCGGGTGATGACGCCCACCGGCGTGCCGAGCACGTAGAAGTCGTCGTCGGACTCCAGGCCGTCGACCTCCAGCACCTCGATGTTCTGGAAGCGCACGTTGACGCCGGCGCCGAACACCCCGTTCTCGGTGATGACGAAGTTGTCGGCGAACTCGGTGCCCAGCACGACGACCTTGTCGAAGCCGCTGCCACCATCCACCGACACCGGCGCGTTGATGTTGTATTGCACCGTGTCGTTGCCGTCGCCGGGGCGCACATTCATCTGCGCCGCAGTGGACACATCGCTGGTCAGCAGCGGCAGGGCCACGCCGTCGGCGCCCAGCTTGATGTTGCCGCTGGCGTCCGTCTGCGCCAGCGCGAGGGCGCGGACGATGAAGACGTCGTCGCCGGCATCGCCTTCCAGGCGCAGCTCGGCCTTGTTGGCGTAGACGTTGAAGCTGTCGTTGCCGCTGCCGCCCTGGGCCACCAGCGGCGCCGATGCGCCGCGGCTGACATAGCCGCGCGTGGTGGCGATGGTCTCGAAGGCATCGCTGGCCGGCAGGTTGGCCGGCTGGCGCTGGCTGCCGTAGAGCTGGCCGATCTGGAAGGCGTCGTCGCCGCTGCCGCCGTCCAGGCTGGTGATGGCGCTGTTGTCGTCGACGGCGAAGAAGTCGTTGCCGCCCAGGGCTAAGACTTGCAGGCGGCCGTTGAGGCTGGCGTCGTAGTTGATGCGCTGCACCGCCTGCGAGCGCACGCTGCCATCGGCGCTGGCCGTGCGGGCCTGGTCCAGCGTGCCGTGCAGCAGCGCGACGAAGGCCGGCGCCGTGGCCAGCTCGGACGGAATGCTGGTGCTACGGCGCAGCAGGAAGATGTCGTCGGTGGCGCCGGCGGCGGCGCTGCCGTCAATGCCGTAGATGGACAGCTCGTCCACGCCGTCGTCCGGCGCGCCGGTGTCCAGCACGTTGATGACGTGGTTGCGCTCGGCGCCCTGGCTGCCGGTCGTGTAGACCACCACGGTGTCGGTGTCGGCCTGGCCGTCCAGCGTCAGCGTGTCGCCGAGGCCAAAGCGGTCCACGTGCATGGAGCCCAGGCGCGTGACGGTGAAGCGGTCCTCGCCGTCGCTGTTGGCCGTGGGCAGGCTGGCGCCGGCGGTGACCGTGGCGCTGCCGTAGGCGCTGGTGTTGGCGTCGAGGTCGGTCTCGTAGAACAGGAAGCTGTCGCTGTCGTCGTTGCCGAAGATCTGCGTGAAGGTCTTGGCGTTGGCATTGGCCTGGGCCAGGTCGGCCGGGGCACCCGACTTGCCGATGGTGCCGCGCAGCAGCATGGTGCTGCCGAAGCCCACGTCGGGGTCGGTCGGATCGAGAGTGCCGTCGGCCTTGCGGCGCTCGTCACCGCGGATCTGGATGCCGGTGCCGGCCAGCACGCGGTTGACCGACTGGGTCACCACGTTGTCGCCCACCCACAGCACGACGCTCAGCGCGGCCACGGCCTCGCCGGTGCTGACGACCAGCGCATCGCCCTGGGCGATCTGCGCGCCCTCGCCGCCATCGCTGGCCAGCAGGTAGAGGTCTTCGGCGGTGGTGACGACCTGGGACGGGTCGCCGTTCAGGAACACCGGCGTCAGCGCGGTGTCGGGCACGGTCAGGCGGATGTCGCCGGCCAGCGAGCGGGCCGCCAGCAGGTTCAGCTCACGGTCGGTCTCGCTCAGGTAGACGCCAGCGTCGCCCTGCACGTAGACGCGGCCGTCGCGTACATAGGCGCCCGCGACCACGCCGCTGTTGACATCGAGGTCATTGCCGAACTGGCCGACGCTGCCGGCATGGGCCGCCAGGTCGACGCGGCGGGCGGTGATGTTGGGCAGGTCCTCGCCGTCGGCGGCGACATCGGCGCGCTGGTCGCGGATGTCACCGGCGCGGGCCGCCAGCGACACGTCGCCGCGGTTGGCCAGCACCGTGTGCACGCGCAGGTTGCCGGCGATCTCCTCGATGTAGACCGAGCGCTCGGCCGTCACCGTCAGCGCGCCGCTCTTGTCGCCGACGCGCAGGCCGCTGGCCACGCTGTCGACCAGGTCGGTCTCGATGAAGTTGGCCGTGCTGCCCACGCCACCGGTCAGCGCCGTCAGCGTGATGTGGATGCCACCGATGTCGGCCAGCGACGTCGTGTCGATGTCGGCCGCGTCGGCGTCGACGATGCCGCGCGGCGACAGCAGGAACACGCTGTCGGTGGTGGAGCGGATGCTGCCCACGCGCAAGTCGTCGCCGTCGGCGGCGTCCACCGCGACGATCTCGCGCCAGGGGTCGGCCGCGCTGCCGATGAACCCGTTGGTGAGGATGTCGACGAACTCGCCGCCCGCCTCGATGTTGCTGACGCCCAGGATGTTGACGACGCGGGTGTCGGCATCCGGGTCGCCGGCATCGACGGCGCGGATGCGCACATGCTCTCCGGCCTCGGCCAGCGCGAAGGTCCAGGTCGCGTCCACCGCGGTCGCGGTGCCGGTGGCCACCGCCGCTGCCGGGTACAGCGCACGCACCGGCTGCCCGCCCACCAGCGGCTCGGGGCGGTAGAAGCTGTAGTAGGTGCCGCTCTCCGGGTAGCTGGGGCGGTTCTGCACCGTGACCAGCACGCCGTTGGCCGCCGCACGGCCGCCTTCGATGACGCTCTGGCCCAGGCGCACGACGGTGTCGCCGCCGGCGGTCAGCGTGTCGAGGTGCGGCGTCACGCCGCCCGCCGGTTCGGCGAACACGTCGCGGAAGCGGGCCGACAGGTCCAGATACAGGTTGCCACCGGCCTCGCCCCAGGTCTGCGACACCTGCGTCGGCGCATTGATCAGCTCGACCCGCACCGGCGATGCCGCCGAGCCCACCGAGCCCTGGGCCTCGATGCCGTGGAAGCGGCTGACCAGCGCCTCGGCCGTGCCGGGAACCACCGCCTCCAACGTGTTCAGCACGGCGGTCTGCTGGTTGCCGCCTGTGAAGGCGGCGATCTGCACGACATAAGGCGTCTGGCCGGCCACCTCGATCTTGACCAGGTCGCCGACGACGAAGCCTTCGGCCAGCCAGCTGCCGCCATCGTTGCGCGTCAGGCTGTCGGGTGCCGCGCCGTTGGTGGCGAAGGCGATGACGCCTTCATAGCGCCGCTCGGTCTCGCCTTCGAAGTCGGCCGGCACGGTGGCGCTGTGCTCGTCACCCAGCTTGGCCGTCGTGATCAGGTAGGTGCCTGCCGGGTCGGCGCCGGCCTCGGCCAGGATGTTGCCGCCGGTGTTGAGGATGCGGGTCTCGCCGATGGGGTTGTTGATCTTCTTGCCATAGCGCAGCGTGATGTCGGCCGCGCCCAGGTTGCGGATGTCGATCAGCGCCGGCTCGTAGGTCTCGTTGAGGCGGAAGTTCAGCGTCACCGCCTCGCCGCCACGGTCCAGGTGCACGCGCGGCTGGCCGTCCGGATCGATCAGGTCGATGCCGTTGATCAGCAGCGGCTTGTCGGACGCGTTGGTGATGCGCACCGTGTCGAAGCCGTCGGCAAACGTGAAGGTGCCCCAGTAGTGGCCGCCAATCTGCTGGCCGCCGGAGATCTCGCTGAGCGCCTGGAAGACGATTTCGCCGAGCTGGTTGTTGGCGATGTCGCCGACCTCGATCTGCGCGCCCACCGGCGTGCCGGGCGCCGGGTGGGCCTGGCCGTTGACGGTGACGTTGATGGCGCGGTCGATGGTGCCGTCGGCACGCACGTACAGCTCGGGCGCGGGACCGGCACCGACGACGACGTCGGAATCCCAGGCGATGGCGCGGCGTTCCTGGTCAATGCCGTCGCTGACGAAGCCGTTGTTCGCCTGGCCCAGCAGGGCCAAGCTGTTGAAGCCGGCCACGTTGTTGAGCGGGCCGGCGGGCACGGCGCTGCTGGTGGCGCTGCCGGGGCGCGGGGCCACGGTGACGACCACGCCGGCATCACCGTCGATGAGGTTGCGCACGCTGCCGGAGTTGTCGCCCGGCTCGGACGAGCCGCCGAACAGGCCGTACCAGCGGCCATCGGGGTCGCGCACCGCGTTGACGTTGACGTGGCGGGCCTCCATGTCCATGCCCTGCCGGCCGGTGATGGCCGTCAGGCCGGCGGCCGTGCCTTCCAGCAGCACCAGCGTGCTGCTGGTCACGTCGTTGTCGGCCCGCGCCGTGGCGCCGCCGGCAAAGCCGCCGGCCGTGGCCTCGGAGCGGGCGATGGGCAGGATGTTGCGGGCCAGCGCGCTGGCATCCACCGTGCGCGCGTCCACCGTGGCGCCGCTGCCGAACACGGCGTTGGTGCGTGCGATGACGTCGTTGGTGGCCGTGGCCTCGGACACGGAGATGAAGCCGCCGCCCTTGCCCGAAGCGGTGGCGCTGCTGGCGATGTCGGTGATGGCGCTGAGCTTGAAGTCGCCCGCCGCCTCGATGGTCACACCGCTGGCGTTGATCTGCGGCGAGGCACCCTCGTCGCTGAGGCCGCGCACGACGCCCGGGGCCGCATGGCCCACGAAGGCATTGCTGCGGCTGTCGTAGTCGACGTTGGCGTTGGTCACGCCCACCTGCACGAAGCCGCCGGAGCGGCTGTTGCCGAAGGCCGAGACCGAGCCGGCCGACAGCGTCGTGATGCTGACGTCGCCGCCGCTGCGCACGCGGTCGGCGTCGATGGAGGCCTGCACGTCGGCGAAGAAGTCGGCCGTGGCCTCGGGCACCTGCACGTCGGCAAAGGCGCCGCCCGAGCCGCGCGCGGAGGCCGACGACTGGCCGTCGCCGATGGGCGGGCTGACCTGGCGCAGCGACACGCCGCCCGGGCCCAGCAGCAGGTTGACGGCACCGGGCGTGGTGCTGGTCAGGTCCAGCCGCAACTGGTGGTTGGCCTGGGTGCCGCCGCTGGCGGCCAGGGCCACGCCTTCCTTGCCGAGCTGATGCAGGCCCTGCGCATTGCCCACGCTGATGCTGGGCACGATGACGCCGTCCGGCCCGCGCAGCTGGAAGCTGCCGCCAGAGCTGTTGACCACCGTGTAGTTCAGGCCGCTTTGCAGCCCGCCCAGCGTGACCGGCACCAGCAGGTGGCGCACGCCGCTGGTCGAGGTGCTGGGGTCCAGCAGGATGTCGGCGCTGCGCAGCGTGGCGCCGCTGGTCTCGTCGGTCAGCACGTCGCCAGCAAAGGTCAGCACGGTGGCGCTGACGCTGGCGATGGTGCGCTCGCCGTTGTTGTTGGCGGTGCCTGAGATGTTGATCTTCTGGCCGGCCACGAAGCCGTCGGCCACCCAGCTGCCGCCCGCGTCGTTGCGGGTGATGGTGTCGACGGCGCTGGCGACGCGGTCGAACACCAGGCCGGCCACGGTGGCCTGCGTGGTACCGCTGAGCTTGACGCGGAAGGCGTCGATGACCTGCACCTTGTAGGTCGCGCCGTCGATCAGGCCGCCGATGTTGGCGCCGTTGGTGCGGTAGGTGACGACCTGGCCGTTCGCCAGGCCATGGCCCACGTCGGTGTCGGGCGCACCGTCACCGTTGGTGTCGATGCGGTTCTTGATGTAGATCTCGTTGTTGTCGCTGGCCGTGAACTCGCCCTGGCCGTTGGGGCCGGCCTTGTCGACCGCATCGCTGCTGAAGCCGGCGCTGCTTGGCGCGCGGTAGGTGACCAGGTCGCCGTCGGCGAAGCCGGCCAGGTTCAGGCGGTTGCCGCTGCTGACCAGGCCGCCCTGCGTGGCGTTGAACGTGACGGGCGCGGTCAGCGTACTCGCGAGCTTGATGCTGCGGTCGTCGATGACGCGCACGTAGTAGGAGCCCGGCGCGACGATGTTGCCAGCCGCACCGCCACCGCTGTAGACGATGCGGTCGCCCGTGTTGAAGTTGTGCGGGCCGCCGAAGACGATGAGGTCGCGGTCGGTGTCGACACCCGAGACGCCCGCGCCCAGCGGGAAGGGGCTGCTGGCGTTCAGCGCCGTGCCGTTGGTGGCGGCGCCCAGGGCCAGCGTGTTGGCGTCGAGGGCGATGACGCCGTAATCGCGGTCGGCCACCAGCGTGCCGGCGGCCGGGCTGACGGAGGTGGCGGTGCCGATGGCGGCGCCGCCGTTGGGGCTGTAGGTCACGACGTCGCCGGTGGCGAGGCCGTGGCTGTTGAAGACGAAGCTGTCGGTGCCGGTGTTGACGCTGTTGTGCGCCAGGTTGTCGTTGAGCTGCACGCCGCTCTGCTGCTGGCGCAGTTCGGCATTCACCGAGACATCGCCGCCGGCATCCACGCGCGTGCTGCCGCCGCCGATCCAGGCCTGCACCGTGGGCTTGATGTCGATGTGCGACACCGCCGCGCCGACCGAGATCAGCCCGCCACCCACCGCGGTGGCACTGGCATCACCCTCGGCCGTCTGGGCGATCGCGTCCAGCTTGAGCGCGCCGCGCGTGCCGACGCGCACGTCACGGCCAATCCAGGCCTGGGTGCTGGGTGTGACCGTCGTGTCCGCCCGCGTGCCACGCCCGCTGATGGCACCGCCGCTGGCGACATTGGACGTGGCGTAGCCGGTGTCCTTGGAATCGGCCTTCACCGACACGCTGCCGGCGTCGGTGATCTGCGTGCCGTCGGCCACCCAGGCCTGCGTGGCTGCGGTGTTGGACGCGCTGGCCAGCGCGACCTGCACGCTGACGGCGCCGCCGCCGCCGAGCTTGGTGCGGGCCGTGGCATTGCCCACGGCGGTCTCGGCGGCGACGTCGAGCGCGCCCGACACGGCCAGCGTCGTCGCCGTGCCGCCGACGAAGGCCTGCACGGCGCCGGAGACCGTGGCTGTGGCCGAGGTACCCGCACCACCGGCCAGCAGGCTGACGGCGATCAGGTCGGTGCTGGCCGTGGCCTTGCGGCTGTCGACGGTGGCCTTGACGTCCAGCGACGCGGCGTCCAGTTGCACGCCGGACCCCACCCAGGCGGCCGTCTGCGTGGCCGCGGTGGCCTTGGGCAGCAGGGCCTGCACGCCGACCACGTCACCCGTGCCGCCCGACGCATCGGTCACCGCGGCGGCATCCGAGTCGGCATGCACGACCACGGCGCCGGCCACATCGACCACCGTGCCCACGGCAGCCAGCGACTGCCCGGCCGGCGCGCCGATCCAGGCTTCCACCACCGCGTTGATGCGCGAGTCGGTGCCCGCCCCGCTGCCGCCGATCGCGCCGACGCCCACCACGAAGGCGGTGGCATCGGTGTCGAACTTGCCGGTGCTGCCGACCGACAGCGTGCCCGCGGTCACATCGGCATTGCGACCGACCGAGGCGCGCACCTTGGCGCTGTCCGTCGCATTGGCCTGGTAGGCATTGGCCACGATCAGGCCGCCGCCGCCACCGCGCACGGTGGCCTTGGCGCTGGAGTCGTTGAACGCGTCGATGCTGAGCCCATGGTCCAGCACCAGCGTGGCCGCGCCGCCGGCCACCGGACCGTTGCGGGCCGCGCCGACGAAGGCCTCGGTCACGCTGTTGACCAGCACCTCGGACTTGGCGACGTTGAGCGCGAAACCGCCCACGCCGACGATGACGGCGTCGCCGACGGCGTCTTCCGTCGCGTTGGCGTCGATGTCGAGCGAGTTGGCCTGCAGCGTCGTGCCCTGGCCCACATAGGCGCGGGTGCTGCCATCGATGGTGGCCGACGGCGCGTAGACCGCCACGACGCCGATGCCGCCGGCGCCGCCGTAGGCATCGGTGGTGGCTGTGGACACGGAGGTGGCGCTCACGACCACGTCGCCCGCGGTGATGCTGCTGCCGGCAGGCGCAGCGTCGTCGAAGGCCGCACCCAGGTGGGCGTCGGTGGTGCGATGCACATGCGTGACCGCGCCGGCGCCGGCGCCGCCGATGGCACCCACCACGACCGTCAAGGCCGTGGCGTGGGCATCGGCCTGCGAATCCGCAGTGACCGAGAGCCCGTCGCCGGCAGTGACGTGGCTGCTGCCGGACACCGAGGCCAGCGTGCTGCCGCCGATGTCGACCGTGGGCAGCGCCACGGACAACGCAATGCCGCCGGCGCCCGCGCCATCGGTCTCGGCGCTGGCCGTATGGTTGGAACTCGCAGCGACCTTGACCTCGCCGCTCGCCGACAAGCTGGCGGACCGCGCATAGGCCGATACCGTGTTGTTGATGGTGGCGCTGGCCTGCGCACCGGCGCCAGCGGCGCTGGTGGCGGCGGCGACGGCCACCGACTGCACATCGACCGTCTGCGTGGCATCGGCCGCGATCTCGACATCGCCGGCTGCAGCGCTGGCCGAGGAGTCGGCGACGAAGGCCGTCACCAGCCCGCCGATCTGGTTGTCGGTCAGCGAGACGCCCACACCCACGCCACCCGCGCCACCAGCGATGGCCACGCCGACGACGATGGCCGTGATCTCGGAGTCGTCGCTGGCGCCGACTGCCAGCGCGGCGCCCGCAGAAACGGTCGATCCGCCGCTGATGGACGCCTCGGTCAACTGCGGTGTGACGGCCTGGTCGCCGCCGCCGATGAAGTTCTCGGCGCTGGCGCCTGCGCCTGCCGCAGCACCGGTGTAGGCCCCAGCCGAGATGGCCAGCGCCGCGGCCACCGACAAGGCCTCGATGTCGTTGTCCGAACTGGCCGTGAGGTCCACGCGCCCGCCGGTCGAGGCCACATGCGAAGCGTCCACGTTGGCGCGCACGCGGTTGTCGATGTGGTTGGTGGCCGGTGACGCGGCGATGGCGATGGAGCCGCCGCCGATGGCGACCGAGATCGCCAGCGCTGCCGCGACGTTCTCGGCCTTGATGGCGGTGACGTCGCCGGCGTTGACGAGGATGTCGCCCGCGCCCTGCAGGTCAGAGCCGCTGGTGACCCGCGCCTGCGTGTCGTTGCTGATGGAATTGTTGGTGACGCTGGCCGCGCCGGCGATGGAGATGGCCCCGGCGCCGCCCGAGATCGACAGTGACGCGCCCACCGACAAGGCGTCCACGCGCCCGGTGGAGTCGGCCCGCACGGTGATGTTGCCGCTGCTGGCGAGGCTGGCGTCGTCGACTTCGGCGAGCGTCAGGTTGTCAATGTGGTTGTCCGACAGCGAGAGGCCAAAGCTGATGGACGCCGAACCGAGCGCAACCGCGATGGACACGGCGGCGCCGACCGAGTTCGACATGATCTCGGCGTCATTGGTGGCGCGCACCAGCACGCTGCCGCCGCGGGCGATCTGGCTGCCGCCGCGCACGCGCGCCTCGGTGGTGTTGCTGATCGCGTTCTGCGTCACGGCGCCGGCGCCCGACACAGCGACGGCGGCATACAGCGCCACCGAGGCGGCGCCCGCCGCGCTGACGGCCAGCGCATCGATCTTGGCGTCCGAGTCGGCCGTGACCTGCACGACACCCAGGCTGCCGCCCGTCGGTGCGTCCACGGTCGCGCCGTCGACCAGCGCGCGCGTCGTGTTGCCCACCTCGTTGATGGCCACCGACGCGCCGATGGCGGCGCCGACGGCGGCGTTGATGCCCGCGGCAATCGCAAGCGAGATCGCGGCGGCGTCGGCCTTGATGGCGGCATCGTCCAGCGCCGTGACGGCGAAGCCGGCACCCTGGCGCAGCGCGAAGGTCGAATCGGCCGCGCGCGCCTCAATGGTGTTGTGGATGTTGTTCAGCGACACCGAGCCGGCGCCCGACACGGCGATGCCCGCGCTCAGGCCCACGCCGGCGCTGGCCGCACCGGCCACGGCGACGGTGGTGATGCCCGAGGTCGATTCGGCGGCGATCTGCACGTCGCCGACGTCGCTCAGCGTGCTGCCGTCGACGCTGGCCGTGGTGCTGTTGTGGATGTCGTTCAGCGACACCGACACGCCCACTGCCACCGACACGCCCACCGTGCCACCCACGCCCACGGCCAGCGCCACGGCGCCGGCGATGGTGTCGATCTGGGCGTCGTCGGTGGCCTTCACCGTCAGCGCGCCGCCGGCGGTGATCGTCGAATCGGCGATGCGCGCCGCGGTCGTGTTGGTGATGGTCGCCACCGACGCCGAGCCCGCGCCCGACACGGCGATGCCCGCAGCGGTGCCGGCTGCCAGCGATCCGGCCACCCCCAGCGAGAAGGCGCGGATGTCGGCGTCCGACTGGGCCTCGACCTGGACGCCGCCGGTGGAGGTCAGCGTCGAGTCGTCCACCGCCGCCGTGATGCTGTCCGTGATGGTGTTGATGGACAGGCCGATGCCCAGGCCCACAGCCACGCCGGCGGAGCTGCTGCCCACGCCGATCGCCACCGCGGCGCCGCCGGAATCGGCGTTGATGCTGGAGCTGTCGCTGGCCAGCAGCGAGACCTTGCCGGCCTGCAGCGTGGCGTCGGACGCGTTGATGCGCGCCTCCACCGTGCTGGCGATGTCGTTCTTGGACACCGCGCCGGCCAGGGCCACGCCGATGCCGGCCGTGCCGACGCCCAGCGAGGCGCTGCCGACGATGCTCAGCGCGTCGATGCTGCCGCTGGACGTGGCCGCCAGGTCCAGCCCTGTGCCGCCGACCTGCGTGAGGCTGCTGGCGTCGATGTCGGCACGCACGGTGTTGCCGATGTCGTTGAACGACAACCCGGCGCCCACCGCCAGGCCCACGCCGGCACCGCCGCCGCTGGCGGCGATCGCCAGCGCAAAGCCGCCGGCATCGACGGTGATGCTGTTGGTGTCGCCGGCGGTGATGCTGACCGCATCCCCGGCACTGACCGTGCTGCCCCGGCGCACGCCGGCTTGCGTGCTGCCGCGGATCTTGTTGACCGCCACGCTGCCGGCCAGGCTGCCGCCGATGGCGGCCGAGCTGCTGGACGCGGCCACGCTGCCGGCTGCGCCGATGGCCAGCGCATAGATGCTGGAATCGGCCAGCGCGTCGACGGTCACGGCGCCACCGGCCTCGACATCGGAGTGGTCGATCAGCGCCAGCACGACATTGCCGCCGTTGCTGCCGATCTGGTTGACCGAGAAGGCCGCGCCAAAGGCCAGGCCGCCGGCCGCGCCGGACGTGCTGAGGCCCAGCGAGGCCGCGAGGCTGCCGGCGCCGGCCTGGATCACCGACGCATCCTTCGCGCTCAGCGACACCGCGCCCGTGCCGAGCTGCAGGCTGCTGTCGCGCACGACGGCCTGGGTCTGCAGGTCGATGAAGTTGACCGAGCCCGAACCGGCGCCCGAGGCCGCGACGCCGCTGCCCTGCGTGCCGCTGGCGGCGCTGACCGCGCCGGCCACCGTGTAGGCCTCGATGCGGGCCTCGGACAGTGCGGTGATGGTCAGGTCACCCTCGGCGCCGTCGTCCCAGCTCAGGCTGGCACCGTCGATGTTGGCATCGGCGCTGCCCGCCACGAAGTTGACGGCGATGGCCACGCCGGCCGACACCGCCGTGGCGCTGCCCTGGTCGCCGCTGGCCAGCGAGATCGACAGGCCGCCGGCGATGGCGAAGATGTCGGCGCTGTCGGAGGCCGACAGCAGCGCGTTGCCCGAGGCCAGACTGGCCGTGCCGCGGCGCAGGTGGGCGTCGGTCAGGCTGTCGATGCGGTTGACCGACACCGACCCAGCCACCGAGATGGCCGTGGAACCGCCGCCGCCACCACCGCCACCACCGCCACCACCGCCACCACCGCCCGTGTCGGTGCCCGAGGCCATGGCGCCCGCGCCGCCGGCCGCCGCCGAGATGATCTTGCCGCTGGTCAGCGCGCTGATGGTCAACGTCTCGTCGTCGGCCTCGTTGGCACTCAGCGCATAGCCGGTGCGGTTGGAGAAGGCCAGCGTGTCGGCCGTCATGCCGTTGTAGCTGAAGGCACCGGCCAGCGAGGCCGCGGTGCTGCCGCTGGACACCTTGGTCAGCGCCAGGCCGCCGCTGGCGGAGACGATGCCGCTGCGGTTCTCGGCAGTGATGGACAGCGAGCCGGCCTGCACATGGCCGGCGCCGACGACAGAGGCCTGCGTCAGCTCCTGCAGGATGTTGACGCCCGCCGCGGCGGCGATGCCGATGCCGGTCTGCGCCTTCTGGTCCTGCTGCGCCTGGTCGGGCTGGGTGGGCGTGCCGGACGGGTCGTCCATCACGCCGGGCAGCGGCAGGCCGGCCAGTGGGTCGGCGCCCGCGCCGCTGGTCTGCCCACCGGGGCCGCCACCAGCGGCCGGCTCTTCGTTGTCGGGGCTGACGACGGCACCGGCCACCGAGAAGCTCCAGATCTGGCCGCCCACCAGCGCGCGCACGTTGACGCCTTCGCTGACGTCGATGCGGGTGTCGTCCGCCGCTGCGGCATCCGGCGTCGCGTCGACCTCGTCGCCGATCAGCGCGCGGGTGCGGCGGTCGATGTTGTTCACCGCCACCGCGATGCCGGCGCCCACGGCCTCGCCCTTGCTGATGCCACCGGCCCACAGCACATTGGTCTGCAGGTTGGCCGCCAGCAGGCTGACATTGCGGCCGGTGACGATGGCCTCGGACGACAGCAGCGCGCGGGTGTCGCTGTGCTGCTCGTTGTACATGACGGTGCCGCCCACCGACACGGAGCCCGCGGCCGCGCCGGCCTGGCCCAGGTCGACGTTGAAGATGGCCTCGTCGGCCTTCATGTTGAAGCCGCCGTCCTCGCCGCTGAAGATCTGCACGTCGTCTTCGACCGTGGCATGCGTCTTGTTGTTGACCAGCATGACGAACAGCGCGCCGCCCACGCCGCCCTTTTCGCCTTCCGACGCCACCGGGTTGACGCCCAGCTTGGGGTCGAAGCTCGGGTTGGTGGGTGAGATGGACCCGGACAGCGGCAGGTCCAGGCTGAAGATGCCGCTCATGTTGATGAGCTCGGCGTAGTTGGAGGCCTCGATGGAGACCACCTGCTCATGCTCTGCACCGTCGGCGTCCTTGCCGGGGCCGTTGTCCTGGTTGGGGTGCGGGTTCAGGGCGTTGTCGCGCCAGTCGACGTCCTGGTTCAGCAGAGCGCCCGAACGCACGATGGAGTCGGCGTCGCTGCTGAAGCTGAGCACGTTCACCGAGCCGGCCACGGACACGTTGTCGGAGCCGGCGGTGCTGCGCGCCCAGCTGTTGAACAGGCCGGACTTCAGGCCCAGCGTGCCGTCCATGTACTTGTTCAGCGCGTCGTAGCCCTCGGTCTTCACCGTGTCGACGAATTCGGCCATCGTCGACGGGAAGAACTCGTCGGGCGACGTGATGTAGGGGTGCTCGATGATGGAGATCACCCGCAGCGAGCGCAGCGCATCCAGCTGCGCGCCGCTGTGCACCTCGGCCAGCGCATCGTTGTCGAACACGCCGATCGTGACCGCGGCGCTGACGGCGTTCTCGGGCGCGGGTGCGTCGGGGTTGGCCGGGTCGGGCTCGGGCGGCTCGATGCTGCTCTCGGCGCTGAGCTGCACTTCGTGGTCGATGGTGGCCTTGACCTGCAGGTCCTGGTTGGACTTCAGCACCGCGGTGGAACCGATGTCGGTCGTGGCGTTGTGGTCGGAGAACGCAAACGCGAGCGCACCGGCGATGGTCACGGGCACCACCTGCAAGCCCGCGGCAATCGCCTGGCCAGCGGGTGTGGCCAGCGTGCCGATGATGGTGTCGAAGATGGTGCCGTCCAGCACGTTGGCATCCAGCTCGAACAACGGGTCGGCCGGGTCTTCCACGCCGGCCTCGGCACTGGCCTTGTCTTCGGCGGCCAGCAGCGCCTGCACGCCCACGCCGTTGGCGAACTCGGAGTCGAACAGGTGCTTGGCCTCCAGCCGGTAGCCGGTGGCACCGAGCGGTGCGTCGCCGATGTCGATGGCGATGCCCGCACGGGCCTCGCCCTCGGTCTCGGCCAGCTGGATGACCTGGCGGCCGACGAAGCGGTTGTCGCCCTGCAGGTCGAACTCGTCGATGCCGGCGACGACGTAGTAGGTCTTGCCGTCGGTCAGGCCGGCGATGGGCGCCGTGCCCTGGTGGTAGACCACCGCCTGGCCCAGCTCGAAGGTCAGGCCCAGCAGCGAGAAGTCGACATCGTTGTTGGCCGACCAGGCCTTGTTGTCCAGCGTGATCGTGTCCTTGTCGCCATTCACGCGCGGCGAGCCGTCGGGCAGCAACTCGGCGTTGAAGTTCTTGGCGTTGTTGGACACCGCCGGCACCGTCACGGCCTTCAGGTCCACGGCGTTGCCGGCGATGGCGTCCTGCTCGGTGGCCGCCAGCTTGATGAACTGCGACTCGTCACGGTCCGGCGTGGCCGGGTCGTCCTCCATCGAAATGACCACATAGGACCAGTCGTCGACCAGCCCGCCGATGGGGCTGCCGCGGCGGGCGTCGTACTCGATGGTGTCTTCGGTCACCAGCGAGGTGCCGCCGACATTGATCATGTCCAGGTCGTAGTCGATGTAGCCGACCTTGTCGGGGTCGGTGACGGTCGGGTCGATGAAGAATTCGGCCAGCGACGGGCCGTCCATGTGCGCAATGACCGTGCCGTCGACTTGCGTGTGGATGTCCGACTTGGAGAACGAGATGCCGAAGGCCAGTCCGGCGGTGCCGTCGGCGAACGTGCCCGATTCGGCCTCGGTCTCCGTGCTGATCTCGCCACGCGACCGCACGTTGGCGGCCTTGCCGGCCTCGACCGTCGCGCCCTGGGCGATGGTGATGGTGGATTCGATCGTGGAATTGGCGATCGCCAGCGACACGGCCAGGCCGCTGTCGCCGAGGTCCTGGCTGGTCTCGGTGGCCATGTTGGCCGTGGCATTGGCGTCGCTGGTGATGACGGCCGCCGCGCCGGCGCTGATCAGCACGCCGCTGGCCACATCGACGCGGGCGGTGGCCGTGGCCTGCGCATAGCCGATGCTGAACAACGAACTCTGGGCCTTGCCCGAGGCATCCGACACGGCGGTGGCGTAAAGGCCCACCGTGCCGCTGCCGACGATCTGCGCACCCTCGCCGATGCTGATCGTGGCCTCGCTCTGCTTGAACAGCACCTTGACCGGCAGCGCGGTCAGGTCCGACACCAGGTCCTTCAGCGGTTCGACGATGAAGGTGTTGTCCAGCCGGTCGATGCCCAGCAGCGCAGTCAGCGGCCGGTCCTCGGCCTGGGCGATCAGGTAGATGCCGCCGCCGTGCAGCTCGGCACCGGCGCCGACGACGATCTCGACATCGCGCAGCGCCACGCCCAGCGGCGGGAAGTTGGTCAGGTCGGTGCTGTCGATGCTGCGGGCGCGGAAGACGATGTCGCTGTCGCCGCTGTCCAGCACCTGGCCGGCCGCGACGATGATGCTGTCGGCAAAGGCTTCGATGAGGCCGCCGTCGGTCGTCACGCCGGCTGCGAACAGCACGCTGTCATGCCCCAGGTCATCGACCAGGCCGGGCGCGCCCGACTGGTTGCCGTACAGGCGCAGCTCGCCGCCCTCGCCCAGCGTGATCTGCGAGGCCACGGTGATGGCGTCGGCGCCGAGCAGCGTCTGCACATCGATGCTGTGCACGTCCTGGAAGGTGTAGACGGTGCTGCCCAGGCTGTTGCTGAGGTTGACCGTGATGTCGGCGCCACCGGCGTCAAAGCCGGTCTGGGTGATCACGACGTTGTCGGCCAGCGCGGTGCCGGTGACGCTGACCAGCCCGGCGGCGTCCAGCGACGCGGACAGCAACATGCGGGGTTCCAGCGCTTCCAGCCGCAGCGACGGCCGTCGGGTCAGCGGCCTGATCGCCTTCTGTGCCATGGCCGAACGGGCCTGGCGGGACTGGGCAATACGGGACTTCAGCTGGCGCAGCCACTGCATGGCGGTCTCCCTCAGGACACCTGATTCAGGGGCTTGAGCCTCCTGTTTGCGCACCGTCGTAATCAGGTAGACCGGCGGTGGCTCGCCGCTTTGAACTGCAAAGAGCACGACTTCCGATGCGGCGTCGACCACATCGAAAAGCTCTTTTGTACGCAGGAATTCTGTCCTGTAAACGAATGTAGCAATGAGCCTTCGGTGGGCAACCCTGGCTCAAACGCGAGGCACCCCCCACGTTTGAAGTCGCCACAGCCCTTGGCAAACCCTAGGTATTCGAGTGCGGGGCAGCGGCAGTCCGCGGACCGCGGCGCTCACTGATCTTCGCTGCCCATGAATTGCTGGCCGCCATGCGACCACTCGGCAGGACAACCGGGTGACACCATTTCACCGAGCACCCGCTGGTGGCCTGCGATTCAGGTCATCGCCGGCCGTCATCCGACGCAGCGCAAGCGCCCTCGCGCCTGTCCCGCCGGGCAGGGCCGCGTCGCGGGCGCAGGTTCAATGCAGCGACTGCAAGCGCGGCCAGCCACCAGGGCGATGCGGCCCCACCGCCACCCGCCGCCGCCGGTGCGGGACTGGGCGCGGGACTGGGCGCTGGACTGGGCGCTGGACTGGGCGCGGGGGTTGGAGCCGGGGCGGGTGCGGGGGCCGGGCCGGGCGCTGGAGATGGCGCAGGCACCGGGATCGCCGTGCTGCCCTGGGCCACGCCGCAGCGGCTCAGGTTGGTGCTCTGCAGGCCCAGCGTGCTGCGCGTGGGGGCCGTGTAGCTGGTCGGCGTCAGCGCGTACTTCACGGCCTCGGCGGCGTCCAGCAGGCCGGCGCCGCCGGTCGTGCCGTTCAGCGTGCAGCGCTGCTTGTTGAGCGTGGTGCAGTAACCCAGCGCATAGGCCGTCACATGCGGCCGCGCGCTGGCCTTCAGGCCGGCCTCGACCTGCGCCAGCGTCAGCGCCGGGTTGGCCGACCACATCAACGCCGCCGTGCCCGCCACCTGCGGCGCCGCGAAGCTGGTGCCGCTGACGGCGCCGTAACCGGCCGCCGACGGCCCGGCCGTGCCGGTGTTGATCGTCGACACGATGCCGGGATCGGCCAGCTCGGTGTCGCAGGTCTTGCCATTGTTCGCATCACCGCCGGGCACCGCCAGCTGCACCTCGGGGCCGAAGTTGGCGTAGATGGCCTTGAAGCCCTGGCGGTTGGCCGCCGTGACGCCCAGGACGCCGGCACAGTTGGCTGGCCGGCCCACGGCGCCGCTCTGGTTGCCCGCAGCCGCCACGATCAGCACGCCCAGGTTGCGCAGCTCCGTGATCGCATCGCTGTAGAGCCGCCCGGCGGCCGCCACGTTGGCGTCTGCGTCGGCCACATTGCAGGACGCACCCGTGACGCCGGCGAAGCCGATGACGAGGATCCTGGCCGGATTGGCGTTGGCCGGCACGCCCGCCACGGTGAGGCCGGCAGCCCAGCGCATGCCGTCGACCATGTCGGCCACCGTCGCGCCGCCGCACTTGCCGGCCACGCGCACGGGCAGGATGCGCGCGTTCCAGTTGATGCCGGCCACGCCGCCGGCGTTGTTGGTGACGGCGCCAAGCTGGCCGGCCACCAGCGTGCCGTGCCAGCTGTTGGTCGGGTTGACGATGCAGCCGTCCCACAGCCCGGTGTTGCCGTTGAACTCGGCCTGGGTCAGCGCGTCGCCGGGGTCGTTGGCACCGGCGCTGCGGCCCGTGCCGCCATTGTTCGCGTACTCGGGCTTGCTGACGAAGTTGTAGCCGGGCAGCAGGTTGGGGTTCAGGTCGCCGTGCGAGGTGATGCCCGAGTCCAGTACCGCGATGACGGGCGAGGCCGAGCCCTTGGTCGTGTCCCAGGCCTTGGTGAAGCCGGCCACACCGGCGTTGCTCGTGTCGTTCTGGTCGTCCAGCCACCACTGCGCATTGGCGGGGTCGGTGGCGCGGAACAGCGTGTCGTTGGGCAGGGCCGCACGTTGCTCGCGCAGGTCGGGCATGGCATGCGACAGCCGCTTGTCGGCGCGCAGCGCAGCGAGCCAGGCCTGGCTGTCGCCGCTCAGGCCTTGCAGCCGCCACCAGCCGGAACCCAGCGGCCGGTCGGCCTTCAGCGGCAGGCCGGCGTCTGCCAGCACGCGGCGCAGCAAGGCCTGCTGCTGGGCGTCATCGCGGTGTTCGTCGGCCAGCTTGACGATCAGCGTCGTCGAACCCGACACCGCGGCGGCCACCGACTGCAGCTGCGCCGCCAGGCCGATGGCCGACACGGCGACGGTCGCCACCGTGGCAGCGGCCACGAACTGGTTGAAACGGAAACCGCGCGAGGCAGGCCGCGGCGCAGGAGAGAGGGGGGGCAGGTTCGTCTTCATCACGAGTCACGTTAGGTGGCTGCGGTGAAGAGGCCATGACATGACCCGAATGGCCTAAGGCAGCCGTCACTTGTCCGTCATTCACGGCCCGGTCACCGCGGCTTCCTAAGCTGCGCCGCCCTGACCCATTCGGACCATGACCCCCTCACCCCGCCTTCACCGTCGCCGCGGCTTCACGCTGCTGGAGCTGCTCGTCGTCATGGTCATCATCGGCCTGCTGGCCGGTTACGTCGGCCCGAAGTTCTTCGGCCAGATCGGCAAGAGCGAGGTCAAGGCAACCAAGGCACAGATCGACGCGCTGCAGAAGTCGCTGGACCAGTACCGGCTGGACGTGGGCCGCTACCCCAGCAGCGAGCAAGGCCTGGCCGTGCTGTTGACCCGGCCCACCGACGAGCCCAAGTGGGCCGGGCCCTACCTGGCCAAGGCGCTGCCGAAAGACCCCTGGGGCCAGGACTACCAGTACCGCTCGCCGGGGGAGCATGGCGAGTACGACTTGCTGTCGTTCGGCAAGGACGGCCGCCCGGGCGGCGAAGGCGAAGACGCCGACCTCACCAGTTGGCAATGAACATGCCCCCAAGCTCATTGCATTCGCTGCCCCCGAGGGGGCGCGTCAGCGCCTTCGGGCGGCCGGGCGGCGCTGACATGGCCGAGTTCGACGTCCGCTACCTCGACACCCGGCGCCAGCCGGCGCAGGCACGGGTGCAGGCGACGGACGCCAGCGGCGTGGCGGCGGTGCTGGGCTTGTCGCCGGCGGCGCTGCTGGCCGTCGAACCCGTCAGCGTTGCCGCGCTGAAGGCACGCAGCGGCCGTTTCCCGCGCCGGCAATTCGCGCAGCAACTGGCCGTGCTGCTGCGCGCCGGCATCCCGCTGCTGGAGGCGCTACAGACGCTGCAGTCGCAGGACAACCCGCCGGCGGTCAGCGCCGCGTTGGCGGGTGTCATCGCGCGCATCCAGCTCGGCGAGTCGTTCTCCACGGCGCTGGCCTCGCAGCCGCAGGCCTTCGACGCGCTGTTCGTCGCCGTCGTCGAGGCCAGCGAGCGCAGCGGCCAGGTCGAGCAGGCATTGTTCGAGCAAGCCAGCTACCTGGCCTGGGTCGAGCAACTGCGCGGCAAGCTCGTGGCCGCGGCCATCTACCCGGCCATGCTGATCGCGGCGGGCACGGCCGTCGTGCTGTTCCTGCTGATCTTCGTCGTGCCGCGTTTCGCCGGGCTGCTGGACGGCGTGGGCGGCGACCTGCCGTTCGCGTCGCGCGTGTTGATCGCGGTCGGTGCCTTCAGCGGCGCCCACCCGACCGCGCTGCTGCTGATCGCGGCGGCGCTGATCGCCGCCCCGGTGCTCGCCTGGCGGCGTGGCCTGCGCGAGGTCGTGCAGGCGCGGCTGTGGCAACTGCCGCTGGTCGGCCCCAAGTTGCATCTGCTGGCGCTGGCCCAGCTGTACCGCGTCCTCGCCATGCTGCAGTTGGCGGGCGTGCCCATCGTGCCCGCACTCGCCAACGCGCGCGGCGTCGCGGCAGCGCATCTGCGCGCGGCGCTGGACCGCGCAACCGAACACGTGCGGCTGGGCGAGCGGCTGTCGCTGTCTCTGCAGCGTGAAGGCCTGGTGACGCCGGTGTCGCTGCGCATGCTGCGTGTGGGCGAGAGCAGCGGCGAGCTGGGCGCGATGCTGGCGCAGGCCGCCGGCTTCTACGACGAGGAGTTGTCGCGGCTGTCCGACCTCGTGACACGCCTCGTCAACCCGGCGCTGATGCTGATCATGGGCCTGGTCATCGGCACCGTCGTCGTGCTGATGTACCTGCCGATCTTCCAGCTGGTGGACCAGGTGCAATGAACGCCCACGTCGATACCTCGCCCGACGTGCTGGATCGTCTGCCCGCGTCCGATGCGCCGTGGACCTTGACGTTCGAACCCTGGCCGCATGCCGACGCCCAGCGCTGGCGCGCCGTGATGGCCACGTCGGCGCGCGGACGGCTGGCGTTGCTGGCCGACCGGCCGCTGGAGCCGCTGCTGCGGCTGCGCATTGAGTCGCGGCTGAAGAAGCCGGTGCTGTGGTGGCCCTGCGAGGCGGCCGACATCGACGCGCTGCTGGAAGCCGGCGAGGCCGACTACCGCGCGCTGGGCGCCATGGCCGAGAGCTTTGGCGATGGCCAGCACGCCGAGGCCGCGCAGGAGCTGTCGGCGCTGAACCTGTCAGAGCAGGCCAGCCCCGTCGTGCGCCTGCTGGACGCGACGCTGTACGACGCGCTGCAGGACGGCGCCAGCGACATCCATTTCGAGTGCCAGCTGCGCGGCATGAAGATCCGCAGCCGCATCGACGGCGTCATGCTGGAAGTGAAGGCCATCGACGGCGTGCAGGCGGCCGAGCAGCTGGTGTCGCGGCTCAAGGTCATGGCCGAGTTGGACATCGGCGAGCGCCGGCTGCCGCAGGACGGCCGCTTCAAGCTGCGCGTGCAGGGCCGCGAGGTGGACTTCCGGCTGTCCATCATGCCCAGCGTGTTCGGCGAGGACGCCGTCGTGCGCGTGCTGGACCGCGCGCAGGTGGAGGCCCAAGGTGCATTGACGCTGGATTCGCTGGGCTTCGAGCCCGACGCGCGCGCGCAGATCCGAGCACTGGCGCGGCAGCCGCACGGCATGTTGCTCGTCACCGGCCCGACCGGCTCCGGCAAGACGACCACGCTGTACGCCGCGATCAGCGAGGTCAACACCGGCCGCGACAAGATCATCACCATCGAGGACCCGGTCGAGTACCAGCTGCCCGGCGTCGTGCAGATCCCCGTCAACGAGAAGAAGGGCCTGAGCTTTGCGCGCGGCCTGCGCTCGGTGCTGCGCCACGACCCCGACCGCGTCATGGTCGGCGAGATCCGCGACGCCGAGACGGCGCAGATCGCCGTACAGGCCGCGCTGACCGGTCACCTGGTCTTCAGCACCGTGCACGCCAACAACGCGTTCGACGTGGTGGGCCGCTTCATGCACATGGGACTGGATCTCTACAACGTCGTGTCGGCGCTGAACGGCGTGCTGGCGCAACGGCTGATGCGCATCAACTGCCGGCACTGCCTCAAGCCGCTGGCGACGACGCCCGCCCAGCTGCGCGACCACGGTCTGCCGGAAGACGCACAACTGCAGCACGGCCGCGGCTGCACGCAGTGCCGCGGCACCGGCTACAAGGGCCGCCGCGCGGTCAGCGAGCTGCTGTGGCTGGACGACGAACTGCGCGACCTGATCGCCAGCCGGGCACCGCTCTCCCGCATCAAGGAGATGGCGCGCGGGCGCGGCATGCGCTCGCTGCGCGATGCGGCAGTCGCCCTGGTCTTGCGTGGGGACTCGACACTCGAGGAGCTTGAACGTGTCACGCTCGCGGACTGAGCGGCTGCTGCTGACGGCCGACGGCGCCGTCGTCGATGGGCCAGGCCAGGCCTGGCCCGACTTCGCGGCCTGGTGCGTGGCGCATGCGGGTGCCCGCGTCGAACTGCTGGCCGGGCCGGAGCGCATGCACAGCCTGCTGGTGCCGCAGGACCTGCCTCTGGCGGACGAGGCCGCCTTGATCGGCTACGCGCGGCTGCAGTTCACGCATTACTTCGGCCCGACGGCGCAGCAGTGGCCACTGACGGCCTGGGAGCGCGTCGCCTGCACGCTGACTGACGATCTTGCTTCGCTGCAAACCACCGCGGCCGCACAGCGCGTGCGCATCACGTCGCTGCGGCCGAGCTGGACCTTGGCGGCAGCGACGGAGGGCGACACCGCCGTCGTCGATGGCGGCACGTTGACCTGGCTGCGCCGGTGTGACGGCCAGCTGGTCGAGCTGCAGCAGCGCCATGTCGACGACGAGCTGCTGGCGGAACTGAAGGACACCCATATCGTCCATGCGAAGGACTTGCTGGGTCAGGCGAGCGGCAGAACGGGCCCCGACTTCGTCGCCCAGCCCGCGCGCGCCCGGCCGCTGGTGTGGGCCTGGGCCGCCACGGCCGCCGCCGCCTGCGCGCTGGTCGCCGTGCAGGCCCAGGGTCAACACGAGGAAGCGCAGCGCCTGCAAGAGCAGGCGGCCGTGCTGGACCGCATCGCCCGCCCCGCCGTGGCCGCGAAAGCCAGACCGCCCAACGCCGCCGCGCGCAGCCGCGCCTGGGCCGTGTCTCGCCAGCTCGACACCGACTGGCTGGCGCTGTGGAGCGACGTCGAGCGCGCGCTGCCCACCGGCCTGCAGCTCGCCGCACTGGACCTGGACCGCCAGGCGCTGCGCCTGGAGGGCCAGGCCGGCGAGCCCGATGCGGTGACCCGCCTCGTCGACCGCCTGGCGATGCAGGCGCCGCCCGGCGACGAGGTCGTGCTGACCCGGTTGCAGCGCCCCGAAGGGAGCGGTGAGGCGGGCCTGCGCTTTGAGCTGGTGCGTCGCACCGGGGCCGCGCGGTGAAGCGCTGGCTGGACAGGGCGCGGCGCCTGGGCTGGCCGGCCGCGCTGGCCGCGGGGCTGACGCTGGCCGCCGTCATCGGCGCCGCGTGGCTGCCGCGCGAGCAGGCACGGCTGGACGCACAACGCCAGGCCATCAGCCACCAACGCGCCGCGCTGCAGCCGCGCAGCGCCGCCGCCCTCCCGGCCGACGACGGCACGGCGCTGGCCGCCAGCCTGCCGCCCGACAGCGAGCGCCAGGCCCGCACCGCGGCGCTGCTGGCGCTGACCACCGAGCTGGGCCTGCCCTGGCCGCGCAGCGAGTTCCGCTACCAGGCGGACCGCGAGCTGGGCCTGGCGCAGTACCGCGTGGCGATGCAGCTCAACGGCCGCTACGGCGCGCTGCGCGATTTCGTCGCCGAGGCCCTGCGGCGTGACCCCGCGCTGGCGCTGGACAGCCTGCGCCTGCGCCGCGAACCCAATGGCCAGTTGAAGGCCGAGCTGGCCTGGGTGCTGCACACGAGGGTGGCGCCATGAAGCGGCCGGCGCCGCGCCAGCTCGCGCTGTTCGGCGCGCTGGGCCTGAGCCTGGCCGCGACGGCCTGGGTGTCTCGCGAAGATGAGGCCGAGCCCATCACCACCGCGCCGCGCCGCGCGATGACAGCGGCGGCCACGGTCGCAGCCGACTGGCCCGGCCCCGCCGCGAGCGCGCGCGGCGAATGGCCGGCGCTGGACCCACAAGCCCAAAGCGCCTGGGGCGAAGCAGCACCCGTCGCGGCCGCTGCGCTCGCGCCACCGGCCGAGGCCGCCGCCGAAGAACCTCAGGCCCCCACCGCCCCGCCTTTTCCCTACCAGCTCGTCGGCCGCCTGACCGACAGCCGCCCGCGCGCCATCCTGAACAACCCACAACGCAGCGCCGTCGTCGGCGTGGGCGAGGTCGTGGACGGCCAGTGGCGCGTCGACGCCATCGAGCCCGGCGGCCTGCGCCTGACCTTCCTGCCCTTGGGCCTGTCCCAGTTCATTCCTTTTGCCGCTTCGGCTGCCGCATGACCCGACTCCTTGCCTTCTCTCTCGTCCTGCTGCTGGCGGCCTGCGCGACGAACCCCGCGCTGCGCGAGGCCGACGCACTGGCCCGCCGCGGCGAGCACGAAAGCGCCTGGCGGTTGCTGCGCGAGGCGGCTGCCAGCGCACCGCAGGACGCCGAGCTGCGCGTCGCGTTGCAACGCCAGCGCGAGCTGAGCCTGCTGGCGCTGGCGACGCAGGCCGAGAGCACCCGCGCGATAGGCCAGCTGGACGCGACGGCCGAGCTGCTGCAGCGCATGGAGGCCGTGGATGCCCAGGCCCCGCGAACCCGCGCGCTGCAGGCGGCCCTGCGCCGAGCCCGCACGCACGAGGCCAGGCTGGCCCAGGCCTCGCGCCAGCTGCAGGCCGGCCAGCTGGATGCGGCGCGCGACACCGTCACGCAGGTGCTGGCCGAAGACCCGGGGCAACCGCTGGCGCTGTCGTTGCAGCAGAAGCTGCGCCAGCGCTATGCGCCGCCGCCGGTGCCGTCGACGCTGGCCGCGGCCTACCAGAAGCCGGTCAGCCTGGAGTTCCGCGACGCGCCGCTGCGCACGGTCTTCGAGGCGCTTGGGCGCGGCGCGGGCGTCAACTTCGTGTTCGACAAGGACGTGAAGGCCGATGCGCGCGTGAGCCTGTACCTGAAGGACGTCAGCGTCGACGAGGCGATGCGCATCGTCCTCAGCACGCAGCAGCTGGAGCGCAAGCTGCTGAACGACAACTCGGTGCTGATCTACCCCAACACGCCGCAGAAGCAGCGCGAGCACCAGGAGCTGGTGACGCGCAGCTTCTACCTGAACAACGCCGATGTGAAGCAGGCCCAGGCGCTGGTGCGCATGATGGCCAAGACGCGCGACCTGTTCATCGACGAGCGGCTGAACCTGCTGGTGGCGCGCGACACCCCCGAGGTCATCGCGATGATCGAGCAGCTGGTGGCCGGCCTGGACCTGCCCGAGCCCGAGGTGATGCTGGACGTGGAGGTGCTGGAGCTGGGCACCGACCGCACCGCCGAGGCCGGCCTGAACTGGGCGACGGATGCGACCTATGGCAGCGCCGACGTCGCCGCGGCCCTGGTGCCGTGGAGTTCGCGCGGCAGCTTTCGCACGCTGGTGGCCAACCCGGTGGTCGCGGCGCGGCTGAAGGGCGCCACGGGCACGAGCAACCTGCTGGCCAACCCCAAGCTGCGCGCGCGCAACAAGGAGAAGGCCAAGATCCAGATCGGCGACCGCGTGCCGGTGTTCACCAGCACGTCCACGGCCAACGTGGGCGTGTCCACCGCCGTGACCTACATCGACGTGGGCCTGAAGCTGGAGGTGGAGCCCACCGTGCAGCTGGACAACGAGGTGGTCATGAAGGTCAACCTCGAGGTCAGCAGCCTGGGGCTGAAGGAAAGCTCGGGCGGCCCGCAACCCACCAGCGCCTACCGCATCGGCTCGCGCACGGCCAGCACCTCGCTGCGGCTGCGCGACGGCGAGACGCAGGTGCTGGCCGGCCTCATCAACGACGAGGACCGCAAGAACATCAGCGGCGTGCCCTATGCATCGGAAGCACCGCTGCTGGGCCGGCTCTTCGGCGTGCACACCGACAGCCGCAAGAAGACCGAGATCGTGCTGCTGATCACGCCGCATGTGCTGCGCAACCTCAGCCTGCCGGAGGCCAGCCAGAGCATCCTCGCGTCGGGCTTTGACGCCAACCCCGGCGCAGAGGGCGTGCGGCTGCGCTCGCGCGGCAGCGTGGCGGCGCCGCTGGCGGGGACGGAGCCGGCGGCCATCGCGCAGCCGGCAGCCGCCGTCGCACGGCCGGGCGAGGCGGTCGTGGAGATGCAGACCTCCGCCAACGCCGCCGTCGGCGAGACGCTGTCCGTCGGCCTGACCAACACCGCCACCGTGCCCGTGGCCGGCACGCTGACCTACGACGTGTCGCTGTTTTCGCGCGCCGACGTCAGCGGCGCCGACGCCAGCAGCGGCAGCGTCGAGGTCGCGCTGGCCCCGCAGGCGCAGAAGGTCATCGTGCTGCGCGCGCGGCCCGGCGCAGCGGGCCAGTCGGGCATCGTCGAGTTCGTCAACGCCAAGGCCACCGGCCCCAAGGGCGAAGCGCTCAACGTGCGCGTGGAAGGCGAAGGCCATGTCGAAGTGCGCACGCCTTGATCGGCGGGGTTTCACGCTGGTGGAGATGCTGGCGGTGGTCACCATCGTCGGCATCCTGGCGGCCGCCGCACAGCCGCTGGCCGTGTGGGTGCACAAGCGCCAGCGCGAGGCCGAGCTGCGCCAGGCGCTGCGCACGGTACGCAACGGGCTGGACGCCTACTGGCTGGCCGCGCGCGAAGGCCGCATCACGCTGAAGGTGGGCGACAGCGGCTACCCGCCCGACCTCGACAGCCTGGTGCAGGGCGTGCCCGACGCGAAGGACCCGTCGCGGCAGAAGCGGCTTTACTTCCTGCGCCGCCTGCCGCGCGACCCGCTGGCCGACGCCAGCCTGCCCGCCGCGCAGACCTGGGGCCTGCGCAGCTACGACAGCCCGCCCGAGTCACCGGCGCCGGGGCGCGACGTGTTCGACGTGTACTCGCGCACTGAAGGCACCGCCATCGATGGCTCGCGGTATCGGGATTGGTGATGAAGCGGTCCCGCGGGTTCACGCTCATCGAGCTGATCGTCGTCATGGCCATCGTGGCGCTGCTGGCCGGCATCACCGCGCCGCGCTATTTCCAGTCGGTGGACCGCGCCAAGCACAACGCGTTGCGCTCGTCGCTGGCCGTCATGCGCGACGCGCTGGACAAGTACGCCGCCGACAAGGGCCGCTACCCCGAATCGCTGGCGCAGCTGGTGCAGGACCGCTACCTGCGCCAGGTGCCCGAGGACCCGCTGACCGGCAACGCCACCAGCTGGGTCACGCTGCCGCCGCCGGCCAACGCCGATCTGGCCGGCCAGGTGGGTGATGTGCGCAGCGGCGCTGCCGGCCGCGCGCCCGACGGAAGCCTCTATGCGGACTGGTAGCCCCCAATGCGGCTTCACCTACCTCTGGCTGCTCTTCGTGCTGGCGCTGGGCGGCGTCGCGCTGGCGGCGCTGGGTGAGCGGGAGACCACGCGCCAGCAGCGCGAGCGCGAGGCCGAGTTGCGCTTTCGCGGCGAGGCCATCGCCGCCGCGCTGGGCCGCTATGCCGAGCGCACGCCCGCGGGCCACCTGCCGCTGCCGCAGCGGCTGGACGACCTGCTCGCCGACCGGCGCTTCCCCAAGGCTCAGCGGCATCTGCGCCAGCTCTATGCCGACCCCTTCACCGGCAAGCCCGACTGGGAGCTGGTACTCGGCCAGGCCGTGGTGGCCGCCGAAGGCGACGGGGCGGCAAGCGCGCCGACGGCCAGCGGCATCGTCGGCGTGCGCAGCGCGTCGCAGCGCCGCCTGTTGGCCAGCGCCGGCGGCCGCGCGACGGCGCATGACTGGGTCTTCATGACACCAACGACCGCCCCAGCCAGCCCGCCGGAATAGTCCGAACGGCCCATGACCTGCGCAAGTCTTCAACGCACGGTCACGGCTTGTTCCTAGAGTTTCCGGTCTGTAAGTTCGTTGCGAAGTTTTGTGACGCGCCATCCGCTGCTCCCGCGACACCCAACACGCTGCCCATGACCCCCAACGACCACCCGTCCGACACGAACCCCGCGAACGATCCCGTCGAGGCCATCGTTCGTGCGGCCGAGTCCGCGCTGACGGTGCGGCGCCGCTACCAGTTCTTCGTCTGGACGCAGAGTTACCTGAGCCGCCTGATCCCGCACCAGCTGGCCGTCTGCGGCAGCTACGACCGTGGCGCGCGCGAGCTGCTGTTCGACGTCTTCAACAGCGTCAGCCTGGAGCCGGCGCTGATGGATGCGCTGGGCGACGCGCGCAGCCTGCTGATGCAGCACTGGCAGGCCTGCTGGCTGGACGGACGCTGCAAACCCACCGTCATCTCGACCGCCGACCTGGCCTTCGCATCGCTGGGTGGCGTGCGCGACGCGCTGCTGGCCGCGCAGTTCCAGACCGTGCTGGTGCACGGCGTGTCGCGCCCGCAGCGGCCGCAGGAGATCGAGAGCTTCTTCGTCTTCGCCGCGCAGGACGGCGGCGCGCTGGCGGCAAACGCCAGCCGGCTGGAGCTGCTCACGCCTCACATCCACGGCGCCTGGCAACGCGTGCAGGCGGTGGAGCGCGACGTCGGCAGCGCCGGCGCATCGCTGCCGCCGACGATCAAGATCGGCGGCGTCACGCAGCGCGAGCGCGAGATCCTCGGCTGGCTGCGCGAGGGCAAGAGCAACCAGCAGATCGCCGAGGAGCTGGGCATCAGCGCGCTGACGGTGAAGAACCATGTGCAGAAGATCCTGCGCAAGCTCAATGCCGCCAACCGCGCGCAGGCCGTGGCGCAGGCCATGTCGCTGCAGTTGCTGGAGCGCGCGCCGGCGTCGACGCCCATCCCGCGGCCGCGTGTGATCACCTGACGCGCACGCCACACGGGTTTGCACGTAGTCCGTTCGGACTGCGAACGAAATCACGCGCTGGTGCGGGTGTCACCTGCGCCCACAAGAATGCCGGCAAACGATCTTGTCGATCACTGCTCTTTGAACGCGGGTCACCCGACCCAGGCGCCCAAGGCCACCGCCGATCGCAGCACGCGATCCAGGGGAGGCAGCCAGGCGTGACGGACGCGGCCATGTCGGCCGAGCGTCCCCTCACAACTGACAACGGAGTAACTCCATGAAGTTCAAGACCCTCGCCCTGGCCGCCCTCGTGGCCGTTGCCGCTCCTTCGTTCGCGGCCGTGCAGACCGCCGGCAACCTCGGCGAAGCCGAGTACGTGTTCATCGCCACCAATGCCGCCGGTTCCTACTTCCAGGACCTGGGCGTCTCTGCCGACGGCATCAAGGCGCTGCAAGGCGGCACCTCCTTCACCCAGTCCGTCGCCGGCGCCGAGTGGAACAAGTTTGTCGCCTTCGGTGGCGCCAACACGCAGTGGGCCATCATTGCCGTGCAGCCCCTGGCCGACGGCTTCTCGCCCGGTGAAATCAACGCCTGGACGACCGTCAACGCCAACCAGGCCCTGGGCACGATCCAGAACAGCCAGTCCAACGACGGCTCCAACAACCTGGCCATCCTGTTCTTCAACAACGACGCGCTGTCCAACCCCAAGGTTGCCAACAACCGCCTGGCCCAGGTGCTCGGCGCCCCCGGTTACCTCGACAACGGCGTGACGTCGTTCAACAGCTTCTTCAACGCCCGCAACGCCGTCGGCACCGAAGCCAAGATGGTCTACCTGACGCCGTCCAACGAAGTCAGCGATGCCCCGTCGCAGTTTGAAGTGCTGACCACCACCGCCAACTTCAACGGCAGCACCGTGACGATCACGGCCGCCGTGCCTGAACCCAGCACCTACGCGATGCTGTTTGCCGGCCTGGCCGCCGTCGGCTTCGTGGCCCGCCGCCGCAAGTCGGCCTGATTGACCTGCCGGGACTCGCGCCCGGCCCCCCATCCGCTCACCGCCAGCCGATCCCAGCAAGGGGTCGGGCTGGCGGAGCTCTGCCCGACAGCCTTTCTTCGAAAGCCATCCTCATGAAGCTCCGTTCCACCCTGATCGCCCTGGCCTGCCTCGCCTCCTTCGGCGCCGCTCACGCCCTGACCCCCGCCGAGATCGTCGCCGCCCGCGGCGACGGCTCGCTGAAGGAAGTCCGCCTGGCCGGCGCCTCGGCACTGCGCCTGCTGATCGGTGCGTACATCCAGGCCGACCTGGCCCAGCCGGCCACGTTCGACGTCTTCTTCGATTCGGCCACCGGTGCCAACCATCGCGCCTACTCGTTCAAGACCAAGGTCGCCATCGGCACCTGGCCTGTCGGCACGCCGGTCGTCGTCTACAAGCGTGATGCCGGCGGCTCTTCCCAGGGCGTGACGCCGCTGGTGACCGCTGACGCGACCCAGACCCACATGCTGCTGGACGGCAGCTGCACGGCCGCCGCCGGTGGCGTGTCGCCCGCGACCGACATCCAGAAGGCCGGCTTCATCTGCGCCGGCACGACCGCCGGCCTGGCCCACGCCGGTTTCTCCGACGTCGAGCCCGCCCTGCTGCAAGCCGCGATCAACGGCGGCAGCCTGCTCGACACCTCCGGCCTCGACGCCGCCGGCTTCGTGCAGAACATCTTCGGCGTGGCCGTCAACAAGAAGCTCTACCTGGCCCTGCAGAAGGCGCAAGGCCTGGTCGCCGCCAGCGCCACCGAGATCGACGAATCCGCCGCCGCCCAGCCCAGCGTCCCCAAGAGCTTCATCAGCGGCGCCCTGACCGGCCAGCTGCTGGGCAGCGCCGCCTCCAAGAAGGGCTGGAACCTGCTGATCCCCGCCTCGGTCGACAGCAACATCAACAACAAGCGCATCAACGTCTGCCGCCGCACGCCGGGCTCGGGCACGCAAGCCGCGTCCAACGTCTACTTCGCCAACAACCCCTGCGGTGGCGCCACGAACCAGTTCTCGCCCACCGCCGGCACGACCAGCGCCACGCTGGCCGTGACGGGTTCCATCACGACGCTGCAGAACAGCAGCACCGGCGCCGTTGAAACCTGCCTCGGCAACGTCGAAGCTCTGGCTGACGCCACCGGCGGCGGCTACGCCTTCGGCGTGCTGGGCCGTGAGAACAACCCGCTGGCCAACGGTGGTGAGAAAGGCTACCGCTACGTCAAGCTCAGCGGCGCCACGCCCAGCCGTGCTGCGCTGATCGCCGGCGAATACGACTTCGCCGTCGAAGCCTCGATGCAGTGGGCCAAGAGCGGTGCCGCCAACGCCCCGGCTGCCGACGTGCTGGCGCTGCTCAGCAAGCTGCGCGCCGAGCTGGGCAAGGCATCCATCCTGCAAGGCCTGGACCCGGATCTGCAGAACGGCCTGGCCGCCCTGCCGTCCACCGTCTCCGGCGCCTGGGCTGACCTGGATGCCACGACCAAGAGCTACACCTCGCACACCAACCGCATCAGCGCCAACAGCTGCTCCTTCGTGCGCATGACGAAGTAAGGCTGCCTCCCTGGCCGCAGCCGCGGCCAGGGCCCCTCTCCGCCGGAAGCGTTGCGCTTCCGGCGGCCTCGTTTGACGAGTCCTCCGCCATGCCCGCGATCACGCATGCCGGCATCGCCGAGTGCTCCCCACGCCCCGACTCCAACACCCCGACTGCCATGATTTCTTCCCGCCTGACCCTGGCCCTGCTGACGACCTCCCTGACCCTGGCGCTGCCCAGCGCGCACGCCGACATCATGGTGGGCGATGCCACCGCCGCCAGTGCCGGTGCCGGCACCAACCTGCCCGAGCTGCTGCTGGTGATCTGGGATCCCGTCGCCAAGGTGTCGTATTCCAAGGACCTGGGCGTGCTCGCCTATTCCAGCCAATACGCCGCGGGCGACACCAGCAAGAACCTGTTCGTCCACGGCCAGCAGGATGCGGGCTACCAGAAGCTGTTCTCGCCGCTGAACGCCGATCCGCTGTTCCAGCAATTCATCGCGCAATCGGGCGGCGCCAGCCAGCAGATCTGGGGCATCCTGGGCGTGCAGACGGATGCGGAACTCGAAAGCCAGGGCGGCTTCAGAACCGCCTTCATGACGCTGAACACCGGCACGCAGGCCTCCGGCGTACGCAACCCGAACTACTCGACGCTGGTGGGCATCGACGAGAACGGCAATGCGCTCAATCCCGGCGCCATCTTCAACAACAGCGAGCTGGGCGACTCCGTCGGCAACTTCACGGCCTATGCCGCCAACCTCAACGCTGGCGGCGGCAACGCCAACAACACCCACCAGTGCGCGGCGGCCCCAACGCGTTGCACCGGCGCGAACGCCCCGCTCAAGGACGGCTCGAGTTTTGACACGATCGCGTCACCCGGCTATGCGGCCGTCATGTTCCAGGCCGGCGGCGCCATGGTGTCCAACGGACACGCGAGCATCATGAACCCGGTCGGCAAATCGTCCTGGTTCTACAGCGTCACAACCAGCAGCGACGTCAGCGACGTCGCCCCCGCCGTCGATGAGTTCGACAACGGCACCCTGGCTGGCGGCCACGATGCCTACTGGGGCCTGGGTGTGGCGCCGAACGGCGACTACATCCTCAGCTACACGCTGGAGGCGTCGATGACCCAGCCGCAAACCGCCGCCGGCTCGCTGCTGCGCCTGCGCACCGACTTCGCGGCCAGCTACGGCCGCGCCCGCCTCATCGCTGTGCCCGGCGGTGACACGCTCAACCTGGGCAGCAACATCAGCCCCGTGCCGGAGCCCGCGACCTGGGGCTTGATGGGCCTGGGCCTGGCGGCGCTGGCCCTGCGCGCGCGCCGACGCTGCTGAGCGACGCTCGCCGATCTCGGCGAAATCGACGCGATTGCGGTCGCCTTTTCACGACCGCTTCACCCGCCCTCGGGACACTGTTTTCATGGATGCCGGTTCGATGCGCGCCCGCCTGGGGGCGCGCTGCCTCTTGTTGTTTGCAATCGCTGTGGCGCTGTGTGCCGGCAGCCTGCCCGCCGTTGCGCAGAACGCCACGCAAGCGGCCCTGCGCTTCGACATCCTCGAGTTCGAGATCGAAGGCAACACGCGCCTGAGCGCTCCCCAGGTCGAAGCCGCCGTCATGCCGTTCATGGGCGAGGGCCGCGACATGGCGGCCATCGAAGGCGCGCGTGCCGCGCTGGAGAAGGCCTACCAGAGCGCCGGCTTCCTGACCGTCTTCGTCGATGTGCCCGAGCAGCGCATCGACGCCGGCCTCGTGCGCCTGACGGTGCTGGAAGGCCGCGTCGACAAGCTCTACGTGACCGGCTCGCGCTACTTCGACCAGGGCCGCATCCGCGCCGTCGCCGCCGAACTGGCCGAGGGCAAGGTGCCCAACTTCAACGTCGTGCAGCAGCAGGTCGCCGCGCTCAGCCAGACGGCCGAACGGCGCGTCCAGCCGGTGCTGCGCCCGGGCCGCGAGCCGGGCACGGTGGAGGCCGAGCTGAAGGTCAGCGACCGGCTGCCCTTCGGCGGCAGCGTCGAGATCAACAACGCGGCGGCCGCCGGCACCGAGCCGCTGCGCGCCGCCGTCAACCTGCACTACGACAACCTGTTCCAGCGCGACCACTCGCTGTCGCTGACCGCACTGACCGCGCCCCTGCAACCCAGCCAGTCGCAGGTGCTGGTGCTGAACTACCTCGTGCCGCTGGACGACGGCGCATCGCTGAGCTTCAGCGCCGTCAACTCCAGCAGCGACGTGGGCAGCCTGGGCGGCACGCGCGTGCTGGGCGAGGGCTCGACGCTGGGCTTTCGCTACGGCCTGAACCGCGTCGACACCCACGCGGCGCACGGCCTGTCGCTGGGCCTGGACATCAAGGACCTGAAGGAAGACGTGCACACCAGCGCCGGCACCATCGGTTCGCCGCTGCGCTATGCACCGCTGCAGGCGGCCTACAACGGCAGCTGGTGGGGCGAGTGGGGCCAGCAGCAGCTCAGCGCCAACGCCGTGTTCGGTCTGCGTCCGGTGTGGCGGCAGACCCGCACGGACTGCCAGCTGGCCGACGGCAGCTTCGGCGTGGCCGACCAGTTCGCCTGCAAGCGCCGAGGCGCCGATGGTGGCTTCACGACCTTCAAGCTCGACTGGCGAGGCAGCCGCCGCATCGGCCTCACCGAATGGGCGCTGCGCATCGGTGGCCAGCTGGCCAGCCAGCCGCTGGTCAGCGCCGAGCAGTTCTCGGTCGGCGGTGCCGACTCGGTGCGCGGCTATGCCGAGGGCGCCGTGTCGGCCGACTACGGCGTGCTGGCGTCGTTCGAGCTGCGCAGCCGCAACCTCGCGCCGGCGCTGCTGAAGGCCTTTGACGGCGCCAACCTGCCGCCGTTCACCGAGCTGGTCGTGTTCGGCTTTGGCGACGTGGCCCGCGTGGCACTGATCGAGCCCGAGCCCGGCCAGCCGCACCGCAGCACGCTGCTGGGCACCGGCGTGGGCGTGCGGCTGGGCCTGCAGCCGGGCTTGAGCCTGGCGCTGGACTGGGCGCGCCGCCACCGCGATGTCACGGGCCGCAGCCTGCCCACCGAGCGCGTGCACGTGCGTGCCGCACTGCGTTTCTGAGGCCGACGACCATGACGACGACCACCGCCCGCTGGATGCTCCGCCCGCTCGTCGCCGCCCTTGCGGCCTCGCTGCCGCTGTACGCGCTGGCGCAGTCACGCGTGACGGCGCCGCCCCCGCCGCCGCCCAAGACGCTGCCGGTGCCCGCCGCCGGCTGGCGCGTCTACACGAACAAGACCGAGACGCAGGCATTGCCTGGCATCAGCGCGGATGGCCGCGCGATGCTCATCCAGCAGAACAGCAGCCGCGCGATCTATGCGTGGCAGAGCTTCGACATCGGCGCGGACGCGTCGGTCACCTTCGACATGGCGCAGGCCGGCTCCAGCGCGCTCAACCGCATAGCCAGCGTCAGCCCCAGCCTGATCTTTGGCCAGCTCAAAGCGACCAACGGCGGTGAGATCCTGCTCTACAACCGCAACGGCATCCTGTTCGGCAAGGACGCGCGCGTGGACGTCGGCGCGCTGCTGGCGACGACGCTGACGCCCAGGGACGCCGACTACGCCAACGGCTTCGTCACCAACATCACCGGCGGCAGCCCCGCGCTGCGCTACGACGGCGCGGCGGCCGACTATGTCGACGCGAAGAACTTCATCCGCGTCGAACCCGGCGCCGAGATCAAGACCGGCGAAGGCGGCCGCATCCAGCTCTACGCCAAGCGCGTCGAGAACGCCGGTGCGCTGACCGCACCCGGCGGCCAGGTCGTGCTGGGCGCGGGCGCCGAGGTCTTCTACAAGCTGCCCACCGCCGAACCGCTGTACGCGTCGGAAGCCAACCCCAACGTGCCGGCGCTGCGCGGCCTGCTGGTCGAGGTGGGCCGGGCCGACATGACCACCGGCGCCGGCTCGGTGGAGCACAGCGGCAGCATCAGCGTGCCGCGCGGCAACGCGACGCTGGTGGGCCTGGCCGTCAACCAGGCCGGCCGCATCAGCGCCACCACCAGCGTGTCGCAGAACGGCTCCATCCTGCTGCTGGCGCAGGGCGACGCCGGCACCACCGACATCGACAGCGGCGCGGTGCTCGTGTCCGGCCAGAAGAATCTGTACAAGCAGGCCGTGCGCAGCGGCGTGCTGACGCTTGGCGCCGGCAGCACCACAGAGATCACCGCGGACAACAACGGCGCCGACGGCAAGCCGCTCACCAGCGATGACACCGCCACGTTCACGCGCTCGCGGCTGGACCTGGCCGGCGGCCAGATCACGCTGGCCCCCGGCGCCAAGGTCGTCGCGCCCGGCGCGGTGGCCGAACTGCGGGCACTGGACAAGCCGGCGCCGCTGGGCGACCTGCTCGGCAAGGACAACCCGCTGACCGCGACAGGCGGACGCATCGTTCTTGGCGCCGGCGCCAGCATCGACCTCTCCGGCACCACGGACACGACGGTCAGCGTCGCACGCAACTTCGTGACCACCGAGCTGCTCGGCAGCAACGACCTGAAGGACGCACCGCTGCAGAAGGACGGCCTGCTCTACCGCAACAAGGTCACGCTGGACATCCGCGAAGCCTCGCCCATCCTCGGCGACCTCGCCAGCTACCGCAACGCCGTGCAGCGCAGCGCCGGGGAACGCCTGGCCAGTGGCGGCAGCCTGAAGCTGATCGCCGGCGAGGCGGTGCGGGCCCAGGCCGGTTCCCGCCTCAGCGTCGACGGCGGGCAGGTCACCTACCGCGAAGCCTTGGTCTCGCCCACGCAGGTCTACAGCAGCGCCGGCACCGCCTACACGCTGAACAACGCACCCAAGGATCTGGGCTACACGGCCATCACCAACGCCGGCACCAGCAAGGCCCTGTTCGACCGCTGGGGGCCGGTGGTGAGCTACGGCACGGTCAGGCCCGCACGCCAGGAAACCGGCTATGTCGACGGCCAGGCCGGTGGCAGCCTGACGCTGGTCGCGCCGGTCGTCGTGCTGGACGGCAGCCTCAGCGGCGCGACCGTGCAGGGCCAACGCCAGCGCCTCGGTCGCGACGCGCTGGCGGCCGCCGGCCGGCTGGCGGTCGGTGCGGCCCGGCATGGCACCGACTTCGGGCTGACATCCGCCTATCTGGGCGCCGTGCTGCGCGGCTTCGAGCTGTCCGACGCCAACACGCCCAGGCTCGGCGGCGACGCCGCCTCGGGCATGTCGCTCGACGCGCTGCGCCAGTCAGGGTTCGGGTCCGTCGCCATCACCGCGACGGGCGACGTCAAGCTCGACGGCAATCTCTCGTTGCCAGCCTTGGGTTCGTTGCGCCTGCAGTCGGAAGACGGCACCGTGACGGTCGCCGGCAACGTGCAGGCCACCGGCGGCCAGGTCACGCTGCGCAGCCTGCGGGGCAGCGTCTCGGTCGCCGAGCCCGTGACGCTGGATGTGTCCGGCGCCTGGGTGAATGCCGCGCTCGATCCGCTGCTGGCCACATCCGCCCCCGCCGTCGCGATCACCGGCGGCAGCATCACGCTGCAGGCGGGTGCCGCGGTAAATCTGGCCCACGGCAGCATGCTGGACGTGTCGGGCGGTGGCCTGGTCGGCAGCAGCCCCGCCATCACAGGCGGCGCAGCCGGCAGCCTGAGCTTGTCGGCCGGCACGACGACATTCACCGCCGGACTGTCGCCGCTGGCCGGCGTCGAGCTGCGCGGCTACTCGTTGACGCAAGGCGGCAGCCTCAGCATCGCCACGCCCAACGTGCGCTTCGGCGACGCGACGCCCACCGCGGTCGATCCGCCGGGCATGCTGCGTCTGAGCGCCGACGTCCTGAACCGCGGCGGCTTCCAGACCTACAGCTTCGACGGCCGCGATTCGCTCACCGTCGAAGCCGGTACCACGCTGGCACCCCAGCTGCAGCTGTGGCAGGCCACCGCCGCCAGCCGCTTCCAGGCCAGCGGCAGCGCCACCTGGCGCGACAGCCTCGGCCTGGGCGCGCCGCTGCTGGGCTACGCCAGGCCAGTCAACCTCAGCCTGAGTGCCAGCGGCGTCAACGCGGCGAGCCCGCAGGGCCGGCTGACCATCGCCGAGGGCGCGACGATTTCGCTGGCGCCGACCGCCCGCCTCAGCCTCACAGCACGCAACCGGCTGACGATGGACGGTCGCCTCATCGCGCCGGGCGGCCAGGTCAGCCTCAGCCTGACCAGCAACGAAGGCGACGCCAGCCAGGCGCGCTACCTCTGGCTGGGCGGCCGCAGCGGCATCGACGTGGCGGGCCTGCGCCAGCTGCAGGTCAGCAGCGACGGGCTGCTGACCGGCCGCGTGCTGGCCGGCGGCAGCGTCAGCCTGGACGCCGGCGTCACCAGCGGTGCCGGCAGCTCGGCCTTCGCCACCAGCCTCGTCGTGCAGCGCGGCGCCCTCATCGACCTCGACGGCGCCGCCGGCCTGCTGGACGTGCGCGAACGCGCCGACGGTGGCGACCGCGTCAGCCGCCAGTTGATCGGCAGCGCGGCCGGGTCGCTGTCGGTGCGCGGCAACGGCACGGTGCTGCTGGAGGGTGAGCTGCAAGCCCACGCTGGCACGGCGGACCAGAGCGGCGGCAAGCTGCAGGTGCGGCTCGACGCCGGCTACGCCGACGTCAACGCGCTGCCGCCCATCCAGAGCCTGGTGCTCGCCGCGACCGATGGCCAGCTCACGAGCGCACTGAGCTCCGACCAGCTCGTCCGCAGCAACGTGACCCCCACGGCGCGCGTCGACGCGCCGTGGCTCGCCCGCTCGGGCGTCGCCGAACTGAGCCTGAGCGCCCGCGAGCGCATCGCCGTGGAAGGCGGCGTGGCGCTGGACCTGGGCCGCGCCATCGGCCTGGACACGCAAGCGCTGGCGATGACGCCGCTGAGCGGCCAGACGTCGGCACGGCTGTCCGCACCGATGCTGAGCTGGGCCAACACCCAGATCGCCGTCACGCAGGGCAACACCCTGCAGCGCGCACCGGCCACCACCAGCGGCGGCACCGGCGCCCTGACGCTGCAGGCCGGCGAGCGCCTGGACGTCAGCGGCCAGGTCGTCAGCCAGGGCATGGCCCAGCTGAACCTCGCGAGCGCCGGCGACCTGCTGCTGCAAAAGCCCAGCGCCAACGTCGCCGGCGACGGCCGCCTGAGCACCGCGGCCGACCTGCGGCTGACGGCGCGACAGGTGTTCCCGGCGACCGACACGGCCTTCGTCATCGACGCCACCGGCCAGCGCGTCGACATCGCCCAACCTGACAGCGCCGCGCCCGACCTGCCCTGGAGCGCCGGCGGCCGGCTCACGTTGCAGGCCAAGACCATCGTCCACGGCGGCCGCCTGCGCGCACCCGAAGGCAGCCTGACGCTGAAGGCCAGCGAGTCCCTGCAGCTGCTGGCCGGCAGCGAAACCTCGGTGAACGCCGATGGCCGCAGCTTCCTGTTCGGCAGTTGGAACGGCGAGCGCTGGCAGGCTCCGGGCAGCACGGCCGGCAGCGTCATCAGTGCAGCGCCGGCCAAGGCCGTCGTGCTGGACGCGCCCAGCGTCAACATCGCGCCCGGCGCCAGGCTGGACCTCAGCGGCGGCGGCCAGCTGCTGGGCTGGCAGTTCGTCGCCGGCCCCGGCGGCTCGACCGACATCTTCAGCGCTGGCGACGGCAGCTATGCGCTCATTCCCGGCGTCAGCAGCAGCGGCGCGGCCGACAACTCGCTGCCCGGCCTGCCCGCGCCGGGCCGCCAGATCCACTTCGGCAGCGCCGGCCTGACGCTGTCCGACGGCACCGTGCTGCGCGGCAGCTACACGCTGCTGCCGGCGCGCTTCGCGCTGCTGCCGGGCGCGCTGCTGGTGCGCCCCGCCGGCGGTTCTGCGCTGGCACTTGGCCGCAGCATCACGCGCGAGGACGGGAGCCTGCTGGTGGGCGCCAGGCTGGGCCAGGCCGGCACGTCCATGCTGGACGCGCTGACCAGCAACTGGCAGCTGCTCAGCCCGAAGCAGGCGCAGCGCTACAGCGAGATCCGCCTGGCCGGCGCCGACGCCTTCTTCAGCGCGCTGGCCGTGCGCAACGACACCGGCACGCCGGCGCTGAACCGCGACGCCGGCGCGCTGGTCGTCGCGGCACAGCAGGCCGACATCCGCGGCGCGCTGCGCTTCGCCGCCGCCAAGGCCACGACCGGTGAGGTGGGCCAAGGCGGCAGCGCCTATTTCGGCGCGGCCGATATCCAGGTCGGCGCTGGCCCCGCCGCCAGCGGCGGCCTGCAGCTCAGCGCCGCACAGCTCAACGCGCTGGGCGTCGACCACCTCGTGCTGGGCGCCGTGCCCACCGACCTGCAACACCCCGGCAACCTCGATGTGCGTGCGCAGAACCTGCGCGTCGGTGCCGAGCCCGGGCAGGCGCTCACCGCGCCGACGCTGCTGCTGGCCGCGCGCCAGCAACTGGACATCGCCGCCGGCGCCGCGTTGCAGACCCGGCCCGCCACCGCGGCCGGCGCGGGCACCTGGCAGCTGAACGGCGACGGCGCCGCCGTGCTGCTCAGCGCTCACACCGGCACCCAGCTGCAACGCACCGGCGCCACGCTGGACGGCGGGCGCCTGGTCATGGGCGACGGCGCGTCGCTGCAGGCCAGCGGCGGCCGCGTGCAGCTGGATGCCACCGGCAGCACGCAGCTCGCCGGCAGCACCGTGCTCAACGCCAACGCCTTGGGGCTGGGCGTGCCGCGCCTGCAGCTCGGTGGCAGCGAGGCGCTGGCCGACAACAGCCTGCTGCTTGGCGGGCCGCTGCTGGCCCAGCTCGGTCAGGCCAGCGAGCTGATGCTGCGCAGCTATTCCAGCCTGGACCTCGTCGGCACGCTGGCCTTCGGCGGCAGCAGCCTCGGTCGGCTGACGCTGGACACGCCCGCGCTGCGCGCCGCCGCGGCCACCGACGACGCGCGCATTGCCGCCCAGTCGCTGGTGCTGGGCAACAGCACCGGCCGCAGCGCCGTGGACGCCGCTGCGAACGGCCGGGTCACGCTGACCAGCGCCGGCACGCTGCAGATCACCGCCGGCAACCAGGCCTGGCAGGCCGGCCAGGTCGACCTGGCCGCGCCGGGCGGCGTGGTCATTGCCGGCAACAGCCAGCTGTCCGCCGTCGGCAACTTGGCGGCCACGGCCAGCGCCGTCACCGCCAGCGCCACGGGCACGGCGCCGGCCCGCAGCCGGTGGACCGTGCAGGGCAGCCTGACGCTGGCCCCGGCGCCGGCCACCGGCACGCCCGCGTCGGGCGCCGCCGCGCAGTTGCAGCTGAATGCGCAGCGCATCGCCATCGCCACCGACATCCTGCTGCCCGCCGGCCAGCTCGGCCTGACGGCGCAGGGCAACGTCGACCTCAGCGGCAAGCTCAGCGTCGCCGGCCGCAGCGACAAGATCGGCAGCGGCGACACCAGCGTCACGGCCGACCTCGCCGCCGGCCGCCTCAGCGTGACCAGCAGCGGCGGCAGCATCGCGCTGGCGCCAACGGCCACGCTGGACGTGTCCGGCGCCGGCCGAGGCGATGCCGGCAGCCTGAGCCTCAACGCGCCGCAAGGCAGCCTGACGCTGGGCGGAAGCTGGGTCGCCGGCGCCGCGGCGGGCGCCACGGCCGCCAGCCTCAGCCTGGACAGCCTGCAGCCGGTCGACCTGGCGGGCTTGTCCCACCAGATCGCCGCGGCCGGCCCGCGCGCCTTCGAGCAGCGCATTGCCGTGCGCAACCGCGGCGGCGACCAGTGGTTGCAAGCCGGCGCCCACCTCAGCGCGCAGGCGCTGGAGCTCAGCGCGGACGCTGGCTCGCTGACCCTCGCCGGCTGGCTCACCGCCCTGCCTGGCACGGCCGGCGGCGGCCAGATCAGCCTCAACGCGGGCCGCGACCTCGTCATCGCCGACGGCGCGCTGCTGCAGGCCTTGAGCGCGGGCACTGCCGGCGACCTCGACGCCAGCCGCATCAGCCTGAACAGCCTCAACACCAGCGCCGACGCCGATGCGCCGGCCAGCCGGCTGCGCCTGCAAGGCGGTGTCATCGAACTCGGCGGCGGTGAACTCAGCCTGCGCGCCGCACGCGATGGCCAGGACGTGGCCATCGACGCGGTGCAGACGCGGCTGTCCGGCGTCGGCAGCGTCGACGTCGAAGCGGTCAAGGTCTACAAGGACATCAGCGAACTCGTCGGCGGCCTGGTGCCGGCGCCGCCGGCGCCCACCCCAGGCCCGACACCCAGCCCCGCACCGAGTCCCACGCCCAGCCCGTCCCCGAGCCCGGTGCCTGCGCCCAGCCCCGTGCCGGCGCCGAGCCCGGTACCGTCGCCAGCACCGGTACCTGCGCCGTCGCCAACGCCAACGCCAACGCCAACGCCGACTCCGACGCCCTCCCCGACACCCGGGCCGGCGCCGGTTCCGACACCGACACCGTCCCAGCCCGCCCCCGGCAACGGCCCGTCGACCGGCGGCAACCAGCCTCCCGCGCCACCGCTGACGCCGCCGCCCAGCCCGACCGGCCCCGCCACGGGCAATGGCCCGAGCACGGGCAACAACCAGCCACCGGCACCCCCGACATCCGGCACGCCGCCTTCGCCAAGCCCGGCACCGACGCCCGGCCCGACGCCATCGCCATCGCCATCGCCGACGCCCTCACCCACGCCCGGCCCGTCGCCGACCCCGTCTCCTTCCCCGGCCCCCTCGCCTTCGCCCAGCCCCGTTCCGTCGCCGTCGCCTGGGCCGGCGCCGACACCCACGGACCCATCCACCGGCAATGGCCCGTCGACAGGCGGCACGCAGCCGCCCGCACCGCCGATGCCTCCCGGCCCGGCGCCAGCGCCCACGCCCGCGCCAACGCCGTCACCCAGCCCGAGTCCGGCGCCTGCGCCGGAACCCGCCCCCTCTCCCGCACCAGTACCAGCACCATCGCCTAGCCCGGCCCCCGCCCCAAGTCCAAGCCCGGCCCCCGCGCCCGTGCCGGCCCCGGTGCCTGCACCTGCCCCCGTTCCGGCACCTGCACCCGTTCCCGCGCCAACGCCAACGCCAACGCCAACGCCAACGCCAGCGCCTGTCCCTGCACCGGTGCCTGCACCCGCACCGGTCCCAACGCCCGCACCCACGCCGGCACCCAGCCCGACGCCGGCGCCCGCGCCGTCCGGCCCCTCCACCGGCAACGGCCCATCCACGGGGGGCTCGCTGCCGCCGGCACCGCCGATGCCGACCAGCCCGGTGCCCGCGCCGCCGACCACACCGTCCACCGGCAATGGCGCCAGCACCGACGCTGCGCTGCCGCCCCCGCCACCACTGGCATCGTCCGGCACCCCTGCCAGCACCGGCGGCACGACGTCGCTGCGCGCGCTGGACGCGGCGACCGGCCCGTCCACAGCGCCCGCCACAGGCAACGGCCCCAGCACCGGCAACACGCAGCCGCCCGCACCGCCGACCGCCCCGGGCACCGCGCCGACGCCAGCCCCCACGCCAACGCCAACGCCAACGCCAACGCCCACACCGGCACCGACGCCAGCGCCGACACCCGCACCGGCCCCGAGCGGCGCGCTGGGCATCGGTCGCGTCATCGCCGACAACGAGGCCTTCATGGGCAGCGGCCAGCAGACGGCGGCCAGCATCGTCGCGCGGCTGTCGGGCGGCGATGCAGCCACCGCGGCGCTGGTGCGCGTTCGCCCCGGCGTGGAGGTGCGCGCCAACGGCGACCTGACGCTGACGTCGGACTGGCGCCTGCCGACGCTGACGGCCGCGCAGACCGCCGCCGCACCACATGCGGCGGAAGCCGCGCTGACGCTGCGCGCCGCCGGCGACGTGCGCATCCAGGCCCACCTCACCACGGGCCTGCGTGAATCGCCGCTGAATGCCGGCGACTGGGTCGCCACATCCAACCGTGCCGGGGCCATCCGCATCGCCGCCGGTGCCGACCTGGCGGCCGCCCAGGCGATGGCCGTCAGCACGGACACCGCTGCCGGCTCGGTGCTGCTCGGCACGGCCGATGCCGATGCGCCGGCCGTGCAGGTGCGCAGCAGCGTGGGCCGCATCGAACTGGCGGCCGCGCAGGATATCCAGTGGCTCAGCGACAAGGCCACGGTGGCCACGCTGGGCGTGCCGGTCGGCCTGCCCACGCCCACGCCGCCTGCCGCGCCGGCCACGCTGGTGGCGCCCAGGCCGACGATCTCCGCGGTGACCACGCTCGACGCGGGCGACGGCAGCATGCCTGCGACCGGCAATGGCAACACCACCGGCAACACGCAGCCGCCCGGTCCGCCGGTGGAGCCTGGCGTGACGCCGACGCCGACGCCCACGCCTGCCCCGACGCCAGGGCCCACGCCTGCGCCTGCGCCCACACCATCTCCGGCGCCGGCACCCGGCCCCGCCACGCCGGACCCGCTGCCCGACGCCGCCTTCCCGTCGCTGCTGGAAAGCCTGGCACCGGCGCTGGACACCTCCGGCTTGCTGCCGTTCACGACGCAGGGCGGCAGCATCCGCGTCACGGCCGGCCGCGACGTCGTCGGGCAGGCGCCCAGCGCCTCGCAGCTGTACGCGACGAACTGGCTGTGGCGCGCCCAGGGCAGCCTGGACAACACGGTGGCCTGGTTCGCCCGCAGCGACCTGTTCTCGCAAGGGCTGGCCACGTTGGGCGGCGGCTCGGTGCAGGTGCAGGCCGGCCGCGACGCGGTGCAGCTGCATGCCGCGGCGGCCGGATCGGGCTTCCTGGCGCCGGCCGGCAACACCAGCGGCCTGCCGACGACGCTGCAGCAATTCGGCGGCGGCAGCCTGTCGCTGCAGGCGGGACGCGATGTGGTCAGTGGCCAGCTGATGGCTTCGCGCGGCATCGCCGTGACCGCGGGAGGCGCCATCCAGCGCCCGGCCGACGCCAACGTCAACAACGACCCCGGCCTGCAGCTCATCTACCAGGACGGCGCGCTGCGCGTGCAGGCCGGCGGCGACGTGACGCTGGCCAGCGTGCGCAACCTCGGCTTGAGCCTGCCGTCCAAGGCCAATGTGGAGGCGCTGGGCGAAGGCGTCGCCACGCCCCTGCTGGACCGCAACGCCAGCCTGCTGGTGCAAAGCGCCGGCGGCTCGGCCACCTACCTCGGCGCGGATCAGCCGCTGGAAGTGGGCAACAAGGGCGAACGCGCGCCGGGCCAGGTCGTGCCCGTCGACGTGCGTCTGCTGGCGCCGCAGGGCGGCGTGTCGGCCGCCAACCTGTTGCAGTGGAGTTCGGTGGCCGAGCCGGCCGACGTGCGCAGCTGGATGGCCGGCCGCGACACGGTCAGCGTGAACAACCTGCAGGTGTTGGCGCTGAGCGCGGCGCAGGCGCCGGCCGCGACGTCACTGGTCGAGCTGGCCACCGTCACATTGCCCGAGGCGCAGCGCCAGTCGCGCAATGCGCTGGGCCAGGCGCAACTGGACCAGAGCGCACGCGCGCCGGTGCTGCTGGTCTCCGGCGCGGCCGACGTGCTGCTGAACAACATAGCCTCGACGCGCCCGCTCACGGTGGACGCGGGCCGTGATGTGGGCGTGTCGCTGGTCAGCATCCAGCAGCAACCGGCAGCGGCGGGTCAGCCCGGCGAGGTCTCGCTGCTGCAGGCCGGCCGCGACATCCGCTTCGGCAACGGCAACGGGCTGGAGATCGCCGGCCCCGGCGACCTGCTGGTGCTGGCCGGCCGCGACGTGGACTTGTCCACCAGCACCGGCATCGTCGCGCGCGGCAACTTGTCCAGCAGCGCGCTGCTGCCCGACGGCGGCGCGCGGCTGACCGTCGTCGCCGGTCTGGGTGCCGAGGGCGACGACTATGCACGCGCCAGCGCGGCAGGCTTCCAGGTGCTGGGCGCGTCGGGCCTGTTGAACAAGCGGGGCCAGGCCTGGGTGCTGCTGGGCGGCACGGGCACGGCCGTGGCCTTCGACGCCGCGACACCCACACAACAGCTGGACTTGCTGCGCCAACGCTTTGGCGCGGCCACAGTGGACCGGCTCGTGGCCGAACAGGTGCGTGCGCAGCCGGCGCGGGCCGAAAGCGTCGACCAACGCACCCGCCAGGCGGCGCTGCTGGGCAAGCCGGTGGACGACCCGGCCGTGACCGCGGCGCTGCAGTCGCAGACCAGCCTGCTGCAGCCGGCCTGGTCCGCACTGGGCGACGCGGCCGCGCTGCAGCAGCTCGACAAGCTGAGCACCGCGCAGCAGTCGCTGCTCGTCAGCCGCGTGCTGATGAACGGGCTGGCCACGCAGGCCGCGCCGGCCCGCGCCTCGGCGCTGGCCCAGCTCGCCGCCTCCGCCGATGTCGCCAAGCTGGGCGACTATGTGGCCTTGATGAGCGGCCAGCGCGGCGTGGACGCGGCGGACACGCTGCGCCGCTTCGACGCGTTGCCGCTGGCGCGCCAGATCCCGTGGCTGAACCGCGTGCTGGTCGGCGAGCTGCGCAGCGCCGGCCATGCCGCCGCGGTGCTGGAAGCCGACGAGCGCTGGGCCGCCTATGCGCGCGGCTACCAGGCCATCAACCTGCTGTTCCCCATTGGCGCCGACGGCGCGGACCGCGCGGCGGCGCAGGTGCGCATGCCCACCAGCCAGATCAAGACGCTGCAGAGCGCCGACATCACGCTGATCAACCCCGGCGGCGGCGTCAACGCCGGCGAGGTGACGGCCGGCAGCAAGGCGCCGACGGAGCTGGGCATCGTCACCGTCTACGGCGGCGACGTGTCGGCCATCGTGCGGCAGAACTTCGACGTCAACCAGTCGCGCGTGTTCACGCTGGGCAAGGGCAACCTGCTGATGTGGTCCTCCGCCGGCAACATCGATGCCGGCCGCGGCGCCAAGACGGTGACCGGCGCGCCGGCCCCGGTGTTGCGGCTGGACGCCAACGGCAACCTGGTGTTCGACACCTCGGGCTCGTTCAGTGGCTCCGGCATCGCCGTGCTGTCGGCCGGCAACGACCTGGACCTGTACGCCCCCACCGGCGAGATCAACGCCGGCGAGGCGGGCATCCGCTCCAAGGGCAATGCCTTCCTGGGCGCGGAGCGGCTGGTCAACGCCAACGACATCCAGGTGTCGGGCACGCGCGCCGGCGCGACCGCCGATGTAGCCATCAGCGTGCCCATCGCCGTGCCGGTGACGCCCACCGGCGCCGCCCAGGCCGCCGCGGCCGCCGAGACCGACAAGGACAAGGACGAGCGCCGCCGCCGGCGCCGCAACCTGCTGCTGGAGTTCCTGGGCTTCGGCTCCTCGTGATTCAAGAAAGACGACCATGCGCAAAGCCCTCACCGCCCTTCTCCTGGCCGCGCTGCTGCCGGCCACCGCCCACGCCTGGTGGAACGCCGACTGGAGCGAGCGCGCCAGGATCACGCTGAACACGTCCAGACAGGGGCTGGAGACCAGGGAGGCGGCCAGCGGCGTGGCCGTGGCCGTGCGGCTGCACTCCGGCAACTTCGACTTCACCGCGGCCAAGGAAGACGGCAGCGACCTGCGCGTGGTGGCCAGCGACGACAAGACGCCGCTGAAGTTCAGCATCGAGCGCTTCGACTCGGTCAATGAACTGGCCGTGCTGTGGGTGCAAGTGCCCAGCGTGCTGCCGGGCAGCGACAAGAACCAGTTCTACGTCTACGGCGGCAACGCCAAGGCAGCGGCGGAAGGCGAAGGCAACGGCTTCGACGCGGCCACCGTCATCGCGCTGCATTTCAGCGACAAGCCGGCCGGTGCCGATCAGCTCGGCGCCGTGAAGCCGCAGGGCACGCTGGTGACCGAACCGAACGGCCTGCTCGCGGCCAGCGCCAGGCTGAACGGCGAGGCGGTGGTCTACGCGCTGTCCGACAAGCCGGTCGTCGACGCCGGCAACCAGCTCACCGTGAGCCTGTGGGTCAAGCTGGACGACGTGCAGCGCGCGACGCTGCTGAACTGGGGCGGGCTGACGCTGAGCCTGAACGGCGGCAAGCTGGCCGTGCGCGCGGACAAGGCCGAGGTCGCCGGTGGCGAGGTGCCGGCGGCACGCTGGACGCTGGTCGCGCTGCGGCTGGGCCTGGGCAAAGCGACGCTGTTCGTCAACGGCGCGCAGGTGGCGCAGGGCGACCTCGCCACGCCGGCGCTCGGCAACAGCCTGCGCCTGGGCGAAGGCGCGCGCGGCCTGATGGACGAGGTGCAGGTGGCCGCCGCGCTGCGCAGCGCCGACTGGATCGCTGTCGCCGCCGGTGCGCAAGGCGCCGAGAGCAAGCTGGTCGCGTCCGTGCGAGAGGCCAAGGATGCCGCCGAGGCCGACGGCGAGAGCCACGGCTACATGGGCGTGCTGGTCAAGAACCTGACGGTGGATGCCTGGGTGGTCATCGTCATCCTGGGCATCATGTTCGCCATCGCCTGCTGGGTCATGGTCAGCAAGGGCCTGCTGGTCACCCAGGTCGCCAAGGCCAACCGCAGCTTCGTGCTGAAGTTCCGCGAGGCCAGCGACGACCTGCTGCACCTGGAGACGCACGCGCCGCATCCGCAGTCGCCCATCTACCGGCTCTACCAGGCGGGCATCCGCGAGCTGGCCAAGCGCAAGGTCGGCGAAGTCGGCGCCAAGCCGCTGTCGGGTGCGTCGCTGGATGCGGTCAAGGCGTCGGTCGACGCCGACTACGTGCGCGAGAACGCGCACCTGAACTCCGGCATGGTGCTGCTGACCATCGCGATCTCGGGCGGGCCCTTCCTCGGCCTGCTGGGCACGGTGGTGGGCGTGATGATCACCTTCGCCGCCATCGCCGCGGCGGGCGACGTGAACGTCAACGCCATCGCGCCGGGCATCGCGGCCGCGCTGCTGGCCACGGTGGCCGGCCTGGGCGTCGCGATCCCGGCGCTGTTTGGCTACAACTACCTGGCGGCGCAGATCAAGAACGCGACGTCGGACATGCAGATCTTCATCGACGAGTTCATCACTCGCGTGGCTGAACTCTACGGCGCGCCCTGACCATGTCCGCCGACATCAAGGGCGACAACCAGCCCTACGACGACATCAACGTGACGCCCATGCTGGACCTGGCGTACGTGCTGCTCGTCGTCTTCATCATCCTGACGACCGCATCGGTGCAGGGCGTCAAGGTGAAGTCGCCCGAGACGCAGGCGGCCAACAACCTGGCCAAGCCGCAGACGCGCGCGATCACGATCACCGCCGACGGCGGCGTCTATCTGGACGCCTACCCGGTGGACATGGAGCAGCTGCGCACGTCGCTGGCCCAGTACAAGTCCGCCAACCCCAGCCTGCCTGTCGTGCTGAAGGCCGACGCGGCGGCGCAGTACGACAAGGTCATGCAGGTGCTGGAGGTGGCCAAGAAGCTGGACATCACCGAGATCGGCCTCGTCACCAAGCGCGCGGGGAGCTAGGCGATGCAAGTCAACCAGGACGCCAAGCCCTACGACAGCATCAACGTGACGCCGATGCTGGACCTGGCCTATGTGCTGCTGGTGGTCTTCATCCTGATGACGACCGCCTCCGTGCAGGGCCTGAACATCAGCATGCCCAAGCCCAGCAACAAGCCCAGCACCGAGAAGCACGAGCTGAAGATCGTGCAGGTGATGCCCGACGGCGGCGTGCTGCTGAACGGCGTGGGCGTGAGCCTGGCCGAGCTGGAGACGCAGCTCGGCGCCGCCAAGGCGCGCGACGCGCAGATGTCCGTCGCCATCAAGGGCGATGCGCGCACGCAGTACGCCAGCGTCATCGCCGTCATCGACCTGTGCAACAAGCTGCAGGTCAACATGGGCTTGGTGACGAGTCGGATCGGCACCTGATGAAGACCAGCCACATCAAGGCCCTCGTCGTCGCCGCCTGCCTGCTGCTGGGCGCGGCCGTGTGGTGGGCGGTGAAGAACATCAAGCCCGACGCGCCCAAACGCCAGGTGGCCAAGATCTCCATCCTGCCGGACACGCCGCCGCCCCCGCCTACTCCACCCAAGGACGAGAAGAAGCCCGAGCCGCCCAAGGACGAGCCCAAGCAGGTGATGCGGGAGGAGCAGATCAAGCAGGTCGAAGCCCCCAAGCCGGCGGAGGCCATCAAGATGGAAGGCGCGGCCGGCGACGGCCCCAGCGCCTTCGCGGCCGGCAACGTGGCCAAGGACTACGCCGGCGGCGCGCCAACCACGGGTGCCACCGGCGGCCCCGCGGGCACGCAGGCCGACCGCGCGCAGGAGCGCTTCTATGCCAACTCCGCGCGCCAGCTGCTGCAGGGCGAGATCGAGCGCCATCTGAAGGCCGATGCCGAACAGCTGACCGCGACGTTCGCGATCTGGCTGGATCGCGATGGCGCGATCCAGCGCTTCGAGCTGACACCCAGCGGCAACGACGCCAACGACACCGCGCTGCGTGCCGCCCTCGACGAAACCCGCCGCCAGTTCAAGTTGCCGCCGCCACCGGCGCTCGCGCTGTCGCAGCCGATGCGCTTTCGGCTCAGCGTGCGACCCCAAGCCTGATTCCGATTCCATCGCGACGCCATGAAACCCATCCTCACCCTGCTGCTCGCCAGCCTCATCGCGGCGCCCGTCAGCGCCCAGACTTCCGACAAGGAAGAGCTCGCCCGCCTGCGCGCGACGACGCAAGCCCTCATCGACGCGCTCGTCGCGCAAGGCCTGCTGACGCGTGACAAGGCCGAGGCCATCCTGAAGCAGGCCCAGGTCGCGGCCACGACGCCAGCGCCGCAGCCGCAGGCCGATGCGGCGGCGCCCAAGGTGCTGCGCATCCCCTACGTGCCCGAGACCGTGCGCCAGCAGATGCGCGACGAGATCAAGGCCGAAGTGCTGGCGCAGGCCAAGGGCGAGCGCTGGGGCCAGGCCGATGCGCTGCCGGACTGGGTCGGCCGCATCCGCATCAGCGGCGACCTGCGCGTGCGCGGCCAGAGCGAGTTCCTCGACAAGGGCAATGTGCCCGCCGAGGTCTACCGCGCGCAGACGGCCTCGCCCGCCTGGTCGCCCGACGTGGCCAACACCACCACCGACCGCCAGCGTCTGACGCTGCGCGGCCGCCTCGAAGTGGATGCCAAGCTCAGCGAGCAGGTGCTGGCCGGCGTGCGCTTGGCCACCGGCAGCACCGGCAACAGCGCCACGTCGACGTCGCAGACGTTGGGCAACGACTTCAACCGCTACACCATCGGCCTGGACCGCGCCTACCTGCGCTGGCAGCCGCCGCTGTTCACCAACGGCCTGTCCGCCGATTTCGGCCGCATGCCCAACCCCTTCTTCAGCACCGATCTGGCCTGGCCGGACGACCTGGCCTTCGACGGCGTGGCGGCCAAGCTCAGCCATGCCTTCACGCCACAGCGCGGGCTGTTCGCGACCGCCGGCGTGTTCCCCATCGAAGAGCTGTCGCTGAGCGCCAAGGACAAGTGGCTGCTGGGCGCGCAGGTCGGCGGCGAGATCGACCTGGCGCGCGGCGTGCAGTTCAAGCTGGCCCTGGCCGCCTACGACTTCCGCCACATGGAAGGCCAGCGCGAGACCAGCCCGCCGCCCAGCGGCCCGCGCAGCGGCGCGACGAACTACTTCGCGTCGCACTATGCCACCGGCCTGCGTCTGAAGGGCAACACGCTGATCAACCTGAACGACCCGACCAGCACGGCCGCGCCGACCTGGGGCCTGGCGGCCAAGTTCAGGCCTGTCAACCTGACGGCCAGCCTGCAGCTGGACGGCGTGCTGCCGGTACCGGCCGGACTGACGCTGGACTGGATCAAGAACACGGGCTTCGACGTGAAGGACATCGAGGCCCGCGCCGGCGTGCCGCTGGCGGACCTGCGCGAGAAGACCACGGCCGTGCAGGCGCGCTTGCAGGCCGGCGCGCCCAGGCTCTCGCGCCGTGGCGACTGGCAGGCCTTTGCCGCCTACCGCCTGGTGCAGCGCGATGCGTGGATCGACGGCTTCACCGACACGACCTGGCACCTGGGTGGCACCAACTACAAGGGCTGGAGCCTGGGCGGCAATGTCGGCCTGGACAGGAACTTCTGGCTCAGCGCACGGTGGACCAGCACGCGCAACCTCGACGACGGCATGCGCTTCCTGGCCGTGCCGGGCGACGCGACGTCGCTGAGCGGCAACCTCAGCAGCGCGCCGCTGCGCATCGAGGTGCTGCAGCTCGACCTGAACGCGAGGTTCTGATGATGAAGCGCCTTGTTCTCGCCCTGATGCTCGTCGCCAGCATCGCTGTTCACGCACAGGACACCAAGGTCTCCAAGGAGCGCGAGGCGCTGCGCCGCGCCCAGGCCGCGCTGCGTGCTGCGCAGGAGCAGCAGTCCGCACTGCAGGCCGACAAGGCCAAGGCCGAAGCCGGCGTGGCCGCCGCACAGAAGGACGCCGCCAGCGCCAAGGCCCAGGTCGCCAGTGGCGCCGCGCGGCTCAAGGCCCGCGAGGCCGAGCTGGACGCGCTGCGCGCGCAACTGCAGGCCGCCAAGGACACACAGCAGCAGGGTGACGCCAAGGCCGTCGAGCGAGAGCAGGCGCTGCAGCAGCAGGTCGTCGCCGCACGCCAGGAGGCCTCCGCCCGCCAGCAGGCCAACCAGGCGCTGACCCAGTTGCTGGAGCGCAGCACCCAGGCCCTGGCCGACGCCGAGGCCAAGAACCGCCAGCTGTACGCGCTGGGCCAGGATCTGGTGCAGCGCTACACCGGCCGCTCCACGCTGGACACCGCGCTGCAGCAGGACCCGGTGCTGGGCCTGACGGCCGTGCGTTTCGAGGATCAGGCAGAGAAGCTGCGCAGCGAACTCGACGCCAAAAGGATCACGCGCTGACGCTGCCGGGAAGCGGTGCCAGCCCAGCAGCGCCAGCTGAGCGCAGGCGCTCTGCAGGCAGGTGCCCTTCGGGCGAGCCGCGTGCCAGCGCACGGTGCCCGCTGAACGCCAGCAGCGCGCGCAACCCGCGTCGCGTTCAGCCTCCGGCGCCGACGACCAGGTGCAGCGTAGACGTCTGCACCCAGCTGGCGCCCTGCTGTTCCAGCACGGCGTAATCGGTCAGCGCGTTGCCGTATGAGTCCGTGCCGGTGGACAGCTGCTGCAGCTGGGTGTCGGCGGCCACGTTGATGACGTCGCCGCTGTCCAGCTTCAGCGTCAGCGCATGGTTGCTGTCGGTGATGCTGGTCAGCCCCAGGCTGGACAGGTCGATGCCGCCGGCGCCGCCATTGCGCAGGTCCAGCGCCTCGACGTTGTGGGCGACGTTGATCAGCGAGGCAATGTCGAAGCTGGTGCCGCTGGTCATGAACTTCAGCAGGTCGATGCCGGCGCCGCCGTCGGCCGAGGTCAGGTCGGCGGGGGACGCGGCGATCAACGTGTCGTCGCCATTGCCGCCCAGCATCGTGTCGGCACCCCCGCCACCCGTCAGTACGTCGTTGCCGTCGCCGCCGCTCAGCGTGTTGGCCGCGGCGTTGCCGGCGATGGCGTTGTCCAGCGCGTTGCCGGTGCCGTTGATGGCGGTGGCACCGGTCAGCGTCAGGTTCTCGACGTTGGTGCCCAGCGTGTGCGTGACCGAGGACTGCACGCTGTCCGTGCCGCCGTTCAGGCCTTCCGTTACCGTGTCGCCGGCGTTGTCGACCCAATAGCTGTCGTTGCCTGCGCCGCCAGCCATCGTGTCGGCACCCGCGCCGCCGTCCAGCAGGTTGTCGCCCGCGTTGCCGGTGAGCTGGTTGTTCAGGCCGTTGCCCGTGGCGTTGATGTTGGCCGAGCCAGTCAGGATCAGGTGTTCGACATTGGCCGGCAGCGCGTAGCTGACGGCCGACTGCACGGTGTCGGTGCCGCCGTTGACGGCTTCGTTGACGAGGTCGCCGGCGTTGTCGACCAGGTAGCTGTCGTTGCCTGCGCCCCCCGCCATCGTGTCGGCACCGGCGCCGCCGTCCAGCTGGTTGTCGCCGGCGTTGCCAGTCAGCAGGTTGTCCAGCGTGTTGCCGGTGGCGTTGAGGTTGGCGATGCCGGTCAGCACCAGGTTCTCGACGTTGGCGGCCAGCGTGTAGCTGACGGACGCGGAGACGCTGTCCGTGCCCTCGCCGGCGGCCTCGGTGATGCTGTCGCCCACGTTGTCGACGACGTAGCCGTCGTTGCCGGTGCCGCCGACGAGCGTGTCGGCGCCCGCGCCGCCATCCAGCGTGTCGTTGCCGGCCAGGCCCGTCAGCGTGTTGGCGGCGCCGTTGCCCGTCAGCACGTTGTCGCCGGTGTTGCCGGTGCCGTTGATGGCCGCGACACCCTGCAGCGTCAGGTCTTCCAGGTTCACGCCCAAGGTGTAGGTGATGCTGGCCTGGACGAGGTCGCTGCCCTCGCTCACCGCCTCGGTGACGGTGTCCGACGCCGAGTCGACGACGTAGATGTCGTTGCCGACGCCGCCGGCCATCGCGTCGTTGCCGGCGCCCCCGTCCAGCAGGTCGTCGCCGTTGCCGCCGGTCAGCGTGTCATTGCCGTTGCCGCCGGACAGCGAGCCGCCGGTACTGGCGATGACGAAGGCGGTCGGCGCGGCGGTCTTGTACGGGTTGGCGGCGGCCAGTTGGCTGACGGTGCCCCACTTCCACGCCAGGTAGCCGTCCAGGCGCTGCTGGTCGGCCGTCGACAGCGTGGTGCCGGTGACGATGACCTCGCTGTAGTCGTTGCTGGCCATCCACTGCCCGCCCCAGCTGTTGCCAATGCTCAGCGAGCCGTTGAAGCTGAGCGCCTGGTTGACGGTGGACACGACGTGCGTGGCCTCGGCGAGCGTCGTGTAGACGTTGGCGCGAGTGTTCCAGGACTGCAGCGTGCCGTCCACGGTCCAGGCGGTTTTCAGGTTGGTGTTGCTGGCGCCGACCACGTCGGTCGTGCCGTCGCCCTGCCCCGCGATCAGCAGCCAGGGGCTGCCGCCCACGCCGGTGGCCAGGGGCATGTAGAAGCTGTCGCCCGACTTCTGTACCCAGTAGATGCTGCCGCCCGAGGCGATGGTGGCCAGGCTGGCGGTCAGACGGTCGTCCAAGCCGTCCAGGCGCACGGTGGGCAGGCCGTTCATGCCGTCCACCACCAGCGTCGGCTCGAAGCCGCCGTTGCTGGCCGTGGCGTCGCGCCCACCGCCGCTCTTGTCGCGCCACACGGCCACGCGGCCGTCGGCGGTCAGGCCGCTCTCGGCCAGGCCTTCGCGCACGCCGTCGCCGTCCAGGTCCGCGGCGTCCAGCCACAGCGCCACGTTGGTCAGCTGGGTGGGCGTCCAGGCCGAGACATTGCCCAGCTTCAGCACGTCGTCGCCGTCATTGCCTTGCAGCGTGCTGCCACCATCGGCCGTGAGGCTGTCGTTGCCATTACCACCCAGCAGCGTGTCGGCGCCGCCACCGCCGATCAGCGTGTCGTTCCCATCGCCGCCGTCCAGCGTGTTGGACGCGACGTTGCCGGTCAACGTGTTGGCGGCCGCGTTGCCGGTGGCGTTGACGGCGGCGCTGCCGGCCAGCGTGATGTTCTCGATGTTGGGCTGGCTGGCCAGCGTGTACGTGACGCTGGACTGCACGGTGTCCGTGCCTTCGTTCGCGGCCTCGACCAGCGTGTCGGCGGCGTTGGTGACGACGTAGGTGTCGTCGCCGGTGCCGCCCGTCAGCGTGTCGATGCCCGCGCCGCCAATCAGCGTGTCGTTGCCGGCGCCACCGTTGAGCGCGTCACCGGCGCTGTCGGTCGCGGCCGGGTCGCCGAAGCTGAACACCGAGGCCGGCACCGACACGAAGGCGCTGGCGCCCGGCGTCAGCCACGACAGCTGCGCCACCGCACCGCCGTTGCCCTCGCTCATCTGCACCATGATGCTGTGCTGGCCCGCGCTCAGGTTCAGCGCCAGCGAGTCGATGTTGGCGAGGTTGACGTAGCCGCTCATGCCGTCGACGTACTGGCCGTCGATGTAGAGCGCCATGCTGTCGTCCTGGCTGATGCGGAAGGTGTAGTTGCCGGCCGTGGCGATGTTGACGTAGCCGGTCCAGCGGACGGAGAAGTTGTCGACATTGACGACGCCGGTGGCCGGCGAGCCATTGCCGTAGTTGCTGGCAATGTTGGCGTCCTGGCGCGTCAGCACCGGCGTGCCCAGCCAGCTCGTGTTGTTCCAGTACTCGGCGCGCAGACCGCTTTGCTGCAGGCCGGCGAAGTAGTTGGGGCGGCTGCCCGAGACCAGCATGTCGTCACCGTTGCCGCCGTTCAGCGTGTCGGTGCCGCCGCCGCCGTACAGCGTGTCGTTGCCGTCCATGCCGGCCAGCGTGTCGTTGCCGCTGTTGCCGACAACGAGGTTGGCCAGCGCATTGCCCGTGCCGGTGTGCGCGCCCGTGTCGGTGAAGCTCAGGCGCTCCAGCGTGGCGGCGAGCGTGTAGCTGGCCAGCGACGTCTCCACGCTGTCCAGGCCGGTCGTCTCGGTGATGACGTCACCCGCGTTGTCGACCACGTAGGTGTCATCGCCAGCCGCGCCCACCAGCGTGTCGGCGCCGGCGCCGCCGTCCAGCCGCTCGTTGGCCTGCGTGCCGGTCAGCGTGTTGGCCGCGGCGTTGCCGTACAGCTTCAGGTTGTTCTGGTTGGCCGCCGTCAGGTTCTCGACATTGGTCGGCAGGCGGAAGTCGATGCTGGCCTGCACGAGGTCGGTGCCCTCGGCGGCGTTCTCGATGACCGTCGTGAACGGCAGGTAGACGTTGTAGGTGTCGTTGCCGGCGGCGCCAGCCATCGACGTCGCGTTGGGATTGCCCGCGTTGGACGGCCCGGTGATGACGTTGTCCAGTGCGTTGCCGGTGACGTTGATGTTGTACGAGGACTGCAGGTCCAGGTTCTCGACGTTGGCCGCCAGCGTGTAGCTGAGGATGGTCGCGCTGTTCGTGGTGCGCTGCAGGTAGACCGTATCCGTGCCCTCGCCGGCGTTCTCGACGACCACCAGGTTGAGGCTGAAGTTGCCGAAGCCGTCGGCCTGCTGGTAGTAGTCGTCGTTGCCGGTGCCGCCGGCCATCGTCGTCGCGATGCCGCTGTAGACGCTGGCGTACAGCGCGTTGTTGGCGGTGTTGCCGGTGATGGTGCCGGCCGTGCGGCCGACGTAGTAGATGTTCTCGACGTTGGCCGACAGCGTGTAGCTGGCGGATGCGTAGACGGCGTCCGTGCCTTCGCTGGCGTTCTCGTTGACGAGGTCGCCCGCGTTGTCGACGAAGTAGACGTCGTTGCCCGCGCCGCCGGTCATCGTGTCGGCGCCCGCGCCGCCGTCGATGCGGTTGGCGCCGCTGTTGCCGAGGATGCTGTTGGCCAGCGCGTTGCCGGCGCCGTTGATGGCGGCGGTGCCGGTCAGCGTCAGGTTCTCGACGTTGGCGGTCAGCGTGTAGCCCACCGACGACAGCACGCGGTCCGTGCCGGCACTGGCGTCTTCGACGACGGTGTCGCCCACGTCGTCCACCGTGTAGGTGTCGTTGCCGGCGCCGCCGGCCATCCAGTCGGCGCCGACCTTGCCGTCCAGCGTGTCATTGCCGTTGCCGCCAAACAGCGCGTCCACGCGCGCAGCGCCGTTCATCACGTCGTCGCCGTCGCCACCGAAGACGACCGCGTCGACACGACCGGCGCCGCGTGCGGAGGCACCGTTGTAGGTCGCCGTCATCGTCTCGGCCGCGGCGGTGCCGAACGCGATCTTGCCGCCTGTCCAGGTCGGGTCCAGGCCGACCGTGCTCAGCGCGCCGCCGGTCATGCTGGTGGGCGTGCCCACGCCCCAGCGCGTGGCCAGGTAGTTCTCGATGACGCGCTGCTCGGCGGCGGACAGCACATGGTCGAACACCAGCAGCTCAGACACCTGTCCGCGGCTGGCCTCGCTTGTGCTGCCCTGGTAGCCGGACAGCTGGATCTTGCCCAGCCAGCCGTCAAAGGTGCTGCCGGTGGCGGCCAGGGCCACGCCGTTCTTGTAGAGCGTGCCCGAGCCCGCCAGGTCGCTGGCCGTGTACAGGATGGGCGTGCCGGCCTGCACGGTGGCGTTGGTCTGCGACACCCAGTTTTGGCCGTAGAGCTGGTCCTGGTAGCCGCCGTGCCAGCCGATCAGCGAGTTGTCGGTGGACGAGGAGACCAGGCGCGCGTTCTGCGTGCCGGTGAGCTGGCCCACGACGAACAGCGAGTAGTTCTGACCCACCCACAGGCTGCTGGTCAGGAAGTCGTTGCCGTCGAAGCTGACCGTGGGTTGGCCGTTCAGCCCGGTCAGGTTCAGCAGCGGCGACGCGCTGGACGTGCCCTGCGTGAAGTTGTTGCCGCTGCCGCTCTTGTCGACCCAGGTGCTGAGGTTGCCGTTGCCGTTGATCAGGCCGCCCTCGGCCAGACCCGACGATGTGCCATTGCCGTCCAGGTCGTTGGCATCCAGCCAGGTGATCTTGCCGCCTATGGTGGCAAAGGTCGGGTCGGCCGTCATGCCCCACAGCGTGCGCAGGTCCGACAGGCTGGGCAGCACCAGGCCGCTGATGTCGATGGCGAGATTGATGCCGCCAGGCGCGATCGCGGCCAGCAGCTTGCCGGTGTTGCCGTTGGAGAGCAGCACGTCCGGCGCGGCGTTGACGTTGGTGGTGTTGCTGTAGTCGCTGCTGTTCAGCAGCAGCAGGTCGTTGCCGTCGAGCAGAACCTCCAGCTTGCCCCCGCCGTCGGCGCCGACGAAGTTGACGGTGTTGACGTCGCTGGAGCGCACGGTGATGGTCTCGACCGTGCCGCCAAAGAAGTCCAGCACCTCGATGCCGCGCACCTTGGCCGTCAGCTGGTTGACGTTGGTGACGCCCAGACCATCGAGCTTGAGGCTGTCCACGCCGGTGCCCCCGTCGATGGACACGAAGTTCAGGTCGCTCACCGCGAGCGTGTCGGCGCCGCCGGCGGCGCTGATCGTGTCGGCGCCACCGCCGCCGACGATGTAGTTGTTGCCGGCATTGCCGGTGAGCACGTTCGCCAGCGCGTTGCCGGTGGCCGTGATGTTGGCGCTGCCGGTCAGCGTCAGGTTCTCGAAGTTGGCGGCCAGCGCCCAGCTGACGCTGGCGCGCACTTCGTCGGTGCCGCCGCCGGCCTGCTCGTACAGCGAGTCGCCGACGTTGTCGACGATGTAGATGTCGTTGCCCGCACCGCCCACCAGCACGTCGGAGCCGACGCCGCCGTCCAGCAGGTTGGCGCCGCTGTTGCCGGTGATGGTGTTGCCCAAGGCGTTGCCGGTGCCGTTCATGTCGCTGGCACCCAGCAGCACCAGCGTCTCGACGTTGGCGGCCAGCGTCAGGCTGATGCTGGTCTGCACGATGTCCGTGCCTTCGCCGGCGAACTCGACGACCAGGTCGCTGGCGCTGTCGACGACATAGGTGTCGTCGCCCAGGCCGCCGGTCAGCAGGTCGGCGCCCGCGCCGCCGTCCAGCACGTTGTTGCCGTCGTTGCCGGTGATCTGGTTGGCCACGCTGTTGCCGCTGCCGTCGATGGCGTCGGCGCCGGTCAGCACCAGGTTTTCGAGGTTGGCGCCCAGCACCCAGCTGATGGAGCTGCGCACGGTGTCCGTGCCCTCGCCGCTGTTCTCGGTGATGAGGTCGCCGGCGCTGTCGACGAGGTAGCTGTCGTTGCCCGCGCCGCCGATCAGGCGGTCGTCGCCCTCGCCGCCGTCCAGAACGTTGGCGCCGGCGTTGCCGGTGATCTGGTTGTTCAGCTCGTTGCCGGTGCCGTCGAGGTCGGCCGTACCGGCCAGCACCAGGTTCTCCACGTTGTCCGCCAGGCCGTGGCTGACGCTGGCCGTGACGGTGTCGGTGCCACCGCCGGCAGACTCGATGACGGTGTCGCCGGCGTTGTCGACGAGGTAGCCGTCGTTGCCGGCGCCGCCCACCAGGCGGTCGGCGCCCGCGCCGCCGTCCAGCGTGTTGTTGCCGGCGTTGCCGGTGATGACGTTGTCCAGCGCGTTGCCGGTGCCGCTGAGGTTGGCGCTGCCGGTCAACGTCAGGTTCTCGACCTCGTTCACCAGCACGTAGCTGATGGATGCCTGCACCGTGTCGCTGCCCTCGCCCGGGTTCTCGGTGACGAGGTCGCCGGCGTTGTCGACGACGTAGCTGTCGTTGCCGGAGCCACCGGCCATCTGGTCGGCGCCCAGGCCGCCGTCCAGCGTGTTGTTGCCGGTGTTGCCGGTCAGCACGTTGGCCAGGTCGTTGCCGGTGCCATTGATGTTGTTGCTGCCGGTCAGCGTCAGCGCTTCGAGGTTGGCCCCGAGCGTCCAGTTGACGGACGCGAGCACGGTGTCCGTGCCTTCGGCCACGTTCTCGGTGAGGGTGTCGCCGCTGTTGTCGACGACATAGGTGTCGTCGCCCACGCCGCCGATCAGCTGGTCGGCGCCCGCGCCGCCATCCAGCACGTTGGCGCCGCTGTTGCCAGTGATCTGGTTGGCCAGCGCGTTGCCGCTGCCGTTGAGGTCGTTGCTGCCGGTGAGGATCAGGTTCTCGACGTTGGCACCCAGCGTGAAGCTGACGCTGCTGCGCACCAGGTCAACGCCCTCGCCGGCGGACTCGATGGCGACGTCGCCCGCGTTGTCGACGAAGTACGTGTCGTTGCCCGCACCGCCGGCCATCGTGTCGGCGCCCAGGCCGCCGTCGATGAGGTTGTTGTTGCCGTTGCCGGTGATCTGGTTGTTGGCCGCGTTGCCGGTGGCGTCGATGCGGTCGGTGCCCGTCAACACCAGGTTTTCCAGGTTGGCGCCCAGCGTGTAGGTGATGGCGGAACGCACGGTATCCGTGCCTTCGCCGGCGTTCTCGGTGATGAGGTCGCTGACGTCATCGACGACATAGGTGTCGTTGCCCGCGCCTCCCACCATGCGGTCCGCGCCCGTGCCGCCGTCCAGCTGGTTGTTGCCGCTGTTGCCGGTCAGCGTGTTGTCCAGCTCGTTGCCGCTGCCGTCCACGTTGGCGGTGCCGGTCAGGATCAGGTTCTCGATGTTGGCGCCCAGCGCGAAGCTGGCCGCCGAGCGCACGGTGTCGGTGCCCTCGCCCGGGTTCTCCACGACCTGGTCACCCGCGTCGTCGACGACGTAGCTGTCATCGCCGGCGCCGCCGGCCATCAGGTCGGCACCGGCGCCGCCGTCGATGAGGTTGTTGCCCGCGTTGCCGGTGATCTGGTTGGCCAGCTCGTTGCCGGTGGCGTTGAGGTTGGCCGAGCCGGTCAGAATCAGGTTCTCGACGTTGGCTTCCAGCACGCGGCTGACCGAGGAGATCTCGGTGTCGGTGCCCGCGCCCACGTCTTCCACCACCACGTCGCCGCTGTTGTCGATGCTGTAGGTGTCATCGCCGCCGCCGCCGGCCATCGTGTCGGTGCCTGCGCCGCCGTCGATGACGTTGGCGGCCGCATTGCCGATGATGCTGTTGCTGCCGGCGTTGCCGGTGCCGCTGATGTTGCCCGTGCCGGTCAGCACCAGGTTCTCCAGCGTGGCGCCCAGCGTGTAGCTGATGCTGGAACGCACGGTGTCCGTGCCTTCGCCGCTGGCCTCGATGACCTGGTCGCCGGCGTTGTCCACGCCGTAGGTGTCATCGCCCAGGCCGCCGGTCATCACGTCGGCGCCACCCGCGCCGTCCAGCGCGTTGTTGCCGCTGTTGCCGGTCAGCTGGTTGGCCTGGCCGTTGCCGCTGCCATCGACGTCGGCCGTGCCGGTCAGGATGAGGTTCTCGACGTTGGCGCCCAGCGTGAAGCTGACGCTGCTGCGCACGAGGTCCATGCCCTCGCCCACGGCTTCGGTCACCGTGTCGCCGGCGCTGTCGACCAGGTAGCTGTCGTCGCCCGCGCCGCCGGCCATGCGATCGGCGCCGGTGCCGCCGTCGATGAGGTTGGCGCCGGCGTTGCCGGTGATCTGGTTGTCGAGTTCGTTGCCGGTCGCGCTCAAGGCGGCGGTGCCGTTCAGCACCAGGTGCTCGACGTTGGCGCCCAGCGCGTAGCTGATGGACGAGCGCACCGTGTCCACGCCTTCGCCGGCGTTCTCGGTGACGGTGTCGCCCGCGTTGTCGACCACGTAGGTGTCGTTGCCCGCGCCACCGGCCATCGTGTCGGCGCCCGCGCCGCCGTCCAGCAGGTTGTTGGCGATGTTGCCGGTGAGCTGGTTGTCCAGCTCATTGCCGCTCGCGTTCGCATCGCCGGTGCCTGTCAGCACCAGGCGCTCCAGGTTCGCACCCAGCGCAAAGTTGACGCTGGAGCGAACCGTGTCCGTGCCCTGGCCGCTGAACTCGGTGACGGTGTCGCCCCCGTCGTCGACCATGTAGACGTCGTTGCCCGCGCCGCCGGCCAGTGCGTCGGCACCCGCGCCGCCATCCAGCGTGTTGTTGCCGCTGTTGCCGCTGAGCTGGTTGGCCAGCTCGTTGCCGCTGCCATCGATGCTGGCGCTGCCCGTCAGCACCAGGTTCTCGATGTTGGCGCCCAGCGTGAACGTGACGCTGCTGCGCACGGTGTCCGTGCCCTCACCCGCGGCTTCGGTGGCGGTGTCGCCGCCGTTGTCGACGAGGTAGCTGTCGTTGCCAGCGCCGCCGGCCATGGTATCGGCACCCGCGCCACCGTCGAGGGTGTTGTTGCCGGCGTTGCCGGTGATGACGTTGTCCAGCGCGTTGCCGGTGGCGTCGATGTGGCTGGTGCCGGTCAGCACCAGGTTCTCGACGTTGGCGGGCAGCACCAGCGTGACGGCGCTGCGGATGGTGTCGGCGCCCTCGCCCGCGTTCTCGGTGACGGTGTCGCCGGCGTTGTCGACGATGTAGCTGTCGTCGCCCAGGCCGCCGGCCATCTGGTCGGCGCCCGCGCCGCCGTCGATGACGTTGTTGCCCGCGTTGCCGGTCAGGCGGTTGGCGGCGGAGTTGCCGGTGGCGTTGATGTTGGCGCTGCCCGTCAACGTCAGGTCTTCGATGTTCTCGCCCAGGCGGAAGCTGACGGTCGACGAGACCTGGTCGTTGCCTTCGCCCACGGCTTCGGTGACGGTGTCGCCGGCGTTGTCGACGACGTAGCTGTCGTCACCCGCCCCGCCGGCCATCGCGTCGGCGCCGGCCTTGCCGTCGAGCACGTTGTTGCCGCCGTTGCCCAGCAGCTGGTTGTCCAGCTCGTTGCCGGTGGCGTTGAGGTCGCCGGCACCTAGCAGCTGCAGGTTCTCGACGTTGGCCGTCAGCACGTAGCTGATGCCCGCACGCACGCTGTCATTGCCCTCGCCGGCGTTCTCGGTGACGGTGTCGCCCACGTTGTCGACGACGTAGGAGTCGTCACCCGCGCCGCCGCTCATCTGGTCGGCGCCCGCACGGCCGTCCAGCAGGTTGTTGCCGCCGTTGCCGATGAGGATGTTGGCGGCCGCGTTGCCGGTGGCGTCGATGTCGGCGCCGCCCGTCAGCGTCAGGTTCTCCAGGTTGGCGCCCAGCGTCCAGGTCACGGCGCTGCGCACCAGGTCCGTGCCCTCGCCGGCCTGCTCGGTGAGTTGATCGCCGGCGTTGTCCACCACATAGGTGTCGTCGCCCGCGCCACCGACCAGCACGTCGGCGCCGGCGCCGCCGTCCAGCAGGTTGTTGCCGGCATTGCCGGTGATGACATTGGCCAGCGCGTTGCCGCTGCCGTCGATGTTGGCGGCCCCCGTCAGCGTCAGTTGCTCGATGTTGGCGCCCAGCCGGAAGCTGACGCTGGACTGCACGAGGTCGATGCCCTCGCCCGCCGCTTCAGTCACGGTGTCGCCAGTGTTGTCGACGAGGTAGCTGTCGTTGCCTGCGCCGCCCGCCATCGCGTCGGCGCCCAGGCCGCCATCGAGGAGGTTGTTGCCGCTGTTGCCGGTGATGACGTTGTCCAGCGCGTTGCCGGTGCCGGTCCAGTCGCCCGTGCCGGTCAGCACCAGGTTTTCAAGGTTGGCGCCGAGCGTGTAGCTGAAGCCGGCGCGCACGGTGTCGATGCCTTCGCCCGCGTTCTCGGTCACCACGTCACCGGCGTTGTCGACGACGTAGCTGTCGTTGCCCGCGCCGCCCACCATGGTGTCGGCCCCCAGGCCGCCATCCAGCGTGTTGTTGCCGCTGTTGCCGAGGAGGGTGTTGTCGAGGTCGTTGCCGGTGCCGCTGATGGGCGCGGTGCCGGTGAGTGTCAGGTTCTCGACGTTGGCGCCCAGCGTGAAACTGACGCTGCTGCGGACCAGGTCTGTACCACCGCCGGCGGCTTCGATGACCACGTCGCCGGTGTCGTCGACGAGGTAGGTGTCGTCACCCGACCCGCCCAGCATGGTGTCGGCGCCCGCGCCGCCGTCGATCAGGTTGGCGCCGCTGTTGCCAACGATGCGGTTGTCCAGCTCGTTGCCGGTGCCGCTGATGTTGCCGGTGCCCGTGAGCTGCAGCTCCTCGACGTTGGCGGACAGCGCATAGCCCACGCCGCTCTTGACCGTGTCGTAGCCGGCGTTGGCGTCTTCGATGACCCCATCGCCGCTGTTGTCGACGACGTAGCTGTCGTCGCCCGCGCCGCCGGCCATCGTGTCGGCACCAGCCTTGCCGTCGATGAGGTTGGCACCAGCGTTGCCGGTGATGACGTTGTCGGCCGCGTTGCCGGTGGCGTCGATGTTGCCGGCCCCCAGCAGCGTCAGGTTCTCCAGGTTGTCGCCCAGCGTCCAGCTGATGGACGCGCGCACGCTGTCCGTGCCCTCGTTGGCCAGCTCGGTGATCTGGTCGCTGGTGTTGTCGACGACGTAGGTGTCGTCGCCCGCACCCCCGGCCATCTGGTCGGCGCCGGCCTTGCCGTCCAGCAGGTTGTTGCCGGCGTTGCCGAACAGGGTGTTGGCCAGCGCGTTGCCGGTGCCGTCGATGTTGGCGGTGCCGGTCAGCGTCAGGCTCTCGATGTTGGCGCTCAGCACGAAGCTGACGCTGCTGCGGACCAGGTCCGTGCCTTCGCCCGCGGCCTCGGTGACGGTGTCGCCGGTGTTGTCGACGACGTAGCTGTCGTCGCCCGCGCCGCCGGCCATCGTGTCGGCACCCGCGCCGCCGTCGATGAGGTTGTTGCCAGCGTTGCCGGTGATGACGTTGTCCAGCGCGTTGCCCGTGCCGCTGTTGCTGGCCGTGCCGGTCAGCACCAGGTTCTCGACATTGGCGCCCAGCGCGTAGCTAATGCCGGAACGCACGGTGTCCGTGCCCTCGCCGAAGTTCTCGGTGACGACGTCGCCGACCGAGTCGACCACGTAGCCGTCATCGCCCGCACCACCGGCCATGCGGTCGCCGCCCAGCCCGCCGTCCAGCAGGTTGTTGCCGGCGTTGCCGGTCAGCTGGTTGTCCAGCGCGTTGCCGGTGGCGTTGATGTCGGCATTGCCCGTCAGCGTCAGGTTCTCGACGTTGGCGCCCAGCACGTAGCTGACCGAGGCGTTGACCGTGTCGGTGCCCTCGCCCGCCGCCTCGATGACCACGTCGGTGGTGTCGTCGACGTTGTAGTTGTCGTTGCCGGCGCCACCGGTCAGCGTGTTGCTGCCGGCTGCGCCCGTCAGCACATCGTCGAACGCGCTGCCGATGACGTTCTCGATGCCGGCGAGCGAGTCGCCCTGCGCGTCGCCACCGCTGCCGCGGCCGGTGGAGAGGTTGACCGTCACGGCCGCACTGGACGCGGCGTAGGTCGCCGTGTCGAGGCCCGCGCCGCCGATCAGCTGGTCGGCGCCCGCGCCGCCCACCAGCAGGTCGTTGCCCGCGCCACCGTCCAGGCGGTTGGCGCCGGTGGTGCCGATCAGCACGTCGTCGAACGACGAGCCGGTCAGGTTCTCGATGGCGTCGAAGCTGTCGCCCACCGCGTCGCCGGTGTTCAGCGTCGTGTCGACCAGGCTGACGGTCAGGCCGCTCAGCGCGCCCGCGTAGCTGGCCGTGTCGCTGCCCGCGCCGCCGATGAGCTGGTCGCCCGCAGCGCCGCCGATGAGCACATCGTCGCCCGCGCCGCCCACCAGCCTGTTGACGCCCGCATCGCCTTCCAGCGTGTCGTCGAAGGCCGAACCGGTCAGGTTCTCGATGGCGACGAAGCTGTCGCCGGCCGCGTCGCCCGCGTTGGTCGATGCGTTGACCAGGCTGGCCTTGACGCCCGCCGTCGCGCCCGCGTAAGTCGCCGCGTCATTGCCGGCGCCGCCGATCAACTGGTCCGCGCCCGCGCCCCCGTCCAGCAGGTCGTCGCCGTTGCCGCCGTCCAGGCGGTTGTCGCCCGCGTCGCCCTTCAGCGAGTCGCCGAAGTTGGAGCCGATCAGGTTCTCCACGCCATCCAGCAGGTTGCCCTGCGCATCGCCGCCGTTGCCGGTGCCGGCCACCAGGTCGACCTGCACGGCCGCGGCCGAGGTCGCATAGCTCAGCGTGTCGTTGCCCAGTCCGCCGTGGATGACGTCCGCGCCGCCGCGGCCTTCGATGAAGTCGTCGCCGTCGCCGCCGCTGATGACGTTGGCGTTCGTGTCGCCCACCAGCGTGTCGTTGTAGTTGGAGCCGGCCAGGTTTTCGATGGACGCATAGCTGTCGCCGGCCGCCGCACCGGTGTTGGTGCCGGGTGCCAACAGGCTGGCCGTGACACCGGCCGTCGCCGATGCATAGCTCGCGGTGTCGCTGCCGTCGCCGCCGTCCAGCACGTCGGCCGCGTCGCCACCGTCCAGCACGTCGTCGCCCGCGCCGCCCACCAATCTGTTGATGCCGGCCGTGCCCGTCAGCACATCGTCCTTGTCGGAGCCAAGCAGGTTCTCGATGCCGCTCAGGCGGTCGCCCTCGGCGTCGCCGCCCCGGCCCGTGCCCGTGCCCGTGGCGAGGTTGACCTGCACGCCCACGGCGGACGCCGCGTAGGTCGCCGTGTCCACGCCCGCACCGCCGCTCAACTGGTCCGCGCCGCTGCCGCCGTCCAGCTGGTCGTCGCCGTCGCCACCGTCCAGCGCGTCGTTGCCGGCCAGGCCCGACAGTGTGTCGTTGCCGGCATTGCCGGTCAGCCGGTTGGCGCTGGCCTCGCCGGTGAGCTGGTCGTCGCCGCTGCCGCCGGCCAGGTTCTCGATGGACTGGAAGCTGTCGCCCGTGGCGTCGCCGCCGGTCACGGCGCCGGTGGTCAGGTTGATCTGCACCGCCACGGTGGCGGTGCTGTAGTCCGCCGTGTCGGAGCCGTCGCCGCCGATGAGCGTGTCCGCGCCCGCGCCACCGATCAGCACGTCGTTGCCACGGCCGCCATCCAGCACGTTGTTGGCGGCGTCGCCCAACAGCCGGTCGGAAAATCGCGAGCCGGTCAGGTTCTCGATGTTGGCCAGCGTGTCGCCGCCCGCGTCGCCGCCGGCGCTGGGCGTGGCGCCGCTGAGGTCCACCTTCACGCCTTCGTTGGAGTCGGCGTAGCTGGCGGTGTCGCTGCCGTCGCCGCCGTCGAGCTGGTCGGCGCCGGCGCCACCGACGAGGGTGTCGTCGCCCGCGCCGCCCTGCAGGCCGTCGTTGCCGGGGTTGCCGATCAGCAGGTTGTCAAAGCCGTCGCCGATCAGCGTGTCGTCGTTCTCGGAGCCCGCCAGGTTCTCGATGGATTGGAAGCTGTCACCGCGCGCCTCGCCGGTGTTCAAGCTGGGCGTGGCCAGGCTGACGACCACGCCGGCCTGCGCGTCGAGATAGCTGGCGGTGTCCTTGCCGTCGCCGCCCGTCAGTGCGTCGGCGCCCTCGCCGCCTTCCAGCTCGTCATCACCCGCGCCGCCGTCCAGCTTGTTGTCACCGGCATCGCCGATCAGCAGGTCGTTCAGCGCCGAGCCAGTCAGGTTCTCGATGTCCTGCAGCCGGTCGCCCGTCGCGTCGCCGCCGCTGCCCTGGCCGGTGCCCAGGCTGACATTCACGCCGGCGGCGGAGCTGGCGTAGGTGGCCGTGTCGTTGCCGGCGCCACCTTGCAGCGTGTCGGCGCCACCGCGGCCTTCCAGCACGTCGTCGCCCGCGCCGGCCTGCAGCGCATTGGCCAGTGCGTCACCGCGCAGCGTGTCGTCATGCTCGGAGCCGATGACGTTCTCGACCTGCGTCAGCGTATCGCCTTCGGACTCGCCACCCTTGCCGGTGCCGGCGGCCAGGTCGATGACGACGCCGGCCGACGAGCCGCTGTAGACGGCCGTGTCGGCGCCCGCGCCGCCCACCAGCTGGTCCGCGCCACCACGGCCTTCCAGCAGGTCGTTGCCGGCGCCGCCGTCGAGCTTGTTGGCGCCGCCGTCGCCACGCAGCTGGTCGGCCCCGCCGCTGCCGCCGAGGTTCTCCACGCCTTCCAGCGTGTCGCCGTCGGCATCGCCACCGCTGGCCGTGCCGGTGGACAGGTCCGCGCTGACGCCCGCCGACGAACCCTCGAAGCTGGCCGTGTCGTTGCCCGTGCCGCCCACCAGCTTGTCGGCACCCTCGCCGCCCACCAGCCAGTCGTTGCCGGCGCCGCCGTCCAGCTTGTCGTTGCCGGCACCGCCCGAGAGGCGGTCCGCGCCGACCAGGCCGTTGATGGTGTCGTTGCCCGCACCGCCGTCGATGAGGTCGCCCAGGCCGTAGGCCGGAAACACGACGCCCGCCTTGCCGCCGGCCTCGTAGCTCATATCGGCCGCGCTGCTCACGTCGCGCACGATGGCCGGCAGCGTCAGCTTGCCTTCCAGCACGGTGCCGCCCACATCGGCGGAGGCGGTGACGACCAGGTCGAAGGTGGTCGAGCTGCCGCCCGCCGTGTCGGACACGACGGCGTAGCGCACCATGACGCTGAAGCGCGTCGAGGTCGAGCCTTCAACGGGGATGCTCAGTTCCCAGCCGGTTGCGCCCTTGGTGGCGCCGACGACCTCGAAGCCATCCGGCAGGCCGCTGATGACGACGGACTTGACCAGCGGCGCGGACTTGGCCGACAGCGTGATGTCGAACTGGCGCGCCCAGCCCGAGCCCATGCCCTGGCCGCCGTCGCCGGCGATGGTGTCGTCGCCGGCCGTGCCGTGAATGACTTCGGGCGCGGCCTGGGCGGCGGCGGAGAAGTCGGTGGCCGACTCGGCCGAGCCACCGGAGCCGGTGATGGTGGTACCACTGACCTCCTGGCCCGTGACGTTGTGGAATTGGCCGGCCACCGTCAGCGTGGCTGCGGCAGGCGGCGGAGGCGGCGTGCCGCCGCCGGGGTTGCCCGCCGGTGCCGGCGCAACCTGGATGACCAGCGTGAACGGCCGCGCCTCGTCGTGGAACTCGGCCTTGGCCGCGCCGTCACCGTTGCCGGTGCCGGACACCATGCCGCTCTCCGCCGGCTTGGGCGGCGGGGGCATCTCGCTGCTGGCCTCGCGGGCCGACGGCGCGGGCGTGTCGTCGGCCGTCGTGTTCTTCTCGATGGTGCGAAGCAGCGTGTCGGTGATGTTGACCGGGCCGGCCTGGGCGATCAGCGTGGACGCCTCGGTGGCACCGTCGGAGAACTGCAGCTTGAAGTCGGGGTCGGCCAGCGCGCGCAGCGCGGCGCCCTGGAACACGTGCTGGCTGCCGTCGGCCATGACCAGCACCAGGTCCACGCCGGCCACCAGCACCTTGACGATGGCGGCGCGCGACAGCGCGAGCTTGATCGTGGCGTCCCCGCTGGGCGCATGGATGACGACTTTGCCCGCAGCGTTGTCCATCAGGTACTCCGTGTCACTTCTTCAATCGGCGCGTCGGCGCAGGGGATGCCGGCGCTGCGCAACAGCTGGGCGTCCGAGTCGCTGGCGGCCTCGGCGGCCAGCACGCGCAAGCCCTCCGACGCGCCCAGCTCCACCATCAGTTGCAGCAATCGGCGCTTGCCCGCACTGCCGTCGCCGGCCAGGCCGGTGCTCAAGGACGGCCCCAGGCGCAGATAGCCCACGCCCAGACGGCGCAGCAGCGCCAGGTCTTCCGGCGGCGACACGACGCGCCGTATGCCGACGCGCACGCCATGGCGCTGCAGCATCGCGGTCAGCGGGCCCAGCACGCTCATCACATTGCGCTCGCCGTCGATCTCGAATTCCACCCACAGGCGCGACGCCAGCGCACCGACGCCGGCGAGCGCTTCCTCGAAGCGGCTGACGAAGGTGGGCCGCTCGGCCGAGCGCGGCGAGATGCGGATGGCCACTTCGTCGCCATGCCCGGCGATGCGGGCCAGCGCCAGCTCGGCCACGCGCAGGTCGATGTCGGCGATGCGCGCCGTGCGCAGCGCCGCGGGCAGCACCTCGTCGGGGCCGAAGAATCGGCCTTCGGCGTTCTCCAGCCGCACCTGCGCGAGCTGGTGGGCGGCGGCGCCCTCCGCCGACGCCACGGGCGCCAGGCTCAGGTCCACGCGGCCGGTGATCAGCGCCTCGTCGATGAGGCTGCGCCATTGCGCCAGCGACACCGTCGGGCCGGTGCGCGTGGCGCGCACCATCATCCACGCGGCATCGTTGCCCTCGCCGGACTGCAGGCCGCGGTCCACGCGCGACATCACCGCGCCTATGGTTTCGCCGCCGTGGAAGGTGCTGGCCGCCAGCCAGCCCACGCGCGGCCGGTCGGTCAGCTCGCGCTGCTTGAGGCCGTGCAGCGCGTCGGCCAGCTCGCGCGTCCAGGCATCCAGGGCCTCGGTCTGCACGCGCGGCACCATGACCGCGAAGTCGGCACCGTTCAGTCTCGCGACCACGCCGCCGGCCGGGTCCAGCCGCAGCGCGCGCGTGCGCAGCAGCGTGGCCACCTGCTTGAGCAGCTCGTCGGCACGCTCGCGGCCGGCGCGCTGGTTCAGGCCGGCCAGATCGTCCACGCGCAGCAGCACCATGCCGCCGGTGGCTTCCTTGTCGGGGTCGTGCAGCAGCGTGGCCAGCCGGTCCATGAACTGCGCGCGCGCGGCCAGCCCGGTCACCGGGTCGACCGAGATCTCGGCATGCAGCTCGCCCAGACGCAGGTCGCGGTCGTCCAGCTGCGCCTTGATGCGGGTCAGCGCGACGTTGATGGTGCGTGACATGGCCGCCCACTCGACCGGGCCGTCCTGCGCCCGCTCGGCAATGCGGCCCTGGCCGGCGGCGTCGAGCTGGGCCAGCAGCGGGTCGCCGCCGCGCGTCCACCAGCGCGACACGGTCACGAGGCCCGCCAGCGTCGCCAGCGCGGCCAGCCCGTGAATCATGAGCAGCCAGCCGAGCTGATTCGACGTCAGCGCGCCCTGCAGCAGCGCGAAGCTGCCCACGGCCGACAGCGCGAAACCGCCCGCCACGGCCGCGCCGGCGCGTTGCGTCGCACTGCCAATGCTCACGCGTCGCCCCCTGCGGCGATCTGCTCGTACTGCGTGCCGAAGCGCTCGTCCAGGTTCTCGGCCACCAGCGACGCCGCCGCGACCAGGCTGGTGTCCAGCTTGTGCAGCGCGCGCTGCGCGTTGTCGCCGGCCTCGATGGATGCCGCGACCTGCGTGGCCAGCGTCAGCACCGGCGCCAGCGTGCCGGGCGCCGGATTGGCGTCCAGGTGACGGGCGACGGCCTCCACCACGGCGGTCGGAAAGCCCAGCTCGTCCAACCAGGCGGCGCTGACTTGGGCATGGTCCAGGCCGCAGGCTTCGTGCTCCAGCGCGGCCAGCGCCCGACCGCGCGCGTGGCGCGAGCCGGCCAGCACGGCGGGCAAGGTGTCCGGGAACGCCTGGCAGAGGATGAGGTGGCCCACGTTGTGCAGCAGGCCGGCAAGGAAGGCAGCTTCGCCGTCGCCACCCGCCAAGCGCGCCAAGCTGCGCGCCGCCTTGGCGGTGAGCGTGGCGTCCAGCCAGAACTGGCGCAGGTTGACGCCCGGCACCGCGACGAACACCGACTCCAGCCCGCCGCTGATGACCAGCGTGCGCAGCGTGTCGGTGCCGATGATGGCGACCGCATCCTTGAGGCTCGCCAGGCTGCGGCGGCCGGCGTAGTAAGGTGAGTTGGCGATGCGCAACGTCCGCGCGGCGAGCTGCGGCTCCTGCTCCAGTTCGTCCACCAGGTCGACGATGGAGGCGCCGGGGTCGCGCAGCTGGCTGATGAGGCGGCGCACGACGCGCGGCACCGAGGGCAGCTGCAGCCGGCCGCCGGCGGCGGCGCGGAGCTGGTCCATATGTGCGGTCATGTCCTTGGGCCCTTGCCGTCGGACAGCGCGTCACGGAGCTGATCCTTCTCCAGATTCCAAAGCGTCGAGTCCATGCGCTTGACGAGGGCGGCCTGCTGCATCACTTCGTCCTTGAGCCCTTCGTTGGACGCGGTCAGCGCGCCGATTTCGCGCTCCAGGCTGTCCACGCGCGCCAGCGCCAGCTTGACGTTGCCGACCAGCGCTTCCTGCGCTGGCAAGAAGTCCAGCATGCGGCCGACGCGCTCGTTGGAGGAGCCGCTTTCCTGCAGCATGCCCTCGGCAGCTGACGCGAGCCGCGCCATCGCCGGCACCACGTCGCCCACGCCGCCGACGGTGGCTGTCGTGCGCTCCAGCACCGCCTCCTGGCTTTGCAGCCGCTCGGTCAAACGCGCCGACGCACCGGCCATCTGCGCGACCTGCGGCACCAGCTGGTCGAGCCTGGCGACGACGTCGGCCAGACCGGTCGTGGACGCGCGGTGCTGCTCCAGGATGTCGGCCAACAGCGTGGCCAGGAAGCGCTCGCTGATCTCGACGTTCTCGTTGACGCTGCTCTTCTCGGCCAGCGACAGCACGTTGCCGCGCACGGTCTCGACCAGGTCGGTCGCCGCCTTGCGCACGGCCACCATCTGGAAGCCCAGCACGATGGAGCCGACCAGGCCGAACATCGACGCCGAGAAGGCCGTGCCCATGGCCGACAGCGGCTTTTGCAGGCCGCCGACGATCTTGGCGAACTCGCCTTCCATGTCGGCACCGCCGCCCGCGCTCTTGGCGATGGTGGCGATGAGGTTGGAGGTCTCGACCAGCGTCTCCAGCAAGCCCACGAAGGTGCCCAGCAGGCCCAGGCCCACCATCAGGCCGACCAGGAACTGGCTCAGCTCCTGGCGCTTGTTGAGGTATTGCTCCAGCGCCTCGATCTCGGGCTCCATCGCCGAGCTGTGGATGTAGACCTGGTGGCCCAGGCCCAGCTTTTGCAGCCGGTCCAGCATGCCGGTGACGAAGGCCGGCGGGCCTAGGCGCGGGTGCTGCTCGCCGCTGGCGTCGCCGTCCTGCAGCCAGCGCATGCCGGCACGGAAGACGCGGTCCTCGCCGAACAGCTCCAGCAGGTGGCCCACCATGGTCCACATGCCCCAGCACAGCACGGCGATGATGATGCCGTTGAGCAGCGGGTTGGACATGATCGCGAACGACACGAAGTGCCACATCGACGCGGCGCCCGCCAGCATGGCCAGCAACGGCAGCGCGACGAAGAAGACATGCCGCGTGCCGATGCCGTGGTCGCGCGGCGACTTCGGCCCGCGCGGCGGCAGCGGTTCGGACACGGTGGCGATGTGGGTGGCGCTCATCTCGGTTCCCTTGGATTCATTTACGGTCGCGAAGGGCCGTGTCGGTCAGCCCGCGGATGGGCGACAGCAGGTATTGCAGGACGGTGCGGCGGCCCGTGACGACGTCGGCGCTGACGCTCATGCCCGGCCCCAGCGGCTGCGCAAAGCGTTTGGCGCTGGCCGGGTCCACGGCGGCGACGACGCGGAAGTAGCGCTCGCCACGCTCGTCGATGAGGCTGTCGGCGCTGATCTCGGTGACGCGCGCTTCCAGCGTGCCGTAGGCCGTGTAGTCGAAGGCCGCCACCTTGACCCGCGTGGGCAGGCCCACGCGCAGCGTGCCGCGCTCGGCCGGCGACGCGCGGGTCTCGATGACCAGGGCGTCATCCTGCGGCGTCAGCTCCAGCAGCGTCTCGCCGGGCTTCACGACGCCGCCGACCGTGTTGCTGGCCAGCTTGTTGACGACGCCCGCCACCGGCGCCGTCAGCACCGTGCGGCGCACGCGGTCGTTCTCGGTCTTGATGTCTTCCTCCAGCCGGCGCAGCTCCACGCGCGCGTCGCTGAGCGCCGTGCGCGCCTCGCTGCGGAACTGGGCCACCGACTCGGCCTGGCGGGCGGCCAGCTCGGCGGCGGCCGCGGCCAGGCGGGGCAGCGACGCCTCGCTCTCGGCGATCTGCGTCGTCAGCCGCTCGACGCGGCCGCGCGCGTCCAGCAGTTCGCTCTGCGAACCGGCGTTGCGGCTGACCATGTTCTGCACCAGGCCCAGCTGCGAGCGCGCCACCTCCAGCTCGGCGCGCAAACCCTTGCCGCGCGCGGCGGCCTCGGCCGCCTCCTGGCGGCGCTGCGTGGCCTGCTCATCCAGCACGCGGGTCGTCTGCGCCAGCTTGGCGGCGCGGGCGGCGAAAGACTCAGACTCGGCGCGCACGGCCGGGTCGTTGACGTCGGCACCGGCGGGCGGCTGGAAGCGCGGCGCGCCGTTGGCTTCGGCGTCCAGCCGCGCGACACGGGCGGCCATGCCCGACAGCCGTGCGCCCTTCTCGGCGCGCGAGGAATTGGCCTGCAGGTCCGACACCGCCACCAGCGGCTGCCCGGCCGTCACGGCGTCGCCCTCGTGCACGAAGACCTTGGACAGGATGCCGCCTTCCAGGTGCTGCACCAGCTGCTGCTTGCCCGAGGGCACGATGCGGCCCTGCGTGTGCACGACCAGGTCCACGTTGGCCAGCGCCGTCCACAGCAGCAGCGCGGCGCAGACGCCAGCCGCGGCGTAGATCAGCGCGCGCGGGCGGCGCAGGCGGCGCGTCTGGCCCAGCGTGTTGTCGAAGTAGGACAGCAGCAGGTCCACCGGCACGTCGCGCGTCGTGGAAGCAGTCGTCATGGTTTCTCTCCCAAGCGCACGGCGACGGCAGGCGCCGGGGCGCTGGCCTGCATGTCGATGCGCGTGACGATGCGGTCGCCCGCGATGCCCTGGCCCAGCAGCTCGTTGCGCACGGCCATCGCGCGGATGAAGGCGGCGCGCTGGTTCTCGCTGAGGTGGATCTCGGGGCCGATGGCGACGACCTCCAGCCGCAGCGCGGGTGACTCGATCAGGCGCTGTTTCAGCGGCGCGAGTGCTTCGCCCAGCGCCTTGGCGGCGGCGGCGTCGACGGTCAGCGCGCCGGGCGCGAAGTCCAGCTGCAGGAAGCGCTCCGCCGGCTTGACCTTGGCCGTGGCTGCGCTGGCGGACAGCGCCGCCTCGTTGCCGGCCACGGCGATGCGCGTGCGCTGCGGCGCCTGCGATTCGATGACGGGCGGCGCGCCGCCCGCCCGCTCCTTCTCGGCCGCCGGCGCGATGAGCGCCTGTCGCGCACGGCCCAGCTCGGCCTGCTGCTCGGCGATCTTGGCGGCCATGCGCTTGGCCAGGATCTGCGCCGAGAAGCTCAGCGCGATCGCCAGCACGACGATGACGAACACCATCGCGATGACCACGTTGGTCAGCGCGTCCACGAAACCTGGCCAGTAATCCCCGCCCTTGCCGCCGCCGCCTGACATGGCCTACCTCCCCACGACCGTGCGCAAAGCGCCGGTCAGGTGGGCGACGCGCCACTCGTTTTGCGCGGCGCTGACGACGACTTGCACGATGTCCAGCCGGCTCTGGTGCAGGCGCTGGTAGGCATCCAGCACATCCAGCAGCTGGCGGTTGCCGCCGGTCAGCTGGGCGCGGAAGGCGTCCACGACCTTGCGGTTGGCGTCCAGTTCGTCGCGCACGGACGCGAAGCGCTCGGTGGCCGCGCGCAGGTTGGCGTAGCTGGTCTCCAGGTCCTGCACGACGCGGCGGCGCACGCCTTCACCGCGCGCCTGCAGCTCGTCGCGGCGCGCCTCGGCGGCGCGCATGCGGGCGTAGTCCGCGCCGCCATTGACCAGCGGCAGCGTCATCACCAGCATGGCCTTGCTGTCGCGCTGCTGGGCCTCTGAACCGGCCGCGTTGCGCGTCTGCGAATGCGTCAGCTCCACGGCCAGGCGCGGCAGGAAGGCAGCACGGTTGCCCTTGCGCTCGGAGTCGGCAGCCTGCTGCTCCAACCGGGCGGACTGCAGCTCGGCATTGCCGGCATCGGCCTCGGTCATCGCCGCCTCGGCGTCGGCGGGCAGGTACAAGTCCATCGGCGCGTCCAGCGCCAGGCCGAACGGCGTCACCGACGAGAGCCTCTGGAAGTTGCGCAGCGCCGCGGCCAGCGCCGCACGCGAGTCCGCCAGGCCTGAACGCACATTGGCCACGCGCGCCGTGATGCGCTCGCGCTCCGCGGGGCTGGCGCCGCCAGCGGCCACGCGGTCGCTGATGTAGCGCAGCAGCTCGTTCAGCTCTTTCTCGTAGCCCTGGCCCAGCTCGACGCCCACGCGCTGCTGCAGCACGGCGAACCAGGCTGAACCGGTGTCCAGCAGCGTCTGCGACTCGACGCCGGCCAGCTGCACCTCGGCCGATGCGGCCAGCAGCTCCTGGCGGGTCCACTCGTGGCGGGCCGTCTCGTCCACCAACGCCTGGCTGAGCACGGCCGAGTTGTCGTTGCGGCCCAGGTTGTCGGTGCGGTCCGGCGTTTCAAGATGCCCGCGCCCCACCGCGACGCGCGTCTCCAGCTTGGGCAGCAGCGCTCCGCGGGCGGCCTTGCGCGTGTAGTCAAAGCTCAGCGAGCGGTAGCGCGCGGCGGCCACCTCGGGGCTGTTCTGCCAGGCCAGTTGCAGCGCGTCGCCCAGCGACAGCGGCGGGCCGTTGCCGCTTAGCGCCAGCACCGGCGGCATGCCCAGCAGCTGCTGCAGGCTGGCGACGCGGGGACGAGCGGCGTCGACCGGCGCCGAGGCGGCGGCGGCAGGCGGCTCGGCCTGGGCCGCGGCCCAGGTGGGCGCCAGGCAGAGCAGCAGCAGGCTGCTCAGGCGACGCGGGGAGAAAACCATGGATCGCATTCCTTCAGGCGGACGTCGAGCGCGGCGCCGGCGTGCGCGGGGTCACCGCACCGGGCGCCAGCAGGCGCTGCGGAGGCGCGTCGGCCACCAAGCGGCCGCGCTCCAGCACCAGCACGCGGTCACAGATCTGGATCAACTCGGCGCTGTGCGTGGCGACGACGACGCAGCGCCCGTCCTTCCAGCCCGGCAGCGCCGCGAGAAAACCTTCCTGGGCCTGGCGGTCCAGCCCCAGCGTGGGCTCGTCCAGCAGCATCAGGTCCGACGTCTGGTGCAGCACGCGCGCCAGCGCCAGCATCTGCCGCTGGCCACCCGACAGCCCGGCGCCGTTGGGCCCCAGCTCGGTGTTCAGGCCCAGCTCGCCTCGGTCCAGCTGCGGGCCCAGGCCCGCCACGCGCAGCGTGCGCAGCAGCTCGGCCTCGCGGGCGTCGCCTTCGCCCGGCGCGACGACGTCCAGCAGCCGCCCGGCCAGGAAGCCCGGCTCCTGCGGCTTGTAGGCCACGGCACCGGCCAGCCAGCGGCGCGTCAGATCGTCCGACACGACACGGCCGCCCAAGGCGAACTGGCCCGACGTCGGCACCACATGCCCGGCCAGCAGCTTCAGCAGCGTCGACTTGCCGGCACCGGAGCTGCCGACGACGGCGACCAGTTCGCCCGGCTTCAGCGTCACGGTCAGGTCGGCCAGCACCGCAGGCCGATCCGGGTAGGCAAAGCCCACGCCGGCCAGGCGCACGCCCTCGGCCGCCGCGGCACCCAATGGGCCGCCCACTTCGCGGTCCGGCAGCGTCGCCGCGTCCAGTGCGACGGTCTGGGTCATGTCGCGCAGCGCGCGCATGAACTCCTGCCAGCGCAGCACCACCGGCGCGAACAGGCAGATGGAACTCACCAGCCGCCCGCCCAGCATGGTCGTGGAGATCAGCCCGCCAACACTGAGCGCCTGGGCTTCGATGCGGTAGACGCCGGCCACCAGCGTCAGCACGGTGCAGGCCGACATGCCCACCGGCAACAACTGCTGGCTGACCTGTTGCCAGACCCTGGCCCGCGACGCTGCACGTGCGGCGATGGCCGACGGTTCGCGCAGGCCGCGCTCGGCCACGCGGGCGGCGGCGACGGACATGACGCTCTCGCGCGCCATCAACACGTCCACCAGCCATGACAGCTTGGTACTGGAAGCCTGTGTGGCCACGCGTGAGCGGCGCGCCGCGGCAGCCTGCAGCACACCGCCCACCCCCAGCAGCAGCACGCCAAAACCGATCGGGATCAGCACCAGCGGCCCGGCGATGACGGCCAGCACGATGGCGAACAGCACGGCGAACGGCACGTCGGCCAGCGGCAGCAGGAACTGGGCGGACAGCACGTCGCGCGTGGACCCCAGCTCGCGGTAGCGCGACAGCAGCGTGCCCACGGCCAGTGGCCTGGAGGCCGGCGCGGCCAGCACGCCGCGCAGCAGGCGCTCGTCCAGATGCATGTCCCATCGCGCTCCGGCATGCTCCACCAGCAGCACACGCGACAGGCGCAGCACCAGCTCCAGCGCAAACAGCAATCCCATGCCCAACGCCAGCGCCCACAGCGTCTCGTGCAACTCATTCCCGACCGCCTTGTCATAGACAAGCATCGAGAACAGCGGCAGCGTCAACACGAAGGCGTTGACCAGCAAGCTCGCCAGAGCCAGATCGATCAGGTGACGACGGTTCGCGCGGAGGAACAGCAGGATGGCTTCACGCATGCGTCGGTAGCGACTCGTACCTCACGCTGGCGACAAGGGACCAGGCGGGATGGAAGAAAGAGGATTAAGAAGGCCTTTTGGCTATCCAATCGATGATATCCGCCGGAAAAAGCGCTGCATTGAAGGAAAATCCCGCCAAAACCCTGACTGATGTCAAGTTATACGGGCATCTGTGAGTTTTGACGCTTGCGCAAAACTGACCGCTCACCGGCCAACACGTTCAATAAATCAAGGCAAATGGAATACCCCGGCAATCTCTTCGTCGTCGCCGCACCCAGCGGCGCGGGCAAATCCAGCCTCGTCAAGGCCCTGCTGGAACTGGACGCCAAACTGGCCGTGTCCATCTCCCACACCTCGCGCGGGCCGCGCGGGCAGGAGCAGCATGGTCGCGAATACTGGTTCATCACGCCGGACGAGTTCCGCGCGATGGCCGAGCGCGGCGAGTTCTTTGAATGGGCCGAGGTGCACGGCAACCTTTATGGCACGTCGCGCGCGGCCATCGAGGCACGCATGCAGCATGGCGAGGACGTCGTGCTGGAGATCGACTTCCAGGGCGCGCTGCAGATCAAGCAGCTCTTCCCCTATGCCGTGCTGATCTTCATCCTGCCGCCCAGTTGGGACGAATTGCAGTCGCGCCTGAACCGCCGCGGCGACACGGCGCCCGACGTCATCGCCAAGCGCATGGCCAACGCGCGGGTGGAGGTGGCACAGGCGCAGAACTTCGATTTCGTCGTCGTGAATGCGGTGTTCGACACGGCAGTCTTCGACCTGAAAGCCATCGTCCACGCACAAAGGCTAAAATACGCGGCTCAGCGCCGGAACCGCTCGGCGGTCTTTCAAGCGCTCGATCTGCCCTGATCGCCGCAAACACCCTAGGAACACCATGGCCCGCATCACCGTTGAAGACTGCCTGACCAAGATCCCGAACCGCTTCCAGCTGGTGCTGGCCGCCACCTACCGTGCCCGCATGCTGAGCCAAGGCCACAGCCCCCGCATCGAGAGCAAGAACAAGCCTGGCGTGACCGCGCTGCGCGAAATCGCCGCTGGCGAAGTCGGCATCGAGATGCTGCGCAAGGTCCCGGTCTAATCCGTCACCCGCTGAACATGAAACGGGCGTCCTTGGACGCCCGTTGCCTTTTGGCCATCGGATAAATTCGAAGCATGGCCCAACGCTCCCTCACCGCCTGGTTCACGCTGCCTGGATTGCGCCAGCCGGCGCCGCCGACTGCGGCCGAGGCGGCTTCCTTCGACGCGCTGCTGCCCAAGCTCGGCTACCTGAGCAAGGCGGAGGTGAAGCGCATCCGCGACGCCTACCGCTTCGCCGACGAGGCCCACCTGGGCCAGAAACGCGCCACCGGCGAGCCCTACATCACGCATCCGATCGCAGTTGCCGGCATCTGCGCCGAATGGCGGCTTGATGCCCAGGCGCTGATGGCAGCGCTGATGCACGACGTGGTCGAGGACTGCGGCGTCTCCAAGACCGAGCTGATCGAGAAGTTTGACGCCACCACGGCGGACCTGGTCGACGGACTGACCAAGCTGGACAAGCTGCAGTTCTCCACCAAGGAGGAATCGCAGGCCGAGTCCTTCCGCAAGATGCTGCTGGCGATGGCGCGCGACCTGCGCGTCATCCTGATCAAGCTGGCCGACCGCCTGCACAACATGCGCACCATGGGCGCGATGGCGCCGCACAAGTCGCGCCGCATCGCCCGCGAGACCTTCGACATCTACGCGCCCATCGCGCACCGGCTGGGCCTGAACCAGACCTTCCGCGAGCTGCAGGACCTGTCCTTCCAGTACTTCCACCCCTGGCGCTACGCGGCGCTGTCCAAGGCGGTGGGCAAGGCGCGCGGCAACCGCCGCGACTTGGTGTCGCGCATCGAGGGCGAGATCCGCGCTGCCTTTGCCAAGGCCAGCCTGCGCGTGGAGGTGCAGGGGCGCGAGAAGACGGTCTATTCCATCTACAAGAAGATGCGCGAGAAGGGCGGCCTGTCCTTCGCCCAGGTCAGCGACATCTTCGGCTTTCGCATCCTGACCGAAGAGCCACTGCAGTGCTACACGGCGCTGGGCGTGCTGCACCAGCTCTACAAGCCGCAAGCGGGCCGCTTCAAGGACTACATCGCCACGCCCAAGGACAACGGCTACCAGTCGCTGCACACGACGCTGATGGGGCCGCTGGCCACGCCGCTGGAGTTCCAGCTGCGCACCGAGGGCATGCACCAGATCGCCGAGCAGGGGGTGGCCGCGCACTGGATCTACAAGAGCCGCGGCAAGCAGGCCTCGGCGCTGATCGCGCAGCAGGCCAATGCGCGCTGGCTGCAAAGCCTGATCGACATCCAGGACGAAACGCGCGACGCCAACGAGTTCCTGGAGCACGTCAAGATCGACCTGTTCCCGGACGCGATCTACGTCTTCACGCCCAAGTCCAAGATCATGGCGCTGCCCAAGGGCGCGACGCCGGTGGACTTCGCCTACGCCATCCACTCCGACGTCGGTGACCACTGCGTGGCCGCCCAGGTCAACGGCGAGGCTGTGCCGCTGCGCGCCGAGCTGAAGAGCGGTGACATCGTCGAGGTCATCACGGCGCCCGGCGCCAGCCCCAATCCGGCCTGGCTGAGCTTCGTGCGCACCGGCCGCGCGCGCTCCAAGATCCGCCATTACCTGAAGGACCTGGAGCAGGAAGAGTCGCGCGAGCTGGGCGAGAAGATGCTGGCCCAGGCCATGCGTGTCGAGGGCCTGGGCCTGCCCAGCCTGGAGCTGGACGACCCGGCCGTGGCGATCTGGCACGAACTGGCCACGTGGGCCGGCAGCGCCGGCACCGAGCAGCTGCTGATCGACATCGGCGCGGGCCGCAAGATCGCCGCCATCATCGCCAAGAAGCTGGCCCGGCTGATGGCCGATCAAGGCCAGAAACCGGACGCGCTGGCGCTGACGCTGGGCCGCTTCGGCGAGGCGCCGGCCGACCAGGGCAGCGTGACCATCGACGGCAGCGAGGGCGCGTCGGTGCAGCTGGCCAGCTGCTGCCGCCCCATCCCCGGCGACGAGGTGCGCGGCTACCTGGGCCGCGGCGAGGGCCTGATCGTGCACACCTGCGAATGCGCCGTCGGCAAACGGCTGTTCCAGCGCGACAGCGAGCACTGGATCCAGGTCGAATGGGCCGAGGAGCTGAGCCGCAGCTTCGAGGCCAGCATCTCGCTGCTGCTGAGCAACGGCAAGGGCGTGCTGGCCCAGGTGGCCCAGGCGGTGGCGCAGGCCGAGGCCGACATCACCCACATCGCCATGGGCGACGACGCGCCGCTGCGCGAGACGGCGGAGATGAACCTGCTGATCGCCGTGCGCGACCGGCTGCACCTGGCCGACGTGTTGCGCGTGCTGCGGCGCACGCCAGCCGTGCAGCGGGTGTCACGGGTCAAGCCCTGACATCGCTGTCGGCGCTGCGGTGACGGCACGGGGCCGCTCACCGCCTTGAGTGTTTCTGTCCACGTCCCCGGGTTAACCATTGTTTCTGGCCCCGGTATTGCGTTTCGGGATAGCAAATCGCCGAAATCGTATTTCTCCGCTTGTAACTCGCTGTTTAAGGTCCGCTCCGACGCCTGCAGTGGAGTGACCCGACGAGCTCTCCGCCGCGCAGATGGACCGCCCTGCCCCTGCAGGTCCGGCCGCTGCCAGGGCACCGCCCTTTGACTACAACGATGGCCGGAAAGACCGGCTCGCGGAGACCCCTCGTGACCCTGATCAGCACCCCCTTGCTGCGGCATGACCGCATCGCCACCGCCGTGTCCCTCGCCGTCGCCCTGCTGGCGCATGAGGCGGCCCTGGCCCAGCAAACCGCGGAGCCGGCAACGCAAGCGGCCAAGCCGGCCGAGGCCAAGCCCAAGGCACCGGTCAACGAGCTGGAGTCGGTGCTGATCATCGGCACGCGCCAGTCGCAGCAGTCCAGCATCAACCGCAAGAAGAACGCGGCCACCGCCCAGGACTCCATCGTCGCCGAGGACGTGGGCGCCTTCCCGGACCGCAACATCGGCGAGGCCATCTCGCGCATCGCCGGCGTCGCGCTGGACCGCGGCGACTTCGGCGAGGGCGTCAACGTGTCCATCCGCGGTAACGGCCCGGAACTGACCCGCGTGGAGCTGGACGGCATGGCCGTGCGCTCGGGCGCCGGCACCGACCTGCTGGGCGGCGGCGACGGTCGCGGCACCGAGTTCCGCGAACTGTCCTCCGACCTGATCAAGAGCGTCGACATCGTCAAGGGCTCCACCGCCGCAATGGTGGAAGGCTCACTGGGCGGCGGCGTCATCATCACGACCCGCACCGGCCTGGACTTCGACAAGCCCTTCTATTCCTTCCGCGCCGCCGCCACCAAGAGCGACCTGAACAAGCAGACCACGCCCAACTTCAACCTGGTGCTGGCCGACAAGTTCCTGGACAAGCGCCTGGGCGTGCTGGTCAACCTGAACCAGTCGCGCTACAAGAGCGAGCAGCATGGCGTGACGCAGGGCGGCAGCAACAACCAGCAGGGCCTGGTGCGCCTGGCGGACTTCGACGGTTCGCCCGAGAAGACCTTCACCTTCAACCCGAACACGCTGTCCAAGACCGACCCGGCCGCCACCGCCACGACGCTGGCCTCGCCGCTGATCGCCGGCGGCTTCTTCAACGCCGCCACGCCGCTGGAAGTGCTGACCAAGTCGGCCGCAGCCCAGACCAAGGCAGACTGCTTCGCCGCCTTCCCCTACCTGACGACGACGCAGAGCAATGCCATCGTCAGCGCCAACCGCACCGCCGCCTACACGCAGCGCGTGAACGAGCTGACGAGCTGCCTGAACCAGTGGAACGACTACACCCCGTCGCAGACGGCGGGCTTCCGCTTCAACTTCAAGAGCCAGGACGACAAACGCAGCGGCGGCGACATCCGCCTGGACTTCAAGGTCAACGACAAGCTGACGGTCTACACCAAGCTCAGCGCCAACACCCGGCACGTGGACGACATCGTCGGCTTCCTGGGCGTTGGCAGCAGCCCGCTGTTCAACGGGGCCGGCACCTTCACGGACAACGTGACGGCGAACACGCGCGTGCTGGCACCGGGCGTCGGCGGCTCGACGCTCCCCAACACCTACTCCTTCCGCACCAACAACGCGCCGCTGATCCTCGGCGCCACGACCAGCATCATGCCCGGCTACACGGTGGACTCGTCCCACCATGTGACCAGCTACTCGACGCCCAACGGCTCCTACGGCACCGACACCATCTTCAGCACCATCGACACCGATTCGAAGACGCTGATCGGCGGCGGCGAATACCGCGACGGACGCCTGAGCGCGCAGTTCCTGATCGGCACGACGAAGTCCACGGCCATGCGCTATGACCGCCGCGCGTCGTTCAGCTATCCCTACGGCGTCGGCAACTACGCGCTGCAGCCCAACGGCATCTGGGCCTTCACGCTGCCCGACGGCAGCACCAACGACCAGCTCAACTTCCCGGCCTACGCCCAGCTGACCCCCGGCGCACCGACGGCACTCTTTGCCGCCTCCGCCGTCAACCCGACGACGGTGCCGGCGTACACGACCGCGCAGCGCGCGCTGTACACCAACAACACGCTGCTGCAGGTCATCCGCTCCTTCGACACGGACAGCAGCGAGAAGACCGGCAAGCTCGACCTCGCCTACGACCTGCAGGACAAGCTGCCCTTCTTCACGTCGCTCAAGGGCGGCGTGAACTACCGCGACACCGGCGGCAACTTCTGGTCCGGCGCCGGTGGCACGATCAAGGAGCCCATCGGCACCTATGGCACGGCCGGCTTCGTGCCGGGTGTCTACATGCCCCAGGTCAACACGCGCTGGAACGTCATCGGCTGCGAGAACACGGCCGGCTCGCTGGGCGCGGGCGGCCAGCCCTGCGCGCCCGCCGGCTATGTGCCGAACAACCAGCTCAACACGGGCATCGGCGGCGTGGCGGCCGGCACCACCACGCTGACCCGTGCGCAGTACGAAGAACTGGTCCGCCAGACCATGACGCTGACCCCGGCCGGCCAGTTCTACGGCGGCTCCAAGGACCGCCCCGCGACGCTGATCGACGGCTGGAACCAGATCGACATCGACAAGCTGTTCGCGCTGGCCGGTGTGCCGGTGCGCCTGGATTGCTTCCGCAGCTGCACGGCCAGCGACGGCAAGGTCTATGACATGCCGGTGACCAAATTCTCCGAAAAGTCCAAGGCCGCCTACCTGATGACGGACTTCGAGACGGACCGCGTGCCCTTCACCGATTGGGCCCTGCCCTTCGGCATGGAGCTGGCGGGCAATTTCGGCGTTCGCGTCGTGCAGACCGAGGTGTCGGGCACCGGCTACATGACCTTCCGGTCCGTGCGCAAGACGGCCTCCTTCGATCCGCTCAACCCGAACGCGGCCGCCGGCCTGTCCATCGCCGCCTTCAGCCAGAACACCTCGGTCGCCGGCAAGTCCACCGACGTGATGCCCTCGCTGAACCTGGCGCTGTGGCCCATCGTCGACAAGCTCGCGTTGCGCTACTCCATCGGCAAGACCATCGCCCGCCCGCCGGTGTCCAAGCTGCTGCCGTCCGGCAACACCTGCACCTTCAGCGAAGTCATCGAAGACAACCCGGAGGAACCGGACGGCTCCTCCGCCGACCAGAACTGCTCCGGCACCATGGGCAACCCGGACCTGAAGCCGCAGACCAACGTCAACCAGAACCTGTCGCTGGAGTGGTATGCCAACCGCGACACCATGCTGACGGTGGGCGTGTTCCGCCAGCGCGGCCTGATCGGCGCGCCCACGCTGGTCGCACCGCGCCAGAACAACAAGGTGTTTGCCAAAAGCAGCGCCATCGACCCGGTCTCCGGCATCCCGCTGAAGGACATCGAGTTCGGCTTCAACCAGTGGGACAACGCGCCCGCGTCGACCCGCCGCGGCATCGAGCTGGGCATGAAGACGGCCTTCACCTTCCTGCCATCCATCCTGCGCTACACCGGCATGGACGCCAACTACAGCCGCGTGCGTTCGACCCAGGGCGCACCGACGCTGGATCTGATCAGCGGCGACGTGCTGCCGGTGGCCAACGAGCCCAAGTACTCGTGGAACGCCTCGCTCTGGTATGACGACGGCGGCTTCCAGGCCCGTGTCGCGATGCAGGTGGTGGCGGCGCGCTACTTCACGTTCTCGCCGAATTCGTCGAACAGCGTGGGCGTCAACAACTACCCGTCCATCGGCACGTCCAGCTACCGCCTGCCCTACAACCCCGGTGCGCCCATCTTCGGCAACCGCACCGCGTTCATCGACGCCAAGGTGTCGTACAAGTTCAAGAACGGCCTGGAGCTGTTTGCCGACGTGCGCAACCTGACCGGCGAGCGCACGCAGAGCACCACGGGCGGCTACCAGGACTATGCCGACGGTATTCCCAGCATCTACGGCGACGGCTACAACGGCCGCCGCTTCATGGTGGGCATGACCATCCGCAGCGCACGCTGAGCCCACGGAAAAGTCCATGACCCGCAGCGCCCGCCCTTTCTTCACCCGAAGCTGGGCGGCGCATGCCGGTCTGGCGCTTTCTCTGGCCCTGGCATTGCCGCCAGCGCAGGCGCAACAGGCTGCAGCCAGTGCGCCCGCAGCGGCGCCGAACACGCTGAACGCCGTCAAGGTCACCGGCCAGCGCGGCGGTGGCGTCGACCCGTCCATCGTCTCGGCCGCCAAGAGCAAGGTGTTGTCGCGCCAGTTCGCGTCCTCCTGCGCGTTCATGAGCGGCTACTCGGCCGCCGAGGACGAGGTCACGCTGGCCTACATGCGCGACTTCGGGCTGCAGGACAGCCCGTCCAACGAGGCCGAGCGCTTCAGCGACCTCAGCCCCGAAGGCAACGCCAAGACCGCCGCGGTCGGCAGCGCCGTCGAGGAGAACGTCGTCAGCACCCAGGGGCCGGACGCGATGGCGCCGTCGGTGGCCTGCTCGGCGGGCGACAAGCGCTTTGCCGCCGGCCGCAACTGGATCGCGCGCAAGGACAAGTCGCTGACGCAGGCCTTCGACGCCTACGAGGCCGGCAACTTCGTCGAGGCGCGGCAGCGCTTCGAGGAGGGCTGGGCCAAGCTGGGCTACGAAGAGGCGGCCATGATGCTGGGCCGCATCCACCTGCTGGGCCTGGGCACGCCGGCCAGCACGCCCAAGGCCATCGAATGGCTGCGCAAGGTCATCGACGCGCGCTACGACCCGGTGGGCGACCGGCTGCGCTTCGACCCGCAAAAGCCCGACAACATCAACACCCGCGTCGAGGCGGCGCTGCTGCTGGCGCGCATCCACCTGACCGGCCAGGGCATGAAGCGAGACCCTGCCGAGGCCTACCGCTGGTGGGCCAAGGCGCTGGACTACGGCTTCGAGCCCGCCGGCACGCTGCTGGGCCAGGCCAACCTCAGCGGCATCGGCACGGCGCCCGATGCGAAACGCGCGCTGACCTATCTGCAGGGCGCGGCCGAGGCCGGCCATGTGCCGGCGCTGTACGTGCTGGGCCAGCTCTACCACCACCAGTTGCCGCGCCAGCCGGAGGGCATCCCGCTGGACCTGCCGCGCGCCGGCGCCTACTACGGCGCCGCCGTCAAGGCCGGCCACCTGGAGGCCACCTACGCCGCCGCGCGCATGCTGGACCTGGGCGAGGGCGTGCCCGCCGCGCCCGAACGCGCGCTGGTGCTCTACAAGGACGCCGCGCTGAAGGGCCATGCCGACGCGCAGAACGCGCTGGCCACCTTCTTCTACCGCGGCGAAGTCGTGGGCCAGGACCTGCCGACCGCGCGCAAGCTGTTCCAGGCCGCCGCGCAGCGCCGCCACCCGGACGCGATGTTCAACCTCGCCGTCATGCTGGCCCAGGGCCAGGGTGGCGAGAAGGACTTGCCCGCCGCCTACGCTTGGCTCAGCCTCAGCAAGGCCATGGGCCACCCGCAGGCCGGTGCAGCGCAGGCCGCCGTGGCCGCCAAGTTGTCGCCCGAGGACAAGGCGCGCGCCGACGCGATGCTCAAGCCGCAGGCGCGGGGTAGCTGACCTCGACCACCTCGATCTTCTCGACGCCCACCGGCGTGACCAGCTGCAGCTCGTCGCCCACCCGCGCCTTCAGCAGCGTGCGCGCGATGGGGGCGATCCAGCTGACCTCGCCGGCCAGGCTGTCCGATTCGTCGATGCCCTTGATCGTGATCGTCTTCTCCTCGCCCTTGGCGTTGGCATAGGTCACCGTCGCGCCGAAGAAGATCTGCTCACTGCCGAAGTGCGCGCTGGGGTCCACGACCTCGGCGATGTCCAGCCGCTTGGTCAGGAAGCGCAGCCGGCGGTCGATCTCGCGCAGCCGCTTCTTGCCGTACAGGTAGTCGCCGTTCTCCGAGCGGTCGCCGTTCTTGGCCGCCCAGGAGACGATCTCGACGATCTTGGGCCGCTCCACGTCCAGCAACTCCATGAACTCGGCGCGCAGCCGTGCATAGCCGGCCGGCGTCAGGTAGTTGCGCGTGCCGGCCGGCAGGGCCGGCAACGACGGGCCGTCGCCATCGTCATCGTCGGCCGCATCGGATTCCTTGGTGAAGGCCTTGCTCATGCGAGCATTGTCGCCATGGACGCCTCACCTCGCTGCGGCCCGCTGGCCGGCCTCACCGTCATCGAAATGGCCGGCATCGGCCCCTGCCCGCTGGCGGGCATGCTGCTGGCCGACCATGGCGCGGAGGTCACCGTCATCGAACGCCCTGGCGGCCAGGTGCTGGACACCGGCACGGCGCTGGACCGCGGCAAGCGGCGCGTCTGTCTGGATTTGAAGACGACCGAGGGTCTCGCCGAGGCGCGTCGTCTCATCGAGGGCGCAGACGCGCTGATCGAAGGCTTTCGCCCCGGCGTCATGGAGCGGCTGGGCCTGGGGCCCGACACCTTCACGGCCAGCCACCCTCGCCTCGTCTACGGCCGCGTGACCGGCTGGGGCCAGACCGGGCCGCTGGCGCAGGCGGCCGGACACGACATCAACTACGTCGCGCTGACCGGTGTGCTGTCGGTCGCCAGCCGTGCGGGCGCGGCCCCCAGCCTGCCGGCCACGCTGGTCGGCGACATGGGCGGCGGTGCAATGTTCCTGGCCTTCGGGTTGATGGCCGCGCTGTGGGAAGCCCAGCGCAGCGGCCGCGGCCAGGTCGTCGACGCGGCCATGGTGGACGGCGTGGGCCTGCTGTCCAGCCTGCTGCATTCGCTGCGCGGCGCGGGCAACTGGAGCGACGACCCGGCGCAGAACTACTTCCTGCACAGCTCGCCCTTCTACGACTGCTTCGAATGCGCCGACGGCCGCTTCGTGTCGCTGGGCGCGCTGGAGCCGCAGTTCTACGCCGAACTGCTGCAGCGGCTGGGCTTCGATGATGTGGACGCCGCGGCCCAACAGGACCGCCGCCAATGGCCCGCGCTGCGCGAGCGCGTGGCCGCACGCATCCGCGACAAGACGCGCGACGAGTGGACCGCGCTGCTGGAGGGTACGAACGTCTGCTTCGCGCCGGTGCTGACGCTGGCCGAGGCGCCGCTGCATGCCCATGCGCAGGCGCGCGGCAGCTTCGTGCAGAGCGAGGACGGCCACTGGCAACCGGCCGCGGCGCCGCGCTTCTCGCACCGCTGATTCAGCGCGACAAAGAAAAACGCCCCAGAGGCAGAACCTCTGAGGCGTATCCATTTCTTCTTATTCTGGTGCGGCTGGCAGGATTCGAACCCACGACCCCTTGGTTCGTAGCCAAGTACTCTATCCAACTGAGCTACAGCCGCTGAAGCCTCACAGTATAGCCAGTTTTTTCAGGCCTCGGCAAGAGTTGGCCGGTTTTTTTGAAAATAGTTCAAGGCAGGCGCGCGGCGGCTTCGAAACAGCGCGCGCGGCGGGCGTCGTCGCCCTCCTGCTCGGCCAGCGCGGCAAGCGCCAGCCAGCTGCGCCGGCGCGCGGTGCTGGGCATGTTGCCGTCGTCGGCCACGGTCTCGAGCATCAACCGCGCCTTGCCCCACAGCTGGCGCTCGGCCAGCGCATGGCCCAGCGCATAGGCCAGCGCACGCTCGCGCGGGAAACGGGTCTGTGCCGCCTCCAGGCGTTGCAGCCAGTCGGGGCCACAGCCGGCCAGTACAGGCACCAGCGCGTTCGCAACGACCGCGCGGTCGTCGGGCTGCAGGTCGGCCAGGTCGTCGAAGAAGGGGCGCAGCCAGCCACGGCCATCATCCGGCGCGCCGAGCTGGCCGGCGCATTGCGCGGCGCGGGCCGCCACCAGCGGATCGCGGCGGTCGGCCGGGTCCAGCTGTTGCCACACGGTGCGCAGCTGGTCGACGTCACGGGCGCCGTCCAGTGCCTCGAAGGCCAGCGAACGCAGCAACCCCTGGGCCGCAACCTTGGAAAAGGCCTGGTGCTTGGCCAGCAGCCGCGCCGTGCGCAGCGCGTCCAGCGGCTGCTGGGCCAGGCGCGAGGCCTGCAGCCGCAGCCGCAGCGCCTGGGTGCGGCGGGCGACGCCGGGTGCCAGCTCGCCCAGCACGCTCAGCGCGCGTGCCGCGTCGCGGTCATCCAGCGCCCATTCGGCGGCCAGCAGGCGCGCGCCGTCTTCCTGCGCACGGGCGCCGCCGGTGCGGTGGGCCAGTTCAAGGGCGCGGTTCAGCTGCTCGTCGCGATGGCGGCGGTCCTGCAGTCGGTGCGCACTGGCGGCGGCCAGCAGGTGGGCCAGCGCCATGAAGGACTGGTCGGCCGCCAGCTCGGGCGTGGCGGACTGGATGTTGAGCGCCTTCTGCGCCGCCTTCTGCGCGCGGCTGAAGCGGGCGCCGAAGAGTTCGACCAGCGCCTCGCGCAGCGCCAGCTGGGCGCTGCGCTCGCGCTGGGCCAGCCGCCATTCGCGGGCACGCTTGGGCAGCGTGGTCAGCGCCTCGATGGCCTGGATGGCCGTGACGAGCGCGAAGCAGCTGGCGACCAGCAGCAGCAGGAACAGGTTCAGCGAGATGTCGAGCCGCCAGCCGGCCCAGTAGAAGCTGGCCAGGCCGTCGTTGGAGCCCAGCGTCAGCGCTGCGACGACGGCGACCGCGAACAGCAGCACCAGCCAGATCACGATTCTCATGATCAGCGTCCCGCCGCTGCCGCCGTCAACGCCGCCAGCGTGTCATCCGGCCGCGGCACGCTGACCTGGCGGGCCTGGCCGGCCACCTGGCGCAGCAGCTCGGCGACGCCGCTGACCTTGCGCGAGCGCGTGTCGAAGTAGCGGTTGAGCATCTCCTGGCTGTCGCGCAGGTCGGACTGGGCGGTGTCGAACTGGCGGCTCAGCAGCGCAAGGCGGGCGTTCAGCAGGCGCAGCTTCAGGTTTTCGCGCAGGAAGAAGCTCTGGTCGGGCGACAGCAGCGCCGCCTCGGGGTGTTCGATGCGCGTCACGCGCAGCAGTGTGCGCGTCTCGCCCCAGACCAGACCGGTCCAGGTCGACAGCTGCTGCGTGGCCTGCCACCACCACAGCGAGACCTTGCCGTCGGCCGCTGCAGCGGCCTGCTCGCGCTGCAGCTTCAGCGCACGTTCGCGTTCCTTGGCGGCATCGCCGTTGCGCTCGTCCCGTGGGTGGGCGGCAGCGTCGCCGCCTGAAATCAGCGGCAGCTCGTCGGCCATGCGCACGACCTCGTCGAGCTTGATGGTCAGCGTGGACACGTCGACGACGGCGATCGCCTTGACACGGTCCAGGTCGCGTGCAACGGCGCGGCGCACGCCTTCCATGCGCGGCTGCTTGTAGCGCAGCAGGCGCTCGTCGGCCTGCTTCAACGTGGCCACCAGCGGCTCGGCGCTGCCGGTGATCTGGGTCTGCTGCAGCGCGACGCGGATGGCGGCCTCGATGTCGCCGACGACGTTCTCGTCCCGCGAGCGGGACATGGACTGGATCAGCTCCTCCAGCTGGCCCCGCTGCAGCGCGACCTCGGCCAGGCGGGCCTCCAGCAGCGACACCTTGGCGGCGGTGTCGCGCACCAGCTCGCCGGACTGCTTGGCCGCCAGGCGCGCCTCGGTGGCCTGGGCCTGGCTGGCCTCCTGGCGGCGCACCAGCTCCTGCTCCAGCGACTGCTGGCGCGACAGGCTCTGCCAGGCCAGCACGACGCACAGCAGCACGGCCGCGCCCAGCAGCGCGAGCAACCAGGGCATCCAGCCCGGCAGCGCGGGCGCGGCGGGGGCTGGCGGGGCGGCGGGCTCGGCCGCAGGGGACGGCACCGGGACGGGGGAAATCGACTCACTCACAGTGCGGCAGATTCTGTCAGACGCGTTTCAGGGCCTGAGTCACCGCTTCAGGGTCGGGTCGCGCCAAAACCACAGGCGCGAAACCGGCGGCGAGCGCCGCGTCGGCGATGCGCGGATGCGTGGCGATGGCGCGCTGGCCGACAAGCGGCCGGCCGCGCAGGTGGCCCACGGCTTCCGCGCTGCTGAACAGCCAGACATAGCCCTGCGGATGGGCCAGCACGGCGTCCAGCTGCGCCTGCTCGGCGGCGCTGAAGCGCGGGCCGGTGCGGTGGTAGACGGTCACGGCCTCGACCTGGGCGCCGGCCTCGGTCAGCCGCTCGGCCAGCCACTCGCGGCCACCGTCACCGCGCAGCAGCAGCACCCGCGCGCCGTGCCAATCACGCCGTGGTGACAGTTGTTCCCAGAGGTGTTCGGAGTCCAGGCTGGCCGCGTCGGCGGCGGGCTGGACGATCTGCACGGCCGGCACGCCGCGCTCGACCAGCGCCTGCGCACTGCCGGGCCCAACGCAGGCGGCCAGCGTCTGCGCGGGCCAGGCGCCGCTGGCGTGGGCGAAGAAGTGCTCGACAGCGTTGGGGCTGACGAAGACGGCCAGGTCCGCCGCCGGCAGCGCCGCCCAGGCGGCCTGCACCGGGCCGGTTTCGCGGGCCGGCAGGATCTCGATCAGCGGCAGCGCGACCGCGGACACGCCCAGCGCGGCCAGGCGGGCCAGCCAGCCCGCGCACTGCGGCCGCGGGCGCGTGACCAGCAGTGTCGGCGCCGTCATCCCGGCAGGTAGGAGCCTGCGCCCAGCTCGCGCAGCCGCGCGGCGGCCTGCTGGCCCAACGCGCGGGCGGCGGCCACGTCCATGACGTTGTCGGCGACGCTGGTGCGCAGCAGCGGCGATGTGTGGACCTCGGCGTGACCCAGCGCCGCGTCAAGGCACAGCGTGGCGCCCTGCCAGTGCGCGTGTGCGGCCAGCGGCAGGCTGCAGCTGCCACCCAGCGCGCGCGACACGGCGCGTTCGGCCTCGCAAGCCAGCAGCGTGGGCTGGTGCGTCAGCCGGGCCAGCGCCTGGGCCAGCGCGGTGTCATCGGCGCGGATCTCTATGCCCAGCGCGCCCTGCCCCGCGCACGGCAGCATCTGGTCGATCTCGAACAGGCTGCGCACTCGGTGGGCCAGGCCCAGGCGCTTCAGCCCGGCGGCCGCCAGCACGATGGCGTGATAGCCGCCTTCGTCCAGCTTGCGCAGCCGCGTGTCGAGGTTGCCGCGCAATGGCTCCACGCGCAGGTCGGGCCGGCGGCTCAGCAACTGCGTCACGCGGCGCAGGCTGGAGCTGCCCACCACGGCGCCCTCGGGCAGCTCGGCGAGCGAGGCGAAATCGTTGGACACGAACGCATCGCGCGGGTCCTCGCGCTCAAGCACTGCCGCGAGCGTGAAGCCCTCGGGCAGCTCCATCGGCACGTCTTTCAACGAGTGCACGGCGATCTGCGCGCGGCCATCGGCCAGCGCCGCTTCGAGCTCCTTGACGAACAAGCCCTTACCGCCGACCTTGGACAGCGTGCGGTCCAGGATCTGGTCGCCGCGTGTCGTCATGCCCAGCAGCGTGGCCGTCAGGCCCAGTTCGTTGGCCAGGCGGGCCTGCACATGCTCGGCCTGCCACAGCGCCAGGCGGCTTTCGCGCGTGGCGATGGTGATGGAAGTGGTCATGGCCTCGATTATCGAGGCGGGCCACGGTAGGCCTGTGGCGGCTTGCCCACCAGGCGGCTGAAGTCGCGCGTGAGGTGGGCCTGGTCGTAGTAGCCCAGCCGCTGGGCCAGGTCGGCCAGGTCCAGCGCCGCGCCATGGGCGAGCTGGTCGGCGGCCTCGTGCAGGCGGTAGCGGCGGATGACCCATTTGGGGCTCACGCCCACGTAGTCGCTGAACCAGGCCTGCAAGGCGCGCATCCCCAAGCCGGCACGCTCGGCCAGCTCATCCACGCGCGTCAGTGACGGATCGCTCTGCACCTGGGCCAGCAGCGCGTTGAGCCGGTCCACCTTGGGGTCGGGCGGGCCCAGCAGCGGGCGCAGCAAGGCCTCGGCAGCGGCCACCATGCCGGCGTCGCCGGCCTGGCTCAGCACGGTGCGCTCAGCCTCGGCATCGTCCACGGGCAACACGGCCGACAGCGGCAGGTGGATGTCGGTGATGGTGTGCAGCGGGCGCCCCAGCAGGCCACGAAAGCCGCCCGGCCGAAAGCGCACGCCCAGCCCGCGATTGGCGCCGGTGAGCCGGTGCTCGTAGGCCCCGCTGACGACGCCGAACACGGCCGTCAGCTCGGCGTCGAAGACGACGTTGACGAGCGGGTAGGGCAAGGTGCGCTGCACGAAGTCCGGCTGGCCGCGCAGGTCCCACTCGACGATCCAGTGGTAGTCCACGAACGCGGCCAGGTCGCGTGCAGGCTCGTAGCGGTCGAGGCGGAACATGCGGCGCGCCGTGGCCGGGTCGACGACGCCCTTGGCCGGCGCCGTCACGGCGCGCAGCGAGGCGGCGTCGCGCGGTGTCGCTGGGGTGGCGGCGGTCATGCGTGTTTTTCCAAGACGACGAGAGGGCTCGCAGCCTACAACAGCGCTCCCCTCGACACCCTGTCAAACGCCATGAACACAAGCCGTCTGGTCACCCTCTTCCATGCCCCCAACAGCCGCTCCGGCGGCGTGCGCATCCTCATCGAGGAGCTGCAGGCCGAGCACGAGCTGCATGTGCTGGACCTGACCCGCCAGCAGCAGCGCGAGCACGCCTACCTGGCCATCAACCCGATGGGCAAGGTGCCGGCGCTGCTGCACGACGGCGTGCTGATCACCGAGCAGGCCGCCGTCTATCAGTACCTGGCCGAGCTCTATCCCGAGCAGGGGCTGGTGCCGCCGGTGGGCGACCCGCTGCGCGGCGCCTTCCTGCGTTGGATGGTGTTCTACGGCTCCTGCTTCGAGCCGGCGATGACCGACAAGGCGCTCAAGCGCGAGGACTGCCAACCCTCCTGGTCGCCTTATGGCGACTTCGACAGCGTCGTGCGCCTGGTGCAGCAGCAATTGGCAGGTGGTGCGCCCTGGCTGCTGGGCGAACGCCTGACGGTGGCTGACTTCCTGTGGGGCAATGCGCTGGCCGACATGCTGGCCTTCCAGCTGATGCCGGCCACGCCCGCCGTCGAGGCCTATGCCGCGCGGCTCAGGTCGCGCCCAGCCGCGCAGCGCGCGCAGGCGCTGGACGCCGAGCTGGCCGCCGAGCTGGCCGTTAGGCCGTCGGCTGGCGGCTCCTGAAGAAGGCGTTGACGGTCAGCCGGCCCGGGCCGTTCTGGTAGTCGGCCGGCGACGCCCATGGGATGTCGCCGGAGTGGAACAGGCCGCCGTTGTAGAAGACGATGCGGTTCCATTTGGCGGGCACGCGGCCGATGACCTCGAAGTAGCGGTTGCTCTCGGTCATGTAGCCCGGCGCGATGCCGTACTTGTCGCCGAACGCGCCGGCCTGCAAGGTGTTGGCGTCGCGCATGAACTGGCGGGTCTCGACGTCGGACATCAGCGAACGGAAGAAGACCGTGCCGCCGAGCTTCTCATCCTGGAACAGGTAATGGACGGCGGCCGAGATCATCTCGCCGGCACCGATGCCGGAGTCGTCGCGGTGGCAGATGCGCTGGCGGGCGTCCAGCGTGGCGGCGTCCTGCGTGACGCGCGAGAAGCGGGCATACATGCCCATCGCCGGCCCCGCGCGCAGCCGCGGACCGACATGCTGCTGGAAGAACGCATCGAGCTCGGCCGCCATCGCATCGGGGAAGGCCAGCTGCGGCCCCGGGTAGGGGTGGCCGGCGGGCGCCTGGAACTGGTCGGCCATCGCCTGCACCTGGGCGACAAGGGCGTCGGGCTGCTGCACGAAATCATCGAACACGTAGACCGCGGAGCCATCGGCCAGCTGCAGCGTCTGCAGCCTGGCGTTCGGGTTGATGCCCAGCGTGGGTGCGGCGGCGCCCGCCGGGGCCATCTCGGCCTTGGGCGCGGGGCAGAACTGCGCGATGAACTGCTGATGCTTGGGCAGCTTCATCAGCTTGCGCGCCACGTCCTTGCGGAGGTCGCCGAGGAAATCGGCCAGCGCCGCGTTGTCCATCTGGCGCGTGATGGGGTGGTGGCTGCGCGGCAGGATGCCCTGCCCCATCATGACCTGGACCCAGGAGTTCTCGGCGAACAGGTCGCCGACCTGCGGCGCGAAGCGCGCGCTGTCGCGGAACAGCTGGATGCGGTGCTCAAGCGATGCGGGAATCGCCATCTCGCGGCACTGGCGCCAGAACGCGGAGTCCGTGCGGTTGGTGACGTGGTAGTGCAGGATGATGAAGTCGCGGATGTGCTCGATGGCGTCGCGCGACTGGTTGTTGTACTCGTCGATGTCGGTCTGGCAGATGCCGTCGGTGGGGAAGAGCTCGACGAGGCGCGTCAGGCCCTTCTGGATCAGGTGGATGCTGGTGGATTCCAGCGGCTCCAGGAAGCCGCTGGACAGGCCGATGGCGACGCAGTTCTTTTTCCAGACGACTTCACGCTGGCCCGGCGTGAACTTGATGACGCGCGGCTGGCGCAGCACCTCGCCCTGCACATTGGCCAGCAACGCCGCCTTGGCCTCGTCCTCGGCGATGTGCTTGCTGCTGAACACCACGCCGTTGCCGACGCGGTGCTGCAGCGGGATGCGCCATTGCCAGCCCCAGGGGTGGGCGATGGAGCGCGTGTAGGGGACGGCTTCTTCCACCGACGTCGTCTGCACGGCCAGCGCGCTGTCGCAGGGCAGCCAGTGCGACCAGCTCTGGTAGGGCACGCCCAGCGTCTCGCCCAGCAGCAGCGAGCGCATGCCGGTGCAGTCGATGAAGAACTCGCCCTCGACCTGCGCGCCGTTGTCCAGCGCGATGCCGGTGATGTCGCCTCCCTCGGCATCGGTGTGGACCTTGACGATCTTGCCTTCGATGCGCTGCACGCCCAGCCCTTCGGCGAAGCGGCGCAGGTACTGGCCGTACAGCGTGGCGTCGAAGTGGTAGGCGTAGTTGATGCCGTTGTCGGGCAGCAGCGCGAAGCGGTTGTCCTTCGCCGCGCGCAGTTCCAGGCAGTAGTCGCCGTAGTCGCTGGCCAGGCCACGCTTGCGACCCTCCAGCCAGAAGTGGTGGAAGCCCGCCGTCCAGTGGCCGCTGCCCGTCTTGCCGAACGAGTGGAAGTAGTGCTCGCCGACGTTGCGCCAGTTGTCGAACTGGATGCCCAGCTTGAAGGTGGCCTGCGTGGCCTGGATGAACTCCTTCTCGTCCAGGTCCAGGATCTCGTGCATGAAATGCAGCGTGGGTATGGTGGCTTCGCCCACGCCCACGGTGCCGATCTCCTCGGACTCCACGAGCCGGATGTCGATCTGCTTGCCCAGGCACTTGGCGAGGCCGGCCGCGACCATCCAGCCGGCGGTGCCACCACCGGCGATGACGAGGCGTCGAATGGGCTTGGGGGCAGCAGTCATGGCGTTATCGGTTGAGTCGGTTGCGCAGCGCCGCGCGCAGCTGGCGGGCGCTGTCGTCATTCATCGGCGCGAGGATGCCGCGGGCTGCAGGCGGGATGTGGGCCGCCGTCTGCTCGTCGGCGTCGAAGACGTAGTGGTCGAACAGCGCGCGCCAGGCCTCGCGCTGGGCCGGCGGCAGGTCGCGCAGCGACAGCAGCGCCATCATCAGCGTGTTCAGCGGCGTGTCCATGAAGTCGGGAGACTGCCGCCACCAGAAGTTGACGAGCGCGCTGACGGGCTCGAGCGACTCCACGCCATGCCACCACTGGCTGGGGATGAACAGCGCGTCGCCCGGCAGCAACTCGAAGGTCTGCGCATGCTCGAGGGCTTGCGCGTAGCGCGGGAAGCGCTCGAGATCGGGCTTGGTCACGTCGACCAGGCTGATGGGCTGGCCGGCGGGCGTCAGGTCCAGCGGGCCGATGTAGAGGTTGGCCACCTGCTCGGGCGGGAACAGCGTGAAGCGGCGCCGGCCCGCGACGACGCAGGCGATGTTGTCCGGCAGGTCGAAATGCGCGGCGACCTGCATGCGGTTGCCCAGCCACAAGCTGACATGCGGATGCAGGCGCGCGAGTGCGGGCAGGTCGTTGTGCTGGCGCAGCCCGGGGAAGGCGCTATCCACCTCCGTGGAGCCGAGGTAGAGCGCGTCGGCCGTGCCGGCCAGCAGCTCGTCCAGCAGCGCACCGAAGGTGCTGATCTCGCGCTGGTAGTTGAAGCCGCTGAGGTCGGCGTTGTAGAAGAAGCGCCCGGCTATCTCAGGCGCGCCGCGCCACAGGCCCAGGCGCGTCTGGGCGCCGAAGCCACGCAGGTAGTCGCAGAAGTCGCGATCCGAGCGCTGCGCCGCCTGCACCAGCGGCCAATGCCGCACCAGGCCGCGCAGCAGCACGGGCTGGGTGGACTGGAGCACGTCCGCAGTGACCCCTTCAAGGGCCTCGGCGCTCACGACGCTGACGGCGCTGCGTTCATGCATGCGGCTCAGCCCCCGCGAGCGAGGTGGCGTTTGATCAGCGGCGTGAAGTTGGACAGCGACGCGATCGCCATGTAGATGGGCATCAGGTAGTCGGCCTGGTGCAGCAGGCTGACGGTGCCGGCATCCAGCGCGGCCAGCCGCTCCTCGTGGACGATGTAGTAGCCCACCAGCTGGCCCTGCGTACCGTCCGGCCGCTGCACGTCCAGCGTGAAAGGCTCCAGCAGGTCGTGCGCCATCAGCGTCTGGATGAACTCGGTCGTGGCCTGGAAACCCTCGTGCAGCGTGCGCAGCACGGCGTTGGCGTGCTCGGTGAAATCGCTGGTGCCGCCCTGCGGCAGGAAGACGGCTTCACCCTCGGCGCCCAGGCTGATGCGCTTGCTGTCCATGTCGACCATCATGCGCAGCTCGTCGTCGGCAACGCCGATGGAGAACGGCAGGCGCTGCACGGACAGCGGCAGGTAGTCGGCGTCCCAGCCCTGGTCGTTCAGGAACAGGTTCTGCCCCTCCTGCAGGCCGAACAGCACCGAGGGCACGAAGCCACCCTTGCCGTCGGGCTGGAAGACGATGGGGTAGTGGGCCTGCAGCTTGCGGAACTCGTCGACCGTGACGGGCGCCGACATGAAGTCGTCACCCCATTGCGCGCCGCGCTGGGTGATGACGCGCAGGTCCTTGTGCTGGATGTTGTTGAGCAGTTGCGGCATGGTGTCGGTCAGGAAGCCGCGGCCGGCGTGCCGTGGTCGCGGATGTGTTGGATGAGATCGCGATGGCGGGGCAAGCCGCCCAGCAGCCGTCGGGTGATTGTCGTGACGTCGCGCAGGCCGGCCTGGGCGGTGGCCCGCTTGTCGGCGCGCAAGGGCCGCATGTGGGGCTTGAACTGCATGCCGTACAACACGTATTGGTAGCTCGCCGCTGGGAATACTTCCTCGGCGCGATAGAAATCGTGGCGCGACGGCGCGCGGTGCGCCCAGAGCTGCAGCAGCTCGCGCAGCGATTCCGGCTGCGTGGCGGCGCTGCGGTGGTCGCGCCAGTAGTCGGCATCGTCGCGGCGGCTCAATGCGTAGTGAAGCTTCAGGAAATCGATGATGCGGGACCAGCGGTAGGCAAAGGCCTCGTTGAAGCGCTTCGCGACGAGGTCCATGTCGGCGCGCGTGGCCGGCATGTCGTCGCGGATGAACGCCGCCGACAGCTCGACCAGCGCCAGCGCCGACGCCTCCAGCGGCTCGATGAAGCCGGCAGCCAGGCCGACCGCGACGCAGTTGCGATGCCAGAACTGCTCGCGGTAGCCGGGGCTGAAGCGGATGCGGCGCGGCGTGGCGTCAGCATCGGGTGCGCCGGTGCGCTGCAGATGGGCCCGCAGCGCGCGCTCGGCGGCCGCGTCGTCGGTGTGGCTGCTGGCATAGACCAGCCCGACACCGCGGCGCGTGGGCAGGCCGATGTCCCAGGTCCAGCCTTCGGCATGCGCCGTGGCGATGGTGGCCGATGCCAGCGGCGCCCGCGCGTCGGCATGGGGCACCTGCACGGCCAGTGCGCTGTCGTTGAAGAGCACGCCCTGCGCCGAGCGCAGGCCCACGCAGTAGTGCTGGGCCAGCAGCAGGCTGGCCAGGCCGGAACAGTCGATGAAGAGGTCGCCTTCGAGGTCGCCGTGCTCGCGGGTCGCCAGCGCGGCGATATCGCCGTTCTCGCGCGAGCGCACGGCGGTGAAATGGTCGACGACATGGCGCACGCCCAGCTTCGTCGTCGCATGGCGGCGCAACAGGTGGCCCAGCTTGACGGCGTCGAAGTGGTAGCCGTAGTTCATGACGCCACCGAAGTCCGGCGTCGTCGTCTGCTTGGGTGCGAGATGGGCGTCGCACAGCTGCGGCTGCGGCCCGACGCTGTCGGCAAACGCCTGTTCGCGCTCACCCTGCAACCAGGCGCCGGCCAGATCGACGTCTCCCCCGCCGTGCGGCAGCGTGAAGGGGTGGTAGTAGCGGTCGCCGGCACCGCCATGCAGCCAGCCGTCGAAGCGTGAGCCTTGCTTGAAGGCGGCGTCGCATTCGCGGACCAGGTCGACCTCGCTGAGGCCGATGCGGTGCAGCGTGGCGCGCATCGTGGGCCAGGTGCCCTCGCCCACGCCGATGGCCGGCACATCGGGCGACTCGATCAGCGTGACCTGCAGCGCATCGGGGCCATCGCCGCCGAGTTCGGCAGCCAGCGTCGCGGCGGTCAGCCAGCCGGCCGAGCCACCGCCCAACACCACGATACGTCGCACGACTGTCGTCACGTCGGAATTCATTGCGGACAAGTATGGCCGTGCGGCTGAAGCTCACGCCGCACGGGCCTGGAATTCTGCAAAGAAAATTGGCCGGGGCGGGCACGCATGCCAACCCCGGCCAACGGGTCGCCCGGCAAGCACCGCGAGGGTGGTCACCGGCGGCGGTGCCTATCGCTCAGAAGCGGTAGCGGGCACCGATCAGGTAGCGGCGGCCGGTCTGGATGGCCGACACGAGCATCTCGTCGGTGCGGCCATGCTGGCGGATGTAGCCGTCGTTCAGGTTCAGCAGGTCGAGCTGCAACGTCAGGTTCTTGCCGACCTTGTAGCCGATGGACGCATCCACTTGGCCGTAGGGCTCGGTGTAGACCGGGTTGTTGCCGTTGCCGTCGCCAATCGCCGCCAGGAACTCGCCGCGCCAGTTGTAGGCCGCACGGACGGACCAGACATCGTTCTCATAGAAACCCACCAGATTGGCGGAGTCGCTGACGCCCAGCAGCGCGGCCTGTTGGTCCGTGCGGAGGTTGTCGAACTTCAGGCCCGTCTTCACCTTGGTGTAGTTGCCCGACACGCCAAAGCCACTGTTGCTGAACATGTGTTGGAAGTTCAGCTCCAGGCCCTTGATGGTGTCGCCAGGACCGTTTTTGAACGTGCTGACCTTGAACGGAATCGGCGTGGCGCCCGGCACGGCACTGGTGATGGTGCCGGTGACTTCGGCGATGTTCAGCGCGCTGGTCGCCGTCACGCCGGGCTGGCCGTTGTAGTTGTTGAAGATGTAGTTGCGGATGCACAGCGGCTGCGTGTTGCCGCCACAGGCCGCCAGCGCAGCGGTGTAGTAGGTGCCGCTGGCGGGGTTGAGGATGCCCGGCACCGTCATGTCGACGGTCGACGTCGTGACGAAGTTGTTGACCTTCTTGTAGAACACGCCCACCGCGGCGTAGCTCGACTTGGCGTAGTAATACTCGGCCGACAGGTCCAGGTTCCTGGACTTCAGCGGCTTCAGTGCCGGGTCGCCGGTGGAGCCGTTGCCGCCGCCGTTCGGGTTGGCCGTGCCGCCGAGGCTCAGACCGCCCTGCATCTGGTTCCAGCCCGGGCGACCGATGTTCTCGCCATAGCTGGCGCGCACCTTCAGGTTGTCAGCCAGGTCGGCATCCCAATCGATGCTGGGCAGCCAGTACGAGTACTTGCCGGACTTGGTGCCGAAGGTCGTGCTGCCCGAGGGCAGGTTGATTTCGTTCTGCGAACCCCAGGTCGTCGTGCCCGCACGGTTGACCACCTGCGACGAGGCTTCCACCTTCGTGCTCTCGTAGCGCAGGCCCACCGAGATGTTCATCGGGATGGACGTGTCGAAGGCGTGATCCCACTGGCCGTAAACCGAGCTGGACTTCTCCGTCGCACGCCAGTCGTCACCCCTGCTGTAGTCAGGGGCGGCCGCGAAGTAGGCCTCGGCCTGCGCCAGCGTCATGCCGGGCGTGTTGGCCATCTTGACCTTGACGGCGCGGTCACGCAGGCTGGCGAAGTCCGCCATGTAGAAGGACGGGAACAAGCGCGAGTCGTCGTGGCCCGGGATGCGGCCGAAGAAGCTGCTGAGGCTGTAGGTGCCCGTGCTGATGCCGGCGAACTGGCCCAGCGACGGGGCGACGCCGCTCCAGTCGTTGTTCTGGTTGTTGTAGCTGGCGGAGCGGTTCTTGGTCTTCGTGAAGCCCAGACCGGCCAGCAGCTTGTTGTCGGCATCGAGGCGATAGGTGCCGCGGGCCTGCGCCTGATCGACGGTCTGGTCGGTCAGGTTGTTGCGGAACTGCGTGCCCGTCACGTTCAGCTTGGTGTCGTCGAACTTCTGGCCGGGCAGGCTCAGGATCGGGAACTTCTGGTCGTAGTACGCCGTCGCGTTGCCCTGGTTGAACATCGCCAGGTCCATCGCGTTGTACGTGCCGAACGGGCTGTCCGGCGTGGTCTTGGCCTGCGAATGGTGAGCATCGAAGTCAAAGCGCAGCGCGTCGCTGACCTTCCAGTCGACGTTGAAGCCGGTGGAGTTCAGCTTGGACTTCTGGGCGTACTCGCCGGTGTTGAGGGCCAGGTCGTGCGTACCGTCCCAGATGGCCGTCTGGACGATGGGCGCGGCGACGGGACCGGTGGTGAACTTGGTGGGCGGATTGGCCTTCAGATCGCCGGAGAACGAGTTGTTGAACCAGCTCGACATTTCGGCGTTCTTCGAACTGAGCGTGTTCACCGCCATCGTGTGGTCAAGGGTGAACTTCAGGTCCTTGGTCGGCGCGAACTGCAGCGTCGCCTGGCCGTTCAGGCGCTCACGCTCCATGCCCGTCAGCGAGTAACGCAGTTCGCGGGAGGTCGCGTACAGGCCCGTGGGGTTGTTGACGATGTTGCCCGCAGGGCTGACCGACTTGACCGCCGGGTCGTTGGTGCCCCAGCCGTTCTGCGTGTAGGCCTTGTTGGAGCCCGAATCGCGCTTGGAGTAGCTGCCGCTGATCGAGATGCCGATGGTGCGGTCGGCGAAGGTGTCGCTGTAGATGCCGGAAATTTCCGGCGTCGCCTTGTCGCCTCGCAGCGGCTCGGGCAGGCGGCCGACGGAGGCGTCGTAGTTGGCCTTCACGCCGATGCTGGCAATGCGCTCACGCACATCCAGCGGGCGGGCTGTTTTGACGTTGATGGTGGCGCCGATGCCGCCGGTGGGCGATTCGGCACGCGCCGTCTTGTAGACCTCCAGTGCGGAGATCGAGTCCGACGACAGGTTGGCGAAGTCGAATGCACGCGAACCATTGGCGCCGGCACCTTCCCAGCCGATCAGGGCGGTGGGCATCTGGCGGCCATTCAGCAGCACCATGTTGAAGTCAGGGCCGACACCGCGCACGGTGACCTTGGAGCCCTCGCCGCTCGCCGAGCGGTCGATGGACACGCCGGCAATGCGCTGCATCGACTCGGCCAGGTTGGTGTCCGGGAACTTGCCGATGTCTTCGGCCACGATGCCGTCGACCAGGCCGCGCGATTCGCGCTTCAGGGTGACAGCGCTGTCAAGAGACTTGCGAATGCCCGTGATGACCACGGTCTCGAGCGCTTGCGGCGAACCGGCCGGCGCAGGCTGTTGAGCCTGCGCCGCCGCGGCGCCCGTCAGCAGCGCGACCGACGCCCACGCGACCGGCTTCAGCCGGCTCGCCCGCTGGGACTCTCGCCGCATCTTGGAAATCTGGGGGTGTTTCATTTGTCTCCTTACTTTATTTGCCGGCTCTGGTGAGCCGATTGATGACGACCTGCGTTGCCTGGACCATCATTTCTGATAGCGCTACCAGCGATTCGGTGTACTGTATTTTTTTGCTGCCCCATGTTCTCCTGGGGTTTACGCGAGTTGTTCGAGCTGTTCGGCCAATCCGCAACAGCCGCCAAGGTGGCCGCCACGACGTGAACTGCGCTGTCAATCCAGCCCTTGCGAACAACCTGGGCACGCACCTTGGTAGCGGTCTCAATGGCCCACTTGCCAAGAGCGATCTGCGCTCAGGACTCAAAATAGACAACGTTGTCTACGATATACGAATCCGTGGTTGGGTTCAATTGCGGTGGCAGTCGCGTTTTCCCGGCATTGACCTCAAAACGGCCATGCCGGCCATGTTTCAGGGACAGGCTTTGCCCTCGCAGGGAGGCCTGCTGACCTCCCGTTGCCGTGCAGGCCCGGCCCGCTTGCGGGTTGGGCGACGCCACGCGGCCCGCTAGGGTTTGTCCTGTGTCAGCGACCCGCGCGGTGTTGGGCGCCGGCCACGCCCGGACCTGCAACTCACCCCAGGTCCAGCCGGTAGCCCACGCCATACACCGAGGCGATGCATTCCTGTGCAGGCTCCAGCGCCGCGAGCTTGCGGCGGATGTTCTTCACGTGGCTGTCGACGACGCGGTCCGACACGTCGCGGAAGTCCTCGTGGATCAGGTCCAGCAGTTGGGCCCGCTCGAACACCCGGCCCGGGTGCTGCAGCAGCTGGCGCAAGAGCCGGAACTCGACCGGCGTCAGCGCCAGCGCCTGCTCCCGCCACAGGATGCGCTGGCCGGCCTCGTCGACGGCAAAGCCGCCGGCCACGGGCACCAGCGTCACCGGCGCCAGCCGCCCTTGGGCGCGCCGCAGCAGCGCCTTCACGCGCGCCACCAGCTCGCGTGGGCTGAAGGGCTTGCAGACATAGTCGTCCGCGCCGAGCTCCAGGCCCAGCAGCCGGTCCAACTCCTCGACGCGGGCGCTGTTGATGAGGATGGGCACATCGCTGAAGGCCCGCACCGCGCGGCAGACCTCCAGCCCGTCCAGGCCGGGCAGCATGACGTCCAGCAACACGGCGGCCGGCATGGGCCCGGTCTTCAGCCGCTCCAGCGCCTGCCGGCCGTCGGCCAGCCATTCGCTGCGAAAGCCAGCCGCGTGCAGGTAGTCGCGCACCAGGGCCGCGAGCTTGGGTTCGTCTTCGACGACGAGGATGAGTTCCGCACTCATGCGGGCCTCAACGGCAGCGTCAGCACCATCGCCAGCCCGCCCAGCGACGAGGCCTCGGCGCGCAGCCGGCCGCCGTGGGCTTGGGCGATGGCACGCGCGATGGCCAGGCCCAGGCCCGCGCCGCCGAAGGCGCGGCTGCGCGACGGGTCGACGCGGTAGAGCGGGTCGAACAGGCGCTCCAGGTCGCCTTCGGCCACGCCCGGCGGCGTGTCCTCCAGCCGGATCTCTATGCCCGCGCCGAGCGCGCGCGCCGTCACCTGCACCAGGCCCGGCGCCTGCGTGTAGCGCAGGCAGTTCTCCAGCAGGTTGGCCAGCAGCTGCGAGACGCGCTGGCCGTCCCAGCGCGCGGCCGGCAGCACCTGGGGCAGCGGCGCCTCGATGACCAGGCCGAGCGTCCTGGCCCGCGGCGCGACACGCTCCACCGCCGCCTGCACCAGCGCCGCCGGCGCGACGGCCTCGAACTCGCAGGGCAGCGAGCGCAGCTCCGACGTGGCCAGCAGATGGAAGTCCTCGACCAGGCGCGACAGCCGCTTGACCTCTTCCTGCAGCGAGGCCAGCGCCGCGCGGTCCAGCGGCCGGATGCCGTCCACCAGCGCCTCGACCTCGCCGCGCAGCACGGCCAGCGGCGTGCGCAGTTCGTGCGACAGCTCGGCGATCCAGCGCTGCCGGCTGGTCTCCAGCCGCGACAGCGCCTCGGCCATGCCGTTGATGTCGCCATGCAGGCCGGTGATCTCGCTGGCGCCCCCGGCCCGCGGCGCGGGCAGACGCACGTCGAACTCGCCGGCCGCGATGCGCCGCGCCGCCGCCTGGGCCTCGGCCAGCGGGCGCGCCCAGCGCTGCGCCACCAGCCACGCGAGCAGCAGCGCGACGACCAGCACGCCGGCGGCCACGCCCGCCAGGCCCAGGTACTGCCGGCGCAGGAAGCTCGCGTCCACACCCTCGGCCGGCCCGGCGCGTTCGGCCAGCCGCAGCACGACGACCGTCTGGCCATCGACCTTCACAGCGCGGGTCTGGCCGGGGCGGTCCAGCGTCTCGCGCCGGCCGGCCAGTGGCGTGACGCCGTCGGCCGCCAGCACGACGATGCGCGGGCCGAAGTTGGATGGGTCCCGCCGCGGCGGTGGCGGGTCGCGCCGCGCCTCCGGCGGCGGCGGGCGGCCTTGCGGGCCGGCGCGCTCCGGTGGCGGTGGTTCGTCCGGCGGCCCGCCCGGCGGACCTTCGGGCGGCGCACCGCGCCCCGCCGCAACGCGCGACGCCTCCAGCCAGGTGCGCAGCACCGGCCGCCAGTCCTGCGGCACGCCACCGCGCTGGGCCAGGTCGCGCTCGGCCGCCTCCATCAGCCGCGACAGGTGCTCGCCGTCCTGGGCCTGCAGATAGTCAGAAAAGCCGGCGCGCAGGTTCCAGACGACGAGGCCGGCGACGGCGGCCACGGCCGCGAGCGCGGTGGCGATGAGGAGCAGGGAGAGCTGGTGCACGAGACGCATGCGCGCATCTTGCCGGGCAACTGTGGAGGCGGCCTCCACAGTTTCTCCATGCTGGCCCCACGCTGGCTCGCCATCCTCAGGGCATCACAACGAGGAGACCGGCATGCCCATTCGACACCCCGCCGCCCTGCTGCTGCTGGGTCTGCTGGCCGCCTGCGGTGGTGGTGGCGGCACCGTGACCGCCACGGGCGCCGTCGCGATGTCGGCGCCCGCTGCAGCCCCGGTGCCCGCCCCCACGCTGGCCGAAGTCGGCGACCGGCTGTTCGATGACACGGCCTTGTCCGCGAGTGGCAAGCTGGCCTGCGCGAGCTGCCATGCCGAGGCACGCGCCCATGCCGATGCGCCGGGTGTGTTCCTGCCGCTGGGCGGCGTCGACGGCACGCGCCAGGGCCTGCGCAGTTCGCCCAGCACCCGCTACCTCGACGCAGCCGGCGCCTTCGCGTTCGACGCCCAAGGCCGGCCGCACGGCGGCCTGTTCTGGGACGGCCGCGCCAACAGCCGCGCCGAGCAGGCACGCGGGCCGCTGTTCAACGCCAACGAGATGGCCAACGCCGATGTCGCCGCGCTGGCCACCCGGCTGCGCGCCCTGCCCTACGCCGCCGACCTGCGCACCGCTGCCAGCCTGCCCGGGTCGGCGACCGATGAGCAATGGGTGGACGCCGCCGTCACCGCCCTGGCGCGCTACCAGGCCGACGACGCGAAGTTCCATCCCTTCACAAGCAAGTTCGACGCGGTGCAGGACGGCCGCGCGACGTTCACCGCGCAGGAGCAGCGCGGCCTCAACCTCTTCAACGACCCGCAGCGCGGCAATTGCGCCAGCTGCCACGACAGCCGCCCGGCGCCTGGCCAGGTCCGCGCGCTGTTCACCAACTTCAGCTATCACGCGCTGGGCGTGCCGCGCAACGCCAGCCAGGCGACACGCGACCCGGCCTTTTTCGACCTGGGTCTGTGTGCCCGCAGCGACCTCGCCGGCCGCGCCGACCTGTGCGGCCTGTTCCGCACGCCGTCGCTGCGCAACGTGGCGCTGACCGCGCCGTACTTTCACAACGCGAGCTTCGCCACGCTCGAAGACGCCGTGGCCTTCTACGCCACACGCGACCTCGACCCCGCGCGCTGGTACCCCGTCGTATCCGGCCAGGCCCAGCTCTACAACGATCTGCCCGCCGTCTACCGCGCCAATGTGCAGCAGGGCGCGCCTTTCCGCCGCCCGGGCCAGCCACCGGCGCTGTCGCCTCAGGACGTCGCCGATGTCGTCGCCTTCCTGAACACGCTGAGTGACGGCTTCACGACGGCGCCGGCGGCCAACTGAGGGGCCCAATCCGCGGAAGAAACTGCTAGAGTAAGTTTTCGGTAACTCCGTTACCTTTTTGCAGCACCCCTTCCCCGGACGACCCGCCATGCCCTCACGAGCCGCCTCTGCCCGCCGCCCCGAAGCCGACAAGAACGAGCCGCTGGTCGCCGACATCCGGCTGCTCGGCCGCATCCTCGGCGACGTCATCCGCGAGCAGGAGGGCCGCGAGGCCTACGAGCTGGTCGAGCGCATCCGTCAGCTGTCGGTGGCCTACCGGCACAAGCACGACAAGGAAGCCGGCAAGCGCTTCGACAAGCTGCTGAAGAGCCTGTCGGGCGAGCAGGCCGTCAGCGTCATCCGCGCGTTCAGCTACTTCAGCCACCTCGCCAACATCGCCGAGGACCGCCACCACATCCGCCGCCGCGACGTACACGAGCGCGCCGGCAGCCTGCAGCCCGGCTCGCTGGCCTACTGCCTGGAGCATCTGCACGAGGCCGGCATCCGACCGACCGAGATCGCCGAGGTGCTGCAGCGCGGCTTCATCTCGCCGGTGCTGACCGCCCACCCGACCGAGGTGCAGCGCAAGAGCATCCTGGACGCCGAGCGCGCCGTCGCCGGCCTGCTGGAAGCGCGCGACCGTGCGGGCACGGAGCGCGAGCTGCGCGACACCGAAGGCCTGCTGCGCGCCCGCATCACCCAGCTGTGGCAGACGCGCATGCTGCGCTACTCCAAGCTGACGGTGGGCGACGAGATCGAGAACGCCCTCTCCTACTACCAGTCGACCTTCCTGCGCCAGATCCCCAAGCTCTACGCCGAGCTGGAGGAGCACCTGCCCGGCGCGGCCCTGCCCAGCTTCCTGCGCATGGGTCACTGGATTGGCGGCGACCGTGACGGCAACCCCAACGTCGGCGCCGCCACGCTGCGCCAGGCGATGAAGCGCCAAGCCGAGGTCGCGCTGCGCCACTACCTGACCGAGCTGCACGAGCTGGGCGCGGAGTTGTCCATCTCGCTGCGCCTGACCGGCGTGTCGCCGCAGATGCAGGCGCTGGCCGAGCGCAGCCCGGACCAGAACGCGCACCGCATGGACGAGCCCTACCGCCGGGCCCTCACCGGCATGTACGCCCGCCTGGCGGCCACGCTGCAGGCGCTGACCGGCACCGAGGCGCTGCGCCACGCGGTCGCGCCGCAAGACCCGTACAAGGCACCCGACGAGCTGCTGACCGACCTGCGCACCCTCGAGGCCTCGCTGAAGACCCACCACGCCGAGGCACTGATCGCGCCGCGCCTGGCGCCGCTGATCCGCGCGGTGCAGGTGTTCGGCTTCCACCTCGCCACGCTGGACCTGCGCCAGAGCAGCGACCAGCACGAGCTGGTGCTGGCCGAGCTGCTGACCGTCGCGCGCATCGAGTCCGACTACTCGGCGCTGGACGAGGCGGCCAAGCGCGAGCTGCTGCTCAAGCTGCTGAACGACGCCCGTCCGCTGCGCGTCATCGGCGCGAGCTACACCGACAAGACGCTGTTCGAGCTGGCCACCTTCGAGGCCGCCCGCGAGGCGCTGGCCCGCTTCGGCCGCGAGGCGCTGCGCCACTACATCATCAGCCACACCGAGTCGGTGTCGGACCTGCTGGAGGTCGCGCTGCTGCTGAAGGAGACCGGCCTGCTGCGCGGCGTGCTGGCCGAATACGCCATCAGCGACCTCATCATCGTGCCGCTGTTCGAGACCATCGGCGACCTGCGCATCGCGCCGGACATCATGCGCGAGTTCTACGTGCTGCCCGGCGTGCGCGGCCTCATCGACCGCAGCGGCGGCGAGCAGGACATCATGCTGGGCTACTCGGACAGCAACAAGGACGGCGGCATGTTCACGTCGTCCTGGGAGCTGTACCGCGCCGAAATCGCGCTGGTCGAGCTGTTCGACGAGTTGAAGCGCGTCGGCCCCATCACGCTGCGCCTGTTCCACGGCCGCGGCGGCACGGTCGGCCGCGGCGGCGGCCCCAGCTACCAGGCCATCCTGGCCCAGCCCCCGGGCACCGTGAACGGCCAGATCCGGCTGACCGAGCAGGGCGAGGTCATCGCCTCCAAGTACGCCCACCCGGAGATCGGCCGGCGCAACCTGGAGACGCTGGTGGCGGCCACGCTGGAGGCCACGCTGCTGCACCCGACGCAGAGCGCGCCCAAGGGCTTCCTGCAGGCGGCGCAGGCGCTGTCGGACGCGAGCTTCGCGGCCTACCGCGGCCTGGTCTACGACACGCCCGGCTTTGCCGACTACTTCTTCGCGTCCACGCCCATCCGCGAGATCGCTGAACTGAACATCGGCTCGCGCCCGGCCTCCCGCAAGGCCACCCGCGCGATCGAAGACCTGCGCGCCATCCCGTGGGGCTTCTCGTGGGGCCAGGCGCGCGTGGCGCTGCCGGGCTGGTGCGGTTTCGGTTCGGGCGTCGAGGCCTTCCTCGGCGAGGAACCGGCGCAGCGCACCAAGAACCTCGCGCTGCTCAAGCGCATGCTCAAGGGCTGGCCGTTCTTCCGCGCCGTGCTGTCCAACCTGGACATGGTGCTGGCCAAGGCCGACCTCGCGCTGGCCGAGCGCTACGTCGAACTGGTCGAGGACAAGAAGCTGGGCAAGCGCATCTTCGCGGCCATCCAGGCCGAGTTCGAGCGCACGCAGGCGGCGCTCAGCCTCATCACCGGCGACGACAAGCGCCTGGCGGCCAACCCGTCGCTGGCGCGCTCCATCGAGCACCGCTTCCCCTACATCGACCCGCTCAACCACCTGCAGGTCGAGCTGATGCGCCGCTACCGCCGCATCTCGGCCGACGACCCGGCGATGGAACGCGTGCAGCGCGGCATCCACCTGTCCATCAACGGCATCGCGGCGGGCCTGCGCAACACAGGCTGACCGCGGCTTCGATCAACGGCGGTACGGCTCCAGCGTCTCGCCGACCACCCGTACCGTTTCGCCGACTCGGAAGTTCGGCGGGTCGGCGTAGATGACCGTGCGCTGCTGGCCGTCGGTCATGCGCACGACCACCTCGTACTGCGTGCGCTGGTTCTGGCGCTTCTGGATCTCGCGGCCCAGCAGCGCACCGCCCACCGCGCCGGCCACGCCGGCGGCCGTGCGGCCGTCGCCCTTGCCGAACTGGCTGCCCACCACCGCGCCGAGCACACCGCCCGCCACGGTGCCCAGCACCCGACCGTCACCGTCGACCGTGACCTGGTTGACCGCCTGCACGGTGGCGCAGTCGCCGCAGACCGCCTCGGCGCGCCGCGCGCGGAAGTCCACGCCGTCGTAAGCGTTGGCCACGCTGCTGCGCGCGCTGCGGTTGCCGTGGCGCAGCTGGGCCACCAGCGGCTGCTGCGTGTCCACCCAGGCGCCTTGCGGCAGCACATAGGTGCCCACGTATTCGCCCGGGCGCACCTCTTCCAGCACGACATTGCCGGCCTGGCTGCCTTGCAGCTGCACCGAGGCCTGGCCTCCCGGCGTGCCGCGCAGCGTGTAGCGCAGCGCCTCGGCCCGCCCGCGGCCGGGCTCGCGCGCGACGCTGACCGACTGGATCTCCGGCACCAGGGCCGCCTCGCCCGGCACGGGCCAGCCGGCCTGCAGCGCTTCACCCAGCAGCGCCGTGGCCACGCGGTTGTCGCGGCGCAGGTTGGCATGCACGCGCGACTCCGGCCCGATGCGATCCGAGCGGCCGATGATGTAGCTGCCCTGGTAGCGGCCCGGCGTCGTCTCATCCAGCCGCACCGTGCGCCGGCCACCGTCGATCTGCAGCAGCACCGCCGCGCCGGCCGTGCCCCAGACGGTGAAGTTCAGCTCCGTGCCCGGTTCCACCCGGTCGACCTGGTCGACGTCGAAACCCGTCACGCGCAGCGGTGCCACGGCGGTGCGGCTGCTGCGTTGTTGCGCTTCGGCCGGTTCAGCCCAGAACGGCGAGCCGGCGACCAGCGCGCAGGCCAGTGCGGTTGCCGAGAATTGCATCGAGTGCTTCATGCGGCGCTCCTGATTGTTAAGAGCGTCCAGCGTAGGCGCGCCCGCCAGCGGCCAGATATCGGCCCGCGGCGGGGCTTGGGGTAGGTGCCGGCCTACAGAAATGATGCCGCCCGCCCCACCTGTTCGCGTGGCTGCGTGAATCTTCCCCGTCGGGCGCGGCCCACGACGAGCGCAGCGCTCAATGATGCGGCCCGCGACGACGCAGCCCAGCCCGCAACGATTGAAACAAAGACGGCGCCGGCTGCAGTCCCGTTGAAACGCAGGCCTCGGAGGATGGTCGGCAATCCCTCTGGAGATTCACATGTCCGACACCCACGCCACACCCGTCGTCTGCCTGCATTCCAGCGCCGCCAGCGGCAAGCAATGGCGCCGCCTCGTCGCCGACGCTGGCGACGCCTGGCGGTGGCACACGCCCGACCTCTTCGGCCACGGCGCACGCCCTGGCTGGCCCGAGCTCATGCCCAGCCAACTGGCCGTCGAAGCGAACGGCGTGCTCGCCGGCCTGCCTTTCGCAGCGGATCGCGGCTTCCACCTCGTCGGCCACAGCTACGGCGGCGCGGTCGCGCTGCAGATCGCGCTGCAGCAGCCCGGCCGCGTGCGGTCGCTGACGCTGTATGAGCCGGTTGCCTTCGGCGTGCTGCCGTCGCTGGGCCCCGACGAACCGGAATGGCAGGAGATCAGCGATGTCGCCGCCAACCTGGGCGCGGCGCTGGACCGCGGCGACGCGCTGAGCGCCGCGCGGGGCTTCTGCGCCTACTGGCAGAACCGCGACGTCTGGCCCGACCTGGACGACGCCCAGCATGCTCGCCTGGCCGACGCCATGCCCACCGTGCGCCGTCACTTCGAAGCGCTGTTCGCCGCGCAGTGGAGCGACAGCCTGCTGGACGTGTTGCGCATGCCCGTGCAGCTGATCTGCGGCAGCGCCACGCGAGCCAGTGCGCGCCGCGTGGCACACAGCCTGTCCACGCGGCTGCCGACGGCCCGGCTGGCCTGGCTGGAAGGGGCGGGTCACATGGCACCCATCGGCGACGCCGCGCGGGTCAATGCGCTGATCCTCGGCCACCTGACCCGGCAGGTTCAGCAGCTGCCGGTGGCCTGACCTCAGCGCGGCGACGACGCCGCGGCACCCGCCCGCTTGGCGAGCACATGGGCCAACTCGCCCTGGCGTGCCAGCGCGACGAACCGCTTGCCACCCTCGCTGAACGCCGCGCAGCTGGGCTCGGTGATCCAGCGCATGCTGTCTTCCACAGTGCCCTTCATCACGCGTTCGAGCTCCTCGCGAGTCATGGCAACGGGGCTGTGAGGCATGCGCAGACGCTCCTCCAATGAGTGAAGGATGCGGGCATCGATGAGTTCGCTGACCAAGCCCGGCATGCGGCGCACCACCTGTTCGCACAGTTGGCGCCGGTTGGCGTCGCGCAAGGCATCGGCACGGCAGGCGCTGCCGATGCCGGCAATGGACACGTCGGTCAGCGTCGTCATGTCGTGCCCGGCCGCCATGGACAGCGCTTGAAACTCGCCTGGCGTGGGTTCCACGCCCACGACCTCTGCCAACGTCGCGCTCAACACTCTGAGGTTGGCGTCAACCCGTGACCGCTGCGCGACCTGATACAGCGCCTGCGTGACAGCGCTCTGGTCTCCGCTCGCCAGGCCGTCGTGCAAGCGCATGATCCACGGCGACGCATTGCCTGGGTCCAGCAGCTCCCAGCGCTCGATGGTCAGCGCCGCGCAGTGGGTAGACACCGGCCCGGGTGGCCTCATGCCCGAGAACTTCACGCCGCTGGCTGCCGGCGACTTCAGCCAGGTCTGCTGGGCCGCATAACCCGCGCGGTACGCGGCTTCATGGCGGCACGCCCGCAGCGCCATCTGGTAAGCCGCCGGGTCCGTGGTCGACATCGCCAGCCGCGCGGCGGTCGGGACATCGTCATCCAGCACCGCCGCCGCCACACGCTGGCGCTCGGTGCCCGCGCCAAGGCGCTTGATCAGACCAGCCTTCTCCACAGTCCAGCGCTCGTCCAGCGCCTGAGCCCAGGCCGGCGGTGCGCCGCCCTCGGTCAGTTCCAGTTCCTGCCGGCTCACGCGCCCATACCCGCAAACATCGACGGCGCCCGATGCTGCCGTGCCGCTCGCGGCAGCCGACCGCAGCGCCGCCGGCGCGGCATCGGCAACCGGCGTCGCGTCGCCTGTGTTGCCAGCGGTCACGGCCTGGGCCGCTGAGCCAGCGACGGAAGCCGGCGCAGATGCGGCCGCTGCTGCCGCGAGCGACGTCCGCAGGCGTTCCTGCCTTGCCACCAGCCCGGCCAGCACCATCAAACCCAGCAGACCGCCGACGGCCCAGCGCCACCTTCGTTTCACGCAACGTCCTCCGTGACGGCAGGCCCGTCAGGGCACGGCCAACTGATCATGGGGTCAGCATAAACAAGCCGTTGGGAGGGCAGCAAGCGGGTGCCGGCGGCCTGCTCAACCGCGCCGGTACCGCCGCGCCCGCCGGCGCCGAGGCAATGAGAGGCCGGCCAGGTTTGGCGGCGGCCACGCCGCCGCGCGACACGATGCGCCACAGGGCGAGCCCCGCCACCACGGCGACCAGCAACACCAGCAGGAACACGCGACGGCGACGTAACGGCATGGTCATGGGCACAGCATACGTGCCGCGCCTCAGCGTTCGCCAGCGCCCTGCAGGGCCATCTTCAGCTCGCCCACCTGCACGCGCCGCGCGGTCCAGGCTGAGATGCGACGCAGGCTGGCGCAGTCGTAGCCCGCCAGACGCGTGGACTCCTCCACCAAGGCCGCCTGCCCGCGTTTCAGCTGCTCACGCGTGAAGGGCCGCTGCTCGGCTGGCAGCCCGACGTGGTCGGCGATGGCCAGGCCGACCTCGGCGTCCGTCAGGTCGTCGGCCTGTGCCAGTTGCCAACGCGCCAGGCGCTGACAACGGTCGCGGCGGGCCGCGTCCTTGACGCCCTCCGGGCTGCAGAACTTGAGCAGAGCCAAGGCCTCCCCCTTGGGCAGCGCGGCATCCTGGCCGATGACCTCTACCGCCAGCAGACCCAGGCCCTCGGCATCGTCAACACCGCTGCCTGCACTGAAGACCGCTTCCAGCAAGGGGCTGCTGGAGCCGTGCAGCCGACGCTGCAAGGCCTCGTCCGCGGCTCGCGACATCGCGGCCTCATCGCGCCGCTTCTGCGCTTCGGCCAGCAGATCGATCCACGGCCGCGCATCCTGCGGGTCCAGCCGGGCCCAGGTCCCCAACGTCAGGTCCCGGCAACCTGGCACGTGGTCACCCTCCCAACGCCGGCAGCCCAGCAGCGCCAGGCGGTAGGCCGTGGCATCGGTAGATCGCTGGGCGATGTGGGCGGCGCCATCGGCATCGCCCATCATCAGACGGGCGGCCACCTGCTGGCGGTCCGTGCCGGCCGCCAGGCGGGCGGCGAGGCGACTGCGCGCGACGCCTAATCGCTGCTCCAGCGCCTGCACCCAGCCGGCCACCTTGTTGCGCAGCGCGTCATCGCGCTTGTCGAACTCCGCCTGGGTCACCTGCCCCTGCCCGCAGAACTGCGCGACGTCCTCGGGCGACTGGGCCTGGGAGGCCACCGCCGCAGGCTGGGAAGGCCCGGCAGCGAGCTGCGAGGAGGGCGGCCGGCTCGCCGCCGGGCTGCCTGCCACGTTTGACGCCATTTGAGCCTGGCTGAACGGTGCAGGCGACGCCAGCGCCGGCTCGGCCGGCTGCCTTTCAGCCTGCCAGCGCAGCAGCCCACCCGCGCACGCCGCCACCAGCAGCAGGCCAATCAGGCCCCAGCGCCAGACATGCCTCAACGAGGCGGCCTCATCGCGTCGCCACGCGAACGCGGCGCGAGATCGCGCATCGACAGGCCGGCCACGGACAGCACGATGGCAGCCCGTTCCCATTCGCCCATGGACGAGCGCTCGCCGGCGCGTACGGGTGCCACGGCCGCGCAGAAGGCGGCCCTCGTCGCCGGCTGGGACGGCGTGCGGTCATGGCCCAGCCAGCGTGTCACCGCCTCCAGCTCGCGCAGGCGCGGCTCCCAGGCCTCGCGGCGCGCCGGCAGCAGCGCCAGCGCGTGCTGAGCCAGGATCAGCGCGGCCAGGCGCTCGGTCGCCTCGCCGTCCGCCCACAGCAGGCGGGCCACGGTCTCGCAGTGCTGGGCCACGTCCACCTCGGTCGTGCGGCGATGGCAGACGCCGGCCAGCGTGCCGAGATTGGCCAGCGCCCAGGGCTGGGCCAGCTCGAAGCCGACCGGCGCGGACGCCAGGCCGTTCAACAACGCCGCGGCCTCCTGCCGATAGCTGCGCGAGTAGCGCGCCTGGGTGGCGATCTGCTCCAGCAGATAGCGGCCGTCGCCGCCCGATCGGGTCGGCAACGCCAGCCACGCCAGCAGGTTGGCCGGCTCCAGTCGCGACCACTGCGAGCCTTCGATGTTGCGGCAGCCGGGCTGCAGGCATGGGGTGTGCAGTGCCAGCACCGTCAGCATGGGGTCGGTGGACGCGCGGGCGCGCTCTTGCAGACGCTCGCGGGCGGCATGGCGGTCCGCCTCGGCGGACTGCGCCAGCAGATGGTCCGCCAGGGCCAGCGCCCGCGGGTCGCGCCGGCGCTGCAACTGGGTCACGACCTCGGGAGCCGCGCCGAACAGGGCCGGCGACTCACCGGCCTGGCGGGCGCAATACGCGGCCGTCTGCGCCTGGCTGCCTGCCGCGTCCCACAGCGCGCAGGCCAGCAGCAGGCGCAGCGCGAACATCACCGCCCCTGCCCCGCCAACGCCTCCCGTACCGCTGCCACCTGGCGCCGCGACACGGCCAGCCATTCGTCCACGTGGACGACGCGCACGGCCCAGCTGTCGCTGGTCTCGGCGTCGCCATCAAGATCGCCGAACTGGGTGGGCGCATGCCGCTCCAGCTCGCGCACGGCCCAGCGGGCCACCAGCGCGTTGCGGTGCACGCGCAGGAAGCGCTCGCCCAGGCGCTGCTCCAGCTCCGACAGCGCGCCGTCCATCACATGGGTCTCGCTGGCCGTGCGCAGCGTCAGGTACTTCAGCTCGGCCTTGAAATACAGCACTTCGGCGATGGGTACGCGCAGCAGGCGGCCGCGGTCGGTCAGCGTGATGAAGTCGGCGTGATCGGGCGCGGCCGGCACCTCGGCGGGCTGGGCGGCCTGCACGGCGGCGCGGTCGGACAGGCGCTGCGCGGCGCGGGCCAGCGCGGCCTGCAGGCGTTCCCGGCGCACGGGCTTGGTCAGGTAGTCCAGCGCGTCCAGCTCGAAGGCGCGCAACGCGTGCATTGCGTGGGCCGTGACGAAGATGATCAGCGGCGCGGGCAGGCCGGGCTGGTCCACCTGGCGTTGGGCCAGTGCGTCGGCGAATTGCAGGCCGTCGGCGCCGGGCATCTGCACGTCCAGCAGCAGGATGTCGCAACCATGCTCGCGCAGCCAGCTGGTGGCCTGGGACGCAGTGGCCGCCTCGGCGACGACCTCGCAGCGCGGCTCCTGGATGGCGTCGACCAGGCCGCGCAGGCGCAGCCGGGCCAGGGGTTCGTCGTCGACGAGGAGGATGCGTAGAACGCTCATAGCGGCACCAGGATACGCAAGGCGAAGCGCTGCTCGGTGGATTCCAGCTCGAAGCGCGCGGCGACGTCGTGCATCAGCTTCAGGCGCTGGCGCACGTTGCGCAGCGCCAGGCCATGGCCCACCGTGCGGGCCGGCGCGCCAACGCTGTTGACGATGCGGATCTCGACCTCGGCGCCGCGCCGCATCGTCGTGACCTCCAGCTCGCCGCCCTCGTCGTTGGGCTCGACGCCGTGGCGCACGGCGTTCTCCACCAGCGGCTGCAGCAGCAGCGGCGGCACGCGCGCGGCGTTGGCCTCGGGGTCCAGGTGCCAGACGACGCGCAAGCGTTTGCCGAAGCGGATCTGCTCGATGGCAAGGTAGCGACGCGCCAGCTCGACCTCCTCGGTCAGCGTGACGGAGGCGCTGGCATCGGCCAGCGCGACGCGAAAGAGTTCGGCCAGGTCCTCCAGCACGCTCTCGGCGCGCGCCGGGTCCACCTGCACCAGCGCAATGGCGCTGTTCAGCGTGTTGAACAGGAAGTGCGGGCGGATGCGCGATTGCAGCTCCACGAGCTGCGCCAGCGCATCGGCCGGCCGCTGGGTGTGCTCGCGCAGCTTGAGCCAGGCCAGCAGCAGCGCCGCACCGCTGGCGCCAGCAGCAGCGATGCTGGCGATGCGCCACGCACTGGCGGGTTCCTCACTGGTCAGGCTCAACAGGCCGAAGCCCAGCAGCGCACCGAGGGCGCCCAGCGCCATCAGCGCCAGCCATTGCGCGGGCTCGGGCAGGCGCGGCCACAGCCGCTTGGCGGCACAGACGATGAGCAGCCAGGACAGCACGGCGAACATCGTCACCACCGTGCCGTTGGCCGTCAGCGTCAGCCACTGGCCGACGTCCTTGGCGACGATGGCCGAGCCCAGCGCCAGCAGCAGCTGCACGCCCAGCACGGCACGCAGCACCAGGCCCACATGGCAGACGTCAAAGGCACGCGTGGGATCCAGCAGCGGAGCCGAGTTCAGCTCGGGCAGCTCCGGCAGCTCATTGGGCGCAAAACCCAGCCACTGGCTCAGCTGCATGGACTCGTGCCAGACGCTGTGACTGGGCTGGGCGCGGCGCTTGAAGAAGAGCATGTGCGTGGCTTGAGAAGCGGGTGGATTCCTGGCGTTCGATAATCCCGGGTTGCGGCGCATTTTGCGCGCTGAAATTCACGCCAGCCCCATGTCAGACAACCAACTCGCCAACAAATCCCAAGCCTGGTCCGCGCTGTTTTCCGAGCCCATGAGCGACTTGGTCAAGCGCTACACCGCCAGCGTGGGCTTCGACCAGCGCCTGTGGCGGGCCGACATCCGCGGTAGCCTGGCACATGCGGAGATGCTGGCGGCCCAAGGCATCCTGTCCGCGGAAGACCACGCCGCCATCCAGCGCGGCCTGAACGAGATCGCCGCCGAGATCGAGGCCGGCCAGTTCGAGTGGAAGCTGGACCTGGAAGACGTGCACCTGAACATCGAAGCCCGCCTGACCGAGCGCGTGGGCATCGCCGGCAAGCGGCTGCACACCGGCCGCAGCCGCAACGACCAGGTCGCCACCGACGTGCGCCTGTGGCTGCGCGGCGAGATCGACGAGATCAGCGGCCTGCTGAACGGCCTGCAGCGCGTCATGGTCGAGAAGGCCAGCGAGCATGCCGACGTCATCCTGCCCGGCTTCACCCACCTGCAGGTGGCCCAGCCGGTCAGCTTCGGCCACCACCTGCTGGCCTACGTGGAGATGTTCGCGCGCGACGCGGAACGCATGCTCGACACCCGCAAGCGCGTGAACCGCCTGCCGCTGGGCGCCGCGGCGCTGGCCGGCACCAGCTACCCACTGGACCGCGAGCGGGTCGCCGCGACGCTGGGCATGGAGGCGTGCAGCCAGAACAGCCTGGACGCGGTCAGCGACCGCGATTTCGCCATCGAGTTCAGTGCCGCCGCCACGCTGGTCATGCTGCACATCTCGCGGCTGTCCGAGGAACTGATCCTGTGGATGAGCCAGAACTTCGGCTTCATCGCGCTGCCGGATGCCTTCTGCACGGGCTCGTCAATCATGCCGCAGAAGAAAAACCCCGACGTGCCCGAGCTGGCGCGCGGCAAGACCGGCCGCGTGGTAGGCCATCTTGTCGGACTGGTCACGCTGATGAAGGGGCAGCCGCTGGCCTACAACAAGGACAACCAGGAGGACAAGGAACCCTTGTTCGACACGGTCGACACCTTGAAGGACACGCTGCGCATCTTTGCCGACATGCTCGCCGGCCTGACCGTGAAGCCCGAAGCGATGCGCGCCGCGGCGCTGAAGGGCCACGCGACGGCCACCGACCTGGCCGACTACCTGGTCAAGAAGGGCCTGCCCTTCCGCGACGCCCACGAGGTCGTCGCACATGCGGTGAAGACCGCGACGGCCAAGGGTGTGGACCTGGCCGCGCTGTCGCTGGTCGAGCTGAAGGCCTTCGACGCGCGCGTCGAGGCCGATGTGTTCGACGTGCTGTCGCTGGAAGGCTCGCTGAACGCGCGCAACGTGCTGGGCGGCACGGCACCGGCCCAGGTGCGCGCGCAGATCGCGCGCCACCGCGCGCGTCTGGCATGAGCTGCATAGCGTTGACTGCACACCTCGTCCAGGATCCATGAAATATCCCGTTGCTTGGGTCGTGTGCCTGCTAGGCACCACAGTCGCAGGCACCATTGACGCGCAAGAAAGCGCTCGTTTGCGCTTCGCGTGGCCGGACATCCTCGTCGCGCAGGTACAGGCACAGAAGACGCGATCCAAGCAGATCGACGGGCAGGCCGCCGTGAAAAGCGGCATGAGCTCCCAGTACGTGATGCGGTCGCGACGCCAGGGTGATCGGCATCTGCTGTCCTTCAGCGACGTACGGTTGGATCCTCAGCAACTCGTCGCCATGCCGGCAGAGCTACGCGCATTCATGGACGTAGCGACAAAAGCGGCGTTGCCGAGTTTTGTGGTGTCGCGCGACGGTGACTTTGTTTCGGTCGACGACCTGGATGGGTTTCAATCGGCGATGCGATCGGCTTTCGCCACGCTGCTGCCTGAGGCCGCCATGCAGGCGCGGCTCAAGCCCACGCTTGAGACCATGCTGAACGAAGCGGTGCTGAAGAATCTGGTCGGGGCTGAGTGGAACAGGATGGCCGGGTCGTGGGCTGGCGCCGAACAGGTCTTCGACATCGGGGTGGACTATGTGCTCACAACCCAGGCTGTGATGCCGGTGGTCAATGCACCGCTCACGCAGCGTACGCGTTTCACGCTGGCACGCACGCTGCCGTGCGAAAGACAAGGCAGGATTTATGAATGCGTGGAGCTGCAGTCCACCACCACCCCGGACGAGGCGGAGGCGCGAAAAGCGGTGGAGGACTTCTCAGAACGGCTGATGCCCGATGGCACGCTCCAAGACGCGCTCAAGCTACGGTCTCTGAACTACGAGACAAGGCTGGAACTCGTCACCGAGACCGGCACGCTGATCCCTCACCGCTACAAGCTGGTCAAGACAGTCGTGATGTCCAGCATCGAGTCCGGCAACCCGCGCACCATGCGGCAGGTCGACGAAACGGAGCAAATCTTCAGTTACAAGCCGCAGGATTGAGCCGGCTGAGGCAGACGGCTTGTGCTGCCTCAAGACGAACACTGCAACTGTTCCCTACCATTTCACGCATGAACACGCTCGCCTGGACCGACAAGCTGGTCCTGAACCAACCGACGCTGGACACCACCCACCAGGAATTCGTCGAGCTGCTGAATGCCTTCGGCACCGCGCTGGACGGCGGCGGCGACGCGCTGCCCGCCTACCAGGCGCTGCTGGCCCACACCGAGGCCCACTTTGCGATGGAGGAGGACTGGATGGCGCGCTGCGGCTTCGAGCCGCAGAACTGCCATGCCAGCCAGCACGCGATGGTGCTGAAGGTGATGCGCGAGGCGCTGCGCTACGCCAACGAACTGAACGACCGCGAGCCGCTGAACATCCTGCGCACGGAGCTGGCGGGCTGGTTTCCGCAGCATGCCGAGATGATGGACGCCGCGCTGGTCTTCACGATGGAACAGCGCGGCTTCGACCCGGTGACGGGTGAGTGCCGCGAGGCCGCCCCCGAAGCTGCCGCCGGCCACAGCTGCGGTTCAAGCAGCTGCGGCTGACCTCGGCAACTTACTTCTTCAGGTAGTCGAAGAAGGCCTGCGAGTTGCTGTCGCGCCCCAGGAAGTCCTTGACCAGCTCGGGTGCGGGCTTCTGCGCACCCTGGCCCAGCACCTGGTCGCGGTAGCGCTTGCCCACATCAGGGCCGAGCTTGTCAGCCGCGAACGCTGTGCGCAGGTCCATTGCGACGACCAGGCTCCACAGGTAGCCGTAGTAGCCCGCGCCATAGCTGCCGGCAATGTGCGCAAACCCGGCCGGGAACATCGTGCCCTGCACATGGCCCAGCGGCGTTGCGCCTTCCATCTTGGCCCACAGCGGCATGGGCTCGGGCTTGGCGCTGCGGTGCAGCGTGATGTCGTAGCTGGCGTACAGGTGCTGGCGGCCGAACAGCCCGCCCTTGCCGTAGTGCTTGGCGGCCTGGGCCTGGTCGACCATCGCGTCCGGCACGGGCTTGCAGGTGGGGCAGACCTCCTGCAAGAGCTTCAGCACCTTCTTGTCGTAGACCCAGTCCTCCAGCATCTGCGACGGCGCCTCGACGAAGTCGTGCATGACGCTGGTGCCCGACGTGGCCGCGTAGCGGGTGTTGGACAGATTCACGTGCACCGCGTGGCCCAGCTCGTGCAGGAGCGTCTCGACCTCGTCCAGCGTCAAGCCGTTGCGGTCGAAGTTGACGACCAGCGAAGCGACCGGCGTGCGGCCAATGCGCGTGGCGCTGCCGCGCAGCGGCCACACCGCGGCGTGGTTGTACTTGCCGTCGCGCGGGTACAGGTCCACGTACATCTGCGCGATGGGCTTGCCGGTGGCCGCGTCGCTGACGACATAGGTCTGCGCCTCGTCATGCCACAGCTTGTTGTCTATGCGCTGGTACTTCACGCCCATCAGCTTCTCGATGATGCGCATCGAGAACTCCAGGCTGGCCTGCGGCGGAAAGTACGGCCGGAAGGCGTTCTGGTCGACGCTGAACTTCTGCAGCTTGACGCGCTCGCTGTAGAAGGTCGCGTCCCAGCGCTCGACCTTGGTCTGCTCCGGCGGCGTGCCCAGGTGCTTGGCCTTGTCGGCGCGCAGCTCCTGCAGCTCGGTGTTCTCGCGCGCATTGACGGCACCCGTCACGGAGTCGAGGAAGCGCGTGGCCGTCGCGCCGTCCTTGGCCATCTGGCGGCGCAGGTTGAAGTCGACGTAGTTGTCGAAGCCGAACAGCTTGGCGTACTCGCCGCGCAGCGTGACGATCTGCGCCAGCAGGTCGAGGTTGCCCTGGCCGCCCTCGTTGGTCTTGGCCCGCCACATGCGCTCGCGCGCCTCGCCGCTCTCGGCGCTGCGCATGACGGGCACATAGCTGGGGTAGTCCACGCCCAGCAGGATGCGGCCCTGGTCGTCGCGCTTGGCCTTTTCCCACACGCTGGCGGGCACGCCCTTCAGTTCTGCCTCGGTGAAGGCCACGCGGGTGCCGGCGTCGCGGATGGTCTTGTTGAACTGCTGGTCCAGCTCGGTCAGCTTGTCCAGGATCTGCTTGGCGCGCTCACGCTTGGCCTTGGGCAGTGCCACGCCGCTGTCCTCGAACTGCCCCGAGGCCAGGCGCGCGAACTCGGCATCGATGCCGTCGGCCTTCGGTGCCTTCTGCAGCGCGCGGTAGAGCTTCTCGTTCTGGCCCAGGCTGGAGCCGAAGTCGGCCCAGCGCAGCGAGCAGGCCTGCGCGGCGTCGCGCACGGCCTTGTCCGGGTGCACGTTCAGCACGAAGTCGTTGGGTCCCTGGTTGTCCTCGAGGAAGACCACCAGATCGTCATAGGCCGCCAGCCAGCCGGCGTCGACCTTGCGCTTCTCGAGCTGGCCCACGCGCTGCTTGGCGCCCTTGAGGCCGCTGTCACAGCGGGTCTGCACATCGGCCACGCTGCCGAAGGTGGGGAAGTTGGGCGCGGGCAGCTTGGGTTGCGCATGCGCGGTGGCGGCGGTCAGCGCCAGCAGGGCCAGGGTGGTCAGGACGGGTTTCATCGCGTCTCCTTGTGGGAAGGCCGCGATTCTGTCGGCCAGCTCGCGCTCAGCCGTTTGGCACGCCCCTATTTCTGCAGCAGGGTTTTCACCTGCAAAAGCGCGCCGGGGTCGTCCAGCGTCGTCAGGTCGCCCGGGTCGCGCCCCTCGGCCACGGCCTGCAGCGCGCGGCGCAGCAGCTTGCCGGAGCGGGTCTTGGGCAGCAGCGTCACGAAATGCACGCGCGCAGGCCGAGCCACCGCGCCGAGTTGCGCGTCCACATGCTTCATGACCTCACCCTCCAGCGCGAGCGAGGCCTGCCCCGGGTCGCGCAGCACGGCGAAAGCGATGGCGACCTGGCCCTTCAGCTGGTCGGCCACGCCGACGACGGCCACCTCGGCCACGGCCGCGTGGCCCGAGATGCATTCCTCGATCTCCCGCGTGCCCAGGCGGTGGCCGGCCACATTGATGACGTCGTCCGTGCGGCCCAGGATGAAGGTGTAGCCGTCGGCGTCGCGAGAGGCCCAGTCGAATGTCGAATAGACCTGCCGGCCGGGCACGCTGCCCCAGTAGGTGTTGACGAAGCGCGCGTCGTCGCCCCACACCGTCTGCAGCGCGCCGGGGGGCAGCGGGTGCTCGATGACCAGCACACCCTTTTGATTCGGCTCGGTCAGCTCGGCGCCGGTGTTCTCGTCGAGCAGCTTCACGTCGTAGCCGTACATGGGCACGCCGGGCGAACCCAGACGCGTCGGCACGGCCTGAACGCCAGGGATGTGGTGGGCCACCGTCAGCAGCGGCCAGCCGGTCTCGGTCTGCCAATAGTTGTCGATGATGGGCACGCCCAGGGCCTCGGCGATCCAGCTGGCGGTGGGCTCGTCCAGTGGCTCGCCGGCCAGGAACAGCGCGCGCAAGGACGACAGGTCGTGGCGCTTCAGCAGCGCTGCGTCGTGTTTCTTGAGCACGCGCACGGCCGTCGGCGCGCTGAACATCACGGTGACCTGGTACTTCTCGACCAGGCTCCACAGCACGGCCGCGTCCGGCTGCACCGGCGTGCCCTCGTACATCAGCGTCGCCATGCCATGGATCAGCGGGCCGTAGACGATGTAGCTGTGGCCCACGACCCAGCCGATGTCGCTGGTGGAGAAATAGGTCTCGCCCGGCTTGCCACCGAAGATCCAGTCCATGCTGGCGGCCAGCGCCACGGCATAGCCGCCCACGTCGCGCTGCACGCCCTTGGGTTTGCCGGTCGTGCCGCTGGTGTACAGCGTGTAGCTGGGCGTGTTGGACTCCAGCCAGGCGCAGGGCACGCGCTGGCCCCAGTGCTGGCGGCGCAACTGGGCGTGGTCCAGGTCGCGGCCGGCCACGCGCTCGAAAGGCACGAGGCCGCGGTCCACCATCAGCACGCTGGCGGGCTTGTGAGCCGACAACGCGATGGCTTCGTCCAGCAGCGGCTTGTAGGCGATGCGCTTGCCCGCACGGCTGCCCGCGTCGGTGCTGACGATGAGCTTCGGCGCGGCGTCGTCGATGCGGCTGGCCAGGCTCACCGACGCGAAGCCGCCGAACACGACCGAATGGACAGCGCCTATGCGCGCGCAGGCCAGCATCGCGAACGCGGCCTCCGGGATCATGGGCATGTAGATCAGCACGCGGTCGCCCTGCCCCACGCCTTGCGCGGCCAGCACGGCGGCAAACGCCTCGACCTCGGCCAGCAGTTCGGCAAAGCTGTAGACCTTCTCCTGGCCCACCTCGGTGGACACCCAGATCAGCGCACGGTCACCGGGCCTTGTGGCGGCATGCCGGTCCACGGCGTTGTGGCACAGGTTGGTCGTGCCGCCCACGAACCAGCGCGCGAACGGCGGGTTGCTGGCGTCGCAGATCACCTGCGGCGGCGTCTGCCAATCAATGCGCCGGCCCTGCTCGGCCCAGAAGGCATCGCGCTCGGCCAGCGAGCGCTGATGGAAGTCGGCGTAGGTCTGCGTCATGCCGGTCAGTGTGGGCCTGGGGCACTGACGGCAGTCTGACCTCGGTCAACGCGTGACAGAATTCAGGGTTTTCACTGGGTTCGCTGTCGGCCAAGCCGGGGTTTGCCCTGAGAATCGCCTGTTTTCCGCCCGCTTTGATTGACGGTGCCGGGGTCGCCTCCTAACCTCCGCGCCGCTGTCCCTTCTCCGCTATCGCGACCGCTTCGCGGCCCGCCCCGGTTTTTTTCGAATGCCCCTGGTTTCTCCCGTCGCCCTGCTGAACCGCATCGCTGCTGCCGCCCTGCTGGCCGGCTGCTGCGCTGCGCATGCGCAAGGCGTGGCCCAGGCCGCGACGATGACACCGCCGCCGGGCACGATGACGGGCGCCTACGGCCAGAGCCTGCAGCAGCAGGCGGCCGTCGACAAGGCGACGCCCGCCACCGCCAAGCCGACGCAGGCGAGCACCGCCAGCGACGCCGTCAGCCGCTTCCTCAGCGACCGCGGCCTGCTGCACGCCGGTGAAGCCGGTGGGTCATCTCGGCTGCTGGCCAGCGTGCGCGACACCGCCTCCGACCTCGTGCTGTCGGCGATGAACTTCCTGGGCGTGCGCTACACGCGCGGCGGCAACTCGGTCGAGAACGGTTTCGACTGCAGCGGATTCACGCGCCACATCTTCGAGATGAGCGTGGGCCTGGTGCTGCCGCGCCGTGCCGACGAGCAGGCCAAGGACAGCAGCCTGGCTGCCATCCGGCGCGAAGAGCTCAAGCCCGGCGACCTGGTGTTCTTCAACACGATGAAGCGCACCTTCAGCCACGTGGGCATCTACGTCGGCGAAGGCAAGTTCATCCACGCCCCCCGCACCGGCAGCGCCGTGCGCGTGGAGGACATGCGCGACTCCTACTGGGCCAAGCGCTTCACCGGCGCCCGCCGCGCCGACCTGAAGGCCGCGGCCGAGACGCCGGTCACCCGCTAGGTCAAGCCTTGGGGCCCAGTTCGCGCCAGGCCTGGCCTAGCAGTTCCCTGACCCACGCGGGCTTGGCCTGAGCCAGCAGCAGCTTCACGCCGCTTGGCGCCCCAGAACAGCGGCTGCACGACACCTCCCTCACGGGCAATCCACGCGTCGCGTGCGTCGTCGTCCTGGATGAACACGCGCAGTTCGGCGCCGTCGGGCGTCATCGTCGCGAAGATGCGGCCCGTCGTTCCAGGTTTTGTGCCCGGCAGGCGGAACGATGTCAGCTCGTGATGCGGCTTCTCGACTGCGCCGGGCAGGCCCAGAGCGAGCGCCCGGGCCTGCTCCGCGTTCATCGATTCAGCCCGCCACGCGCTTGGCCACCAGCGTCAGGATCTCGTAGCTCGCGCACAGCTCGTCGCGCTGGTTGGTCACCGCCACGTCCCAGCCGATGACGCCTTGCGCGGGCTGGTCGTCGCGCGGCGGGCGGTCGATCTTGCGCTTGGCCGTCAGCCGCGCCTGGATGGTGTCGCCGATGGCCACCGGCGTGACGAAGCGCAGATTCTCCAGGCCGTAGTTGGCCAGCACGGGGCCGGGCGCGGGGCTGACGAACAGGCCCGCCGCGGCCGACAGCACGAAGTAGCCGTGGGCGATGCGTTGGCCGAAGGGCGAAGCCTTGGCCGCGACCTCGTCGAAGTGCATGTAGAAATAGTCGCCCGACAGGCCGCCGAACGCGACGATGTCCGCCTCGCCGACCGTGCGGCGGTGCGTCAGCAGGCTCATGCCCACCTCGACGTCCTCGAAGTAGCGACGGAACGGATGGACGTCGCTCTCGGTGACGACACCGCCGCGCTGGTACTCGCCGGTGACGGCCGAGATCATCGTCGGCGAGCCCTGCACGGCGCAGCGCTGCAGGTAGTGCTTGACGGCGCGCAGCCCGCCCAGCTCCTCGCCACCGCCCGCGCGGCCGGGGCCGCCGTGCTTGAGCTTGGGCAGCGGCGAACCGTGGCCGGTGTTTTCCAGCGCGGCCTCGCGGTCCAGCACCAGCATGCGGCCATGCCAGGCGGCGAAGGTCGGCACGGCCTGCGCGGCCAGGGCCGGCGTCTTCGTGCAGATGGTGCCGACCAGGCTGCCGCGGCCCAGCGTCGCCAGGTGCAGCGCTTCCTCGAAGTCGCCGTAGGGCAGCAACGTCGTCACCGGGCCGAAGGCTTCCAGGTGGTGGGCGTCGCTGGCCGCCGAGTCACGCGCCAGCAGCAGCGTGGGTGCATAGAAGGCGCCGTCGCTGACACCGTCGCCCTTGGGCGCAAAGCCGTCGCGCCCGGACAGCAGCAGCTCGCAGTTCTTCGCCAGTTGCGCCACGCGCTCGGCCACGTCGGCCTGCTGGGCCTTGCTGGCCAGCGCACCCATGCGCACGCCTTCGACGGCCGGGTCGCCCACGACCGTCTTGGACAGCCGCGCCTTCAGCGCCGTCGCGACCGCGTCGACCAGGTTGGCCGGCACGATGGTGCGGCGGATGGCCGTGCACTTCTGGCCGGCCTTGGCCGTCATCTCGCGCGACACCTCCTTGATGAAGAGGTCGAACTCCGGGTCGCTAGGTGCCACGTCGGGGGCCAGGATGGCGCAGTTCAGGCTGTCGGCCTCGGCGTTGAAGGGGATGCTCTTCTTCAACAAATTGGGGTGAGCCTTCAGCATCAGCGCGGTGTCGGCGCTGCCGGTGAAGGTGACGACGTCCGACTCATCCAGGCGCTCGAACAGGTCGCCCGTGCCGCCGATGATGAGCTGCAACGCGCCGACCGGCACGAGGCCGGAGTCGACGATCAAGCGCACGCAGGCTTCGGCGACATAGCTCGTCGCAGTCGCCGGCTTCACGAGGCAAGGCATGCCGGCCAGGAAGCTCGGCGCGAACTTCTCCAGCATGCCCCACATCGGGAAGTTGAACGCGTTGATGTGCAGCGCCACGCCCCGCTTCGGGACCATCACATGGCTGCCGATGAAGTGGTTGTTGGCGCCCAGCCGCATCGGCGGGCCCTCGTGCAGCACATTGCTGCTGGGCAGATCCTTGCCGCCGATGGAGGCGTACGCGAACAGCGTGCCGATGCCGCCCTCGATGTCGATCCAGGAGTCGCTGCGCGTCGCGCCCGTGTGGGCGCTGATCGCATACAGCTCTTCCTTGCGCTCCATCAGGTAGGCGCCCAGCGCCTTCAGAACCCGGGCGCGGTCCTGGAAATGGCTGCGCAGCAGGCCGGGCAAGGCCGTGCCACGCGCGTAGGCCATCGCCTCGGCGAAGTCCAGGCCTTCTTCATGCGTGTGCGCGACGACGCGGCCATTGATCGCGCTCGCCAGCGGCTTGGCCGCCCGCTCGCCGACCCAGCGGCCGGCGATGTAGCTCTGGAGTGTGGAAACTGCCATCTCAAATCCTCGCGGCCGCGCGCTTACTTGATCAAGACCCACGCACCGTCCTTGATCTGCACCATCACGCGAGCGCGCTGGTCCAGACCGAGGTGGTCGCCGCTGGACATGTTGAACACGCCATGCGCGCCGGCCACGTTCTTGACGTTCTCCAACGCGTCACGCAGCGCCGCGCGGAAAGCGGGCGTGCCGGGCTGGGCCTTCTTCAGCGCCTCGGGCGCGGCGGCGGCCAGCAGCAGGCCGGCGTCCCACGCATGGCCACCGAAGGTCGACACGCTGCCCTTGCCGTTGGCGGCCTCGTACTTGGCGATGTAGTCCTGGGCGCTCTTCTTCACCGGGTGGTCGGCGGGCAGCTGGGCCGCGACCAGCACCGGGCCGGCCGGCAGCAGCGTGCCTTCGACGTCCTTGCCGCCCACGCGCAGGAAGTCGTTGTTGGCGATGCCGTGCGTCTGGTAGATCTTGCCGGCGTAGCCACGCTCCTTCAGCGCCTTTTGCGGCAGCGCGGCGGGCGTGCCGGAGCCGGCGATGAGGATGGCGTCGGGCTTGGCGGCCACGAGCTTGAGCACCTGGCCGGTGACGGAGGTGTCCGTGCGGTTGTAGCGTTCGGTCGCGACGATGTTGAGCTTCTTGGTCGCGGCGATCTTGTTGAACTCGCCCCACCAACCCTCGCCATAGGCGTCGGCAAAGCCGATGAAGGCCGCCGTCTTGACGCCGTTGTCCACCATGTGGGTCACGATGGCCAGCGCCATCATGATGTCGTTCTGCGGCGTCTTGAAGACCCACTTCTTCTTGGCATCGAGGGGCTCGACGATGCGAGCCGAGGCGGCCATCGAGATCATGGGCGTGCCGGACTCGGACACCGCGTCGATCATCGCCAGCGAATTGGGCGTGACGGTGGAGCCGATGACGATGTCGACCTTGTTCTCGGTGATGAACTTGCGCGTGTTGGCCACGGCCGTCGTCGTGTCCGAGGCGTCGTCCAGCACGATGTAGTTGACCTTTTGGCCGCCGAGGGTCGTGGGCATCAGCGCGACGGTGTTCTTCTCCGGGATGCCGAGCGAGGCCGCCGGGCCGGTGGCGGACAGCGTGATGCCGACGTTGATGTCGGCATGCGCCGCCAGGCTCAGCATGGCGGCCAGAGCCAGGGCGAGTTGCTTGAATTGCTTCATGGGGTCGTCTCCTCGGGGTGTCATCGGGTTTATGGAATGAGGGCGGGTTGGCGCAGTTGAACTGCACCAAGGCCGCCGAAGAACAGATCGCTGACCAGGGCCGCGAGCGCGTCGTGCGACAGCTCGCCGTCGGGACGCAGCCAGGTGAAGGTCCAGTTGATCATGCCAAAAAGCAGCATGGTCAGCGGCTTGTGCAGCTTGGCTTCGCGCAGTTCGGGCCGCACCTGGGAGATGGCTGCGGCGAACTCGCTGACGACGCGGCGCTCCACATCCAGCAGGCGCTCACGCTCGGCGTCGGCCAGGAACTTGATCTCGCTGGTCAGCACGCGGTGCTGGGGCTGGGCGTCGGCATAGGCGCGCGTGAAACGCTCGATCAGCGCGCGCAGCTGCAGGTCGGGCGCCAGGTGCTGAGCCTTGATCTCGTCGACCAGCGCCAGCAGCGCATGCACGTGGGCATCGCAGATCTGCGCGAGCAGTTCCTGCTTGTCCTGGAAGTAGTGGTACAGCGTCGGCTTGGCCACGCCGCAGGCCTCGGCGACCTGGTTCATGGACGTGGCGCTGAAGCCCTGGTCGGCGAACAGGCGGGCGGCGGCGGCGAGGATGTCCTCGCGCTGGGCTTCGAAGCCGGGAGCTCTTTTTCTGGCCATCAGCGTTCGTCGAAGGAGATGACCACGCGCTCGGTGAGCGGGTGCGCCTGGCAGCTGAGGATGAAGCCGGCCGCGACTTCGGCCTTGTCGAGCGCGAAGTTCTTGTCCATGCGCACTTCGCCTTCCAGCAGCTTGCAGCGGCAGGTGGAGCAGACGCCGCTCTTGCAGGAGAACGGCACATCCATGCCTTCGCGCGCGGCGGCGTCGAGCAGGCTGGGATCGCTGGCGTGGAACTCGATCTCGCGGGACAGGCCATCGCGGATGACGGTGATGCGGGCCTCGGGCGCGTCGCCCGGCTTGACCTCGTGCGGCACCGGCTTGCCACTCAGCGTCTCCGGCGTGCCGAAGCGCTCGATGTGGATGCGCTCGGCCGGCACGCCATGGCCCAGCAGCGCGGCCTCGGCGGCGTCGTTCATCTCGAAGGGGCCACAGACGAACACCTCATCGAGGCTCGCCGCCGGCACCGGTCCGGCCAGGAAGACGCTGAGCTTGCCGGCATCCAGACGACCGCCGTACAGCGGTGCATCCACCGCCTCGCGGCTGAAGATCAGGTGCAGCGACAACCGCGTCATGAAGCGGTTCTTCAGGTCTTCGAGCTCTTCCTTGAACATCGTCGACGCGGTGCGGCGGTTCGAGTAGATCAGCGTCGCGCGGGCGTTCGGCTCGCGCTCCAGCAGCGCCGTCAGGATGGCGATGATGGGCGTGATGCCCGAGCCGCCGGCGATGAACAGCACATGGCGGCCTTCGGCCTGCGCGGCGGGCATGACGAAGCGGCCCTGCGGCGGGTAGGACTCGATGACGTCGCCGGCCTTGAGCTGGTCATGCACCCAGCTGGAGAACGCGCCGCCGTCGACGCGGCGGATGCCGACCTGCAGGCGGCGGTCGGAGCAGATGGAGTAGCTGCGGCGCAACTCCTGGCCGCCGACGCTGGCGCGCAGCGTCAGGTATTGGCCGGGCTCGAACGCAAAGCCGTCGGCGGGCGCCTCGAAGCCGACGACCATCGCGTCGTCGGTGTCGCGCTCGACGGAGGTCACGCGCAGGGGGTGGAAGTGGAGTGCCATCGTCGGGCTCAGATAGGCTTGAAATATTCGAAAGGTTCGAGGCACTCGATGCAACGCCACGTGGACTTGCATGCCGTCGAGCCGAAGCGAGACAACTGCTCCGTTCGGCCGCTGTCGCAGCGCGGGCAGCGCAGGCGCGGCACGATCCGGATGGCCTGCTCGCCGCTGCACTGCGGCGGCACGATGCCGTACTGCTGCAGCTTCTGGCGGCCCTCGGGCGTGATCCAGTCGGTGCTCCAGGCGGGCGCCCGCTGCATCGTCACGGTCACGTCGCCGAACTCCGCCAGCGCCGCGCGCACATCGTCGGCGATCAGCTCGGTGGCGGGGCAGCCGCTGTAGGTGGGCGTCAGCACCACCTCGACGCCCGATGCCGTCTCGCGCAGGTCGCGCACGATGCCCAGCTCCACCAGGCTGACCGCCGGGATCTCGGGGTCGGGCACGGCGTCGAGCTTGGCGCGCGCGGCGGCGAGGTTCATCACCAGACTCCGCCGGGATAGGTGCGCTGCAGATGCTGCATGGTCCCCAGCATGTGGCCCATGTGCTCGCTGTGGATGCCGTCAATGCCGCGCGGCTGCATCGCGCTGTCGCGCGGCAGCGTGAGCGTGGCTTGCGCCATCAGCGTGGCCCAGCGGGCGCGCCATTCGGGCGCCAGCTCGTTCCACGCGGGGCCCACGCCGTCGACGCCGTCAGCCGCGAACAACTCGTTGAAGTACGGCCACAGCACATTCAGCGCCGCCTGCATGCGGGCCTTGGATTCGTCGGTGCCATCACCCAACCGAACCACCCAGTCGCTGGAATGCTGGCGGTGGTAGCGCACTTCCTTCAGCGACTTGGCGGCGATGCCGGCGATTTCGGTGTCCAGGCTGGTCTGCAGGCGCTCGTACAGCAGCTCCAGCCAGAGGGCCATCGCGGCGTTGCGCACGGTGGTCAGCGCGAAGTCGCGCCCGCCGCCGCCATCGCTGGGGCTGGCTGCTGCGTTGGGCAGCTCGACGAGGATGACGTTGCGGTAGTCGCGCTCCTCGCGCAAAAAGGCGAGCTGGTCTTCATCGCGGCCGGCGCCTTCGAGCTGCCCGGCGTAGGTCAGCAGCGCGCGCGCCTGGCCTAGCAGGTCCAGCGCGATGTTGGACAGCGCCAGGTCTTCCTCCAGCACCGGCGCGTGGCCGGCCCATTCGGACAGCCGCTGGCTGTGGATGAGGCAGGTGTCTGCGAGACGCAGGACGTAGGTGGTCTTGGCGTCCATCACATGTGGTTCAGTTCATCCGGCAGTTCATAGAACGTCGGATGGCGGTAGACCTTGTCGTCGGCGGGGTCGAACAAGCTGCCCTTTTCGGTCGGGTCGCTGGCGACGATCTGCTCGGAGCGCACGACCCAGATGCTGGTGCCTTCCTGGCGGCGCGTGTAGACGTCGCGCGCCATCTGGATGGCCATGGGCGCATCGGCCGCGTGCAGGCTGCCGCAGTGCTTGTGGTCCAGGCCCGCCTTGCTGCGCACGAACACTTCCCACAGCGGCCACTCATTCTTCGGATTGCTCATCTCTTGTTTCCTCAAGCCGCTTGGGCCTTGGTCGCCTGCTTGCGCGCATGGGCCAGCGCCGCGTCGCGCACCCATGCGCCGTCGTCCCAGGCTTTGTTGCGGGCGGCCAGGCGTTCGCGGTTGCAGGGGCCTTCGCCGCCAACCACGCGCCAGAACTCGGGCCAGTCGATGTCGCCGAAGTCATAGGCGTCGCGCTCGGCGTTCCACTTCAACGCCGGGTCCGGCACCGTCACGCCGAGGATATCGGCCTGCGGGATGGTCGCGTCGACGAACTTCTGGCGCAGTTGGTCGTTGGTGACGCGCTTGATGCCCCAGCGCATGCTCTGCTCGGAGTTGGGCGAGTCTTTGTCCGCCGGGCCGAACATCATCAGCGACGGCCACCACCAGCGGTTCACGGCGTCTTGCACCATGGCCTTCTGCGCGGCGCTGCCGTGGGTCATCATCGTCAGCAGGCTCTCGTAGCCCTGGCGCTGGTGGAAGCTCTCCTCCCTGCACACACGGATCATGGCCCGCGCATACGGTGCATACGAACACCGGCACAGCGGCACCTGGTTCATGATGGCCGCGCCGTCGACCAGCCAGCCGATGACGCCGATGTCGGCCCAAGTCAGCGTGGGGTAGTTGAAGATGGAGCTGTACTTGGCCTTGCCGGACAGCAACGCCTCGGTCATCTCGTCGCGGCTGGCGCCCAGCGTCTCGGCGGCGGCGTAGAGGTACAGGCCGTGGCCGCCCTCGTCCTGCACCTTGGCCAGCAGGATGGCCTTGCGTTTCAGCGTGGGCGCGCGCGTGATCCAGTTGCCCTCGGGCAGCATGCCGACGATCTCGCTGTGCGCGTGCTGGCTGATCTGGCGCACCAGTGTCTTGCGGTAGTGCTCGGGCATCCAGTCCTTGGCTTCGATGAAGTCGCCGGCGTCGATGCGGGCTTCAAACGCCTCTTCGCGCTGCAGGTCTTCAGCGGACTTCACGACCTTGGGCTTGGCCTCGCGGGCCATCAGGTCCATGGCTTGGGTGTACATGGCTCGCTCCTTACTTCTTGCGTTGATCCACCACGCGCCGGGCCTTGCCGACCAGCGTGCGCTCGATGGAATTGTTAGGCTCGACGCTGATCGTCGCGGTCACGCCGATCAGGTTCTTGATGCGCTCGGACAGGCGCTTGCCGATGCCATCATCCGTCGCGCCCAGCGCGAGTTCGCAGCGGATCAGCAACTCGTCCAGCGGCCCGTTGCGGCTCACCACCAGTTGGTACTGACCGCCCAGGCTCTTCTCCTGCAGCACCAGCTCTTCCACCTGCGTGGGGAACAGGTTGACGCCGCGGATGATCAGCATGTCATCGCTGCGGCCGACGATTTTGCCCATGCGGCGCATGGCCCGCGAGGTGGGCGGCAGCAGCCTTGTGAGGTCGCGCGTGCGGTAGCGGATCACGGGCATCGCTTCCTTGGACAGCGACGTGAAGACCAGTTCGCCTTCCGACCCATCCGGCAGCACCTCGCCCGTCTCGGGGTCGATGATCTCCGGAAAGAAATGGTCTTCCCAGATGACGGGGCCGTCCTTGCTCTCGATGCACTCGCTGGCGACGCCCGGGCCCATCACCTCGGACAGGCCGTAGATGTCCACCGCGTCGATGCCGGCGCTGGCCTCGATGTCCTTGCGCATCGCCTCGGTCCACGGCTCGGCGCCGAAGATGCCCACCTTCAGCGACGACTCGCGCGCATCCAGTCCCTGGCGGGCGAACTCCTCCACCAGCACCTGCATGTAGCTGGGCGTCACCATGATGATGTCGGGCTTGAAGTCGGTGATCAGCTGCACCTGCTTCTCGGTCTGGCCGCCGCTCATCGGGATGACCGTGCAGCCCAGCCGCTCGGCACCGTAGTGCGCGCCCAGGCCGCCGGTGAACAGGCCGTAGCCATAGGCCACGTGCACCAGGTCGCCTGCCCGGCCGCCAGCAGCCCGAATGGAGCGCGCCACCAGGTTGGCCCAGTTGTCGATGTCCTTCAGCGTGTAGCCCACCACCGTGGGCTTGCCCGTGGTGCCGGACGACGCGTGGATGCGCGCCAACTGCTGGCGCGGCATGGCGAACATGCCGAACGGGTAGTTGGCCCGCAGGTCGTGCTTGGTCGTGAACGGGAACCTGGCCAGGTCTGCCAGCGTCTTCAGGTCCGACGGGTGCACACCCTTCTCATCGAACCGGGCCTTGTAGTGCGGCACGTTGTCGTAGGCGTGCTGCAGGCTCCAGCGCAGCCGTTGCAGCTGCAGCGCCTGCAGCTCGTCGCGGCTGGCAGTCTCGATCGCTTCGAGGTCGCCCGGTTGAGGCGTCTTGACGGTCATGCTTCGAAAACCTTTCTGTCACCCAGCCGGTACGAACGACCACGGAACATCGCGATCAGGTCGCCGTGCTGGTTCTTCACGGTGACGTCGTACAGCCCCGTGCGACCGGCCAGCGATGTCTCCTCCGCCGTCGCCGTCAACTGGTCATTCAACTTGGCGCTCTTCAGGATGTCGATGCCGAAGCCCGACGCCACCGTCAACGCATTGCGCGCATTGCACGCGAACGCAAAAGCGGAATCCGCCAGCGTCGCGATCAAACCGCCGTGGCAGATCGCAAAGCCATTCAGCATGTCCGCCCGCACGGTCATCGTGACAACCGCGCGGCCGGGGCCGACCTCGGCGATCTGCATGCCCAGCATGCGGGTCGCGGCGTCGTCCGCGAGCATCACGTCGCGGACCTTTTCGGCAACGGCTTGCGTGTCCATCAACGGTCCCTGAATTCCGGCTTGCGTTTGTCTAGGAAGGCCGCGGCGCCCTCCAGGTAGTCGTGCGAGAAGCCCAGCTGGCTCTGCAGCGCGGCCTCGCGCTTCAACGCGGGCTCGAAGTCCAGCTTCATCGCCTCGTCGATGGCGCGGCGCGTCTCGGCCAGCGCACGCGTGGGCATGCCAGCCAGCTTCTGCGCCAGTGCCATCGCGGCGTCCTGCAATTCCGCGTCAGGCAGCACGCGGGCGATCAGGCCCAGCGCTGCAGCATCCGCCGCCTTCAGCTTGTCGCCCAGCAGCGCCATTTCCAGCGCCTTGGCGCGGCCCACCAGGCGCGGCAGCAGCCAGGTGCCGCCGCAGTCCGGGATCAGGCCGATCTTGGAGAAGGCCTGGATGAAGCTGGCGCTTTCGCCGGCCACCACCAGGTCGCAGCCCAGCGCCAGGCTGGCACCGGCGCCCGCGGCCACGCCGTTGACGGCGGCCACGACCGGGATGGGCATGCTGCGCAGGCGCAGCGCCATCGGGATGTAGTAGTGCTCCAGCAGTTGGCCGATGTCCTTGGGCGCGACGCCCGGATCGCGGCTGGGCGCGACATGCGGGTCGGCCAGGTCCTGGCCGGCGCTGAAGGCACGGCCCGCACCCGTGATGAGCACGCAGCGGGTCGCCTCGTCCTCGGCCGCCGCCTCCAGGGACTGGCGCAGCTGGCCCAACATGAAGGTCGTGAAGGCATTGAGCGCCTCAGGGCGGTTCAGGCGCAGCAGGCGCACGGCGCCATGCTGTTCAATCTGGATCAAATGCTCGGACATGGAATTCCTCTACCGACCGGTCGGTTAATCGTAGGAGCCAAGGGCGCCGGGATCAAGTGAGGCGCGGGAAAACCCTAGTTTTTGATGATGTCGACGGCGTCCGCCAGCGCCGCCACCAATCCCGGCCGGGGCGGCGCGAAGCCAGGTGCTGTGCAGGCCGCCGCACCCGCCGCCAGCGCCCAGCGCAGGTGCTGCGCGGCCGGGGCGCCGGCATTGCGCATCAGGCTGTCCAGCAGCCCGGCCAGCGATGCGTCGCCCGCCCCCACGGTGTCCACCACGTCCACCCGCGGTGGCCGGCCGCTGGCCTCCTCCACGCCGTGGTACAGCGTCGCACCGGCCCCGCCACGCGTCAGCAGCAGCCAGGCGCCAGGGTTCCAGGCGGCGATCTGGGCGAGGCCCGAACGGTAGTCGGGCAGGCGGAACAGGCCACGCAAGTCCTCGTCGGACACCTTGATGACGTCGGCCAGCCGGCACATCTGCTCCAGCGTGTCGTCGTAGCTGGCGTCCATCGGCGGCGCGCGGAAGTTGGGGTCGTAGCTGATCAGCCGCCCCTCGGCCTTCAGCGCCTCGGCCAGCGCCAGCAGACGCGCGGCCAGTGGCTGGCGCACCAGGCCCAGGCTGCCGAAATGCGCCCAGCGCACCGCCCGCGTCCAGCCCATGGGCAGGCCTTCGGGGCGGAAATGCAGGTCCGCGCTGTCCTGGCCAATGAAGAAATAGCGCGGCGGGTCCACCTCGTGCACGACGGCCAGCAGCGGCGGCCGGGGGAGCTGCTGGATGAAGCGCATGTCCAGGTGCGCCTCCTGGCTGCACTGCCAGATCTCGGCGCCAAACGGGTCCTGGCTGATGGCCCCGGCAAACGCGCTCAGCTGACCGAGCGCCGACATCGCGACCGCCACATTCCACGGCGCTCCGCCGCAGGCGCTGCGCCAACGGTCCGGCCCGACGCGGATCAGATCGGTCAAGGCCTCGCCGAAGGCGACGAACTGCGGCAGGTCGGGATGAAGGATCTGGGCCATTCGTGCCGATTCAAGCGCGCTGGCGCAACCACCGCAAGCCCCCTGGGCATTCAGCCGCTGACACAATGGCCGCATGCCCGCCCGCGTGATCCCCCTGCATGACGCCCGTTCGATGCGCATGGCGCCGCCGCCCGCGGCCGGCCAGCCGGGCTTGCCACTGGCTGATGCGCTAGGCCGCCCGCTGCACGACCTGCGCATCTCGGTGACGGACCGCTGCAATTTCCGCTGCGGTTACTGCATGCCCAAGCAGGTCTTCGACAAGCATCACGAATTCCTGCCCCACGCCGACCTCCTCAGTTTTGAGGAGATCACGCGGCTGGCGCGCGTCTTCACGGGTCTGGGCGTCGAGAAGCTGCGCATCACCGGCGGCGAGCCGCTGCTGCGCCGCCATCTGGAAACACTGATCGAGATGCTCGCGCAGCTGCGCACCGCCGATGGCCGCGAGCTGGACCTGACGCTGACCACCAACGGCTCGCTGCTGACCCGCAAGGCCGCCGCGCTGAAGGCCGCCGGCCTGAAGCGCCTGACGGTCAGTCTGGACGGGCTGGACGACGCCGTCTTCCAGCGCATGAACGACGTGGGCTTCCCGGTCGCCGACGTGCTGGACGGCATCCGCGCGGCGCAGGCCGTGGGGCTGGGGCCGATCAAGGTCAACATGGTCGTGCAGCGCGGCGTCAACGACGACCAGATCCTGCCCATGGCGCGTCACTTCAGGCACAGCGGCGTCGTGCTGCGCTTCATCGAATACATGGACGTCGGCGCCACCAACGGCTGGCGCATGGACCAGGTGCTGCCCAGCGCCGAGGTGCAACGCCGCATCGCGGCCGAGTTCGCGCTGACGCCGCTGTCGCACAGCGCGCCGGGCGAGACCGCCGAGCGCTGGGCCTACGCCGACGGCGGCGGCGAGGTCGGCTTCATCTCCAGCGTGACCCAGGCCTTCTGCGGCGACTGCAACCGCGTGCGGCTGTCCACCGAAGGGCGGCTCTACACCTGCCTGTTCGCGACCCGCGGCCACGACCTGCGCGGCCTGCTGCGCGGCGCCGAGGTGTTCGACGACGCTCAACTGGCGGGCGCGATCGCCGGCGTCTGGCGCGGCCGCAGCGACCGTTACTCGCAACTGCGCGGCAGCGGCCAGGCGACGCCGACCGACGAGCGCCGCGTCGAGATGCATTACATCGGTGGCTGAGCTGCACGCCCTCGTCCTCGCGGGCGGCCGCGGCAGCCGCATGGGCGGCGTGGACAAGGGCTTGCAACTGCTTGACGGTCGGCCGCTCGTGGCTCACGTCGTGGCCCGCCTGGCGCCGCAAGCCGGCCCCGTCCTCATCAGCGCCAACCGCAACCTCGAGGCCTACGCCGCCCTTGGCCTGCGCGTGCTGGCCGACCCACCCGGCCTCGAGTTCGCCGGCCCGCTGGCCGGCATGCTCGCCGGGCTGAACGCTCTTCCCCACGATGCCTGGCTGCTGACCGCGCCCTGCGACTGCCCTCACCTGCCGGACGACCTGGCCGAACGCCTGCTCGCCGCGGCCCAGCCGAACGGCCTCGCCTTCGCCCACGCAGCGCGCGAGCACCCGACGCACGCGCTGCTGCACGCCCGCCTGCGCGACCCGCTGGCCGCCCATCTGCAGGCCGGCGGCCGCGCGGTGCTGGGCTGGATGCGTGCTCAGCCCCACGGCGTCGCGCAGTTCGACGACGAGGCCGCGTTCGCCAACCTCAACACGCTGGCGGAGCTGGCGTCTGCGCGTGATTGAGCAGCTCTGCATCCGCGTCATGCTGGAGCCCGACCTGCTGGGCTACAAGGCGCTGCGCGACGCGATGCTGGCGGGGCACCCGGAGGCCTTCACGTCCGACGCCGAGACCGAGAGCCAGCGCGACCTCGCCAGCTACCGCAGCCGGCTGGCCGGCGGCTCGGGTGGCAGCACGCTGTTCACGCTGCTGGCGCTGGACGGCCACCGTCTGGTTGGTGCGCTGACCTGCGAGCGCGAGCCGCGGCGCAAGGTGCAGCACATCGCCCACCTGGTCGGCATGATGGTGGCCGACACCCACCGTGGTCGCGGCATCGGCCGGGCTTTGCTGGCGGCGGCGCTGGCCCGGCTGGAAACCACGCCCGGCCTGGCCCAGGTCACGCTCAGCGTGACGGCCGGCAACCGCGCCGCGGTAGGCCTGTACGAAAGCCAGGGTTTCGAGCGCTATGGCCAGTTGCTCGACGCGGTACGCCTGCCCGACGGCCGCCGGCTGGACAAGCTGCTGATGCGCCGGTTGCTGTATTGAACCCGTGAGCTACCGAGGCGCCGTCAGCTCGAACTGCACGATCAGCGCGTCCTGCACCGCCAGCAGCCCGCCCAGCACCGTGAAGGGCTGGATGCCGAAGTCGCTCTGCCGCAGCACCAGCTGGCCGCGCGCCCGCCGGCCGTCCACGTCAGCGGTGAACCATTGGCGGCGCGTGACGCCGTGCAGCGTGATCTCCGCCTCGACGGCACGCTGCCCGCCTTCGCCCACCTGGCGCAGCGCACGCACGACGACCTCGGGGTGGGCGCCTGCGTCCAGCGCCTTCAGCAGGTTGGCACGCGTGCCGGCGCGGGCCTCGTCGTCGACGGCGCTGGCGAAGGCTTCGCCCAGTTGGGCCCTCAAGGCCGGTGGGTCGATCACCAGCGCGTCCAGCCGAAAGCCCAGCACCGGGCCGGCGGCCGGCCAGTCCACGCGCAGATCACCCGCGCGCAGCACATGGTTGTGACCCAGGCGCGCAGCCGTGCCGCCGCGGTAGACCAGCACCCGCAACTCGTTGTCGCCAGCCACGGGTGACGGCGCCTGCAAAGGAGCGCTGGCGCAGCCGGCCAGGGCGGCCAGAGCGATCAGCAGCTGTCGGCGACTTGTCGTTTGCGTGCTCAACTGGGGATTCCGCGGGGGTTTTGCGCACCATAGCGCGACGTTCTTGTACCGAGCTGGACTAGCATAGCCACCATCTCCTCACCGGAGCCTGAACCATGGCCAGCCTGTTCCGCCCCGCTCTTGACCTGATGGCGCAGTACGCCGCCTACCACCGCGACCGCCGCAACATCGCGACTCACTTCATCGGCATCCCGATGATCGTGTTCGCGATCAGCACGCTGCTCGCCCGCGCCGAGTTCACCCTCGGCGACACGCCCATGAACGCCGCCATCGTCGCCTGGGCGCTGTCGGCGCTGTGGTACCTGACACGCGGCAACCTGGTGCTGGGCGTGGCCACCACCGTCGTCAACGGCGTGCTGACCGCGCTGGCGATGACGGCGGCCCAGGGCTCCATGACCAGCTGGCTGGTCATCGGTGTCGGCAGCTTCGTCGTCGGCTGGGTGTTCCAGTTCATCGGCCACTATTACGAGGGCAAGAAGCCCGCTTTCGTGGACGACCTCGTGGGCCTGCTGGTGGGCCCGATGTTCGTCGTCGGCGAGGCCATGTTCATGGTCGGCTGGGGCCGCCCGCTGCTGGCCGAGATCGAACGCCGCGTCGGCCCGACGCACCTGCGCGATCTCGCCCACCCTGTCTAGGCGGTGGAGCCCCTCGTCCAAGGAGTACCTTGGCCAGTCCCCCGAGGGGACGGCGATGCTCGCGGCATCAAGCCGCTCGCACATCGCCAGCGCGGGCTGGCTTGGGAGCGGCCCGGCGCTCAGCCCGCAACACGCACGACGCCTGCAATAGAACGGCTGCAGCGATGACCGGCGTTCTCGTGATGGGCGCCGGCTCCGTCGGCTGCTTTGTCGGCGGCCTGACCCAGCTCGCCGGCGTGCCGGTCCACTTCGTCGGCCGTCCGCGCGTGCTGGCCGCGCTGCGCAAGCACGGCCTGCATCTCACCGACCAGGACGGCCTGGACCGCACCATCCCGCCGTTGGACCTGCGCCTGCACGCCGAGCCGCCGGCCGGCCTCAAGCCTGACCTGGTGCTGCTGTGCGTGAAGTCCGGCGCCACCGCCGAGGCCGCCACGGCGCTGGGCCTGACGCTGCCGCAGGGCACGCCTGTCGTCAGCCTGCAGAACGGCATCGCCAACGCTCACCTGGCCCGTGCCACCGTGCCGCAGCTGCACTGGCATGCGGGCATGGTGCCGTTCAACATCGCCGAACTCGCGCCCGGCCACTACCACCGCGGCACCGGCGGCGCGCTGGCCGCCGAGGCCTCGGCCGAGGACACCGCGCTGGCCGCCTGGCAGACGGCACTGGCCCGCATGGGCATGCCGCTCAAGCTGCACGCCGACCTCGCCCCGGTGCAATGGGGCAAGCTGCTGCTGAACCTGAACAACCCGGTCAACGCGCTGTCCGGCCGGCCGCTGCGCGAGGAACTGCTGCAGCGTGGCTACCGGCGCGTGCTGGCGGCGCTGCAGCAGGAAGCGCTGGACCTGCTGGACACCGCGCACCGCCCCGTGGCCCAGCTCACGCCGCTGCCGCCGCGACGGCTGCTGGCGCTGCTGCGCATGCCGACCTTCGTCTTCCGCCTGGCCGCGGCGCGCATGCTGCGCATCGACGCGCAGGCCCGCTCCAGCATGGCCGACGACCTGGCGCACGGCCGCACCACCGAGATCGACGCGCTATGCGGCGAAGTCGTGCGGCTGGCGCAAGGCTTGCGCCGCACGGCGCCGCTGAATGCACGCATGCAAGGCCTGGTCGAGGCCTGGCCCAAGCGTCGCCGGCCCTATTCGCCGGCCGAACTGCTGCAGGCGCTGGGCCTGTCCTGAACTGATCGATCTCCGTCCGCCAGCGCGTGGCGACCGCTGCACGGTGACGGGACACTGAAGGCCTTCTTCACCAGCACGAGGCCACCGCCATGACCACCGCCCTGATCGTCATCGACGTCCAACAGTCCTTCGCCCAGCGCCCCTACTTCGAGACTGAAGGCCTGCCCGCCTACCTCGCCGCGCAAAACCGGCTCATCGAGGGCTTCGAGGCAGCGGGCCTGCCCATCGTGCGTGTCTTCCACGTGCAGCCCGACGCGACCGGCGCCGACGTCTTCAGCCTGGAGAGCGGCCACGTGCGTCCGCTGGACGGCCTGCGCGAGTTCAAGGCCGACCTGACCGTCCACAAGCATCGCCACAGCGCGCTGGTGGGCAGCGGCCTGGATGTCTGGCTGACCCAGCACGGCATCCGCACGCTGGTCATCAGCGGCATCCGCACCGAGCAGTGCTGCGAGACGACCACGCGCCATGCGTCGGACCTGGGCTGGGACGTCATCTACGTGCCCGAGGCGACACTCACGTTCACGATGCAACACCCCGACGGCAGCCCGCTCACCCCCGCCCAGCTGCGCGCCCGCACGGCCGCCGTGCTGGAAGGCCGCTTTGCGCGCGTGATGGATGCCGAGGCGGCACTCGCGGCCGTCACCACCAAGGAAGCCGCGCTTGCCTGAACCCAAACACGTCGTCTTCGTCCTGCAGGACGACAGCCTGGTGCTCGACTGGGCCGGCCCGGCCGAGGCGCTGCGGCTGGCCAGCCTGGAGATCGCCGCGCTGCGGTTGGCCGTGACGCCGTTCGCGCTGCGCTTCGCCAGCGCGCAGCCCGAAGCCGCCGGCTCCGTCGGCGTGCGGCTGCAGGCTTTGGAGCCGCTGCCGGACGCCCTGCCCGACGGCAGCTGGGTCGTCCTCGTCGGGCGCACGTCGGCCGCCGAGGCGAGGTCCAGGAACGAGCAACGGGAGCTGCTCGCCTGGCTTGCCCGCCTCGCGCCGGGTCGAGCCGGCCTGCGCCTGGTGACCGTCTGCTCCGGCGCGCTGCTGGCCGCGCGCGCCGGCCTGCTGGACGACCGCCGCGCGACGACCCACCACCAGCACCTGGACGACCTCGCCCACCTCGCGCCGCGCTGCACCGTGCTGCAGGACCGCGTCTTCGTGCAGGACGGCGAGGTGTTCACCAGCGCCGGCGTCACGGCCGGCATCGACCTGGCGCTGCACCTGATCGCCGCGCATGCCGGCGAGCTGGTGGCGGCACGCGTGGCTGAGCAGATGGCCGTGGCGCTGCGCCGTGGCCCGGCCGACCCGGAGCTGTCGCCGCTGCTGGCTCACCGCCAGCACCTGAACGCGCGCCTGCACCGGCTGCAGGACGCCGTCAGCCTCGCGCCGCAGCAGGACTGGCCACTGGAGCGCATGGCCGAGCTGACCGCGACGACGACGCGCACGCTGAGCCGCCTGTTCGCCCAGTACGCCGGCACCAGCCCGCAGGCTTGGCTGCGCGGCGTGCGTCTGGCGGTGGCGCGGCGCTCGCTGGAGGCCGGCGCCAGCGTCGCCGCGGCCAGCGAGGCCGCCGGCTTCAGCTCCGAGCTGCAACTGCGCCGCGCCTGGGCCGCGGTGGGCTGGCCGGGCACGCCGTCGAGCGCCCGGCGCTAACGCCGGTTCTGCGCTCCCGGTTCGTCCCGCGGAATTGCAGTTCATCCGGCCGCGCCGGCAATTCATCGCCTGGCGCTCGCAGCGCCTGGGGGCCGTGACGAAACTGCAATCACTGACACAGCGAACCACCCACCGGAGCCCGCCATGAACACCGCCGCCAAGACCTTCATCATCGCCATCGCTTCCGTCGCCGCCGCAGCCGCGACCGGTGTGGGCCTGGCCAACCGCGCGGCGACTCCGGCCACCGAGGTGGTGAAGCTGGAGCGCGTGGTCATCGTTGGCAAGCGTGTCGAAACGGCGGTCGTGGCCCAACTGCCGCGCGTCGTCATCGAAGGCCGCCGCGACGTCACCACGGTGGCCGCCGCCCAGACGCCGATCTGGATCGTCTGAGCCCCACGCTGCCGTCAGTCACCCAACCCGCCGCTGGCGGGTTTTCTTTCGCCACCAAGCAGGGAGCTCGTCGAATGAACAAACCGGGAACATGGATGTGGGGCCTTGCCCTGGTGCTGCCGCTGGCCGTCCAGGCCCAGGTCGACCTGAAGCTGGATCGCGGCATGACGGGGCCGCGGGCGCAGGTCCTGGTGCTGGGCACGGTGCATCTGAGCGAACTGCCGGAAGGCTTCGACCCCGCCCGACTGCAGGGCGTGATGGACAAGCTGGCCGCCTTCAAGCCCGATCTCATCACCATCGAGTCGATGACGGGCGAGGAATGCGATCTCGCCGTGCGTCATCCGACGCGCTACGGCACCGACTACTGCCCCAGCACCGACGTGGCCCGCAAGTCCACGGGGCTGGACGTACCAGCCGCCATCGCCGAAGCCGAGAAGCTGCTGGCGGACTGGCCGGCAGCGCCCACGGCCGCGCAGCGCAGGCACGTCGCCTCGCGCCTGCTGGCGGCCAACGACCGCGCTTCGGCCTACGCCCAGTGGTTGCAGCTGCCCGAGGCCGAACGCAAGGCCGGCGACGGCCTGGACACGGCACTGGTGGGGTTGCTGACGACGATCGCCACGCGCCGCAACGAGAACTACATGATTGCCTCGCGCCTGGCCGCACAGCTGGGCCTGCCACGCGTCTACGCCACCGACAACCACACCGGCGACAACGTCAGGGTCAAGGACGAAGAAGCCTTCGGCCGCGAAGTGCAGGCCGCCTGGAACGCCGGGCGCGCCGGGCTGGACGAGATCGAGAAGCAGACGGCCGTGCTCAAGCAGGCTGCCGACCTGCTGCCGCTGTACCGCCAGGTGAACGCCCCCGGCTACCAGCAGGTCATGGCGGACGTGAACGTCAAGACGACGCTGCGTGCCAAGTCCAAGGACGGCTATCCGCAGATGTGGGTGGCGGGCTGGGAGATCCGCAACCTGCGCATGGTGGCCAACATCCGCGAGACCTTTCGCGAACGCCCCGGTGTTCGCGTGCTGAGCATCGTGGGCGCTTCGCACAAGCCCTGGTTCGACCACTGGCTGGGCCAGATGCAGGGTGTGGACATCGTCGACGCGGTTGCGGCGCTGAAATGAAAGGCCCGTGCTAGCGGCAGCAGACGTACAAGGCCTGCACCAGCACCGCCGCATTCGGCCCGCCGACGACGCCGGGCGCCATGCGATTCATCATGTAGGCCAGGCACAGGCGCCGCTGCACGTCCACCAGCACCAGCGAGCCACCCCAGCCGCCCCAGAAGCAGATGCGCTGTTCGGGGATGAAGGGCAGCGTGGCCGGCTCCGGCAGGCCATAGCCCAGGCCCATGCACAGCGGCACGCCCAGCACGAGGTCGATGCCGCGCGCCTGCACATCAAAGATGCGCGCCACCGTGTCGGGCCACAGCCAGCGCCGGCCGGCCAGCTGCCCTTCGCAGGCAATGATGGACTGCAGCCGCGCCACCGAGCGCGCATTGCCGTGGCCGTTGGCGGCGCCGATGTCGGCCCGGCACCAGTCGTCGCGGTGGCTGTAGGTCGCGTCGGGCGCGGGGTTGGCCAGCGTGCGCAGCATGGGGCTGTCGGGCGGGATGGCGGAGAAGTCGACCGGTGCCGGCGGCGGCGGCACCACACGGGCGACGCGCGCGCGCGCCTCGCCCGGCAGGCCGATGTGGAAGTCGGCGCCCAACGGGCCAGCCAGCTCCTCGGCGAGGAAGGCGCCCGTCTTCAGCCCCGTGATGCGCCGGATCACCTCGCCGACCAGGTGGCCGTAGTTCAGCGCGTGATACCCCGAGGCGCTGCCCGGTGCCCACCAGGGCGACTGAGCGGCCAGCAGCGCGGTGCTGCGCTCCCAGTCGCACAGGTCACCCATCGCCATCGGCTGCTCCCAGCCGCTGACGCCGGACGTGTGGCCCAGCAGGTGGCGTACCAGGATCTCGCCCTTGCCGTTGGCCGCGAACTCGGGCCAGTAGCGCGAGACGGGCGCGTCGAGCTCCAGCTCGCCGCGGTCGGCCAACAGCAGCGCGCACAGCGAGGTCATCGTCTTCGTCGTCGACCAGACATGGGTCAGCGTGTCGCGCTCCCAGGGTTGGGTGCGCGCCTCGTCGCGGTGGCCGCCCCAGACGTCGACGACGCACTCGCCCTCGACGGTCAACGCCAGCGACGCGCCGAGGTCGTTGCCGCTGACGAACAGCGCGTCAAAGGCCTGGACGAGCGGCTCCCAGCCGGGCTGGTGGATGCCCTGCACATGCTTCATGGGGTTCTCCTGCGGTTCAGAAGTCGTGGCTCGCACCGACGGCGAACTGCCGCGGCGGCGTGTAGGTGACCTGGCGGGCGGCGCCGAGCACGGGCGAGGCGATGCTCATGCTGGTGAAGGCCGCCCTGTCGCCGACGTTGCGGACATGGGCCCAGAGCTTCCAGCGGCCCTCGGCGGGTCGCAGCGTGGCGCTCAGGTTCACGAGGCCGTAGGCGCCCTGCATCGCATCCGGCGTGTTGAACTCGGTGAAGTAGCAGCGGCCGCGCCAGTTGTAGTCGGCTCGCAGCGTGGCGCGCAGGTCGGCCACGCGGCCGGCCCATTCGGCGCCGAGGGTGACTTGCTGCTTGGACGCCTGTGCCAGCTGGCGGCCGCGGACATTGACCGCCACCGTCGGCGCGTTGCGCAGGTCGACGTTTGTGAAGTCCGTGTACTTGGGGTCCATCAGGCCCAGGCCGGCGGACAGCGTCAGCGCCGGCAGCGGGCGCAGCGCGGCCTCGATCTCCAGGCCGGTGATGCGCGCGGCCGACGCGTTGGCGAGCAGCGTCGTCGCCTGGCCGACCTGGGACACCTGCATGTCCTTGTAGCGGCTGCTGAAGACGGCGGCGCTGAGCACGCCGCGGCGCGCCAGGAACTCGGTCTTCACGCCCAGCTCGACGCTGCTGACCTTCTCCGGCTTGACGAGCGTGGGCTGTAGCGCGCCGAGGTTGACCGCGCCGGACTTGAAGCCGTGCGAGAGCCGCGCATAGGCCAGCGTGCCGGCGGCGGGCTTGTACTCGACGCCCAAGCTGCCGGGCGTGCTGGTCCAGCCATCGCTGGGGCTGCTGGTGCCGGCCAGGCCGAAGGCGGCGATGTTCTGGTACTCGTCGGCGCGCTTGCTGTCGTGGTTGACGCGCAGGCCAGCCAGCAGCGACCACTGCGGGTTCAGCGCATAGCGCAGGTCGGCATACGCGGCGCTGGAGCGCGTGTGCACCACGCCGCCCAGCAGGAAGCCGACGCCGCCCGGGAAGGGCACGGTCACCGGCTGGCCCGGCACGATGAAACCCAGCGGCACCTGGGCGCTGATGGCGATGTCCTGGCGCTGGTCGAAGTCCAGCGCGGTGACGCCCAGCAGCCACTGCAGCGCGCCGGCCTCGTCGGAGGCCAGGTGCACGTCCAGGCTCTTGTCGGTGCTGCCGGTCGAGAAGCCCGATGTCGCGACCGGCGCCCCGGTCGCGTCGCTGTCCCACAGCCGGTCGACCCTGCTGCGCCGCCAGCTGAGGGACGCGCTCAGCGTGTTCGGGCCCAAGGGCATCTCCAGCAACGCCTGTGCCGTGTTGACCTCGACGCGGTTGCTGGACCCCTGGCTCTTGACGACGCGCGGGTCGCTGCTTTGCGTGGCACCGTACAGCAGCTGGGGGATGGAGACCGGGTCGGCCAGCACCGGCACGCTCATGCCGGCGTCGCGTTCGCGGTAGTGACCGGCAACGAAGCGCAGCGTGCCGTTGCCGCCCAGCGCCGTCTGCAGCTGGGCGCGCAGCGCGCGGCTGGACTGGTCATCCAGGCGCCGCGGGCCTTCGGGCAGCGGGTTGCGCGTGTAGCCGTCGGCTGCCTTGACCTGGTAGGACAGCCGCCCCTGCACGCCGCCATCGGCGCCCAGCGGGCCGGAGATGAAGCCCTCGCTCTCGCGCCGGTTGTCGCTGCCCAGCAGCAAGCCCACGCGCGCCTGGAAGCTGGGCGTCGGCAGCGCCGAGATGATGTTGACCGCGCCGCCGGTGGCGTTGCGGCCGTACAGCGCGCCCTGCGGCCCGCGCAGGATCTCGACGCGCTGGGTATCGAACAGCGCCGTGTTGGAGCTGGTCTGGTCGGAGACGTAGGCGCCGTCGGCGTACAGCGCCACGCCGGGGTCACCGCCGGCCAGGATGAAGACATTGCCGATGCCGCGCACGAACAGCTGCGTGGCACCCTGGCCGTTCGTGAACGAGGTGTTGGGGCTGAGCATGACCAGGTCGGCCAGGCCCGTGTCGCCACGCTCGGCCAGCCGCGCGCCGTTCAGCGCGGTGATGGCGGCGGGCGTCGTGTCCAGCACCGTCACGCGGCGCTCGGCGGTGATGACGACGCGCTCGATCTGCGCGGTCTCCGTGGCCTGGGCCTGGGCCAATGCAGGCGCGAGCGCGAGCGCGGCGGCCAGCGCGGTGGGCTTGAGTTTCATGGGCTGTCTCCGGGTCACCGCGTCTGGGTGGCGGCGTGGAGACATGCTCGCGAGCCAGCGGCGGGCCGGCTATGGCGCATCGGCAGCGCGATGTGCCGAATCGGAACTTCTCAGGTCTTCAAGGTCTGGCTGGGCGACTCGCCGAAGCGCTCCCGGTAGCGCGCCGCGAAGCTGCCGAGCTGCCAGAAGCCCCACTGCGCGGCGACCGAGGTCACCGTGGTGCCTGTGGCGGCACTGCGCAGCTGCTCACGCGCGCGGTCGAGCCGGTACTGCTGCAGATAGCGCTGCGGCGACACGCCGAAGTGGCGCTCGAAGCCGCGCGCCAGCGCCCGCACGCCCACGCCGGCGGCGTGCGCGATGTCGGCCACCGAGGGCACGTCGGCCGCATGGGCGTGGATGTAGTCGCGCGCCCGCCGCGTCGACGGCGGCATCGCCACCGGCGCGCCAAGGCTGCGCGTGTAGCTGTTGGGCCAGGCCAGCAGCAGCTCGAACAAGGCCGCGTCGCGCAGGCTGGCCTCCAGGCGCTGCGCCGCCGCATGCGGATAGGCCGGCGTGGCGGCCAGGTAGCCCAGCACGCGCAGCAGCGCGGCCACCGGCGCACCGCCCGCGCCGCAGTGGTCGTCGAAACGCAGCGAGTGGGCCAGGTCAGAGCCCAGCAGCGAGCGGCAGGCGCTGCCCATGTCGGCTTCGGCCACGCGCAGGTTCAGCAACTCCATGTCGCCCGACATCTCCAGGCCTTGCACCTCGTCGGGCGCGATGACGCCGGCATCGCCGGCGCTGTAGAGCGCGTGGTCGCCGCTGCGCCACACCTCGCCCTGGCGCAGATAGGAGAACACCCAGTGGCCATGGGCACGCGGCATGGCCATGCGCGCCGCCGCGCCGTAGCGCACCTCGCCCAGGTGCAGGTGCGCGAACTCGGCGCTGCGCAGCTTCAGCGCCAGGCCCTGCTCGCTCACGCGCAGTGCATGCGGCCCGTAGACGCCGCAGAGCACGGCCTGGGCTTCGTCGGGGTTGCTGGTCTCGCAGATGGAGACGAGGCGGGAGTTGCTCAGCGCGGCCTGAACCTCGGCGCCCTGCAGGGCGTGTTCGGCATGGACGGCAGCGGAAGGCGGCATGGCCCCGTTGTAGGCCAAATCGCGGGGTGCCGCCATCCGTGAGCGTGCGGGGATGCGACAGTCGCCGAAGGGACAGCGTCACCGCGGGATACCCACAGGAAAACCGAAGCGACGATCAGCCTGGGGCTGTCGACGGTGCGCCGGTGGCTCGCGACAATGCCCGGCTCACCACGGATCGCCCGCCATGCTCGAACTGCTCTCCGACCCGCAGACCTGGATCGCCCTCGCGACGCTGACCGCGCTGGAGCTGGTGCTGGGCATAGACAACATCATCTTCATCAGCATCCTGGTGGACAAGCTGCCCAAGGCGCAGCAGGAGAAGGCGCGCCGACTGGGCCTGTTCATGGCCATGTTCATGCGCATCGGCCTGCTGATGATGCTGGCCTGGATCGTCGGCATGGTGGAGCCCTTGTTCACGCTGCCCGTGTTCGACAAACCCATCTCGGGCCGGGACCTCATCCTCATCGGCGGCGGTCTGTTCCTGATCTGGAAGAGCACCGGCGAAATCCACGGTTCGCTGGAAGGCGAAGACGAGAGCCACGGCGCCGGCGGTGCGGCCAAGGCCGCGTTCACCTCGGTCATCCTGCAGATCATGGTCATTGACCTGGTCTTCTCGCTGGACTCCATCATCACCGCCGTCGGCATGGTCGACGACGTCCGGGTCATGATCGCCGCCGTGGTCTGCTCGGTCGGCCTGATGATGCTGTTCGCCGGGCCCATCGGCCGCTTCGTGTCCGACCACCCGACCATCAAGATGCTGGCGCTGAGCTTCCTCGTCGTCGTCGGCGTGGTGCTGGTGGCCGAAGGCTTCGGCCACCACGTGCCCAAGGGCTACATCTACTTCGCGATGGCCTTCTCGCTGGGCGTCGAGATGATGAACATCAAGATGCGCAAGAAGTCCGCGACCAAGGTCAAGCTGCGCCAGCAGATCCCCGGCAGCGAGGGCGACTGACGCGGCCTCCCCTGCCCGCACGCGGGCAGGGGCCTCGGCGATGATTCGCGGCCATGGAAAAGCTGATGCGTTTCCCCACCGCGGTCCCGCGCGACGCCGCCATCCAGGCCTGGCTGCAGGCCCATGCGGGCCCTCTGGGCGACATCGCGCAGCGCTGGTTCGGTGTCATGCGCGGCTGCGGCGATGACGTGCGCGAGCTGCTGCACGACGGCCACCCCACCGCCTGCGTGGGCGACGCCGCGTTCGGCTACGTGAACGCCTTCACGTCCCACGTCAACGTCGGCTTCTTCTAGGGCGCGGCGCTGGCCGACCCGGCCGGCTTGCTGCAAGGCACGGGCAAGGCCATGCGCCATGTGAAGCTCAGGCCCGGCGAGCCGGTGGACGAAGCGGCGCTGCAAGCGCTGATCGCGCAGGCCTGCGCCGACATGCGCCGGCGGGCATAGACAGCGCTCAGCGCTTGCCTGCCCCCACCAGCACGAGCACGCCACCGATGATGCCGGCGACGCCCAGCCAGACGGGGATGTTGACGGACTTGCGCTCCTTGACATTCAGCTCCAGCGGGCCGATCTTGGCCGCGGTCTCTTCCTTCGTGTACGAGAACCCGCCGTATGCGAGCGCAAGCACGCCGCCGACGATCAGAGCCAATGCAATTGCACGCAAGCCGTTCATACAAACCTCCAGAGATTTTTGGGTTACGGGCGGTCCCTGCCACCCTGGCTGGAGTACATCGCCTGCGCCACCGGCCGTTTGTAGGACGCTGTGCAGCGCCCACGTCGGCGCGCGTCGCTTGATGCTCAGGTCGCCCAGATGCGCGGGTCGCTGCTGGGCAGCGCCCACAACCGCTCGCGCCACAGCGCCCTCACCCGCCGCAGCGCCAGCGTGACATCCTCGACTTCGTCGCCAATAACGCGGGCCAGCAGCAGCGCACCGCGTGGGCCGGCCAGATGCGTGATGCCCGAGCGCGGCACGTCGACGAGCAGCGCGCGACTGTCGGTCAGCAGCGCCTCGGCGTCGGCCAGCGCGCCGGTCTGCGCATAGACCAGTGTGCCCAGCACGCGCTGGCCCGCCAGGCCGCAGGGGCCGTCAAGCAGCGCCTTGTCGGCGGCATCCAGCCAGCCACGGTCCAGCCATTGGCCAGTGATCTCCAGGTGCTGCAGCAGCCGGCCGGTGTCGAACGCCTGGCCGGCCGCGGGCAGGCCCAGCCCCAGCACCTCGGTGGCGAACAGGCTGGCGCCGGGCGCGAGGCTGAGCTTCACCTCGTTGCGCGCGATGCAGGCGGGATAGGCCAGCGTCTCCTGCGGCAGCCACTCCAACCGCCCGCCCTGGGCCACGGTGGCCTGCACGACCTGCGCGGCCTCGCCGGCGTTGGAGCGGTAGAAGCGCGTCGCGGCCGGCGTCGTCACCAGCAGGTGGGCGCCGGCCTGTACCTCCAGCGTGACGTCCAGCCGGTCACCGCCCACCAGACCGCCGGGAGGATGCACCAGCACCGCGTGCGCGATGCCGGCACCCTCCGGGTACAGCGTCTTCAGCAGCCGCAGCGGGCCGTCGTGGCGGGCATGCACGCGGGTCGCGTTGGCGCCATCGCGGGCGGCCGTCAGCGTCAAGCGCGCCGGCCAGCGGATGGCGTCAGACGACAAGCAGGCCCTTCTTCTCAATGAAGGCAACGACGTCGGCCAGCCCGTCGCGCGTCTTGAGGTTGGTCATGACCCAGGGCTTCACCGGCCGCATGCGCGCGGTGTCGCTGCGCATCACGCCAAGGTCCGCGCCCACGTGCGGCGCGAGATCGGTCTTGTTGATGACGAAGAGGTCGCTCTTCGTGATGCCGGGGCCGCCCTTGCGCGGGATCTTCTCGCCGGCGGCCACGTCGATGACGTAGATGGTCAGGTCGGAGAGTTCCGGGCTGAACGTGGCCGCCAGGTTGTCGCCGCCGCTCTCGACGAAGACGATGTCGGCGTCCGGGAACTTGTCCAGCATGCGGTCCACCGCCTCGAGATTGATGGAGCAGTCCTCGCGGATGGCCGTGTGCGGGCAGCCGCCGGTCTCCACACCCATGATGCGTTCGGGCGCCAGCGCGCCGGCCACGGTCAGCAGGCGCTGGTCTTCCTTGGTGTAGATGTCGTTGGTGACGACCACCAGGTCCCAGCGGTCGCGCATGGTCTTGCAGAGCATCTCGACCAGCGTCGTCTTGCCCGAGCCGACGGGGCCGCCGACGCCCACGCGCAGCGGCGGCAGCTTCTTCGTGCGGTTGGGGATGGCGTGCAGTGGTGCATGGGTCATGAGCGGAACAGTCTCGAATATTGCGTTTCGTGGCGGGCGCCGTGGATGCCCAGCAGCGGCGCGAAGGCCATGGGCTCGGGCGCTGCCATCGCGGTCTGCACGGCTTGCGGAATGGCTTGCACGAGGCGTGCCAACAGGCGCTGGCCCGAGGTCTGGCCCAGCGGCACGCAGCGCACGGCGGCCTGCATCAGGTTCTCGGCCCAGCCGAAGGCGATGGCCTGCAGCGCGGGGGCCAGCGCCGCGCCGCGCGAAGCCGCAACGGCGCCCATGACGACGGGCCAGGTCGGCGCAGGCTTGAGCTTTTGCAGCAACGGCAGCACCGGGGCATCGAGCACCAGGCCTTGCATCCACACCAGCAGGCTGCGGCCCATCTGCTGGGCCTGCTGCAGGCTCTCGCTGGTCTCGCGCGTCTGCAGCACCCAGGCATTGAGTTCGGCCAGACGCGCGCCGTCCAGGGCGAGCGTGGCGGCATGCGCGGCAGCAGCCACCGGCAGCTCGGCGCGGGCCTGCACAAGCTCCAGCTGGTTCAGCAGCCAGTCGCCGGCGCTGGTCTCGTCATGGACGATGCCGGCATCGACGGCAGCCTCCAGCCCCTCGGAATAGCTGAAGCCCCCGACCGGCAGCGCGGGGCTGGCCAGCCAGAGCAGGTGCAGCAGCGAGGAGGCGGCGTCGGCGGAGTGAGGGGGTTCCAGTGCCATGCGGCGATTCTCACCGCGCGGCGCCGGTCCTCGACCGCAGCGTTGCCATCAGAAGTTGAAGGCGATGCAGGCGCCGGGCGTACGCACGGTGACGGTCTGCTTGGCGCCGCCGGCCGTTTCGCGCAAGTCGGCGCGCGTCCAGTTGGCGTTGATGCCGGTGCTCCAGTGGCGCGCGAACTGGCACGAGAGCCCTAAACCCGCGTAATGCTTCACCGACGAGGTCGAGATGGTGCCGGGGTTCTTTCCCTAGCAGGCCAACCGCCGGTTGCAGCTTCGAAGCGCGCGCATGCCAACGGCGCAACGAGGTGCCTTCAGGGAGAAGCGGCCCTGCGGTGGGGGTGAGGATTCCCCGCCGCTTCAAGGACCGAACACGTCGATCAATGCTTGTGATCGTGGCCGCAGCCGGGTCCATGCACATGGCCAGCCTCGCCATGCGCGGCGCCGTGGTCATGCGAGTGGTCGTGGTTGCAGTCCGGGCCATGCACATGGCCAGCGTCATGCGCCTTCACGGGAATGGCCAGCGGCTTGCGCGCCGACGCGGGTGCGGCGGCATGCTCATGCGCATGGCCGTGATCGTGGCCATGGTCGTGGTGGTCATGCCCGCCGTGATGGTGATGGCCATGACCTGCCCCCTCGCCGTAGGCGCCACCCTCCGGCTCGAACGCGGCCTGCGCCTCGTTCACGATGAGATGCTGGCGGCGCAGCATGTCGGCCAGCACGGGGTCGGGCTCGAACTGCAGCAGGTCGGGCTGCAGCTCCAGCGGCACATGGCGGTTGCCCAGGTGGTAGGCGGCGCGCAGCAGGTCGAAGGGGCTGCCGTGCTCGGTGCAGTGACGCACTTGCAGCACGGGTTGGGCGGCAGCGATGACGCGCACCATCGAGCCGTCCTCGGCGATCAGCACATCGCCGCCGCGCAGCGTGGTGCCGCGCGGCAGCAACACGCCGATCTCGCGGCCGGTGGAGTCGGCGGCGGAAAACCGGCTCTTGCTGCGCGTATCCCAGTCGAGTTCGAGCGTGGCTGCGCGCTTGAGGAGCACAGCGGCGAGGCCGGCACCGCCGGCAATGCGTTTGGTGGCGTGGATCATGGGTGCAAGTATCGGCGCTGGCTCGATGGCGACAGCGCCCATGTGGGTTTGCGGGGCATCATGGAGACTTCGATCCAGCGGCCAAGCCTCCCCATGCAACTCGAAACCCTCACGCTCTCCATCCAGGACCACATCGCCACCGTCCGCCTGAACCGCCCCGACAAGGCCAACGCGATGAACGCGGTGATGTGGCAGGACATCCGCCGCGCGTTCGACTGGATCGATGCGCAGCCCGAGGCGCGGGTGGCCGTGCTGGAGGGCGAAGGCAAGCACTTCACCGCAGGCATCGACCTGCAGATGATGTTGGGCATCGCCCCGCAGATCCAAGACCCCTGCGACGGCCGCACGCGTGAGAGCCTGCGCCGCGTCATCCTCGACATGCAGGACACGCTGACCAGCCTGGAGCGCTGCCGCAAGCCCGTGCTCGCGGCCATCCACGGCGCCTGCGTGGGCGGCGGCATCGACCTGATCTGCAGCGCCGACATGCGCTACTGCAGCGCCGACGCCTACTTCTCCATCAAGGAGATCGACATCGGCATGGTGGCCGACGTCGGCACGCTGCAGCGCCTGCCCAAGCTGATCGGTGGCCAGGGCCTGGTGCGCGAGCTGGCCTACACGGGCCGGCGCGTGGAGGCCACCGAGGCGCGCGAGATCGGCCTCGTCAACCGCGTGTTCGACAGCCGCGAGGCGCTGCAGGCCGGCGTGCGTGACATCGCCGCGACGATCGCATCCAAGTCGCCGCTGTCCATCCGTGGCACCAAGGAGCAGCTGAACTACGCGCGCGACCACTCGGTGGCCGACGGTCTCAACTACATCGCCACGTGGAACGCCGCGATGCTGATGAGCGAAGACCTGACGAAGGCCATGATGGCCGGCAAAGGCACGCCGAGCTTCAGGGATTGATGCCGGCCTTGCCATGAACCGCCGGGAGCTCTGCCGCCTGGGCCTGCTGCCACTCATGGCTGGCGCCGGCGCGTGCGGGGCGGCCGACGCAACAGGCTCACCGCTGCGCATGGGCGGCGGCGAGATCGTGCTGGTGCTCTCGGGCGACTTCCCCGCCGCCACGCGCAAGGAGATCCAGGCCTGGATCACGCGCGGCGCCGACGCGCTGGTGCGCTATTTCGGCCGCCTGCCGGCACCGCGATTCGAGCTGCGCCTGACGGCCGTGCCGGGCCATGGCGTCAGAGGCGGCGTGACCGATCGTGACCCCGCCCTCTTCGTGGGTGCGCGCGTCGGCCGCGAGACCAGCGCGGCTGAGTTTCTGGACGACTGGGTGCTGGTGCACGAGATGGTCCACGTCGCCGTGCCGAGGCTGCCGCGCGCACAGAACTGGCTGCACGAAGGCCTGGCCACCTACGTCGAAACAGTGGCGCGCGCCCGAGCCGGCATCACCTCGGCCGGGCAGCTCTGGGGCGAACTCGCGCACGGCATGCCCCAGGGCCTGCCCCAGCCTGGCGACCGCGGCCTGGACCGCACGCCCACCTGGGGCCGCACCTACTGGGGCGGCGCGATCTTCTGCCTGCTCGCCGACCTCAGGATCCGCCGCGCCAGCAGCGGCCAACTGGGGCTGCAACAAGCGCTGCAAGGCGTGCTCGCCGCGGGCGGCCACTACGGCGAGGACTGGAGCACCGCCAGGTTCCTCGGCGTGGCCGATGCCGCCGTGGGCCAGGCCAGCCTGAGCGACCTGTACAACGAGATGAAGGACCGGCCGATGCCCGTCGACCTGGATGCGCTGTGGCGAGAGCTGGGCGTGCTGCGGCGGCCGGGCGGCGGGGCTGCGCAGTTCGATGACACCGCGCCGGGGGCGTGGCTGAGGCGGAGGATTGAGGGCTGAGGCCGGTTCAGACCAACGGCCGCGAAACCAGGAACCGCGCCGCGAATCCGCTACGCGCCGCAACGGCCCCCGGGCCCGAGGGGCTTGCTGGCACCACCGGCGCGCCGGGCCGCCGTCGCTCAGAATGCCGAGCCATGAAGACCCTCCTGGCCTGCCTGCTCTGCCTGCCGCTGGCCCCGGCCTGGTCGTTCGAGCTGCGCGATGGCGACGTCGTGATCTACCGCCATGCGCTGGCGCCCGGCGGCGGCGACCCGCCGGGATTGAAGCTGGGCGACTGCAGCACGCAGCGCAACCTCAGCGACGCCGGGCGGGAGCAGGCCCGCCGCATCGGTGCGGTGCTGCGCGACCGTCTCGGCACGGTGCGCGTGACCGCGCTCTGGGCCTCGCCCTGGTGCCGCACGCTGGAAACCGCGCAGCTGGAGTATCCCGGCCTGCCGGTTCAGCAGCAGCCCGCCTTCGGCTCCTTCTTCGGACAGCCGGCACGCGAAGCACAGATGCTGGACGAGGCCAGGACGCTGTTGGCCGGCTGGCGCGGGCCGGGGGTGCTGGTGGTGGTCACGCACCAGGTGACGATCACGGGCTTGAGCGACGTCTACCCCGCTTCCGGGGAAGGCGTGGCGATGCGCTGGACGGCGGGGCGCGGGGCCGTGCTGGGGCGGCTGGACGCCCCGCCGCCATGACCGCGCGCGCCTCGGGCGCCCTCAGAACTGCAGGAAGCTGAACCCCGCGCCGACGCTCGTCTGGCGGAAGTTGTAGTCCGTCAAGGTCTCGCCGTAGCCGCGGAATAGCTGCACATACCAGCGCAGGCCGTTGGGCTGCTGGCTGAACACCGGATAGGTCCACTCGAACTGCAGCGCGCCGTACTTCGCGTCCCGCAGCGTCGTGCGGTAGAGCAGCTGCGCCGTGTGCTTCTCGTGCGCCCAATTCAGCTGGAACTCGCCGCGCCCGCGGTAGCCGACCAGGTCGGGGTTGTTGTCCGTTGCCGAACTTTCATTGAGGCGTTTCAGGAAGCGAGCCACCACCGACCAGTCGCCCCGCTCGAAACCCGCCACCAGATTGACGCGGTTCCAGCTGCGCGACAGCGGGTCGGACTGGCCGTTGGACTGGTGCGCCAGGCCCAGTTGCGTGTAGCGCCACTTCCAGTCGAACGGCAGGTCACGCCAGCGCTCGGGCGTCGGCACCACGTAGATCAGCTCAGGCTCGTAGTCGCTGTTGCGAAAGGGCTTGGAGTCCTTGCCGTTCCAGATCTGCCACATCGCCTGCTGCGTGAACGCTGCCCACAGGTCACCGCCGGGCAGCAGCACATCCTGCGCGAGCTTGGTGCGCAGCGACAGCTGGAACTTGGCCTCCTCGCGCTTGTAGTTCGGCTGCTCCACGGGGGGCTGGTTGGGCGATTGCGGCGCGCGGTTGATGCGGCTGGTGCGGTGCAAAGGCAGCACGTAGTTGGCCCGGTAGCCCACGAAGTTGAAGACGCCGCGCTTGTCCTTGGGCTCCAGCTCCCAGAACCTGGACATCAGGCTGGACGCCTCCAGGCCATCGGCGGCCACCGTCGCGGCGGCATCCTTGGGCACCAGCAGCGACGTCGAGGCGGGCGCCGGTGCGCCCCCTGCGGGGTTCTCGACATAGGCCGGCGGCGCGGTCGGCGCAGGCGCGCGGCCCATGGCCTTGTCATAACAGGCCAGCCGGTCGGCTGCCGCGCCGATCTCGACGCACTTGTCCAGCGCGGCAGGGTCAGCGGGCGCCGGTGCGGGCGTCTGGGCGGCCAGCGGTGGCGCCTGCCCGGCCAGCAGCATCCCCGCGACGGCCGGGCCCAAGAGTTGTCGAACAGACGGCACGCGCATGGTCCTCCTTGTGTTCATCGATCGTTTCGTCAGGCACTGACCCGAAACACCGGGGGCGAGTCTAGGGACGAGACCTGCCAGGGCCTACCAGCGCAGATGAACTGACCCTGTAGGCGCCGATGAAGTTTGCCGCGACAGCACCCATGCGCCCGGATGCCCGCCCAGCGCCGCCGACTGAAGCGCTTCGACCGCGTGACGCTTTGGGTGCGGCCCAGCGGCGACGTTCGTCGACCACCGTCGGTGCCGCGGATGCGGGGGGTGGGCTAGCTGAATTGCGCATGCACGCTGGCCGGGGGATTGCCAAAGGCGTCATCCGCTCGCGAGCATCCCCGGGTGGCTGACCTTCGAAAGGCTCGTATGCGCCGCAACCGACTTGTTCGCTGGATGGCCGTCTCGGCGCTGTGTCTGTCGGCAGGTGCGGTGGCGGCCGCGCCGGTCGTGTTCACCCAGGGCGGCACGGTGGTCAACATCGGCAGCCAGACGGTGACCTTCACGTTCTTCTATTCCCAACCGTTCGCGGGCCTGGGCGACTACGACCTGAAGCTCAGCATGGCGGGCAGCTTTGCCGACGGCGCCCGTGATGGCGCCACGGTGGCGCCGCTGGCGCTGTCCGGCAAGCTCACGGAGTTCAGCTTCATCACCGGTCAGGGCACCCAGGCCTTGGCTGGCGTTGGCAATGCGGCCAGCTTTGCCGGCGCCGGCGGCGCGGTCGGGGAGGTTCGCCTGGCGGGCCTGCCGTTCAAGGATTTCGGCGCCCCGACACCGTTTTCCATCACCGTCAATTCCCCTGCGGTCAACGTCGGCCGCGTCCTGTCCCACGGTGCTGTGGCGGGCGCGAGCGCGGACTCTGGCACCGACGGCGTGGCCATCGGCCCACCGGCCGGTGGCGCGCTGGCAAGGTTCGGCTTCACCCGCAACGACGGCACGCAGGACCTGTTCGACGTGGACGCCAGCAACGCCAGCGCCGGCCCGCACGGCAGCGTGCTGGCCAGCGGCACCGAGTTCTTCGACTGCGCAACGGCACCAGCCTGCAACGGCCAGCAATCGCAGCTCAACCTGTTGATGTCGGGCGGCGACGATGTCGCGGCCTTCCTGTTGCGCAACGAGTTCGGCGGCGACGCGATCGCCGACACCGACACCGTCATCGACCTGATCGACCAAGACATCGCCCTGACCACCTTCTCCTGTGCGGCCGCGGGCGGCTGCTCCGAACTGATGGGCGTGCTGTCCTTCTCCGTCTCGCCCGGCGATGCCATGGCCTTCGTGATCCGGGCGGAGATCAACGAGGCCACCGGCACCGTGCCCGTGTCGGAGCCGGCCGGGCTTGCCGCGCTGCTGATGGCGTCAGCCGCAGCCGGCCTGGCGCGGCGGCGGCAGGGGCGGCGCTGAAGCGCAACGGCCGCGCCTCAGCCGGCGATGCGGCGCTCCCGCCGCAGCCCGATCGGCTTGGCCGACAGCCCCGGCTCCCTCAACACGCCAGGGGCGGCGCGTACCGCAGCATGACGATGTCCGAGCCGGCGAGCCGGTGCTGCTCCATCAGCGCCAGCGGTGCGGGCAGCGTGGCCTCGAAGGTGCGCACGCCCTCCCCCAGCACGACGTTGCCCACCAGCACGCGCAGCTCGTCCACCAGGCCGTGGGCCAGCAGGTCGTTCATCAACACGTGGCTGCCATAGGCCAGCAGGTCGCCGCCGGTGCCTTGCTTCACCGCCCGGATGCGCGCGTGCGCCTGCGCGCGGCGCACCACCTCGGCGTCGCCCCACGGGTCGCCCAGCGGCAACGGCAGCGTGTCGCTCACCACCAGCTTGGGCATGGGGCCGACGAGCGCCGCGATTTCGGCCTGCACGGGCTCGGCGCCGGGGTCCTGCTGCACCGCGGGCCAGTAGTCATGGAACATGCCGAACGTGATGCGGCCGAACAGCAGCGTGCCCGCCGAGCGCAGCAGTTCGAGGTTGTGGTCGTCAAACGCCGCGCCCATGGGCATGCGGCTGAGGTCGCCGCCGGGGCCGGCGCAGAAGCCGTCGAGCGAGACGAGTTGGCTGAAGATGAGTTGGGCCATGGGTGGTCACCTGGGTCTGGGTTGCGAAACGCCAGGCCCGGCAAATCCGGACCCGACATCGCTTGGAGACAAGGCGACGCCCAAACTCATCGGTCGGGCGCAGGGATCAGGCCAGTTCCGACGGCAGCCCGAAGCGGCGATGGACAGCGGGGTCCAGAAAGCTGTGCAGCCCCTGGATGCGCCCGTCGCGCAGGCTGAGCAGCGTGACCGCACCGAGGATGAAGCGATCCGCCCCTTCAGGCCGCATGTAGCAGGCAAACCCCGGCTGGCCGTTGGCCTGCAGCGGCCGCAGCCGCCACGGCGTGGCAAAGACCCGCTCGGCGATGAACCGCTCCACCATCGCGAGGCCGTCGAACCAGGACGGCAGCGGCGGCATGGTGAAGCGCGCGTCTTCGGTGAACAGGCGCACCAGGCCCTGGATGTCGCGGCTCTCCCAGGCGTTGACGAAGTCGCCCAGCAGCCGCTGCAGGCCGGCCTCGCCCAGCCGCTCCAGCTCGGCGGCCTGCGACACGTCAGGCATTCGCTCGCGCACGGTCTGCTGCGCACGTTGCAGCGCGCTGTTCACCGAGGCCACCGAGGTCGACAGCATCTCGGCGGCCTCCGCGGCCGAGTAGCCCAGCACCTCGCGCATCAGCAGCGCCGCGCGTTGCGTGCCGGGCAGGTGCTGCAGCGCGGCCACGAAGGCGAGCGCGACGCTCTCGCGCCGGGCAAGTGCGTCGGCCGGGTCCTCGTGAACGCCACCGGCCGGCGGCGCCTCGTCCTGCACGGGCTCCACCCACACCGGCCCGGGCACCATCTCACCCAGGTCGGCCGTGGCCAGGAAGGCCGGGCCGCGGTCCGGCGACGTCATGCGGCGCGGCCGTTGCGAGATCAGGCGCAGGCAGGCGTGGGTGGCGATGCGGTAGAGCCAGGTGCCGAGCGCGCTGCGCCCCTCGAACGACGCCAGGCCACGCCAGGCGGCCAGCAGCGTTTCCTGCAGGGCGTCGTCGGCGTCCTGCGGCGAGGCCAGCATGCGGTAGCAGTGGCTGTGCAGCGCCCGGCGATGGGGCGCGACGAGGCGGTCGAAGGCGGCCGCATCGCCGGTGCGGGCGCGGGCAAGCAATTCGGGTTCGGCGGCATCGGTTGGGGCTGGCACGGTGGGATTCTGCGGTGATCCGCCCCAGAGAACGCGAGCCCTGCCCCGCGGAACCGGTGCAGGGCACCGAGGCCACCATGTCGCTGGCAAAGCAACAGCATGCTGGCAACGCCCCGCGTCGCCATTGACGCATGACGCCAGCCGCAGGCAGACTTGCGGCCTTCATCAACCCAGCCCGCAAAGGAGAAGACCATGGAACAAGCAGATCGTGTCGCCCTCCTCGTGCCGGCTGCCTGAGCGCCAAGCGCCACTGAGTTCGAACTCGCGTTCGGGCTGACCCCGCGTCCCCGCGGGTCCATTGATCGCCGCGACACCCGCGGCCGGCTCCTCCTCCCTTAGCCCCTTGCGCGCCACCGCGCGCGGGACGGGTCCGCGCACGCGCGGAACGAACGCCTTCAATGGACTCCCATGATCGACAACATCGATTTCGAGACGCTGCACGCCCTCGGGCTCACTCACGCCATCGCGAGCCGTGCGGCACAACGCCTTCAACCGCCCGGCTCACCCGAGCCCGGCCTGCGCCTGGCGCGCGTGACCGAAGTACAGCGCGACTGCTTCACGCTGCATGACGGCCGCACCGAGCTCTTTGCCCGCGTGCTGCCCCGGCTGGTGCAGCAACTGCAGGCCGAGGGTCAGCCACTGACCATCGGCGACTGGGTCGGCATGCACGTCGACGAACACGGCCAGGCCTGGGTCGCCGACCGGGTCGAGCCCGTCACGCAGATCGCGCGCCGTGCCAACGACGGGCGCCGCCAGCCACTGGCGAGCAACGTCGACGCGGCGCTGCTGGTGATGGGCCTCGACGCCGACTTCAACGCCCGCCGCATGGAGCGCTACATCGCGATGGTGCGCGCCTGCGGCGTGGCGCCGGTCGTCGTGCTCACCAAGCTCGACATTGCACCGCACGCGCAGGCACGCATCGCCGAGATGTATGCCCGCCTGCCCGCCACCGTGCCGGTGCTGCCCGTCAATGCGCTGACGCGCCAGGCCAGCACCGCCATCGGCCCGTGGCTGCACGCGGGCCAGACCCTTGTGCTGCTCGGCTCGTCGGGGGCGGGCAAATCCACGCTCATCAACACGCTGGCCAATGCCGATCAGTCCACGGGCGGCGTGCGCAAGGGCGACGGCCGCGGCCGCCACACGACGACGGCGCGCTCGCTGCATCGCTGCGCACTGGGCGGCTGCATCATCGACACCCCGGGCCTGCGCACCTTCCGGCCCGATGCGGATGCCAGCACGCTCGCCACCGCCTTCGAGGACGTGCAGGCGCTGGCACTGCAGTGCCGCTTTCGCGATTGCTGCCATGAGGGCGAGCCGGGATGCGCGGTCCGCGCCCACGTCGACGCGGACCGGCTCGACAACTACAAGAAGCTGATGCGCGACGCCCAGCGCGGCGAGCTGACGGCGCTGGAGCGCATCGAGCAGCGCAGCAAGTGGAAGAAGATCGGCAAGGCGGGCAGCCAGCGGACGCGGGAGAAGCGAGCTTGAATGCCGACCGGCGGCCAGCCCCCTGGCTGGCTGGCAGGTCAGGCCACGTGGGCCCACACCACCGCCTGCGGCTTCACCGAAGCGCAGATCGGGCCGCCATCGGCCATGGTGCCCAGCACGCGCGCTTCGATGAATCCCTCACCGGAAGCCAGCACGGCCGCCACGACCTCCGGGGGAATGGCGGCCAGCTTCAACTTGGCGCGGCGCGTCCAGGCGGAGCCTGGCTGTCCCGCCAGGGTGCCGGCGTTGAGGTAGACGAAACGATCCGTGGGTGTGCCCTGTGCAAACTCGCCCAGGAAGTTGATCGACCCGTCCGCGAGCGGTGCGCCCAGGCGAAGCGACAACTCGAACTGAACCGTCTCGCCCTGCCCGGCCAACGGCGCCAACAGTTCCGACTTGCCGCGCTGCACGGCGAAGCTGACACCAGGCGGCGGATCGACCACGACGATCCGCATGCCAACTGCGGCTGCGGCCTGGCGCTCACTCACGAGCGATCCCACCCCAGCCGCACCACCCCGCAGTGCCGGCACGCGAACTTGTAGAAAGCGTTGTCGCCTGCGGGCTCGTAGTCCGCGGTCGCGCGGGCCCAGTCCTTCTCGCTCAAGCCGTAGTGCTGCCGCCAGTCCGCCTTCGTGGCCTCGCTGGCGCGGTCCACGTCCTGCACCGACGCGTCGCCGCGGAACTCGCACGCGTCGTTGCAATGCGCCAGCCACACTTCCTGCTGCCAGGACGAAAAACCTGGTGTCCTCAGGCTCACCTCGTCCACGATCTCCTGCGCCAGCCCCGCCTGCGCGAGCGGATGCGCGTCCGAGAAACTCGCGCCCAGCTTGCCCGCCGCCGAGCCATCCGCGATGCACCAGGGGCACAGCTTCTCATCGAGATCACTGGTCGCATAGACCGGCTGCACATAGACAAAGCCACGCACCTGGCCACAGCAGGCGCATTGGACCTGTCGCGCCTCGATGGCGCCGGTGGCCAGCGGGTCGGGGTGGTAGCGGAAAAGGGGAAGGTCGTTGCTCATCGGCACTCCGGGTGACGCTCGATTCTGGCTCGCCTGCAAGGCGCGCAAGCACCGTCTCGTCGTCCTGCGCCAGTTGAACCGCCCTTCCACATGCGGCCGGGCCTGATCGCCGCGGCCTTCTGGACCGACGACCCGCTGGGGCTGACCGGCTGCGACGCGGGCGGATGCAGAACCTGCCGCACGACAACAACAAGGTCAGCCACGAACTCGAGCCCAGCCTGCCCAGCCGGTGCCGACCGACATGCCCGCGTCACGCGCCAAACGAAGCGCCGGCAACCTGCCCGACGGCACGGCGTTCACGGTCAACAACCCCAGCGGGGACAAGCAGCGCCTGCCGCTGGCCATCACGCCGAACGATGACGGGCGCCTCTTCTCCCGCGCCTTCCTGCTGCGCGGCGCGGACGAACTGCCGCAAGCGCGTCGGCTGCCACGACCCGAAGAGCCTGGTGTGGCAAGGGCATCTGCATGTCGGCTACGGCACGCACAAGAAGATCAAGGACGTCACGCGTGCGCCGCTCGACAGCTCGAAGAGATAGGCCGGGGCGCCGTTACCGGGCGCATGGGCGACCTCATGTAGCCTCCGCTCCCATGTCCCGCCGCCTCGCCCTGGTCGCCGCTGCGCTCATCGCCAGCGTGGCCCTCGCCACCTGCGCCGTCGTCAGCCGCCTGCACGCCGGCCACCTCGACATCGAGCAGCCCGAGTTGCAGGCGCGCATCGCGCCGCGCTTCCCCACCCACCACTGCAAACTGCTCATCGCCTGCCTGGACCTGTCCAACCCCGTCGTGGTGCTGACCGAGGGCGACGACCGCATCGGCCTGACGGCCGACGCGAAGGTGACGCTGGGCACGCGCGAGCGCACCGGCCGCGTCGGCCTGTCGGCGCGGCCGCACTACGTGCCGGCCGAGGGCCAGCTCTTCCTGGAAGACCTGCAGGTCACGACGCTGGAGCTGAGTGGCCTGCCCGCCGAGTACGCCGAGGTGGTGAAGCTCTACGCCCCGCAACTCGCCAAGGACGCGCTGCAGCGCCGCCCCGTCTACACCGTGGACACGAGCACCGCCAAGGGCATGCTGGCCCGGCTGGCGGTGAAAGACGTGAAGGTGGTGGGCGGGAAGCTGCGGGTCAGCTTCAGCGAGGCGAACAGCCGCTGAGCCGCCGGCCACCGCGAGAGGTGGCCGGCCTGGTGCGATGTCCGGTGGCTCGTCGGCCGGACCGCCCGAATCAGGTGGCGGCCTGGCCGACCACGAAGACGCGCTGGCCCCTGATCTCCAACTGTCGTCCATGGCGGCACAGGCGGCGATCGGCTTCTGAATCCGGCTTTCGGCTCTTTTGGCCGGCGCGTTGGTCGACCGTCAGCCTTGCTCCTTACAGGACCACCCCCATCCGAGTGGCCACCGTCAAGCTAGGGAGTAATGGCTGCGGCCCGGCAGCGACTGCAGCACGCAGGGTGTTGCCCTGCGTGCCAATCCACAGGAGATCTCTCGATGAACACCGACCAATCCACCGCCCCTTCCGCACGCCCGACAGCCCTCGTGCCTCATCGGCTCACCGCCCTGGGGGTGACGCTCGCGGCAGCCCTCTCGCTGCCTCAACTGGCCGCTGCACAAGCGCCGGCTTACGAAATCACGTTCAAGAACCTCACGAGTGATGCCGTGGCCACCGGCCCCGCGACGGCGCAGACCGGCCAGCGGCTCTCGCCGCCGGTGTTCATCACGCACAGCGACGCCTACACGGCTTTCACCGTCGGCCAGGCCGCACCTGAGACGATCTGGCGCATTGCAGAAGGTGGCGACCGCAGCTTCCTGCTCAACGAGGTGAACGCCCTCGTCGGCGCGAGCGTGCGAAGCGTTGCGGCGCCGCTGTCGGCGCCCCTGCCTCAACAGGACTCCGTGAAGGTGACGGTGCAAGCCGATGCTTCCCACCACCTGCTGTCGTTCGCCACCATGCTGGGCTGGACGAATGACGGCTTTGTCGGCGTCAGCGGCCTGGACCTGTCGACCATCACCGGCACCGTCACGATCAACCTGTACGGCTACGACGCCGGCTCGGAGAAGAACAGCGAGGCCAACGGCTTCCTCGGCGCGCTGGGCCTGGGCAACGCGCGCGATCCCGAAGGCGGCGTGATCACCACCCACCTGGGCATCCGCGGCGACGCAAACGCGCCAGCAGCCTGGAACTGGCTGCCCGGCCCCGCTGCCAGCTTGACCATCAGCGCCGTCCCCGAGCCGAGCAGTTGGGCCCTGCTGCTGGCGGGCGGGCTGCCGCTGCTCCACCTGCTGCGCAAGCGTGCAGGTGCCGGGGCCGCGCACAAGGTCTGAGAACGGCCTGCGCAGGGCTGCCAGGCCCTGCCTCCTCAGCAGCCCGTCAACCCGCCGACGTGTATTGACGGCGGCGAGCCCGCCGCGCCAGCAGCGGCAGCCCGGTCAGCAGCAGCCACGCCGAGGCCGGCTCGGGCACTGCTGAGGTGGCATAGGTGAAGCCGTTGCTGTTTTGCAGCGTGACACCCAGCGACGGGTCCAGGCCGCCCATGTAGAGATGCACGGAGTTGCCGTAGTTGGAACTGTTGTTGCGCCCATTGAGCACGTTGGCAGGCCCCCAGGCGGTCGAGAACATTCGCGCATAGGCCGCCAGCCCGTAGACGACCTGGAACCTGTCACCTACCTTGGTGTTGTAGGTCGTCTCGTAGTCCTCCAACGAGTCGCCGCCCACCGGGAAGTCGTTCGACACCCCCACCCGCTGAACGAACGCGTTGACGCCGAAGTTCATCCAGCCACCGCCGGTCCCGCTCACGTCCATCGTCATCTTGACCGTCACGGGGCTGCCAACAGGCAACACGGACGATTGCACGGTCACGAAATCGGTCAACTGCACGAAGGAGCGCGCACCGATGGTGACGTTGTTGCCGCCGGCGCCCTGGATCTGAACGAAGTTGGAGGCGTGAAGCTGGCCGAAATCCGCAAACGCCCGTGCAGTGCCGTTCATCACGAAGTTCGGCACCTGTGAGACGTTGCCGTTGTCGAACGTTGAACGGATGTGGGTCACCGTCCCGGTGTCCAGCGTCGGCGAGCCCAGGCTGATGGTCCGCGAGAAGGACACGCACTCCGTCGTCAGGGTGCTGCCCGGCGTGCAGATGGTGGGATTGGTGACGACGTTGTCCGCGCTCGTGCTGCGGAGGAACGCCTCCACCTGGACGGTGGCCGCCATGGCTGAAAGCGACATCGTCAGCCACGACGCGGCCACAATTCCTCGAAGGCATCTGGTAGGCATGGCGTCTCCTTGTGCGGTGACCCAACGCTACGCGCCCGCCCGACGGCCGTCAGCCCCTAAAACCGGCTGATCCATGGCGGGCTCGGAATACGTCTGTACGACGAAGGCGTCGCATGGAGGCGCCGACCGAGCGGGCGCCCTTCACCGGCACCCCATGTCGCGCTCGGTTTCGTTCACTCGATCAGGTCGATCGCCCAATCGAACGATGGCTTGCCGACGTCGTTGTGCGCGACGTTGAAGTCCTTGCGATCGATTCGCAGGCCCATAAAGGCCCGGGCCTTGTAGCGCGCCTCGTAGTCGATCACGTCGCGCACATTGCCAGGTGCATTCGCACTCGTCAGGATCAGGTGAACGGCCAAGCGGCTGCTGGCCGCGAAGCGAGCGTCCTCGTCCTGGATGTTCTTGGCCGTCAGCGCCCAGAAGGAACCGTCGAACAGCAGGTAGTTGCTGAAGAACGGCTTGGCCACGTCTTCGGTACTCAGCATCACAGAGCCCAGCAACGCGCCATAGGAAGTGCCGGTGTAGGTGCGAACCTCCGTCGTGCGGTAGCTGGCCTCGATCAGAGGCACCAGTTCCTCCCGCAGAAAGCGGGCATAGGCCGGCGCGCCGTTCACGCTGTAGTCGACAGCCCGGCGGTCAGGCTCGGGGCCACCCTGCTCGATGCTCACCAGAATCATGGCCTTGCGGTGTTGGTCCAGCATTCTGGAGAACGCCCGAAAGCTCCATTGGCCGTCGGTCGCGTACATCACCGGGTAGCTCTTGCCCGAGGTCGCGTAGTTTTCGGGCAGGTAGACGTGATACGGGTAGGTGATGCCGGTGATTTTGGATGCGATGGACTTATCGCGCGCCAGCGTACCGGCGTAGACATAGGCGGGCGCCGACGCGGCCGAAGCGGGCGACTGACTGGCGACGACCGGCGTCAGGCCGATCATCCCGCCGCTGCTGCCGCCGGCGCAGGCGGACACGAGGCAAGCGAGGCTCAGGAGCAGCGACATCAACGCGGGCATGACATTTCTAAAGGCTCGCTATGGTTGAGATATCTCCGCGCCCTCTCAGCGGCGCGGCATTGTCAGCCCGACCAGCCGCGACACCACCGCTGCCATGTAGCCCATGACGACGACCATCCGGGCTGGTCAAGGCGCGGGCGACGATGAGACCACACCAACCAACCGGGCTCTCGAATTGGCTTGTCGGGGTAGGTGGCCGCTGTGGCTCCCGAGGACTTGGGGAGGAGGTTGAAACATGAGGCGTGACCCCGGCTTTCACGAGCAAGAGGCTTTGCGTCAAATTCCTTACTCGCATACCATGTAAGGCATCAACAGCAAGGAGTTGCCATGCTCGCCACTCTCACCAGCAAGGGGCAGGTCACTTTGCCCAAGGAAATCCGTGATCGGCTCGGCCTGGATGCCGGGTCGACGTTGGACTTTGAACTGATGGCGGACGACACCATCACCGTGCGCGCCATCAAGCCCAATGCGCTGCGCCTGCGTGGGCTGTTGAAGTCGCCTCACTCTGCGTCGCTGTCGGTGGAAGACATGGACGCCGGCATTGCCGCACAGCTGCGAGGCAAGCACACGAAGGCCAAGCGGTGATCGGGCTCGACACGAATGTGCTGTTGCGCCTGTGGCTGAACGACGACCCGGTACAGGCGCCACGCGTCGAAGCCCTGCTGAGTGAACACGGCCAAGGCATGGGCTCATTGCTCGTGACCGACGTGGTGTTGGCAGAGGCGCTGTGGGTGCTGGCGTCGGCCTATGAGCAGGACAAGGCCGCCCAGCTTGCGGCCGTGCACAGCCTGTTGGACGAGCCCGCGTTTTGCTTCGAGCACCGCGATGCGGTCGCGGTGGCGGCCAACCTGTTCGCGAAAGCGTCGTGCGGGTTCTCGGACTGTCTGATTGCGGCCAAGCACCAGCAGCTGGGCTGCGAGTTCACGGCCACGTTCGACCGGCGGATGGCGAAGTTGCCGGGGGTGCGAGTCATTTGAAGCGGCTGGCGTCGAACCAACGCCAGGTCATGCACTCTTGAATTGGCGTTGTAGGTGCAGATGGTCGCGGTGGTTGCCGAAGACTTGGGGAGCGGGTTGAAATTTGAGACCTGCCCCCGGCCTCTGCGGCACGTCGTGAGCAGGTGCAGGAGCGGGCAGATGCTTAGCCACGGGGTGCCTCGCGTAACGGAGACTTGGCACTGGCAAATTCGCGCCCCGCAGACGCTGATGCACCGTCGAGTGATTCGGCGTGGGTCGTACAAATTTAGAGAAAGGCGAATGATGAGACAAGAATTTCTAGAAGCTTTTGAGACATATGGAAATGACTATCTCAATGTGGCCAAGCAAATCTGCCGAATCACCTTAGGCGAAATTGACCACGAGCAGCCCGGCTTTACCGACGAAAATATCGAAACAATGATCGAAGCGGACACCGTTTTAGACACCATATTCACCAATTGGGACGCCGCTCCGGTCAATTATGTTAAGACCTCATCTCCCAACAGCAAAATGGCGGCCATTTACAACGCCATTCAAAAGCTTACGTCAGATATTGAAAAAATCGAAGCCAAGGAACAGCAGTCCATAGTCGCATCACAGGTGCTGATGGCAATGGGAAAGCAGTTCCACTACGAGTTTTCCCAAGGCGATATTGAGCGAGTGCAGCAGCTTGTGAACGAGTTGCGCAACTGGCTTGTCCAATGCGGCGACATCACTGAAGAGCACCGCCAGAGAATCCTAAGGAGACTTGAGCGCTTGCAAGCCGAGATACACAAGAAGACTTCAGACTTAGACCGGCTTTGGGGCCTTATTGGCGATGCCGGTGTAGCGCTTGGAAAATTCGGGAAGGAGGCAAAACCTTTTGTGGATCGCATCCGAGAATTAACTCAAATCGCTTGGCGCACCCAAAGTCGCGCGGAAGAGCTTCCGTCAAGCAGCGAACCGCCGCAGATTGGTTGGGATCAGGGCGCCGAAGGCTAAATTAAAGCTGTTTAAAACAAGAAATACCTCTGCGCCATCGGCAGCTCCTTCGCCGGTTCGCAGGTCAGCAGCACGCCGTCCGCCCTCACTTCATAGGTCTGCGCGTCGATCTCCATCACCGGCAGGTAGTTGTTGAGCAGCATGTCGGCCTTCTTGACCGAGCGGCAGCCCTTCACCGGTACCAGCGTCTTGGCAAGGCCCAGCTTCTCGACGTTGACCTGGCCGGCCTGGCTGACAAACGTCAGCGAGCCCTGCTGCAGGGCCGCGCCGAAGCTGCCGAACATCGGCCGGTAGTGCACCGGCTGCGGCGTCGGAATGGAAGCATTCGCGTCGCCCATCGCGGCGGCGGCGATGAAGCCGCCTTTCAGGATGAGCGACGGCTTCACGCCGAAGAAGGCGGGCTTCCACAGCACGAGGTCGGCCCACTTGCCGACTTCAATCGAACCGACCTCGTGGCTGATGCCGTGGGCCAGCGCGGGGTTGATGGCGAGCTTGGCGAGGTAGCGCTTCACGCGGGCGTTGTCGTTGCCGGCGCCGTCTCCTGGCAAGGCGCCGCGCTGCACCTTCATCTTGTGCGCCGTCTGCCAGCAACGCAGGGAAACCTCGCCCACACGGCCCATGGCCTGGGAGTCGGACGAGAACATGCTGATGGCGCCGAGGTCGTGCAGGATGTCTTCGGCGGCGATGGTCTCGCGGCGGATACGGCTTTCGGCAAAGGCCAGGTCTTCGGCGATGCCGGCGTCCAGGTGGTGGCAGACCATCAGCATGTCGAGGTGCTCGTCCAGCGTGTTGACGGTGAACGGCCGCGTCGGGTTGGTGGAGCTGGGCAGCACGTTGGCCTCGCCCACCACGCGCATGATGTCCGGCGCATGGCCTCCGCCCGCGCCTTCGGTGTGGAAGCTGTGGATGGTGCGGCCCTTGAAGGCGGCAATCGTGTCCTCGACGAAGCCGCTTTCGTTGAGCGTGTCGGTGTGGATGGCGACTTGCGTGTCGGTCAGCTCGGCCACGTTCAGGCAGTTGTCGATGGCCGCGGGCGTGGTGCCCCAGTCCTCGTGCAGCTTCAGGCCGATGGCGCCGGCGTCGATCTGCTGCATCAGGCCTTCGGGTCGCGACGCATTGCCCTTGCCCATGAATCCGAGGTTCATCGGGAAGGCCTCGGCCGCCTTCAGCATCGTGGCGATGTGGTGGGGCCCGGGCGTGCAGGTGGTGGCCAGCGTGCCGGTGGCGGGGCCGGTGCCGCCGCCGATCATGGTGGTCACGCCGCTCATCAGCGCTTCTTCGATCTGCTGCGGGCAGATGAAGTGGATGTGGGTGTCGATGGCGCCGGGCGTGACGATGAAGCCCTCGCCCGCAATGATCTCGGTACCTGGGCCGATGACGATGTCCACGCCGGGCTGCATGTCGGGGTTGCCGGCCTTGCCGATGGCCGCGATGCGGCAGCCGCGCAAGCCGATGTCGGCCTTGACGATGCCCCAGTGGTCGAGGATGACGACGTTGGTGATGACGGTGTCCACCGCATCGCCGGGGCCGCGACCGTTGATGCGCTGGGACTGGCCCATGCCGTCGCGCACGGTCTTGCCGCCGCCGAATTTCACTTCCTCGCCGTAGCCGCCGGCACGCAGCGTCAGGTCTTGTTCGATCTCGATGACGAGGGCGGTGTCGGCCAGGCGCAGCTTGTCGCCGACGGTGGGGCCGAGCATCTCGGCGTAGGCACGGCGGCTGATCTTCATAGCTTGCCTTGCACGAGGCCGCGGAAGCCCCAGACGGCGCGGTCGCCGCCCAGGTCGACGAGTTCGACGGTGCGCGTCTGCCCGGGCTCGAAGCGCACCGCCGTGCCGCTGCAGATGTTGAGGCGCATGCCGCGCGCGGCCTCGCGGTCGAAGCCCAGCGCCGCGTTGGTCTCGGCGAAGTGGTAGTGCGAGCCGACCTGGATGGGCCGCGTGCCGGTGTTGGCGACCTTCAGCGTCAGCGTGCGCCGGCCGGGGTTGAGTTCGTGCTCGCCCTCTGCAGTGATCAGCTCGCCCGGGATCATCACTTGCGGCCCTTGGTCAGCCACCAGATCGCGACCGCCGCCGCGGCGACGAGCGCTAGCGTGCCGGTGCCATCCCAGCCGTGCAGGTGCGGGCCGGCGGGGCCGTGGCCGTCGTGGGCAAGGGCCGGGGTGGCGATCAGGAGCAGTGCAAGTGCGCGCATGGTCAGGCAATCGGTTGGTGGACGGTGACCAGCTTGGTGCCGTCGGGAAAGGTGGCTTCGACCTGGATCTCGGGAATCATCTCGGCGATGCCGTCCATGACGTCGGCCCGGGTCAGGATCTCGCGGCCCTCGCTCATCAGCTGCGCGACGGTCTTGCCGTCGCGGGCGCCTTCGAGGATGGCGGCGCTGATGAAGGCGACGGCCTCCGGGTAGTTCAGCTTCAAGCCACGCGCACGGCGCCGCTCGGCAAGCAATGCAGCCGTGAACAGCAGCAGCTTGTCTTTCTCTCTAGGTGTGAGTTCCATAAGCGAACTGTCACTTGCAAGGCGGGTGCCAGTCGATCAGCACCTGCCCGGGGTCGGGCTTGCGGGCGAGGCCGGTCGGTGTGCGCACCGGTGTGCCCAGTGCGATCCAGCCCACCAGCGTCTCGCCGGGCTCGCAAAACGCCGCCGCGATGGCCGGGTTGCGCACCTTGGCGCCGCTGAGCATCTTGCCGCCGAAGCCCAGCAGATGCGCGGCCATCAGGAAGTTGCTGATCGCGCCGCCGACGGCCGCCCATTGCTCGTGGGCCGGCACCTGCGGGTGGCCCAGATCGATGCGGGCGACGACGGCGACCGTCATCGGTGGCCGCAGCGCCCGCTCGGCGTCCAGCGCCGCACCGTCGTCGCCCTTGCCGGCGGCGCGGGCCGCGTCGGCAAACAGGGCAGCCATGCCCTCTTTGGCGGCGTCACGCACCAGCTTGAATCGGTAAGGCACCAGTTCGGCGTGGTCGGGGGCGCGCAAGGCAGCCTGCGTCATCAGCGCGAGCTGCTCGTCACTCGGTCCCGGCTCGACGAGGTGCTTGGGGCCGACCGAATAACGCGTCAGCAACGCGTCCAGGCCGGCCGGCAGCACACTCACTTCAGCAACCCGGCGTTCTCGGCAGCGGCCTTGATGCCGTTGTAGTTGTCCGGCTTGCTCGGGATGAACCTGGTGGCGCGCTGCAGGCCCAGGATTTCCTTGCCCTGCGGCGTGGCCGGGTCCAGCGCCAGGAAGGCGGCCTTGATCTTCTCGCGCAGCGCCTCGGGCATGTCGGCGTGCACCGACCAGTTGTAGTCGAAGTAAGGCGGCGTCGTGTAGAACACCTTGACGGCGGCCGGGTCCACCTTCTTCTCGGTGACGAACTTCTCCCAGACCGAGATGTTCAGCGCGCCGGCATCCACCTTGCCGCTGGCAACGGCGGCGATGGTGGCGTCGTGCGCGCCGCTGAAGGCCACGCGCTTGAGGTCCACGTCGGGGTTGATCTTGGCCGCCAGCAGGAAGCTGCGCGGCATCAGGTGGCCGGAGGTGCTGCTGGCCGAGCCGAAGGACAGCGTCTTGCCCTTCAGGTCTTCCAGCTTGTTGATGCTGCTCTTGGCGTCGGTGATGAAGACGGAGCGGAACTTCTCGTCCTCCTCGCGCTGCACCAGCGGCAGGATCTTGCCGCCCGAGCGCACGTTGGCCTGCACGTAGGTGAAGCCGCCGAACCAGGCCAGGTCGATCTTCTTGTTGACGACCGTTTCCACGGCAGCGGCGTAGTCCGTCACAGGCGTCCACTCGACCTTCATGCCCAGCTTGCTCTCCAGGTAGGCGCCCAGCGGCGCGAACTTGCGCGCCAGCTCCGTGGGCGACTCGTCGGGGATGGCGGTGACGCGCAGCACTGCTTGAGCCTGGGCCGCCGCGGCCACGAGCGACAGCGACAACACCACACCGCGCGCCAGACCGGCGACGACACGAGAGAGAGCCATGTGATTTCTCCTGAGGAGGTTGATTGAGGGGGTCAGAACACCAGCGTGGCCCACGCCGAATGCGCGGCGCGGGAGGCGTATTGAACCGCACCGCCGTGACGGCGGCCGGCCGGGATCAGATCGTCATGCGTCAGCCCCTGGGCCGCCAGCGCATCGGAGCAGGCGAAGAAGCGTGCACCGTGTGCCAGCGCATCCTGCATCCAGTCGGCGATGGACTTGTCGAAGCGGTCGGACGCGCGCAGCGCTTCGGCGACGCCGGGCTTGAGCAGCAGCACGGCGCGCGCCGAGAAATAGACCTCGACCTGCATCTCCAGCGCCGCCGCCGCGGCCGCATGGGCAAAGGGCGTGGCCAGCCGCACCGGGTCGTCGGGGTCGGCTGCCCAGAGCAGGATGGCCAGGCCGGTTCGCTTCATGAGCCGGCATCCAGCTTGTTGAGCCAGGCCCAGCGCGTCAGCGCCTCGCGGATGGCCGCCTCACCGATGGCCAGCGCGGCCTTCTCGGCGTCCAGCCGCGACGGCGCCAGTTCGACCAGCCAGCCCTGCTCATAGGGTGACCGATGGACCAGTTCGGGCTGTTCCTCCAGCGCCTCGTTGACCCGCGTGACGACGCCGGACAGCGGCGACTTGACCGCCACGATGGACTTGGCCAGCTCCACCACGCCCAGCGAGCGCCCCTGCTCGATCTCGCTGCCCACGGATTTGGGGCGGCACATGTAGATGTCGCCCGAAGCCTTCAGGCCGAGGGCCGTGATGCCGATGCGGACATGGCCGCCGGCCAAGGGCTGGGCCCAGGTCTGGTCGTCGGGCCAGAGCCAGAAGTCAGGCGGCATCGCGCTCGAAGCCATGTTCACCATGCCAGCCCTACTGCGCAGCCCACGAGCGTGGGATCGCCGTCGCGAGCGGGCTCAGGTCGGTTCGAGCACCGCAGCCGTACTCTCGTACGGCAAGGAGCGCAGGGCCGAGATGTGCCCGCGCAGCAGGCGAGCCCATGCTCGTGGCGGAGGGGCGAGGGAGTCGAACCCTCCCAGCGGCGCGTGGCGCCACCCACCGGGTTTGAAGCCCGGCCGACACACCGGTGTCGTTGCCCCTCCATGTTCATGCCGCCGCCTCTGCAAACAGCGCGCTGTCCGCCCGCAGCCGGTGCTCGTCACCGACCCGCCGCAGCAGGCCCACGCGGTCGAAATGTTCCAGATGCTGGATGGCCCGCTTGCGGCCCATGCCGGTGGCGTCCCGGAAGGCGGCCGCGGTGACCTTGCCTTGCTCGGCACCCAGGCGCCGCGCGATGGTCGCGAGTGTCGTCATCGTGGCGGTGTCGCAGTACAGATCCTTCACCACCTGGTGCAGGTCCCCTTGCCGCGCCAGGCGTGCCAGCGTGGCGCGCATCAGCGGCTCGGGCTCGGCGCAGTCCTTGGCCAGGTCTCGCGCCCACGCGCCATCGGCACCCGCCAGCGCGAGGCGCGGTGCGACCTTCTGCGCGATGCGCTGCTCCACGGCCGACAGCTGCACGCCGTGCTCGGGCAGATGCACAAACGCGCCACGCAGCGCGACGCGGTCGCCGGTGCGCAGCTGATCCAGCAGCTGGCGCCACAGCGGTTCGGCCATGCGTGGTGCGACGAGGCGACGCAACCGGGCGGCATCGGGCCCGAGTTCGTCGGGGAACTGGGCGTGAAAGGCCGCCAGCTTGGCCAGCAACTGGCCCGTCAGCGCTGCACAGGCGCTGTCGCCCAGCGCCCAGCCCTGCCCGGGCTCGGCCAAGCCCTCGGCCTGCGCCCAGCGGGCCAGGTCCAGGCCCAACGGGGCCAGGGCCAGCAGGCGCTCGCGGCGCTGCGCCAGCGTGGGCAGCTCGCGGGCGGACAGCTCGGCCAGGCGCTCGGGCGTGCGGCGGTAGCGCGCCGGCGCGAAGGGGTCGAGCACGACGCCGCCGGCCAGCGTGCGGCTGGCACCGGCGTCGCGCAGCACGAAGCGGTCGCCGCGCCAGGCGCCGACGGGGGCATGGGCCAGCAGCTGCACCAGCGCCGAGCCGCCGGGCGCGATGGCCTCGCCGTCCAGCACGGCGACGCTGGCCATGACGGCCTGGGCGCCCAGGTGCAGGTGCACGCGCATGCCGGAACGCAGCGGCTTGGCTTCGCCGGGCCACAGCGTCAGGCGGGCGTCGAAGCGCTCCGTGGCCAGCGCCACGGCCGGCGCGGTGAGCCACTGGCCGCGCGGCGCCTGCTCGCGGGCCAGGCCGGCGAGGGCCACGGCGCAGCGCTGGCCGGCGCGCGCGCGCTCGACGGCGCGGTTCTGCGCATGCAGGCTCTTCACACGGGCCCGGTGGCCCTGGATGACCAGTTCGTCGCCGACCGCGATCTTGCCGCTGTGCAGCGTGCCGGTGACGACGGTGCCCACGCCGTCCAGGCTGAAGGCGCGGTCCACCGCCAGCCGCGCGGCCAGGTCCTGGCTGCTGCGCGGCGGCAGCGCACGGGCGGCGGCAAAGAGCAGTTCGCGCAGCGCATCCAGCCCCTGGCCGGTGGCTGCGGACACGGTGAGCACGGGCGCGTCGGCCAGGCCGGTGTTTTCCAGCAACGACCTCGCCTCCTCGGCCAGCGCGGCCAGGCGGTCAGCGTCGGCGCGGTCGGCCTTGGTGATGACGACGGCACCGCGGTGCAGGCCCAGCAGGCTCAGCACGGCCAGGTGCTCGCGCGTCTGCGGCATGACGCCATCGTCGGCGGCGATCAGCAGCAGCGCAAAGTCGATGCCGCTGGCGCCGGCCAGCATGGTGTGCACGAGCTTCTCGTGGCCGGGCGCGTCGATGAAGCCGATGCGATGCAGCCCCCGGCCGGAGGTACCGTCCGCCCCCCGAGGGGGCAGCGCCCCGGCTTCGGGCGGCCGGGCGCCGGGTCGCTCGTCCAGCATGGGCACATCGAGGTAGGCATAGCCCAGCTCGATGCTGATGCCGCGCGCCTTCTCTTCGGGCAGCCGGTCGGTGTCGACGCCGGTCAGCGCACGCACGAGCGTGGTCTTGCCGTGGTCGATGTGGCCGGCGGTGCCGACGATCACGTCAGCGACTCCTTGAGCACGGGCAACTGCGAGGTCAGCAGCACGGGCTCGTCGAGACAACGCATGTCCAGCACCAGGCGTTGCTCCTGCACGCGGCCAATGACCGGTCGCGGCAGCGCGCGCAGCGCCGTCGCCAGGGCTTCGAGCGTGCGGCCACGGCCATCGACCGCGGTGATCGCGAGGCCGGCGGACGGCAGGCGTTCGACGGGCAGCGAGCCGGAGCCGATCTGGCTTTGCAGCGCAACGGCTTCGACCGTGAAGCGCGGCGCGACGGCGGCCGCCATCTGGGGCAGCAGGCGCTGCGCCAGATCGGCGATCTGCGCCTGAGGTCGAGTCAGGTGCCGCAGCGTCGGCAGGTCCTGCGCCAACCGCTCCGGCCGCAGGTACAGCCGCAGCGTGGCCTCCAGCGCCGCCAGCGGCAGCTTGGACAGGCGCAGCGCACGCTTCATCGGGAACTTGCGGATGCGGTCCACGGCCGCGCGGCTGCCGACGATGAGGCCGGCCTGCGGGCCGCCCAGCAGCTTGTCGCCGCTGAAGGTCACTACATCGCAGCCGGCCTTGAGCATCTGCTGCGGCATGGGCTCGGCCGGCAGGCCGTAGGCGCTCATGTCGACCAGCGCGCCGCTGCCCAGGTCGGTCATCAGCGGCAGGCCGGCGGCGTGCGCGATGGGCGCCAGCTCGGCCTCGGACACGGCCGACGTGAAGCCCTGCACCTGGTAGTTGCTGGTGTGCACCTTGACGATGAGGCCGGTGCGCGGCGTGATGGCCTGCTCGTAGTCGCGCGGGTGGGTGCGGTTGGTGGTGCCCACCTCCACCAGCGTCGCACCGGCGGCGGTCATCACATCTGGCATGCGGAAGGCACCGCCGATCTCGACCAGCTCGCCGCGCGACACGATGGCCTCGCGACCGCCGGCCAGCGCGGCGATGCCCAGCAGCACGGCCGCGGCGTTGTTGTTGACGACCGTGGCGGCCTCGGCACCGGTGAGCTCGCACAGCAGCGCTTCGACCAGCGAGTCGCGCTCGCCGCGGCCGCCGGCTGCGAGGTCGAACTCCAGGTTGTTGGGCGAGGTCATCAGCGCCAGCACCTGCGCCAGCGCCGCGTCGGCCAGCAGCGCGCGCCCGAGGTTGGTGTGGATGACGGTGCCGGTCAGGTTGAGCACGGCGCGCATGGCTGGCCGCAGGCGGGCCTCGACGCGGGCGGCGAGCGAGCGCGGCAGCGCGTCGAGTTCGAGGCGAGAGAGCTGGCCCGCGACGGCGCGCACCCGCAAGCCGTCCAGCAGCGCCCTGGCCTCGTTGGCGACCAGCGTGTGGCCGTGCTCGGCCACCAGCGGTGCGCAGTCGCGCAGCAGCTTGTCCAGCGCCGGCAGGTCTTTCGGGACTGCCTTGGAACCGTGGACCACGGATTCGTAGGGCGTCGCCATCAGTGGCCTCGTCCAGGGGGCGAAGGTTCGTCCGGCTCGCCGAACAGCAGCAGCAGGTTCAGGCCGTGGCGCTGCAGGCCGGCCTCACCCACCAGCAGGTCCAGCGTCAGTGTGGCCAGGTCGTCGGCGACCGGCTCGATGCCATTGTCGCGCGCCGGGTGCATCAGTTTCAGGTAATGGCCGCACTCGCTGCAGCACTCGGCCTGCACGGCCGGCTGGGTCTCGGCGCCGCTGCCATCGGCGGCCGCCAGGCTCTGCAGCGAGATGCCCTTGGTGCTCTGGCAATGCGTGCACTTGATGCGCACGTAATGCCACTGCGTGGCGCACAGGCCGCAGGCGAGGTAGCGCGCGCCCTCGGAGCCCAGGCGCTCGACGGCGGCGACCGGCGGCGAGCCGCAGCAGGGGCATTGCGTCGGGTCATCGACGCGGCCGAACGGCGCCACCGGCGCGTCTGCACAGGCCGCGGCGGTCTGCCGCACCAGGCGCACCCAGTGCAGCTGCAGCCCCGCGGCGATCAGCGGCGCGGCGGCCAGGTCCAGGCCCAGCATGACGCCGGTCAACAGCCTTGCGGCCTGCAGGTCCAGGTGTTCGTCGCTGGCTTCGGCCAGCTGCAGCGCGGCCGCGCGGGCGGGGCCGGCGGCGACGTGGCGGGCCAGGTCAGCCAGCAGCGCGCGCAGCGAGTCACGCCAGACGGCCGCGCGCGGCCAGGTTTCGGCGGGCAGCAGCGGCTGGCCGGCGCGCGCGGCGGCGTCGATCTGCTGCGGCGTCGGCAACGGCACGGCCACGGACGCGGACAGGGCGCGGTGCTGCACATCGGCCAGCTCGGCGACGAAGCGCAGGAAGTCGCCCATCGCATGCCCTTCGGCCAGCGCGCGCAGCCGCAGCGCACGTTCGGCGAACACGCCGGGCTCGGGCAGGTGCAGGAAGGTCTGCTGCTCGCCGGCGCGGACGGCGATTTCTTCGGGGCTGAGGATCTTGCGGGAACTGGCGGTCATTCGGCCTGCTTCATGCCTTCGGTCATCTCGCGATGCCACAGCGGGTGATTCTGACGCGCCCAGCCCTCGGTGACGGTGCCGCGCGTCATCGCACGCACGGTGCCCTTGACCCAGATGGCGGCATAGATGTGCACGATGACGCCGATGACCAGCAGCGTGGCCGACAGCGCATGCAGCACGACGGCGATGCGGCGCGCCACGATGGGGAAGCTCTCGGCGAACCACGGCTGCCAGAAGATGAAGCCGGTGAGGACCAGCACGCCCAGGCACACCGTCATCAGCCAGAACAGTTGCTTCTGCCCGGCGTTGTAGCGGCCCACGGGCGGCATGCGGCTCTTGTCGCCGCGCAGCATCTCGCCACTGTGCTGGAGCCAGGCCCTGTCCAAGTCGTTCATCACGTTGTGGCGCCACAGCTTGACGAACAGCACGACGAAGCACAGCGCCATCGCCAGCCCCATGAAGGGGTGCAGGATGCGCGCCCAGGTGCCGCCGCCGAACAGGTTGACGAGGAAGTACAGGCTGGGGTGGAAGAACGCCAGCCCCGACAGCGCCGCGCCGAAGAAGAGCAGCACGATCAGCCAGTGGTTGGTGCGGTCGCCGGCGCTGTAGCGCTGCAGAAAGCGAGTGGCCATGATGCGCTCCCGTCAGGCGGTGGGGTGGTTCGCATCGTCGCGGGCGACGTTGCGGTCGGCTTCAGGGTCGTCCGGGTCCTCGATGGGGCCCACGCGCGTGTAGTGGAAGAAGCCCGCCACCGCCGCACCGATCATGGCCGCCACGGCCAGCGGCTTGGCCGCGCCCTTCCACAACGACACCAGCGGGCTGATCTTCGGGTCCTTGGGCAGGCCGTGGTACAGCTCGGGCTTGTCGGCATGCTGCAGCACGTAGACAACATGGGTGCCGCCCACGCCCGGCGGGTCGTACACACCCGCGTTGGCATAGCCGCGCTCCTTCAGGTCGACGACACGCTCGGCGCCGTAGTCCAGCATGTCGTCCTTGGTGCCGAAACGGATCGCGCCGGTCGGGCAGGCCTTGGCGCAGGCCGGCTCCAGGCCCACGCCGACGCGGTCGGAGCACAGGCTGCACTTGTAGGCCTTGGAGTCGGCTTTGCTGATGCGCGGCACGTCGAAGGGGCAGCCGGTCACGCAATTGCCGCAGCCGATGCAGTGCTCGGAGATGAAGTCAACGATGCCGTTGGTGTACTTGACGATGGCGCCGGGCGCCGGGCAGCTCTTCAGGCAGCCCGGGTCCTCGCAGTGCATGCAGCCGTCCTTGCGTATCAGCCACTCGAGCTTGTCCTTCTCGACCTCCACTTCCGAGAAGCGCATCACCGTCCAGCTCTGCGGCGTCAGGTCACGCGGGTTGTCGTAGGTGCCGATGTTGTCGCCCACGTCGTCGCGCAGGTCGTTCCACTGCATGCAGGCGACCTGGCAGGCCTTGCAGCCGATGCAGGAGGACACGTCGATGAGCTTGGCGACCTCGGCGACGTGCTTGCGGGCCTGGGTGGACGGGGTCGTCGTGGCCGAGCGCTTGGCGATGTCGAGAGATTGGAGTGATGACATGGCGCGCTCCCTCAGGCTTTTTCGATGTTGACGGTGAAGCTCTTGAACTCCGGCGTCTGCGTGTTCGCGTCGCCCACGAAGGGGGTCAGCGTGTTGACGAGATAGCCGGGTTTGGCGACGCCGACGAAGCCCCAGTGGTTGGGCAGGCCCACGGTGTGCACGCGCTTGCCGTCCACGTCCAGCGACGCGATGCGCTTGGTGACGACCGCCACGGCCTTGATGAAGCCGCGGTTGCTGCTGACCTTGACCCAGCCGCCGTTGTCGATGCCTTTCTCCTTGGCCAGCTCCTCGCCGATCTCGACGAACTGCTGGGGCTGGATGACGGCCGAGGTGGTGACGTTCTTGGTCCAGTAGTGGAAGTGCTCGGTCAGCCGGTAGCTGGTGGCCACGTACGGGAAGTCCTTGGGCGTGCCGAAGGCCTCCAGGTCACCCTTGAACACGCGCGCGGCCGGGTTGGACTTGGCCTTGGCGTTGCCCGGGTGCATGGGATTGGCCGCCAGCGGCGTCTCGAAGGGCTCGTAGTGCTCGGGCAGCGGGCCGTCCACCATGCCGCTGGGCGCGAACAGCCGCGCCACGCCCTCGGCCGTCATGATGAAGGGCCGCACGGCGTCTTCATCGGTCGGGTTGGCGTCGGGGCGGATGTCGGGCACGTCGGAGCCGCCCCAGCGCTCGCCGTTCCAGGCGACGAGGCGGCGCTTGCCGTTCCAGGGCTTGCCGGTCGGGTCGCAGGAGGCCGCGTTGTAGAGCACGCGCCGGTTGGCCGGCCAGGCCCAGGCCCAGTTCAGCGTCTGGCCGATGCCGTAGGGGTCGGCGTTGTCGCGCCGGGCCATCTGGTTGCCGGCCTGGGTCCAGGCGCCGGCGTAGATCCAGCAGCCCGACGACGTGCTGCCGTCGTCGCGCAGCAGACCGAAGCCGCTGAGCTGCTCGCCGGCCTTGGCCAGCACCTTGGTCGGGTCCTTGGGATCGGTGACGTCGGCCAGCGCCTTGCCGTTGTACTCCTTGGCCAGTTCCTCGGCCGAGGGGTTGGTGGGCTGCAGATAGGGCCAGGTCAGGTTGACGATGGCGTCGGGGAAGGCGCCGCCCTCCTTCACGTAGGCCGCCTTCATGCGCGTGAACAGCTCGGCAATGATCTCCGGATCGCCCTTGGCCTCGCCGGGGGGCTCGGCGCCCTTCCAGTGCCATTGCAGCCAGCGGCCGGAGTTGGTGAGCGAGCCGTCCTCCTCGGCAAAGCAGGTGCTGGGGAAGCGGAACACCGTCGTCTGGATCTCCTCGCTCTTCACGTCGTGGTGCTCGCCGTGGTTCTTCCAGAACTCGGCGGTCTCGGTGTTGAGCGGGTCGATGATGACGAGGAACTTCAGCTTGGACAGGCCGGCGACGATCTTCTTCTTGTTGGGGAAGCTGCCCACCGGGTTGAAGCCCTGGCAGATGTAGCCGTTGAGCTTGCCCTGGGCCATCAGCTCGAAGGTCTGCAGCACGTCGTACGCCTTGTCCCACTTGGGCAGGTAGTGGAAGGCCCATTGGTTGTCGACGGTCGCGGCCTTGCCCCACCAGGCCTTTTGCTGGCTGACGAAGAACTTGGGGTAGTTCTGCCAGAAGCTCATCTGGCCGGGGCGCAGCGCCTTGATCGCACGCGGCTTGTAGTAGGTCTCCAGGTCCTGCTCGCTGTCGCGCGCCAGGCTCATGTAGCCCGTGAGGGACGTGGACAGCAGGCCCAGGTCGGTCAGGCCCTGGATGTTGGAATGACCGCGCAGCGCGTTCATGCCGCCACCGGGCAGACCGATGTTGCCCAGCAGCAGCTGCATGATGGCGCCGGTGCGGATCATCTGCGAGCCCTGGCTGTGCTGCGTCCATCCCAGCGCGTACATGATGGTCATGACCTTGTCGGGCTTGGACGTCTCCGCGATCATTTCGCAGACCTTCAGGAACTTGTCCTTGGGCGTGCCGGTGATCTTGCTGACCTGCTCGGGCGTGTAGCGCGCGTAATGCGCCTTCATCACGTTGAGCACGCAGCGCGGGTGTTCCAGCGTCGGGTCGACCTTGGCGAAGCCCTTGTCATCCAGCTCGTAGCCCCAGCTCTTGTTGTCGTAGCGGCGCTTGGTCTCGTCGTAGCCGCTGAAGATGCCGGCGTCGAACTTGTAGTCCTCGCCGACGATGAAGCTGGCGTTGGTGTAGTGCTTGACGTACTCGGTCTGGATCTTGTTGTTGGCGAGCAGGTAATTGATGACGCCGCCCAGGAAGGCGATGTCAGCGCCCGCGCGGATGGGCGCGTAGTAGTCGCTCATCGCGGCCGAGCGCGTGAAGCGCGGGTCCACGACGATGAGCTTGGCCTTGTTGTGGTGCTTGGCCTCGATGACCCATTTGAAGCCGCACGGGTGGGCCTCGGCGGCATTGCCGCCCATGATGAGCACGAGGTCGGCGTTCTTGATGTCCACCCAGTGGTTGGTCATCGCACCGCGCCCAAACGTCGGGGCCAGACTGGCCACCGTCGGGGCGTGTCAAACGCGCGCCTGGTTGTCGAAGACCAGCATCCCCATCGAGCGCATCGCCTTGTGGGTGATGTAGCCCGATTCATTGGAGGACGCGGAGGCGCAGAGCATGCCGGTGGTCAGCCAGCGGTTCACTGTCTTGCCGTCGGCGTTGGTCGCCTGGAAGTTGGCGTCGCGGTCGGCCTTCATCAGCTTGACCAGGCGGCCCATCGCGTCGTCCCAGCTGACGCGCTTCCACTCGGCGCTGCCGGGCTCGCGGACCTCCGGGAACTTCAGCCGGTTGGGGCTGTGCACGAAGTCCAGCAGGCCGGCGCCCTTGGGGCACAGCGTGCCGCGGTTGACCGGGTGGTCAGGGTCGCCCTCGATGTGGATGATGGACGATGTGACGTTCTTCGCCTTGTCGCCCAACGAATACATGATGACGCCGCAGCCCACCGAGCAGTAGGGGCAGGTGTTGCGGGTCTCGGTCGCCCGGGCGAGTTTGAAGTTGCGCGCTTCGGCGAGAGCCGCCGTCGGCGAAAACCCCAAGGCCACGAGGCTGGATGCTGCCAGCCCCGCACCGCTCACCCGGAAGAACTGCCTCCGGTTCATGTCCATTCGGCTGTCTCCTGCGGGCTCAGCGCCCGCTCTTGTGCAGGAACGAAACAAGTGGCCGCCAATGGCCACCGCGTCTCGATTTCTTCACAAAGGAGAGCCCTTGTCCAGGGAGGGCATTCCAGGGGGACTGGCGCGCTCGGACATTCGCGCGCCGTCAGCGCGGCGTCAGGTGACGCCTCAGGTCGACTTGGAGATGGCGATGCTCGGGAACTTGGCCGAGTAGTCCTTGGACTGCGCCGCGATCTTGGACGCGACCTTGCGCGCCAGCGCCTTGTAAAGCGCGGCGACTTCGCCGTCCGGCTCGGCCGCGACCGTGGGCGTGCCGGAGTCGGCCTGGGCGCGGATGCTCATGGCCAACGGCAGCGAGGCCAGCAGCTCGGTGCCGTACTGCTCGGCCATCTTCTGGCCACCCTCGGCGCCGAAGATGTGCTCCGCGTGGCCGCAGTGGCTGCAGATGTGCACGGCCATGTTCTCGACGATGCCCAGGATGGGGATGCCCACCTTCTCGAACATCTTCAGGCCCTTCTTGGCGTCGATCAGGGCGATGTCCTGCGGCGTCGTGACGATGACGGAACCGGTCACCGGCACACGCTGCGACAGCGTGAGCTGGATGTCGCCGGTGCCGGGCGGCATGTCGACGATGAGGTAGTCCAGGTCCTGCCAGCGGGTCTGGCGCAGCAGCTGCTCCAGCGCCTGCGTGGCCATGGGGCCGCGCCAGATCATGGCCTGGTCGTCGTCGACGAGGAAGCCGATGGAATTGACCTGCAGGCCGTGGGCGATGTGCGGCTCCATGTTCTGGCCGTCCAGCGTCTCGGGGCGGCCGCTGGCGCCCAGCATCAGCGGCTGGCTGGGGCCGTAGACGTCGGCGTCCAGCACACCCACCTTCGCACCCTCGGCCGCCAGCGCCAGCGCCAGGTTGGCCGCCGTCGTGCTCTTGCCGACACCGCCCTTGCCCGAGGCGACGGCAATGATGTTCTTGACGCCCGGCAGCAGCTGCACGCCGCGCTGCACCGCGTGGGCGACGACCTTGGTCGAGATGGCCACGCTGACATTGCCGACGCCAGGCAGCTGCCTGGCCGCGGCAATCAGCGCCGCGCGCAGCGCCGCATGCTGGCTGGCTGCCGGATAGCCCAGCTCGACATCGATGACGACGTCGCCGCCGTCGACCTTGACCGACTTGATCGCCTTGGCCTCGCCCAATGCGCGGCTGCTGCCGGGGTCGACAACGGCTTGCAGCAGGGGTTGCAGCAGGGCTTCGGAAATCACGGTCATGGGCGGCAAGAGTTCACTGAAACAGGCCTTGCAGTCTAGCCCGCGCCCCGTTTGCATCCAGCCGGCGGGCTTTGTGCGTAGAGTCCAACGGCCTTCCCCACACGCCGGAGATTCCCATGCGCCGCCCCGCCCTTTCGCTCGCCACCGGGCTCGCAGCCACCTTGCTCGGCGCTCAGGCCGTGGCCCAGTCGGGCGGCGGCAAGCTGCTGTTGACGGGTGGCGTGTCCAGCATCGATGGTGCCGCCGGCGGTGGCCTGACGCCCTGGGCCGTGACCGGCAGCTACGCGACCCAGGGCGAGATCGGCGGCACCGCCTTCGTCACCCGCGCCAAGACCGGCAACTACGGGCTGTGGACCTACGGCGCGGCGCTGTCGCTGTACGACCGCGTCGAACTGACGCTGGCCAAGCAGGACTTCGACACCGAAAGCAACCTCAGCGCCCTGGGCCTTGACGGCCTGCACCTGAAGCAGGACATCCTGGGCGCCAAGGTCCGCATTGCCGGCGACGCGGTGCTGGACAGCGACACGCTGATGCCGCAGATCGCCATCGGCCTGGAGCACAAGAAAGCCCACGTCGGCAACCTCGGCCCGACGCTGTTCGGCCCGCTGGGCGCCAAGGACTCGGGCACGGACTTCTATGTCAGCGCCACCAAGCTGTTCCTGGCCGAGGGCGTGCTCGTCAACCTGACGCTGCGTGCCACCAAGGCCAACCAGAACGGGCTGCTGGGCTTTGGCGGCGCGCAGAGCAGCAGCGTCAAGATCCAGCCGGAGTTCTCCATCGCCAAGCTGCTGGCCAAGAACCTGGCCATCGGCGTCGAGTTCCGCGCCAAGCCGGACAACCTGAACCAGTCCATCCTCGGCGCGGGTGCGCTGAAGGAGGACGACTGGAAGGACGTCTTCATCGCCTGGGCCCCCAGCAAGCATGTGTCGCTGACGGCCGCCTGGGTGGATCTGGGCCGCATCGCGCCCGCGGTGCAGCCCAAGCGCCAGACGGGCGGCTACCTGTCCGCGCAATTCGCCTTCTAGGAGCCCCTATGCGTTTCACCGCCCTTGCCGGCCTGCTGCTCGCCGGCGCCGCCGCCTTCGCCCAGACGCCGCCGGCCAACGACAGCATCTACCAGGCCTGGGGCGGCAAGGCCGGCATCCGCGCCGTCATGGATGACTTCGTGCCGCGCCTGTTTGCCGACCCGCGCACGGCGCCGTTCTTCAAGAACGCCAACCGCGACAACCTGGTGACCCAGCTGACCGAGCAGCTCTGCCAGGAAGCCGGTGGCCCCTGCCGCTACAGCGGCGCGCCGATGAAGCTGGTGCACCAGGACCTGGACATCGCCCGGCGCGACTTCAACGCACTGGTGGAGATCCTGCAGCAGTCCATGGACGCCAAGGGCATCGCCTTCAGCGCGCAGAACGGCATGCTGGCGCGGCTGGCGCCCATGCACCGCGAAGTGGTCACGAAACTGAGCGAATAGCAGCAGCGCCTGTAAAGAAAGCTTTCGTTCACCACCCCGCCACAAGCCCGCACAGGCCTTCTGGCAAGCTGCCGGCCATGCGACTTCTCCGAATTCCCGCGGTCGCCGCGCTGGTGGCCTGCGCTGGCGTGCCCGCCGCTTTTTCCCAGACTGCCCCCACACCGCCAGCCGAGGCGGCTTCCGTGCCGGCCGCCAAATCAGCCGCCAAACCGGGTGAACAGCTCAAGCGCGTCGAGGTCACCGGCACGGCCAGCGACGAGTCCATCCGCAGGGCCTCCACGGCCAGCAAGATCGTCATCACGCGCGAGGAGATCGAGAAGTTCGGTGATTCCACGGTGGGCGAGGTGCTCAAGCGCCTGCCCGGCGTGACGACCGGCGGCCGCCCGGGCCGCGGCGGCGACGTGCGCATGCGCGGCATGGGCGGCGGCTACACGCAGATCCTCGTCAACGGCGAGCGCATGCCGCCCGGTTTCTCGCTGGACCAGCTGCCCCCCGAGCAGGTCGAGCGCATCGAGGTGCTGCGCGCGCCCACCGCCGAGTACGGCGCGCGCGCGATGGCCGGCACCATCAACGTGGTGCTGCGCGAGGCGCTGAAGAAGACTCTCAACGAGTTCCGCGCCGGCTTCGGTGTGGAGCGCGGCAAGCTCAGCCCTGGCATCAGCTGGAGCCGCAACGACACCTTCGGCGAGGGGCATGCGTACAACATCAGCGTGAATGCGCTGCGCGGCGAGCGTGTCGACGACACCATCAGCGACACCGTGACGCGCACGCTGGCCACCGGCAACGAGTTGCTGCAGACCACCCGCGGCCGCACCGAAGACACGCGCCAGGGCATCAACCTCACGGGCCGCGTGCAGCTCAAGCTCAGTGGCACGGACAGCCTGGCCCTGCAGCCCTTCATCGTCACGAACAAGTCCGAAGGCCACGCGTCCATCCTGCGCACCAATGACAGCTACGACCGCGCCGACACGGCCAGCGACAACCGGTTCACGATGGCGCGGCTGAACGCGCAGTGGCAGAGCCGCCCGAGCAGCCAGACACGCATCGAGCTGCGCGGCGGCGTGGGCCGCGTCTCGGGCGACAGCCACAGCCTGCGCCAGGAAACCGGCACCATCAACCGCACGCAGGAAGACAGCACCGACAGCAGCGGCCGCAACTGGAACCTGGTCGGCAAGCTGTCGCGCAGCCTGGAGAACGACCACAGCCTCGTGTTCGGCGTCGAGGGCGAGGGCAACACGCAGCACCAGAACCGCATGACGCTCGTCAACGGCGCGCCGCAGGCCGGCCTGGGCGACTTCGGTGACGACCTGGATGCGTCGACAACCCGCTTCGCCGCCTATGCGCAGGACGAATGGACCATCGGCAAGCAATGGGACTTCTATGCCGGCCTGCGCTGGGAGGGTATCGAGACCACCAGCAGCGCCGCCAACTATGACGTCAGCAACCGCTCCAGCGTCTTCACGCCGCTGGCGCATGCGCGCTACAAGCTCGACCCGAATGGCAAGGAAGCCATCCGCGCCAGCCTGACGCGCAGCTACCGCAGCCCGCAAGTGCAGGACCTGATCGCGCGGCCCAGCATCAACAGCTCGGTGCCTCACCAGGCCAACACGCCCGACCGCGCCGGCAACCCCGACCTCAAGCCGGAACTGGCCACCGGTTTCGAGATCGGCTACGAGAAGTACCTCAGCAAGGGTGGACTGCTGAGCGCGAACCTCTTCGCGCGACGTATCACCAACCTGATGCGCAACGTCACCAGCATCACACCGGAGACGGTGCCCTGGAGCCCGACGCCGCGCTACGTCTCGCGGCCGCGCAACATCGGCGACGCCACCACGACCGGGCTGGAGCTGGAGGCCAAGTTCCGGCTTGACGAGTACTTCGCGGACGCACTGCCTGTCAACGTTCGCACAAACGTCAGCTTCTTCAGATCCAAGGTCCAGGACATCCCGGGGCCCAACAACCGGTTGGACGCACAGCCCAAGGGCACGGCGAATCTGGGCTTCGACTACCGGCTGCGTTCAGTGCCGCTGTCCATCGGCGCGTCGCTGAACTGGACGCCGGTGACCGTCATCCAGCAGTCGCTGACGACCGAGGTGACGACCAGCCGCAAGGCCGTGACCGATGCCTTTGCGCTGTGGAACTTCACGCCGGAGCAGTCTGTGCGGCTGTCAGCCAGCAACATGACGCCGCTGGACTACTTCACGGGCAGCGTCATCAACACGGGCGACCAGCTCATCACAACCAACGGCGGTGGGCCCAGCTATACGCAGTGGCAGTTGAGGTGGGAAATGAAGATCTGACTGGCACGACCAGCCGAACATCGATACCGCCGTTGCAGCAAGTCGACGCTCGAGGTCACAGAATGAAACGGTAACCGTACTGATGCGGCCGCCAACCAAGAATGCGTCGCGCCGCAAGGCGCCTGCAAAGACTTGGATACGGGCAACCCCATCGTGATGGACTTCGACTTCGACGCGTGGCTCGCGTCCACCCGCAACCGCCGCCAATGGATGCAACTGACGCTGCTGGGCAGCAGTGCCGCGCTGGGACTGGCCGGATGCGGTTCCAGCAGTTCCAGCGGCAGCGCCGAGACGACCGCGGCGGGAGACAACGGCAGCGCCGCCACCAGTGGCGGTAGCACCGCGGCCACAACCGCAACGCCCCCTCCCGCGCGAGTCTTCAAGCACCCGGGTTTGCTGCACACGGAGGCCGATTTCACCCGCATGCGCACTCAGCTCGCGGCTGACCGCGAGCCCTGGGTCGGTGGCTACCGGGCGCTGATGTCCAGCAGCCGCGCGCAACTGGGCCGCGACCCGCAGCCGCTGGCGACGGTGGTGCGCGGCGGCGACGGCGAGAACTTCCGCGCCATGGTCGAAGACGTCCAGCGCGCCTACCAGCTGGCGCTGCGCTGGAAGGTTTCCGGCGACAAGGCCTATGCCGACCAGGCGGTGCGCTATGTGAACGCCTGGGTCACGACGATGACGACGCTGACGGGCAACGCCGATCGCTTCCTGGCCGCCGGCATCTACGGCTACCAATGGGCCAACGCCGCGGAGATCCTGCGCACCTACCCCGGCTGGCAAGCCAGCGACGTCGCCGCCTGCCAGCAGTGGCTGTTGACGCACTTCTACCCGTTGACCAGCAGCTTCCTGAAGGATCACAGCGGCGCCAACATCACCAACTACTGGGCCAACTGGGACCTCGTCAGCCTTGTCGGCCTGCTGTCCATCGGCGTCTTCAGCGACCGCGTCGACATCTACCAGGAGGCACTCGACTATTTCAGCAACGGCCGTGGCAACGGCGCGTCCCAGCACATGGTCTACGCACGCCATGCGGGTCATCTCGGGCAATGGCAGGAAAGCGGCCGTGACCAGGGGCACGCGACGCTGAGCCTGGGCATGGCGGGCTACCTGTGCGAGATGGCCTGGAACCAGGGCGACGACCTGTACGGCCTGGACGACAACCGGCTGCTCGCCGGTGCCGAGTACGTCGCCAAGTCCAACTTGCGCGACACCGGGGGCGGCTTCTACACGCTGCCTTTCTACGCCTACAGCAACCGACAAGGCACGTTCACGGCGGTGTCCGATGGCGGGCGACCGAACTTGCGCCCCTGCTGGGAGACGATCTACAACCACTACGTCAAGCGCAAGGGCCTGGCCGCGCCCTGGATCAGCGCGTTGGCCGCGCAGATCCGGCCCGAGGGCAATACCTGGGGTGGCGACGACCTCAGCTTCGGCACGCTGACGTATTCGCGGGACGCCGATGTGTCGCGCTCGCCCCCGGCGAGCCTGCAGGCCATCGTGCGCGGCGGTGCAGCGCAGCTGTCGTGGTGGGGCAGTGCGGACGCCGCGGCCCACGCCGTCATGCGCGCCGCCGCCGGCTCCAACGACTTCACCGAGCTGGGTCGCATCAAGGCGGGCGAGCTGAATACCTGGACGGACGCGTCGGCATCCCAAGGTCGGTGGCAGTATCAGGTCCGTGCGCTCGACGCCACCGGCGGGGTGCTGGCGACTTCGGTCGCCACGACCGTCGACCTGGACGCGCCGCTGCTGCTGAGCCTGCCGCTCGACGACGGTCAGGGCCTGGTGGCCCGCGACGCGAGCGGCCGCGGCCTGCAAGGCGAGCTCAAGGGCGCGGCATCCTGGGGCGCGGGTCGCCGCACCGGCACGCAGGCGCTGACGCTTGATGGCGCCTCCGGCCACCTGGCGCTGCCGGCGGGCATGCTGGTCGGCGTTGGCGACGTCACGCTGTCATCCTGGGTGTGGTGGAACGGCGTGAACAAGGGCAATGCTCGCGTCTTCGACTTCGGCTCGACCGACATCACCTACCTGGCCCTGCTGGTGAGTGCCGACGCGATGCGGGTGAGCATCACCAACACCAGCTATTTCGGCGAGCAGACAGTCTCGACCGGTCCGCTGGCCCAGGCGCGCTGGGTGCATCTGGCCGTCACGCTGCGAGACCGGACCTGCACGCTCTACCTGGACGGCGCGGCGACGGCCACGATCGACACCATGGACCTGGCGCCCTACCAGCTCGGCCGCACGGGGCAGAACTGGCTTGGCCGCGCGCAGTACGGGCAGGATCCTTACTTCAACGGCCGGCTGCAGGACTTCCGCATCTACGGCGGCGCGCTGAATGCCACGCAGGTCCGAGCGCTGACCCTGGCCTGAGCGTCGCGAGCCGGCTTGATTTCAGCCGGCGCGCAGGCTCGCCGTCACCCACGGCCCCGTGAGGCCATCGAGCTCGCAGTCCCACAGCGCCTGCGCGTCCATCGCGTCGATGACGCCCTCGCCATAGACCTTCAGCGCCAGGCTGCGCAGCATGATGACCATGCCGCGCACAAAGGCCGCACGGCCCGCCTCGCCGGCCACGCCCAGCAGCACGGAGGCGTCCAGCTTCACGTAGTCCAGCCCGGCCTGGTAGAGCTTTTCCACCTGCGCCAGGCCCGCGCCGGCATGTTCCAGCCCGAGCTTGACGCCCAGCGGCCGCAGTTGCCGGCCCAGCTCCAGCAGGCGCTCGAAATGTTCGGTCGCCGCCGCCTCGGCCAAGTCCAGCAGCAGCGCACGCGCCGCCTGCGGCGACTGGCCCAGCAGCTCGCGCAGCTGCGGCAGGAAGCTGGCGTCCGCCAGCGAGGCCGGCGCCACGTTGATGCAGCGCGCCTGGCCGTCGGCCGCGATGGCCTGCAAGGCCAGCGACACGGCGAACAAGTCCACCACCGCCGTCATGCGCGCCCGCGCGGCCAGGGGCAGCCAGGTCGACGCGGGCAGATGCTCGGTATCCAGGCGCAGCTGCAGTGGGCATTCCAGGTGCAGCACACGCCCCGCGCGGTCGCGAACGGGGAACTCGACGAGGCGCCCTTGCTTGTCGTTGACGGCCTGCTCCAGCTGGGTGCGCCACTGGCCTTCGCCCTGCTCGCGGCCCACGCCGGGGTCGGCGACGATCTCGACGACGAAGCCGCCACGGGCTTCGGACTGATGCTCGGCGCGAGCCAGCGCCGCGTCGGCCTCGCCCAGCCAGACGCCGCTGTGCCGCTCGCGCGGCAGCTCGACGGCACCCAGCGCGACCTGCACGCCCGGGCCGAAGGCCGGCAGGCTGGCACGCAGCGCGTCGGCCAGCGCATGGGCCGTCTCGGCGGCCACGCCCTCGACCGGCAGCCACAGGGCGAAGTCACCGCCGTTGAGGCGGCCGACACGGCAGCCCGACACCGACTCGGGATAGGCCTGCAGCGCGGTCACGACGGTCAGCAGCACGTCGTCGACGGCGGCGCGGCCGAGGCGCGCATTCAGCCCGGGCAGGTCGCGCAGGCGCACCAGCACCAGGCCGGCGATGGCCGGGCCGTCGTCGCGCTGCAGCGCCGCGTCCAGCTCGGCGAGGAAATGCTTGCGCGTGGACACGCCGGTGAGCGGGTCGTGGTGCACCTGCTCGCGCAGCACCAGCAACTGGCCGGCCTGGGCCTCGAACAGCTCGCGCACGCGCTGCACCATCGCATTCATCGCCCGCGTCAGCCGCTGCAGCTCGGGCACGCGCGGCTCGCTCACCTGGCCGTAACTGCCGGCCAGCACGCCCTCGGCCTGGGCCACGGCGGCGTCCAGCGGGCGGCGGATGCGGCGCAGGCCCGCCCAGGCCAGCACGGCGGCGACGATGCCCACCATCAGCAGCCAGGCCAGCAGCCGGCGCGAGGCCAGCCACAGCGCGTCATGGGCGTAGCTGGAATGGCTCTTCAGCTCTACCGAACCGATCGCGTTCCAGCCGTTGGACACCTGGGCCACGCCGGCCGGCACGTCCATGGGCACGAGCGCGCGGAACCAGGCCGGCGCCTGCCCCGGCCGCGGTGCGCCGGCGCGTTCGAACAGCGCCTCGCCGCCGGTGCCGCGCCAGCGCACGAATTCATAGGCACCGGTGTCGAACTGGGCTGACACCAGCAGCTTGATCAGCTCCTGGTCGCCCTGCTGCTGCGACAGCGCCAGCGCCAGCGCCTGCGCGTTGTCGGCGTTCTTCAGTTCGAGCTGCGTGCGCATCAGCTGCTGCGCCGACAGCGTCGACAGGCCGACCGCGCCGACCAGCGCCGCCAGCACCACGCCCAGCACCAGCCAGGCGATCTGCCGCATCAACGACATGTCTCTCCCCTCATAAGAATCCTTCCGCTCGCACCTTGGCCACCAGCTCGCGCCACAGCGACAGGCGCGCCATCGGGTCGCCCGACGTCACCTGGCCCACTCCCTGCCACAGGCCTTCGGTGTTGAAGCTGAACACCGGCGTCAGATCGGTGCGCTGCGACGCCGGCAGCACGTCGGGGCGCAGGTTGTCCAGGATCAGCGGCTCGGCACCGGGCTGGGCATAGTAGGCCAGCACCATGTGCGCCAGCGACTGGCCCTGCATGCGCGCCCGCACGTAGACCATGCGCAAGCGGGCCGTCGGCACGCCCGCCGCGGCGAGGCTGAAGTATTTGGCGATCGCGTAGTCCTCGCAGTCGCCGGCACGCCGCTCCAGGCTTTCCAGCGGCGAAGCCCAGTAGTCGGGCAGGCCCCATGTGACGGCATCGTCCTTGAAGGCCAGGCGCCGGTTGAAGAAGTCGTTGATCTCCCTGAGCCGCTGCACCTCGTCCTGCGTGCCGCTGTGCTCGATCTGCTGTACCAGCGCCTGGGCCTGCTCGGTCACGCGCGGGCCGCGCGCAGCGGCGGCCTCCATGACCCGCGCCGCGTCATAGGCCGCGGCGGCGAGCCAGGGCAGCGCGACCAACGCCACCAGCCACCAGCGCACGGGCCGGGTTGCGAAGGCGAAACAGGTGAAGGAAGTCGGCAAGATTGACGGCGGCAGCGGTTCAATTCACTGTACCCGCCCACACCCCACCTCCAGGGCCTCTAAGATTTTTGGATGACGCAGAACCCGGCACCTTCCCACGGCAACGGCCGTCGCGCGCAGCAGATCCGCGACGACCTGGATCAGTCGCGCCGGCGGGGGCCGCTGCAACAGATCCAGATCCCGCCCTGCCCCGAGTTGCTGGCCCAGCTGCAGCTGGCCATGAACCAGCCGGAGCCCGACCTCAACCTGGTCACCCGCATCGCCTCCAGCGACGTGGCCATGGCCGCGACGCTGCTGCGCATCGCCAACGGCCCGCTCTTCAAGCCCGTGGGCCTGCCCTGCACCACCGTGGGCCAGGCGATGACGCGCATCGGTCTGCGCGAGAGCGTGGCCGTCATGACGGGCTTCCTGGTGCAGCACGCCATACCCGTCAACGCGCCGCAGCTGGCGCGCTTCTGGCAGCGCAGCACCAAGCGCGCCATCGCGATGGCCACCATCGCCCGCGAGCTGCCGGGGCTGTCGCCCGACCTGGCGCACAGCTTCGGCCTGTTCCTACACGTGGGCATGCCGGTGCTGCTGCAGAGCGTGCGCGGCTATGCCGCGACCATGGTGGAAGCCGGCGCGCGCATCGACCGGCCTTACATCGCCACCGAGAACGCCAACCACAAGACCGACCATGCCGTTGTGGGCGCCCTCGTCACCCGCGTGTGGAACCTGCCGCCCACGCTGATGGCCGCCATCCGGCTGCACCATGACTTCGCGGCGCTCGGCCACGCCGACATCGAGCCCGAGATCCACACGCTGATGGCCGCCGGCCTCATCGCCGAACACCTGATGCGCCGCCATGAAGACCTGCCCGAGGACGCCGACTGGGCCCAGCACCATGCCGCCGCGATGCAATGGCTGCACATCGGCTGGGACGAGCTGGCGCAATGGGAAGAGGCCGTGACGGCGCAGTTCGATGCTGCCTGACGCGTGGCCTGGCGCGTGAAGCTGCCCCGACTGCGCATCCTGGTGCTGATCGCCATGGTCGTGGCGACGCTGGCCACCGTCGGCTGGTGGGTCTTCGGCCCGCCTGGCGTCGCCGTCGAGCTGACCAGGCGCGGCTGGCGCATGGAGATCGTCATCGAGCGGCTGCGCGCCGAGTCCGGCTCGGACTGGTGCGACGAGCTACCCGAAGGCGCCTTCGACATCAGCCGCCGCATGACGGCCGACCCGACCGGCCGGCGCGCCGAGCCCGGCGAGCACTGCCGCTACACGCTGTTGGCCTGGCGCCGCCAGTGGATCGCCAAGACCGAGGGCGGGCCTGAAAGCCGCCCGGACTGGCCGCGCCCGCCGCTGCGCGTGGCCCCGCCGGGCCAGCCAGGGAGCGAGCGCCTGGGCAAGCGCGAGGCCTATTACGAGATCGAGCTTCGCGACCGCGAAGACCGCACCTGGACCTGTCGCGTGGACCTGGCACGCTGGCAGCAGCTGCGCGTGGGCGAGCGCTTTCGCGTGCCGGTGGACCGCTTCGGCACGGCGGACTGCCCGCACATGTACCCATCCCGGCTGTAGCGCCGCCTCAGTGCATCAGCTGCCACGCGCCCACGATGACGTGGCCCCACAACGTCAGGTTGAAGAACAGCAGCGTGAAGACGCGCAGGAAGTTCCAGAACTTGCGCGCGCGCTCCAGGGCCTCGTCCGCGCCCGTGAAGACGTAGATGCCCATGTAGAGCGCCGACGGGAGTAGCGTGGCGACCATCACGAACGCCATGAACCAGTAGAAAAACGTCATGCCCGCATTGTCGCGAGGCCCCGGACGTGCGAGACCCGGCGTTAGCCCGCAGACGCCGCGCGAACTTCAGCCCGCCTTGGTGGCCTTCCAGCGCTTCAGGATCTCGGTCTCCTGCTCGGGCGTGAAGGCCATCTTCGTGCGGCCCTTCTCCTCCTTCAGCTGGCCCTGATACCAGGCCAGCGTGTCGGCCGCCGTCTGTTCAATGGACCGAAAACGCAGCCCGGCCTTGACGGCCCGCTGGTTCTGCCAGGTGTGGAAGCCTTTGGTGTCGCCCACATAGGGCGCCCAGATCGGGAAGTCGATGCCGTCCTGCTTGGCGACGAACTCGCCCGGCACCCAGGTCACCGTGCTGGCCGTGGGCGTGGCCTTCTGGCAGGCGGCGATGACGCGGCCCCAGGTCATGGGCTTGTCCGGGCCCAGCGCATTGAACTTGCCGATGCTGCGGTTCTCGACCAGCAGCACCAGCCATTCGGCCAGGTCGCGCACGTCGATGAGCTGCAGCGGGTCCGTGGGCGCGCCGGGCACGGCGACCTCGCCACCCTTGTCGAAGCGCGCGGGCCAGTAGGTGAAGCGGCCGGTCGGGTCGTCCGGGCCGACGATGAAGCCGGGGCGCACGATGGTCGCGCGGCCGGGCAGCGCGGCTTCGGCCGCGGCCTCGCAGGCGGCCTTGAGACCGCCGTAGTTCTCGAAGTTCTTGCCCATCTCCTCGACCTTCGGGTCGGCGAGCGTCGCCAGCGGCACGTCCTCGTCGCCGCCAATGGGGCTGGGCTCCTTGTAGGCGCTGATGCTGGAGATGTAGATGTAGTGCCTGACGCGCGGCGCCAGCAACTGCGCTGACGCGCCGACCATGCGCGGGTAGAAGCCGGAATCGTCAATGACCGCGTCCCACTCGCCGGTCTCCAGCGATTTCAGGCCCTCGCCCTTCAGGGGGTCGCGGTCGCCCTGGCGCTTCTCGATGTGCGGGAACAGGCCCGGCCTCGTTTTGCCACGGTTGAAGAGCGTCAGCGTGTGGCCGCGCGCCTCGGCCGCGGCGACGATGGCCGGGCCGAGGAAGCCCGTGCCACCGAGGATGAGGATGCGCTTGGGCGCGGGTGCCGCCAACGCGGTGGCGGGAAGCAGGCTGGCACTCATCTGCAACACCTGTCGACGTGAAAAGCCATGGCTCATGGAGAGTCTCCTTCGGACTGGAGGCGGGACGCAACCACGCGCAGCTTTGGGCGCGCGGACGGGGGTTCTGAGGTGTGGCGGCGCTTCACGAGACGGCCCAGCCACGCGGCCAGCGCGACCCAGCTGCCGGAACACGCCAACGCGGCGACCGTGACGGGCAAGGCCAGCACACTGAGCACGGTCGGCGCCCAGACGCCGAGGAAATCGCCGCCGCGGAACACGAAGGTGTCGATGAAGGCCTTGGACTTGTAGCGCTCCTCCGGCCCGAGCGGGATGTAGAGGATCTCGCGCGCCGGTCGGTCCACGGCGTAGTGCAGGCCACGGCGCAGCACCTGCACGAGGGCCAGCGCCGCAAAGCTGGGCCACAGCGCCAGCGCACCGAAGCCCAGCGTCGTCAGCAGCGGCAGCACCAGCAGCACACCCGACACGCCGATGCCGCGCAGCAGACGGCTGGTCAGCAGCAGTTGCACGGTCAGCGTCAGCACATTGGTCCAGAAGTCCAACCGGGCGAACGCAGCCGTGCGCTCCGCGGCGCTCGCGAAGCTCTTGGCCACGATGTCGCCCTGCATCAGGTACAAGAAGGTGGACGTGATGGTGAACAGCAGCATGTAGCCGCAGATCAGCTGCAGGTAGCGCGAGGCGGCAATGGCGCGCAGGCCGGCCTTGAAGTCCGGCCCGGGCTCGCGGGCCTGCTGGCCGTCGCCCGACGACAGCTTGAAATGCGTCGCCAGGCGCAGCATGCACAGCACGGCCAGCTCCAGGCCCAGCAGGGCCAGCAACATCAGGCCGGCCGGCGGCAGCGTGAAACCCCAGCTGCCGCTGCTGGCGCCCTGTGTCACCGCCGCGCCGACGACAGCACCCAGCGTGCCGCCCATGGAGATCATGCCGAACAGCCGCTTGCCCTGGTCCTCGCTGAACACGTCGGCCATCAGGCTCCAGAACACCGACACGACGAACAGGTTGAACACGCTCAGCCAGACGTAGAACGCATAGCCCAGCAGGCTGCCGCCGTGCCCCGGCAGGCCGTGGAAGAGCGCGGCGAAGAGCAGCAGGTTGGCCGCGAAGAAGTGCGCGACCAGCGGGATGAAGCGGCGGCGGCGCAGGCGCGACACGAGCGCGGCATAGATCGGGTTGGCGATCAGCATGACGACCAGCGTGGTCGTCATCAGCCAGGGCAGCCAGTCCGCGCCGCGGGCGATGCCCATGGCCTCGCGCACCGGGCGCAGCAGGTACAGGCTCAGCAGCAGGAAGAAGAAGTAGCCGGCCGCCCACAGTAACGCCCGGCCCTCACCGGGGCGCAGCAGCACCAGTCGTTGCAGTCCCGAGGTCAACGGCGTCATGCCGCGGATTGGCGCACCGGCGGTTCCGGCGGCGATTCGTCACGGTGGGAAAACCCGTCCGTGACGCACGACATGGGTCAGCGCTTGGCGGCTTGCGGGCTGCGCCCCTCGATCAGCGGCAGCAGCGCCCGCGTGCCCTCGTACAGGTGCTCGAACAGCTGCCTGACGCGGGGCACCTGGCGCAGTTCCACGCGGGTCAGCAGCCACAGCTCGCTGCGCCAGTCGCGCGGCGGGTCGAACACGCGTCGCAGCTCGGGGTCGGCATCGCCGAGGTAGCAAGGCAAGGCCCCCAGGCCCAGGCCGGCACGCACCAGCTGGCGGACGTGGGCCAGGCTGTTGGTGCGCACTGCCACCTGGCGGCCCAGACCCTGGCTCTCCAGCCAACGGGCCGAGGTGAGATGCGCCAGATCCTCGTCCACACCCACCCAGGGCTGCTGGTCCAGCGTCTGGGCACTGACACCACCCAGGCGGCGGGATGCATAGACCGTGGCCTCGACGCGCGCCAGGCGTCGCCCGACCAGTGGCTCGGGCGGTGGACCACCGGAGCGCAGCGCGACATCGGTCTCGCCCTGCTGCACGTCCAGCAGCGCGTTGCCGCTGCGCACCTGCAGCTGCACCTGATGGCGGGCCTGATAGCTGGCCAGCAGCGGCGGCAGCAGGTCCTGCATCCAGGTGTCCGCCGCGCTGAGCCTCAACAGGCCGCCGGGCCAGGCCTCCCGTCCACGCAGGCTTTCGGTCACGACGTGCAGCTCGCGTGCCATGCGACGCGAGAGTTCCACCAGTTCGGCCCCGGCGCGCGTCGGCACATAGCCCTCGCGCAAACGATCGAACAGCGGCACGCCCAGCTTCTGCTCCAGCGCCCGCAGCCGGCGGAACAACGTCGCATGGCTCAGCCGCCCCGCACCGGCCGCCTTGGCCAGGCCGCCGTGCTGGGCGATCAGCTGCAGCAGGCGCAAGTCGTCCCAGTCCAGGTCGTTGATGGTGGGCGATGTCATGGACGTCAATTTTGCAATGCTTCATTGCAAATCCGCCCATTCAAGCAGCGGCGCTGTTTCCTAGACTGAAGCCCCTTCAGCACGACAGCCAGCGCCATGTCCATGTACGAACAGCTTCCGTTCCAGCCCGCCAACCCCGGCGAGATCGACCGCCTGGTGGCGGCTTTCCCGCTGGCCACGCTGGTCAGCGCCGACGGGGGCCGGATGCTGTCCACGCCGTTGCCGCTGATCCTGCAGCGCGACACCGCCAACGGCGAGGCGCACCTGATCGGCCATCTGTCGCGCCGCAACCCGCAGCTCGCCATGCTGCAACGCCAGCCGCGCGCGCTCGCCGCGTTCACCGGCGCGCAGGGCTATATCGCCAGCAGCTGGATGAGCAACCGCCGCTACGCGCCAACCTGGAACTACGAGTTCGTCCAGTTCGAACTGCACGTGCAGATCGAGGACAGCCCCGAGCAGTTGCTGCACGCGCTGGAGCTGCTGAGCGCCCACGTCGAAGCGCCCTACCCCGACCCCTGGCGGCCCAGCGAGATGGGCCCGCGGCTGGCGCAATTGGCGCAGTACATCGTGCCCTTCAGCGCCCGCATCCTCGAGACCCGTGCCCAGTTCAAGCTGGGCCAGGGTGACCCGGCCGATGCGCGGGCTGATGCCCATGCCGGCCTGTCCCGCTACGGCAACCACGAGTTGACCGCGGCGATGCGGCGCCACGAGGAGTTGCTGCGGGAAGCCCGATCAGCATGAAAAAAGGCCGGCATTGCCGGCCTTGTCTGCTTGCGCGCAGCTCAGCGCTTGCGCACCGGTGGCACGTCCGTGCAGGAGCCGTGCGCCACCTCCGCGGCCATGCCGAGCGACTCGCCCAGCGTCGGGTGCGGGTGGATGGTCTTGCCGATGTCCACCGCGTCCGCGCCCATCTCGATGGCCAGCGCGATCTCGCCGATCATGTCGCCGGCATGCGTGCCGACGATGCCGCCGCCGATGATGCGGTGGCTTTCCTCGTCGAACAGCAGCTTGGTGAAGCCTTCGTCGCGGCCGTTGGCGATGGCGCGGCCCGAGGCCGTCCACGGGAACAAGCCCTTGGTGACCTTGATGCCTTGCGCCTTGGCCTCGTCCTCCGTGATGCCCACCCAGGCCACCTCGGGGTCGGTGTAGGCCACGCTCGGGATCACGCGGGCGTCGAACTGGCTCTTGGCGTACTCGGCATTGCCCAGCAGCTCGCCGGCGCAGACCTCGGCCGCCACATGGCCCTCGTGCACGGCCTTGTGCGCCAGCATGGGCTGGCCGACGATGTCGCCGATGGCGAAGATGTTCGAGACGTTGGTGCGCATCTGCACGTCGACCGGAATGAAGCCGCGGTCGCCGACGATGACGCCGGCGTTCTCGGCACCGATCTTCTTGCCGTTGGGCGTGCGGCCCACGGCCTGCAGCACGAGGTCGTAGCGCTGCGGCTCGGCCGGCGCGCCCTCGCCTTCGAACTTGACCCAGATGCCGTCGGGCTTGGCTTCCGCGGCCACCGTCTTCGTGTTCAACATGATGTTGTCGAAGCGGTGCGCGTTGAACTTTTGCCAGACGTTGACGAGGTCGCGGTCCGCGCCGGTCATCAGCGTGGGCAGCATCTCGACGACGTCCAGACGCGTGCCCAGCGTGGAGTACACGGTCCCCATTTCCAGGCCGATGATGCCGCCGCCGACGATGAGCATCTTCACGGCCTCGACGTTCATCTCCAGCGCGCCCGTGGAGTCGACGATGCGCGGGTCGTCGGGCAGGAAGGGCAGGCGCACGGCCTGTGAACCCGCCGCGATGATGAGGCGCTTGAACGCCACGGTCTGCACCGCGCCGGTCTTGGCCTGGCCCGTCGCGCCCTCGGTCGCCTCGACCTTCAGGTTCTGCGCGTCCAGCAGCGAGCCGACGCCACGCAGCACCGTCACCTTGCGCATCTTGGCCATGGCCGTGAGGCCATTGGTCAGCTTGCCGGTGACCTTGTTCTTGTGCGCTCGCAGCTTGTTGAAGTCGACCTCGGGCTCGCCGAAGGCCACGCCCAGGTCGGCCATGTGGCTGACCTCGTCCATGACGGCCGCGACGTGCAGCAGCGCCTTGGACGGGATGCAGCCCACGTTCAGGCAGACACCGCCCAGCGTCGCGTAACGCTCGACGAGGGCGACCTTGAGGCCCAGGTCGGCCGCGCGGAAGGCGGCCGAATAGCCACCAGGGCCGCCGCCGAGGACGACGACGTCGAAGGCCTGGTCGGCGCTGCCGGTGTAGGTCGCGGCGACCGGAGCGGGTGCTGCGGCGACAGGCGCCGGTGCGGGTGCAGCCGCCACAGGAGCCGGCGCGGGAGCGGCCGCATCGGCGGACTCCAGCGTCAGCACGACCGAGCCCTTGGCGACCTTGTCGCCGATCTTGACGCGCAATTCCTTCACCACGCCGGCAGCGGACGACGGGATCTCCATCGACGCCTTGTCGCTCTCGACGGTGATGAGGCTTTGCTCGACCTTGACGGTGTCGCCGGCCTTCACCAGCACCTCGATGACGCCGACTTCGTCGAAATCGCCAATGTCCGGAACTTGAACTTCAATGATTGCCATGAGTTCAGCTCCTTCTTACAGCGCGATCCGACGGAAGTCGGACAGCAGCGAAGCGAAGTAGACGTTGAAGCGCGCGGCCGCCGCGCCGTCGATGACGCGGTGGTCCCAGCTCAGCGACAGCGGCAGGATCAGGCGCGGCTGGAAGGCCTTGCCGTCCCACACGGGCTCGATGCTGCTCTTGCAGACGCCCATGATGGCGACTTCAGGCGCGTTGATGATGGGCGTGAAGTACTTGCCGCCGATGCCGCCCAGGCTACTGATCGAGAAGCAGCCGCCGCTCATGTCGGCCGGGCCCAGCTTGCCGTCGCGGGCCTTCTTGGCCAGTTCGCCCATCTCCTGGGTGATCTGGAAGATGCCCTTCTTGTCGGCGTCCTTGATGACGGGCACGACCAGGCCGTTGGGCGTGTCGGCCGCGAAGCCGATGTGGAAGTAGTTCTTCAGCACCAGCGTGTCGCCGTCCAGCGAACTGTTGAACTCGGGGAACTTCTTCAGCGCCGCAACGGCCGCCTTGATCATGAAGGCGAGCATCGTGACCTTGATGCCGGCCTTCTCGTTCTCCTTGTTCAGCTGAACGCGGAAGGCTTCGAGGTCGGTGATGTCCGCGTCGTCATGGTTGGTGACGTGCGGGATGACCACCCAGTTGCGGTGCAGGTTGGCGCCCGAGATCTTCTTGATGCGCGACAGCTCCTTGCGCTCGACGGCACCGAACTTCTCGAAGTCGACCTTGGGCCAGGCGAGCACGTTGAGGCCCGAACCGCCGCCAGCCGCAGCGGCAGGCGCGACGGCCTTCTGCGCGGCGGTCTGCACCGAGCCGGACATGACGGCCTTAACGAAGCCCTGCACGTCGCTCTCGACGATGCGGCCCTTGGCGCCTGTGCCCTTCACTTCGGCCAGCGGCACGCCCAGCTCGCGAGCGAGCTTGCGGATGCTGGGCGAGGCGTGCGGCAGCTTGCCGGTCGGCGCGACGGGCTGGTGCGGCGGCAGCGCGGCCGTCGGCACGGTCTTGGCATCGGACGCGGCGGGTGCCGGTGCAGAGGCCTGGGCCGGCGCAGCAGCAGGCGCCGCGGCTGCGGGCGCGGGTGCCGGAGCAGCAGCGCCACCGGCAGCCTTCACGCGGGCCAGCGGCGAACCCTTGGCCACCTTGTCGCCGACCTTGACCAGCAGCTCTTCGATGACGCCGGCGGTCGACGACGGGATCTCCATCGACGCCTTGTCGCTCTCGACGGTGATGAGGCTTTGCTCGACCTTGACGGTGTCGCCCACCTTGACCAGCACCTCGATGACGGCCACCTCGTCGAAGTCGCCGATGTCGGGCACTTCGATGGTGACCGGGCCGCTGCTTTGCGCAGGGGCCGCGGGCGCAGGGGCTGCAGGCTCGGCCGCCGGGGCGGGGGCCGCAGCGGCAGGCGCCGGAGCAGCGGCCGCAGGTGCCGGCGCGGCAGCGCCCTCGCCTTCGACGATCACCACGACGCTGCCCTGTTTGACCTTGTCGCCCACGGCGACCTTGATCTCTTTGACGACGCCGGCCTGCGACGACGGGATCTCCATCGATGCCTTGTCGCTTTCGACGGTGATCAGGCTTTGCTCGACCTTGACGGTATCGCCGACCTTGACCAGCACCTCGATGACGCCGACCTCGTCGAAATCGCCGATGTCGGGAACCTTGACTTCAACCAATGCCATGTCTTGTCTCCCGGGCTCTTAGGCGTACAGCGGGTTGATCTTGTTGACGTCGATGCCGTACTTGGCAATCGCCTCGGCCACGCGTTCGACGGGGATGGCGCCGTCCTCGGCCAGCGCCTTCAGCGCGGCCACGACGATGTAGTGGCGGTTGACTTCAAAGTGCGCACGCAGCTTGGAGCGGAAGTCCGAGCGGCCGAAGCCGTCGGTGCCCAGCACCTTGTACGAACGACCGCGCGGGATGAAGGCGCGGATCTGCTCGGCGTAGTTCTTCATGTAGTCGGTCGAGGCGATGACCGGGCCCTTGGTGTGGCCCAGTTGCTGCGTCACGAAGGGCACGCAGGCCAGCTCGGTCGGGTGCAGCAGGTTCCAGCGCTCGGCGTTCTGGCCGTCGCGGGCCAGTTCGTTGAAACTCGGGCAGCTCCACACGTTGGCGCCCACGCCCCAGTCCTCTTCCAGCAGCATCTTGGCGACCTGGCTTTCGCGCAGGATGGTGCCTGAGCCCAGCAGGTTGACAGCGACGGACTTGCTCGCGTCGGCTTCTTCCAGCAGGTACATGCCCTTGAGGATCTGGTCCTCGGTGCCGGCCTTCAGGCCCGGCATCGGGTAGTTCTCGTTCAGCAGCGTGATGTAGTAGAAGACGTTTTCCTGGTCCTCCACCATGCGCTTGAGGCCGCGCTGCATGATGACGGCGACTTCGTGCGCGAAGGTCGGGTCATAGGACACGCAGTTCGGGATCGTGCCGGCCAGGATGTGGCTGTGGCCGTCTTCGTGCTGCAGGCCTTCGCCGTTCAGCGTCGTACGGCCGGACGTGCCGCCCAGCAGGAAGCCGCGGGCCTGCATGTCGCCGGCGGCCCAGGCCAGGTCGCCGATGCGCTGGAAGCCGAACATCGAGTAGTAGACGTAGAACGGGATCATCACGCGGTTGTTCGTCGAGTACGACGTCGCCGCGGCGATCCAGCTGGCCATGCCGCCCGCTTCGTTGATGCCCTCTTGCAGGATCTGGCCGGCCTTGTCCTCGCGGTAGTACATGACCTGGTCCTTGTCGACCGGGGTGTAGAGCTGACCCTTGGGGTTGTAGATGCCGATCTGGCGGAACAGGCCTTCCATGCCGAAGGTGCGCGCCTCGTCGACGAGGATGGGCACCGTGCGCGGGCCCAGTTCCTTGTCACGCAGCAGCGTCGTCAGGAAGCGCACATAGGCCTGCGTCGTCGAGATCTCGCGGCCTTCGGCCGTCGGATCCAGCACGGCCTGGAAGGTGGCCAGGTCGGGCACCTTCAGCGACTCGTCGGTCTTGGGGCGACGCTTGGGCAGGTAGCCGCCCAGCGCGTTGCGGCGCTCGTGCAGGTACTTCAGTTCCTGCGAGCCTTCGGCCGGTTGGTAGAACGGGATCTTGGGCAGGTCTTCGTCCGACACCGGGATGTTGAAGCGGTCGCGCATCGCGCGGATGTCGTCGTCCTGCAGCTTCTTGGTCTGGTGGGCGGTGTTCTTGCCTTCGCCGATCTTGCCCATGCCGAAGCCCTTGACGGTCTTCACGAGCAGCACGCTGGGCTGGCCGACGGTGTTGACGGCCTTGTGATACGCCGCGTAGACCTTCTGCGGGTCATGGCCGCCGCGCTGCAGGCGCCAGATGTCCTCGTCGCTCATCTTGGAGACCAGCTCCAGCAGCTTGGGATGCTTGCCGAAGAAGTTCTTGCGCACGAAGGCGCCGTCGTTGGCCTTCATGGCCTGGTAGTCACCGTCGACGGTGTCCATCATGACCTTGCGCAGCAGCTCGTCCTTGTCGCGCGCCAGCAGCGGGTCCCAGTAGCCGCCCCAGATCAGCTTGATGACGTTCCAGCCCGCGCCGCGGAACTCGCCTTCCAGCTCCTGGATGATCTTGCCGTTGCCACGCACCGGACCGTCCAGGCGCTGCAGGTTGCAGTTGACGACGAAGATCAGGTTGTCCAGTTTCTCGCGCGCGGCCAGGCCGATGGCGCCCAGCGATTCCGGCTCGTCCATCTCGCCGTCGCCCAGGAACACCCAGACCTTGCGCTTGCTCGTGTCGGCAATGCCGCGGGCGTGCAGGTACTTCAGGAAGCGCGCCTGGTAGATGGCCATCAACGGGCCCAGACCCATCGAGACGGTCGGGAACTGCCAGAACTCGGGCATCAGCTTCGGATGCGGGTAGCTGGACAAGCCCTTGCCGTCGACTTCCTGGCGGAAGTTGATCAGTTGTTCTTCGGTGATGCGGCCTTCCATGAAGGCGCGGGCGTAGATGCCGGGGGCGCTGTGGCCCTGGATGTACAGCAGGTCGCCGCCGTGCACGCCGTCGTCGGCATGCCAGAAGTGGTTGAAGCCGCAGCCCAGCATGGTGGCCAGCGATGCGAACGAGCTGATGTGGCCGCCCAGGTCGCCGCCGTCCTCGGGGTTGTGCTTGTTGGCACGCACCACCATGGCCATCGCGTTCCAGCGCATGTAGGCGCGCAGGCGTTCTTCGATCTCGATGTTGCCGGGGAACCGCTCTTCCTGGTCGGTCGGGATGGTGTTGACGTAGGCCGTCGTGGCCGAGAACGGCACGTCGATGCCGGCCTGGCGGGCGTGGTCGATCAGGGTTTCAAGCAGGAAGTGGGCGCGGTCGCCACCCTCCTCGCCGATGACGGCCGAGAGGGCATCCAGCCACTCACGGGTTTCCGTCGGATCGTTGTCGTTCGCGGCGGCGCCGAGAAACTCTTGCGGCTGGGCGGACATGGCCGGTCTCCTAATGAATCCACCTCTGCGGGCGGAAGTGACAGTTCTAACAGGATGCGAGACGCGAGACCTAGCCCGCGAGCGGGGCGCAGTGTCTCACAAGCCATTGCATTTCCCAAATGGTGCGAGATGATTTCTTAATATGAAATATTCATCGCGGTGCAACACGCCCGGATAATTTCCGGATGCCCGTCGACTCCCCTGCTTCCGAGACCCGCAGCCGCGGCCAACGCCTGCTTGCACCGCTGCGCCGCCTCATCGCGACCTGGTGGTTCCGGCAGTCGCCCTCGCGCCAGGACCGCCTGGCCACGCTGGGCCCGCTGATCTCGGTGCTGCTGTTCCTGGCAGCCATCATTTCGGCCTTCTGGTACCTGCGCAACGAAGAAATCGAGCGCGAGACCGAGTCCGTCAAGCGCGACACCGAGATCTCCCAGCAGCAGATCCGCCTGCGCCTGATCGAGAACCAGGAGCAGCTGGTGCGCATCGCGCGCGAGGTCGTCACGCGGCAGATCGACGCACACGAGTTCTCCGCCCAGGCCCAGGCCTTTGCGCGCGAACGACCGGAGCTGACCCACGTGACCTGGCTGAGCGCCAAGCGCGAGCGCCGCAGCAGCGTCGGCGCGGCGGGCTTCCAGGCCGACGGGCTGATGTCGGCGGAGGGCAACGACCCGTCCATGCCCATGCCCAACCAGTCCAACGCGGCCGAGATCGCCTTCGAGGCCGCCAAGGAAAGGCGCCAGCCCGTCTACTCGCCGCCCTTTGCCGACGCCAACGGCATCACCGTCTTCCAGCTGCACATCCCGCTGATCGACCGCGGCGGCTTTGCCGGCGTGCTGATCGCCGAATACACCGTCGAGGCGCTGCTGCGCTACTACGTGCCCAGCGAGGTGGCCACGCGCCACAGCATCGCTGTGCTGGATGCGCGCGACCAGATCGTCAGCAGTACCGTCACGCCCATGCCGGGCCAGGTGCATCGCCGCGCATCGCTGCTGCACGACGTGCCGCTGGCACCGGCGCTCAACGGCCTGGTGCTGCGCGGCCAGGGCTGGCGCACGTCCATCGGCCTGATCAGCAACGCCCTCTTCTGGCTGGTGCTGGCGCTGGCCGGCCTGACGGTGTGGATGCTGCTGGGCACCTGGCGCCACATGCGCCGGCGCACGCAGATCCAGAACGCGCTGACGCTGGAGACCAACTTCCGCCGGGCGATGGAGAACTCCATGCTGACCGGCATGCGCGCCATGGACATGGACACGCGCATCACCTATGTGAACCCGGCCTTCTGCGCGATGACCGGCTTCTCGGAGGCCGACCTGGTGGGCCGCACACCGCCCTACCCCTTCTGGCCCACGGATCGCCGCGAGGAGAACGCGCGCTTGCTGCAGCAGGAGCTGCAAGGCCGCAGCCCGTCCGGCGGCGTGGAGGTCAAGATCCAGCGCAAGGACGGCAGCCAGTTCGATGCCCGTGTCTACGTGTCGCCGCTGGTCGACACCAAGGGCAAGCAGACCGGCTGGATGACCTCGATGACCAACATCACCGAGGCCAAGCGGGTGCGCGACCAGCTGTCGGCCTCGCACGAGCGCTTCACCACCGTGCTGGAGGGGCTGGACGCGGCCGTGTCCGTGCTGTCGGTCCAGCCGCCCGAGCTGCTGTTCGCCAACCGCAGCTACCGCCTGTGGTTCGGCGCCGACCCGGCCGGCCACGCCTTGCTGGCCGGCGGCCACCTGCTGGGCACGACCAGCCGGCGCGGCGCGCTGGACGATGGCGCCGACGAGGTCGACGACTACTCCGGCCTGCCCGCCGAGGCGCTGACCGAGACCGGCTCCGACCCGCGCGAGGTCTATGTCGAGTCGCTGGCCATGTGGTTCGACGTGCGGGCCCGCTATCTGCAGTGGACCGACGGCCGCCTGGCGCAGATGCTGATCGCCACCGACATCACGATGCGCCGCCACGCCGAGGCGCAGGCCGCGCTGCAGGCCGACAAGGCCCAGGTCACCAGCCGGCTGATGACCATGGGCGAGATGGCCTCCAGCGTCGCCCACGAGCTGAACCAGCCGCTGACGGCCATCACCAACTACTGCAACGGCATGGTCAGCCGCGTGCGCGCGGACAGCATCGACAAGGACGCGCTGATGGCCGCGCTGACCAAGACGGCCAAGCAGGCCGAGCGGGCTGGCCAGATCATTCACCGCATCCGCAACTTCGTGAAGCGCAGCGAGCCGCAGCGCCAGCCCGCCCACGCGGCCGACATCGTCGAGGATGCGGTCGAGTTGGCCGGCATCGAACTGCGCCGCCGCACCGTGGCCATCCACACCTACGTGGCGCAGCGCCTGCCGCAGCTGATGGTGGACCCCATCCTCATCGAGCAGGTGCTGATGAACCTGCTGAAGAACGCCGCCGAGGCCATCGACAACGCGTCGCTGCCCACCTCGCGCCGCCACATCGAGCTGCGCGTCGTGCCCAAGCACAGCGCAGAAATGGGCGGCCAGATCGAGTTCTCGGTGACCGACATGGGCCCGGGTTTGCCCGATGAAGTGATCGCCCGCATGTACGAGGCCTTCTTCTCCACCAAGGCCGATGGCCTGGGCATCGGATTAGGGTTATGCCGGTCTATCGTCGAGTCCCACCAGGGCCGGATAAAAGCCGAGAACCTCTACAATGGCTCCTTGGTCGTTGGCTGCCGATTCGCATTCACGATACCGGTCACCATCACTTCCGAACACCTGCGTCCCGACCCCGCCAACGGTCCTGCCAGCAGCGCTCAGCGAACCGAACCCACCACACCATGAGCTTGATCCCGAAGAAGGGCAACGTCTACGTTGTCGATGACGACGAAGCGGTCCGCGACTCCCTGCAATGGCTGCTCGAAGGCAAGGACTACCGCGTCAAATGCTTTGACTCCGCCGAATCCTTCCTGGCCCGCTACGACCCGCGCGAAGTGGCCTGCCTGATTGCCGACATCCGCATGGACGGCATGACCGGCCTGGAGTTGCAGGACCGCCTGATCGAGCGCAAGAGCCCGCTGCCCATCGTCTTCATCACCGGCCACGGCGACGTGCCCATGGCCGTGCAGACCATGAAGAAGGGCGCGATGGACTTCATCGAGAAGCCTTTCAAGGAAGAAGAGCTGCTGGCCCTGGTGGAGCGCATGCTCGACCAGGCCCGCGAGGCCTTCTCCAGCCACCAGGAAGCCGCCAGCCGCGACGCCCTGCTGGCCCGCCTGACGACGCGCGAAGCGCAGGTGCTGGAGCGCATCGTCGCCGGCCGCCTGAACAAGCAGATCGCCGACGACCTGGGCATCAGCATCAAGACGGTCGAGGCGCACCGCGCCAACATCATGGAAAAGCTCAACGCCAACACGGTGGCGGACCTGCTCAAGATTGCCTTGGGCGCGACCGCCAAGGCTTGAGTTACTGATTCACTCGAGAGGCCGCTGACGAAGCGGCCTTTTTGCTTTCTGGAGTTCCCTTTATGACCGCCCAACTGATCGACGGCCTCGCCCTCTCCAAGCAACTGCGCACCGAAGCCGCGACCCGCGCCGCCGCGCTGACCGCCCAGGGCCACCAACCCGGCCTGGCCGTCGTCCTCGTCGGTGACAACCCGGCCAGCCAGGTCTATGTGCGCAACAAGGTCAAGGCCTGCGAGGAGGCCGGCATCCATTCGCGGCTGGAAAAGTACGACGCGACGATGACCGAGGCCGAGCTGCTGGCCCGCGTCGACGCGCTGAACAACGACCCCAGCATCCACGGCATCCTCGTGCAGCTGCCGCTGCCCAAGCACATCGACGACCACAAGGTCATCGAGTCCATCTCGCCGGCCAAGGACGTGGACGGCTTCCACGTCGCCAGCGCCGGCGCGCTGCTGGTGGGCGAGCCGGGCTTCAAGGCCTGCACGCCCTACGGCTGCATGAAGATGCTGGAACACATCGGCATGAAGGACCTCAAAGGCAAGCACGCCGTCGTCATCGGCCGCAGCAACATCGTCGGCAAGCCGATGGCGCTGATGCTGCTGGCGGCCAACGCCACCGTCACCGTCTGCCACAGCGGCACGGCCGACCTGGGCGCGATGACCCGCCAGGCCGACGTCATCGTCGCCGCGGTGGGCAAGCGCAACGTGCTGACGGCCGACATGGTCAAGCCCGGCGCCGTCGTCATCGACGTGGGCATGAACCGCAACGACGAGGGCAAGCTCTGCGGCGACGTGGACTTCGACGGCGTCAAGGACGTGGCCGGCTGGATCACCCCTGTGCCCGGTGGGGTCGGCCCGATGACGATTGCCATGTTGCTGGTCAACACGCTTGAATCCGCTGAACGTGCCGCCAAGTCCGCCTGACATGACCAACCCTCTGCTCTCCACCGCCGCCCTGCCCGAGTTCGCGGCCATCCAGCCCGAGCATGTGCAGCCCGCCATCCAGCAGCTGCTCGCCAACGCCCAGGTGGCGCTGGACGAAGCCACCAAGCCCGAGACGCCGGCCGACTACGACGCGCTCTCACGCATCCTGGACACGTCGACCGAGCAACTGGGCGCCGCCTGGGGCGCCGTGGGCCACCTGAACGCCGTCGCCGACACGCCGGCACTGCGCGAGGCCTACAACGCGATGCTGCCGGCCGTGACCGAGTTCAGCACCGCGATGGGCGCCAACGAGGCGTTGTTCGCCAAGTACAAGGCGGTGCTCGCCGCGCAAGGCAGCAGCCTGAGCGCGCCCCGCCAGCAGGTGCTCAAGCACGCCATCCGCAACTTCGTGCTGTCCGGCGCCGAACTGCAAGGCGAAGCCCGTGAGCGCTACGCCGCCATCCAGGAGCGCAGCGCCGAGCTGCAGCAGCAGTTCAGCGAACATGTGCTGGACGCCACCGACGGCTGGAGCTACATCGCGACGGCCGAGGAACTGGCCGGCGTGCCGCAGGACGTGCTGGACGCCACCAGGCTGGACGACGGCGGCCACAAGCTGACGCTGCACTTCCCGGTCTACCTGCCGGTGATGCAGTACGCCGAGAACCGCGATCTGCGCGAGAAGCTCTACCGCGCCTACGTGACCCGCGCCAGTGAGTCGGGCAAGCCCGAGTGGGACAACACCGCCGCCATGCGCGAGATCGTCGCGCTGCGCCAGGAAGAGGCCCAGCTGCTGGGCTATGCCAGCTTTGCCGAGGTGTCGCTGGCCCCCAAGATGGCCTCGTCGCCCGACGAAGTGAAATCCTTCCTGCGCGACCTCGCCAAGCGCGCCCGGCCCTTCGCCGAGAAGGACCTGGCGGAACTGCGCGAGTTCGCCAACGGCCAGCCGCTGGAATCCTGGGACGTGTCCTACTGGAGCGAGAAGCTCAAGGAAGCCCGCTACGCCTTCAGCGACCAGACGGTGAAGCAGTACTTCACGGCGCCCAAAGTCGTCGGCGGCCTGTTCTCCATCATCGAGCGGCTGTTCGACGTGGCCATCTCCGAAGCCAAGGCCTCGGTCTGGCACGAGACCGTCAAGTTCTACGAGATGCGCCGCGGCGGCCAGCTCATCGCGCAGTTCTACCTGGACCTGTACGCCCGCAACGGCAAGCGGCCCGGCGCCTGGATGGACGAGGTGCGCAGCCGCTGGCTCAAGCCCACGGGTGAGCAGCAGACCCCGGTCGCGCTGCTGACCTGCAACTTCGCGTCCCCCGTGGGCGACATGCCCGCGCTGCTGACGCACGACGACGTCATCACGCTGTTCCACGAGTTCGGCCACGGCCTGCACCACATGCTGACGCAGGTCAACGACCTGGGCGTGTCCGGCATTTCCGGCGTCGAGTGGGACGCGGTCGAGCTGCCCAGCCAGTTCATGGAGAACTTCTGCTGGGAGTGGGACGTCCTTTGCCAGCTGAGCGGCCATGTCGACAGCGGCGAGCCGCTGCCGCGCGAGCTGTTCGACAAGATGACCGCGGCCAAGAACTTCCAGAGCGGGCTGATGACGCTGCGCCAGATCGAGTTCGCGCTGTTCGACATGCGCCTGCATGGTGAGCCGGGTACTGAGGCCGACGTGCAGAAGGTGCTGGACGAGGTCCGCGCCGAGGTCGCCGTGCTGGTCCCGCCCGCCTTCAACCGCTTCCAGCACAGCTTCTCGCACGTCTTCGCCGGCGGCTACGCGGCCGGCTACTACAGCTACAAGTGGGCCGAGCTGCTCAGCGCCGACGCCTGGAGCGCCTTCGAGGAAGAAGGCGTGTTCAACGCTGCCACCGGCAGGCGCTTCCTGAACGAGGTGCTGGAGCAAGGCGGCGCGCGCGACGCGATCGACAACTTCAAGGCCTTCCGCGGCCGCGAGCCCAGCATCGACGCGCTGCTGCGTCATCAGGGCATGAGCTGATGCGCCAGGTCGCGCTGTGGCGCGGCATCAATGTCGGCAAGGCCAAGCGCCTGGCCATGGCCGACCTCAAGGCCGTGCTGACCGACCTCGGCGCCACCAACGTCGCGACGCTGCTGAACAGCGGCAACGCGGTGTTCGACGCGAAGAAGAAGCTCACGGCGCCGCAGATCCGCAAGGCCGTGGCCGGGCAACTCGGCGTCGATGCCGCCGTCATCCTGAAGACCGCGGCCGAATGGGCTGCCATTGCGGCGCCGCATGGCATCGCCGAGGCGGACGACCCCAGCCGGCTGCTGGTCGCCATCACGGCCAACGCCGATGCGCTCCAGGCGGCCGCAGCCATCGCCGCCGACAGCGGCGAGCGCTTCGTCGTCACCGCCAACGCCGCCTACTTGTGGTGCGGCAACGGCATCCTGCAAAGCAAGGCCGCCGTCGCGCTGCTGAAGAAGCTGGGCGAGGCCGGCACGACGCGCAACTGGGCCACGGTCGAGAAGCTCAACGCGCTGGCCCAGGCCTGAGCCTCAACCGGCGTCGTCCAGCGTGTGCACGCGCATGCCCACGCGGTCGCGCGCGGGCGCCTTCCACGGCGCGCGGGCCAGCATGCGGTGGCCGTCCTTCAGCCCGGTGGTCCAGCGGGCGCGCAGGCGCTCGTCGCTGAAGTCGATGTCGCGCCACGAGTCCTCGCCGGGCAAGGCCCGCATGACCAGGTGCACGATGTCGATGCGCGAGTCGCAGCCCAGCGCCAGCAGCTCCTTCATGGCCGGCTCGGCGGCGGTCTTCGCGTCGAGCTTGCGGCCGACCAGGCGCAGCGCGCGGCGCAGGTTCTGCAGGTGCTCGTGGTCGCCCAGGTGCTCCATGATGCGGCTGGCGTACTGGATGTCCTTGTAGCGCGTCAGCGCCTGCGCCATCGTCTGCGGCGCGGCCTCGCTCGCGTCCCACAGGTCGACCATGAAGCACAGCGTGTCGCGGCGCTCGGCATCGTCCAGCACCACGTCCAGCGGCGTGTTGGAGTAGATGCCGCCGTCCCAATAGGCTTCCTTGCCGATCTGCACCGGCGCGAAGCCGGGCGGCAGCGCGCCGCTGGCCATCACGTGCTCGGGGCCGATGCGCGTGTGGCCGTCACGGTTGTCGAACAAGGCCAGCGCGCCCGACCGCACGTTGACGGCGCACAGCGTCAGGCGTGTCTCGGCCGCGGCGATGCGGTCGAAGTCCACCAATTCGCGCAGCGTCGCGGCCAGCGGGGCCGTGTCGTAGAAGCCCAGCTCGGCCAGCGGCGCGCGGCGGGTCATGTCCCAGGCCTGCGGGCCGCGCGGCTTGAAGAAGCCGGGGATGCCGCTGGTCAGCGTCTGCCAGGTCTGCCAGACGGCGGTGAAGGCGTTGACCGGCAGATGCGGCGTCAGGCCCGGCCGCGTCACGCGATCCCAGAAGCTGCGCAGCGCCTTCACGCGGTCGGCCGGCGCGTTGCCGGCGATCAGCGCCGCGTTGATCGCACCGATGGACGTGCCGACCAGCCAGTCGGGCGGCAGGCTCGCGTCTTCCAGCGCCTCGACGAAGCCGGCCTGGTAGGCACCCAGCGCGCCGCCGCCCTGGAACACGTAGACAGTCTGAGGCGGGCGGCGGTGCATGTCGACGATGAGCCTGCTTTCAAGAGTGCCGGCGACGAATGGCGGTCAAACTGCCAATCCCGAGGAGACCCGCCAAAAGCAATGTGAACGACGAAGCTTCCGGCACCGGTGCGGCAGCGACCGTGATGTAGCTGGTCGCGTCGACCCAATAGTTGTCGTTGTATCCCCCGCTGCCATACGACAAACCGCCGGCGGTGCTCAGCACGGCCCTGTAGCCGTAGGCCGTAATACTCAGTGCATTGCCACCGCCGTAGGAGAACGAGGCAATCTCGCCATCAGCCTTGGCGAAACCGGTGCCACCGAGGCTCACCAACTGCACCTCGGCAAGGTTGATCTTCCCGTCATGATTGAGGTCATCCGCAAAGAAGAAGCCTTCAAGCGACACATGGCCGTAGTCGGTCGCTTGCCCGTTGGTCAGGTCTTCATAGACGTGATGCAGATCATGGAAGACGAAATTCCACCGGTCTGCATGGGCCGCAGAACCCGCCAACGCACAGGCCGCCACAGCAACCTTTGCAATCAAAAAACCAATTCTTTTCATACCGAACCTTGTTGAACGGAAAAACTTTCGAACGTTCACATGCATTCAGCGGTGGTCATATCCCTAACCAGCCAACAGGTCGTCAACGTGAGGTTCAGCAAGCGGTCCAAGGCAGGCGACGGTCACCTCAATGCGTGGGCGGCAAGGTCACTGCGTCGTCGCACGGGATGGCGCGAAACACCGGCAACGCCTCCAGCGCGGCGGAAAGCGCCACCAGCTGCGGGTACAGCGCGGCGGGTACGACCTCGGGGATCAGGAACTGCGAGAAGCCCCAGGCCACGGCAACCGTGATGCCGGACTGGCGGTTGCCGGCCTCGCTCGCGCCCAGCGGCTGCGCGGCGAGCTCTGCCTCCAGCTCGCCATAGGCCGCATGCAGCTGCCCGGTGACGCGTTCGATCCAGGGCTCGTGGCGCTTCTCGGCCGGGCGCAGCCCGCGCTCGTAGACGATCTGCGCCGTTTTCTCGCAGGTGGCCAGCGCCAGGCCGATCAGGCGCAGTTCGCGCACCAGCTCGACCGGGTCGCTGGGCATCAGGCTACGGCCGGCCAGCGCCTCGACGTAGATCAGCAGCAGCGTCGAGTCCATCAGCACGCTGCCGTCGTCGCAGATCAGCGTGGGCGCCTTGACGACCGGGTTGATCTGCTGGAAGGCATCAAACCCACGGAACACCGAAATGGCCGCGTGCTCGAACGGCAGGCCCAGCAGCCGCATCGTGATCGCGACGCGGCGCACGTAGGGAGAGTCCAGCATGCCGATGAGCTTCATGGATTCTCCTTCTTGTCCTGACTGGCGGCGGCCATGTTCAGATCACGCATCAGCCGATCCGCCAGTTCGCCGCCATGACGGCGTTCGATCTCGGCGCGCATCACGCGGTTGTAGCCATCCGCTTGAGCCTGGGAGACGGGCGTCGCGACGTCGCCCTTGTGGACCCAGCTGATGCCATAGCGCTGCTTCAAGCGATGGGCCTTGGCAGTGTCGGCCTTGGTCGGTGGCGGGCCGAACGTCTGCAACTGCAACAGGCCGGCCTCGACATCCAGGCGGGCCTGGGCTTCGCCGCGCTCGGCAGCCACCACGGGGTTGCCGATACGCAGGTCGATGGTCCCGATCAACTGCCGCTGCGGCTTCGCCTCACCCTCCTGGACCCTGAACTGGCTGAACAGGCTGAACACGATGGCCGCCGCCACCACGCTGCACACGACGGCCACGACGCGAACGGCGGTACGGGAGCGGCGCCAACCGGCGCCTAGCCGCTCGTCCGCCAAGGCCACTGGCAGAGCGGATTTTGCTGAATCCATGGGTTGCATCAGTTCCGAAACGCCTGATTCTCGGCGAGCGGCGCCAGGGCAGCCCGCACGCGGGTTTGCCACGCACCCTGCTCGGCCGCGCTCCAGTCCGGCCAGCGCGGCGACTCCGCCTCCAGTTCGGCCGCCAGCGTCCGCAAGCCGTCCAGGCCGGACACCGCAGCCGCCAGGCTGAGCCGGGCCAGCCATTCCTGCGCCTCGCGCACGCGCGGGTAGGCCGCGAACAGCCAGCGCGCCACGTCGGGCCGTGCCCGCCAGTCGGCATCGCCGAAGCGCTCGACGGCCATCGCGGTGAGCCGCTGGCCCGCGCCCAGGCAGTCAAAGGCCACGCAGCCGGAGAAGCCGCGCGCCATCAGATCGACATGGATGCCACAGCGATGGTCGGCGCAGAGGTGCTGGCAGGGCGTCTCGGCCGGCTTGTCGAAGCCGAAGCCCTGCAGGGCATCGAACGGCGGGATCACGCAGCACAGCGCCACGCAGGCCGAGCAGTCGGCCTTCAGATGCGCCGGCAACTGCACCGTGCCGGTCACTCCGCGTCGGCCGAAACGCCCACCATCCAGCCCACGCCGAAGGGGTCGGTGACCATGCCGAACAGCGGCGCCCAGAAGGTCTTGCCCAGCGGCATCGTGACCTGGCCGCCCACGGCCAGCGCGGCGAAGGCCTCGCGGGCCGTGTCCGCGTCGGGGCAGTCCAGCGACAGCGAGAAGCCCTTGAAGCTGCCTTCACCATTGCACATGCCGTCGGACATCATGACCAGCGCGCCGCCGACGTGCACCGAGGCATGCATGATCTTGTTCTCCGAACCCGGCGGCAGCATGCCGGGCGGCGGCGGCTCGGGGCTCTCGGAGTTGCGCATCATGAATTCCACCTTGGCGCCCAGCGCCTTCTTGTAGAACTCGATCGCCTCTTCGCAACGGCCGTCAAAGAACAGGTAGGGATCGATCTTCATCGCGGTCTCCGGTGACGGGGTGTTAGGGGACTTTAGCCCTAGGGATTCTTGAAGTCGCCCGCGGTCGAAATGATGAAGTTCTCGGGCTTGATGTGCTTGCGCCAGGCTGCGTTGGCCTGCTCGACGGTGACGGCGGCGAGTGCCTCGTCACGGGTCTGGGCCGCGGCCCAGGTCTCACCGCGCTCGGCCAGGCTGCTCAGGCCGCCGGCCAGAGCGCCGGGGTCGGCACGGCCTTGCTTGCGACCTTCGAGGATGTCCTTCTTGGCGCGCGCCAGCTCCGCCGCCGTGACGCCCTCGGCCTTCATGCGGGCCACCTCCTCCTGCACGACGGCGATGACGCGCTCCCGCTTGTCCGGCGCATAGCTGGCCTGGATGATGAATCCCCCGGCGTTGCCCCAGAACCCGGCCGACAGGCTGGCGCCTATGCCATAGGTCAGCCCCTCCTTCTGGCGCACGCGCTCGGACAGCCGGCTCTCCAGCCCACCACCGCCGAAGATGTGCACGGCCAGTTCCAGCGCCGCGTAGTCGGGCTCCTCGGTGTTCAGCGGCAGCGTCTCGTGCAGGCGCACGATGGCATTGGCCTTGTCGCGCGCAATCGCGTCAAAGCGCGCCGGCGGCACGGCCACATGCTGGGCCACATGGCGCACGAACTTCGGCGCGGCCGGCTTCTTCCAGTCGCCGAAGAGCTTGTCGACTTCAGCGGCCAAGCCGTCCGGCAAGGCGCCGACGGCGCTGACCTGGGCCTCGTTGGCCGACCAGTAGTCGGCGTAGAACCGCTTCACGTCGTCCAGCGTCGTCGCCTTCAGGTTGGCAATGCGCTCGTCCACGCTCATCACATAGTCCGGGTGACCCAGGCTGACGCCGCGGGCCTTGTTGTAGTGGCCGCGCGTGGCCTCCTGGCGCAGCACGCCGGGCTCCTGGCGCGAGGCCTCGATGCCGGCGATGGCGGACTTGATCTCGCGGTCGAAGGCGTCCTGCGGCAAATTGGGGCGGCGCAGCGCGTCCGCCGCCACACGCAATGCCGGCAGCAGCGTGTCGCGCTCGGCGCTGATGAAGATGCTCGCGCCCTGGTCGTAGCTGGAAATGTTGAGGTTGGCGCGCAGCTTGATCAGCGCGTCCTGCAACTGCTGCCGGGTCAGGCCAGCGCTGCCCTCGCTCATCAGCTGGCCGACCAGGCCGGTGCCGTTGCGCGCAAAGGTGGCACCGCGCTCGCCCCAGCGCAGCTGCATCTGCAGCACCACGGTGTTGCCGCGTGTCTGTTTCTGCAGCGTGTGCAAGGCGATGCCGCTGGGCAGCGTGGCGCGCTTGGTGCGCGACTCCAGCACCGTCGGCACCGGCTCCAGCTGCTCGCCGTCCTCCACCTTGGGCGGGCCTTTCAGCTCGGCCAGGCGCTGCGCCAGCGGCGGCGCGGCCGGGATGTCGACGCGCTCGACCTTGTCGGCCGGCAGGTAACGGCCCAGCGTGCGGTTGGCCGGCCTGAAGTAGGCGGCGCGCACGCGCTCCACGTCGACCAGGGTGACCTTGGGAATGTCCTCCATCAGCTGGAACAGCAGCCGCCAGTCGCCCGCCGCAATGAGGCCGGAGATCTGCTGGATCAACGCCTCGGGGTTCTTCATCTGCTGGCGGTAGCTGTTGACGGCGATGTCACGCACGCGCACCAGCTCGCTCTCCTCGAAGGGCTTGGCCGAGCGCCCCTCGGCCAGGTCCAGCAGCAGCGTCTCGACCTTGCCCACGTCGGCCCCCGGCGGCAGCGCCGCGAAGGCGCTGGTGGTGCCGGGCTCGGCCCCGCCCGCGCCACCAATGCCGGCCGCCACGGCCAGCTTGGGCTCCACCAGCTGCTTGTAGAGTTGGCCGCTGGGCTGCAGGCTCATCAACAGGCCGTAGACGATCAGTGCGGGCGTGTCCGGGTGGGTGATGGCAGGCACGTGGTAGCTGGCCAGCAGGATGGGCTGGCCGCCCAGGCGGCGCACGACGACGCTGCGCTCGCCGTCCTGCGCCGGCTCCACCGTGTAGGGCTGCGGCACGGGCGTGGCAGGCCTGGGAGTGGCGCCAAAGTGCTGGGCGATCAGCGCCAGCGTCGCGGCCTTGTCGAACTGGCCGGCGATCAGCAGCGTCGCGTTGTCGGGCCGGTAGTAGCGCTTGTAGAAGGCCTGCAGCTTCTCGATCGGCACGTTCTCGATGTCGCTCTTGGGGCCGATGGTCGCGTGGCCATAGGGGTGCCAGGCAAACGCCGCCGCGTTGACGCGCTGCGACAGCACGGCAAACGGCTGGTTCTCGCCGCGCTCGAACTCGTTGCGCACCACCGTCATCTCGGTGTCCAGGTCCGCCTTGGCCACGCGGCTGTTGACCATGCGGTCGGCTTCCAGGTCCAGCAGGAAGGCCAGCGTGTCGGCGTTGGCGTTGAAGCTCGCGAAGTAGTTGGTGCGGTCGACCGTCGTCGTGCCGTTGAAGCGCACGCCGCGCTGCGCCATCGCGCCGGGGATGTCCTTCTGGCGCTCGGTGCCCTTGAACAGCATGTGCTCCAGCAGGTGGGCCATGCCGTACTCGCCCGGCGCCTCGTGGCGGCTGCCGACGCGGTAGGTGATGTTGACGGTGGTGGTGGTCTGCGTCGCGTCGGGGAAGAGCAGCAGCTGCAGGCCGTTGGGCAGGCGGTATTCCTCGATGCCACCCAGCTCCAGCAGGCGCTCCGGCACGACGACCGGCGCCGGTGCGGATGCGGCGGGCGCGACGGCGACGGGGCGGACCGCGGCTGGCTTGCGTTTGGCCGCCACCGGCTGAGCCTGAGCCGCGCCCAGTGCCAGCGCCAGCACGGCGATGCCCAGGCATTGCGGCATCCAGCCATCCGTCTTGATTTTCATCTGTCTCTCTCCAGTCAGCCGCGTCTCGGGCTTGCGGGCATTCTGCGTGGTTTCGCGGCGGCGGCCGTTCGTCAGTTCCCAACCCCGGGATGGCTGCGATTGCGGGCGCCCCGACCGGCGCCGATGCAGCGGCGCTAGAGCCTGGCCAGCAGCGCCAAAACGGCGTCCACGCTGGCCGGCTTGGTCAGGTGCTCGTCGAAGCCGGCGGCGCGCGAGCGCTTCTTGTCGTCCTCCGAGCCCCAGCCCGTCAACGCGACCAGCAAGGTGCTGGCAAAACGCTCGTCCTGGCGCAGCAGCGTCGCGAACTCATAGCCGCTCATGCCCGGCATGCCGACGTCGCAGAAGACCGCGTGCGGCAGCAAGTCGGCGGCCGCCGCCAGCCCTGCCCTGCCGTCGTTCTCGACCCGTGCGTCATGGCCGCCCAGCGACAGCAGCATCGCCAGCGACGTCGCCGCGTCATCGTTGTCGTCGACGACGAGGATGCGCAGGATCTTCGCCGACGGCATGGCCGCCGGTTCGCTGGGCGCCGCCGGCGCGGCGTCGCCGGTCACGAGCGGCAGGCGGATCGTGAACGTGCTGCCCTGGCCGAGCCCGGCACTGGCCGCGAACACCTGGCCACCGTGCAGCGACACCAGGCTCCTGACCAGCGCCAGGCCGATGCCCAGCCCACCCTGCGAGCGATCGAGCGAGCGGTTCACCTGCGCGAACATGTCGAAGACGCGCGCGATCATGTCCGGCGGCAGGCCCACGCCGCTGTCCTGCACGGTCAGCACCGCCTCCTCGCCGCTGCGCGCCAGCATGACGGCGATGCGCCCGCCGTCGGGCGTGTACTTGGCCGCGTTGTTCACCAGGTTGCTCAGCGACTGGGCCAGGCGCGTGAGGTCGCCATCGACGCAAAGCTGCTCGTCGGGCAGCGTGACCGCCAGCTGGTGCCCCCCGCGGGCGATCAGGGGTTCGCAGGCCTCCAGCGCCATCTCGACGACGCGGCGCATGTCCAGCCGCTCGCGCTGCAGGTTGAGCTTGCCGGTGGTGATGCGCGACACCTCCAGCAGGTCGTCGATGAGGCGCTGCAGCTGGCTCATCTGGCGTTCCATCATGTCGGTGACGCCCTTGAGCTGCGCCGCGTCCTGCGCGGGCTGCGACAGCAGCTGCAGCCCCGTGCGGATGGGCGCCAGCGGGTTGCGCAGCTCATGCGCCAACGTGGCGAGGAACTCATCCTTGCGCTGGTCGGCCACGCGCAGCGAATGCTCCGCGTGCAGCAACGAATCGATCTGGTCGCGGATCTGGTACTGCGCGCGGCGCCCGCGCAAGGCCGACAGCACCGCGCTGACCATCGCGCGCGTGGACGTCGGGCGGTCGAGCACGGTCAGGTTGCGCAGCTGCGCCTCGCGCAGCGCGGGCGCCTGCAGGCCGTGGCGGCACAAGGCCAGCACCGGCAGGTTGGACCAGGCGGGCTGGCTCTCCAGCGCCCCCAGCAGGCCCGCGAACTCGGGCCTGGCGATCGTGACGTCGGTGACCATCAGCGCACCGGCGCCATCACGGATCAGCGCTTCGACATGCCGCCACTCCGCGGCCGCCACAACGTCGATGCCGGCCTCGGCCAGCAGCCGCTGCGTGACATCCGCATCGCGCGCCGTCGGCGCCAGCACGATGACCCGCTCGCTGTACGAGCGGCCGGCGTCATCCCTCGTGGTCATCGTGTGAATCCGCCTTGCGCCTCGTCGTGGCCCCGACGTCGACGGGAACCCCGGCCAGCACGCCGCGCAGATGCGTCAACGGCGGGCCGAGATGCACGCCCTTCGCATCGAACCAGAGCTGGCGGATCGTGTCCTCGTGCGGGCCGCTGCGCTTCTTGACCACCGAGATGGCCTTGCAGACGGCGCCGGCATGCTCGTACATGCGGAACAGCACCACCGCGTCGGCCAGGTAGCTGGCGTCGACCGGATTGCGCATGCCGCCGCCCAGCATGCCCGATTGCGCCGCCACCAGGAAGGTCGCCACGCCGTGGTTGTTCAGGTAGCTCAGCAGCTCGTGCAACTGGATCGTCAGCGCCCGCTCCTCCGGCATCGCGTTCAGATAGCCGTTGATGCTGTCGATGACGACGACGGTCGCACCGTCCCGCTCGACCGAGTCGCGCACGATGGTCGTGAACTGGCTGGGCAGCACCTCGGTCGCGTCGATCTGGCGCACGTTCAGCTTGCCCGGCCCGATGCCCTCGTCGATGGACATGCCCAGGCCCTGCAACCGGTCCAGCAGCAGCGTGCGTCCTTCCTCGAACGTGAAGATGACCGCATGCGCGCCGCGCCGCGTGGCTGCCACGGCGTACTGCGCGGCGATGGTGGACTTGCCGGCCCCGGCCGGCCCGACCAGCAGCGTGGCCGTGCCGCGCTCGGTGCCACCGCCCAGCAGCTCGTCCAGCGCAGGAACGCCGCTGGGCACGACGTCGCGGCTGAAAGGCGCGCCGTGCTGGTTGGCCGTCAGGCGTGGGAACACTTCCAGGCCGCCGCGCTGGATCAGCAAGTCCTGCTGGCCGCTGATGAAATCGCTGCCGCGGAACTTGCTGATGCGCAGCTGCCGCAGCACCGGCCCGTAAGCAGGCACGCTGCGCTCCAGCGCGATGACACCGTGGGCGATGCTGTGCACCTGCGTGTCCATGCCGTCGCTGGAGCGGTCGTCCAGGAACAGCACGGTGCAGTGGCGCCCGATGAAGAACTGCTTCAGCGCCAGGATCTGGCGGCGGTAGCGCAGCGAGGTCTGCGCCAGCAGGCGCAGCTCGGACAGCGAGTCCAGCACCATGCGGCGCGGCTTGCAGCGCTCCACGGCCTCGAGGATGCGCTTGGTCGTTTCGTTCAGCTCGATTTCCGACGGGTGGTACATCGTCAGTTCGGAGTCGCCGAACAGCTCGTCCTCGTCGACGATGAGTTCGACGATCTCGATGCCGTCCAGCGACCAGCCATGCGATGCCGCGCCCGCGCGCAGCTCGCCTATCGTTTCGCTCAGCGTCACGTACAAGGTCGGCTCGCCGTCGCGCACGCCCTGCATCAGGTACTGCAGCGCCAGCGTCGTCTTGCCGGCGCCCGGTTCGCCATCCACCAGGTAGAGCCGGCCGTCGATCAGCCCGCCGTGGAGCACATCGTCCAGGCCCGGTACGCCGCTCGCCGAACGGGCTTTGCCTGCGCTCATCGTGTTCTCCAGTCGGAAAGAGGATGCCGCCGCATCGAGACCCGATGCCGGCTTTGCAAACGAGTGTATGCCGGTGGGGTGGGCGGTTTGGTCCCCTGACAACGTGACGTCTGCGCGCGGCAGGGGCGCCTCGGGCGCGCCTTGTAACGCTTAGGTCAGCGCCAACCCGGGCGCTGGTGAATATGCCCCGTCTGCCCTAGGGAGGCACCAGTCGCGCGCCCCGCCTAGCTTTGAGATGAGGCACCGCGACACCTTGCTGCCGTCTCCTCGGAACGAGCCAGCGCCGCTGGCGCGGCTCGCCCTTCGCCCTGTCCATTCAAGGAGGCAATCATGGCCACCACCCCCAAGCCCATCCGCCCCGCTGCCGAGCTGCCACCCGGCCTGAACCTGCCGGCCACCGCAGCCAACCCTGATGACGACGAGCCGCTGGACGACGACTTCCACTTCGTGCTCAGCGAGCTGCTGGCCGCCTACAAGCCCGTGCTGGAGGCCGACCTCAAGCGCGCCGAGTCATCTGACGCCCTCATCAAGGACGCCCTGGCCAACCCGCCCAGCTGCGAGGACGAGTTCGCGCAGGCCTTCGCGCTGTTCGACCGCTTCAGCAACGAGGAGGTGGCGCAGCGCCTGCTGCCCGCCGCCGTGCGCGAGCAGCTCGGCCCCATCGAGCGCTGGCGCTGGTGCCTGCTGCACCTGCGCTGCTGCATCGTCTTCGGCTGGCTGATGTGCCGCGGGCCGCGCAGCTTCCGCGGCTCCAGCTACTACCTCTACCGCTACTGGCGCTGCGCGCGCGAGGTGCTGGGCGCGCCGGTCAGCAACCCGCCCACGGCCGCCGAGCGGGCCGACTTCAGCCAGCTCGTGAAGGCACTTGCCACGGCCTACAAGCCCTATCTGGACGACCAGCTCGCCAACGTCGAGTTCGCGCAGGGCTTGCCCGAGCAGGTGATGTCCGGCCAGGTCGACTGCTTCGAGGACGGCGACGCCAACACATTGATCCTGGAGCGCCTGCTGAGCACCGACACCGCCGCCGCGCTGATGGGCCGCGAGCTGATCGCCAAGCACCGTGCCGATCCCTTCTTCTGGTTCTGCCGCTGCTGGTGCCTGTGCGCCATCCGCTTCGGCTGCTGCCTGGCCCGCGCGCGCAACCTGCGCGACGTGTTCCGCTGCCTGCGCAGCTACCGCGCCTGCCTGCGCCGCTGCCAGCGCCCGCTGCACTGCGCGCTCACGTCGCCCCTGGGCTGCGTGCGCGGCGAGACCGACATCCTCCCGGGCCGCATCCTGGAGCCGCTGCACGGCGACGCCGAGGGCAGCAACTTCGGCCACTACCTCATCGAGGTGCGCAGCCCAGGCGGCAACCTGCTCAGCGGCGCCGTCGTCTACCCCAACAACCTGGCCCTGCCGGACGTGGCCGCCACCCAGGGCAACTTCTCGGTGTCGGGCGGCACGCTGGGCTGGGTGGACACGCGCAAATGCGCGCTGGACGCCGGCATCGAGCTGCTGAGCTCCACCACCTTCACGCTGAGGTTGCGCGTCTTCGCCAGCAATGGCGCCGAGCTGCAACCGCCCTGCACCGGCAGCTTCTCGCTGTCGGTCAACGAGGTCTACATCAAGCGCGTCAGCGCGCGCTGGTCGGTGGACTACACCAACCCGGCCGAACCGCTGCGCGCCAGCGACAGCGCGGCCGCCGTGCTGTCCACGATAGGCGGCGACATGCATGTGCGCGGCGCGGCCAATGTCTACGGCTGCCTGGGCGAGAAGATCCGCGAATACACGATCTGGGCCATCCCCGACCCGACCTTCAGCGAGCCGCAGCCCGCGCCGTTCACGGGCATCGTGCCCGGCGGTGACTGGCGCCTTGTCACGCACGTCGAGTTCAATCCGATGAGCATCGCCCAGCCCAGCGGCCCGCCCATCAACTACACGGCCGACCAGGTGCGCAGCAGCAACGTGCTGGACGGCGACCCCACGCCCAGCGTGCTGACCAATGTGTGGAGCGCGCGCAGCGAATGCATCTGCGTGCACATCGACTCGACCAACCTGTGCACCTGCTGGAACGTGCCGTCGCTGGCACCCAGCGCCTTCGACAGCAACAGCCTGCCCAAGCAGGACCCGCCCAACCAGAGCGGTGGCAGCGGCAAGTTCAGCTTCCTGCTGCAGGTCATCGACACGGCCGGCAACACCTACTACGACATCCAGCGCGCGTGGGTCGACAACGAGCCCATCCGCGCCGACATCGTCGGCATCGGCAGCCAGGCACCCTGCTCCGACATGTACACGCAGACCCCCGAGGGCGTCTTCAAGACTGTCGACATCCGCGGCTACGCATGGGACCAGTACATCGACCGCAACGACCTGACGGCGCCGACCAGCAACAACTTCGACAGCTACCAGGTGCGCTTCGTCAAGCAGGGCGCTGTCTCGCCGCAGGTGACGCTGATCAACTCGACCAACACCGTGCCGGCGCGCGCGCTGGCGCTGCCGGCCGAGAGCCTGTCCACCGGCACGCTGACGCCGTGGAACCTGCAGGTGCTGGACGCCGCCAGCAACCCGCTGGGCCTGCCCGCCGACCAGCTGCTCGGCCCGGGCGAAGCCTGCGTCTACGTCGTCATCCTGGAGGCCTGGGACAAGACCGTGGTGAACGAAGGCACCGTGCACTACTCGGGCTGGAAGCTGTTCCCCATCAAGATCATCAATGGGCCCGAGCCCGTTTAACCCTTCGCGCAGGCGCGCCCGATGACCCTGGACGACCTCGGTTTCTGGCCCCGCCTGGCGCTGGCCGTGCTGGCGGCCTGGCGCGTGACGCACCTGCTGGCCGCCGAGGACGGGCCGTTCGGCCTCGTGCTCAAGCTGCGCCAGCGCCTGGGCACGGGCCTGTGGGGGCAGTTGATGGACTGCCCCTATTGCGTGTCGCTGTGGGTCGCGCTGCCGCTGGCCACGCTGCTGGCCACCGACTGGCTCGGCTGGGGTCTGGCCGTGCTGGCGCTGTCCGGCGCCGTCTGCATCGTCGAGGCAGGGCTGGATGCCGTCGCCTCGCATCGCAAGGAGAACTGACATGGGATGTTGTGGACAAGGCCGTGCGGCATTGCGCCAGGCCACCAACACCGCGCCCCCGCGCGCAGCGGCCGGGCCGGCCGAGCGGCGCGTGCTGGTGCACTACCGCGCGAGCGCCCCGGTGGTCGTGCGCGGCGTGGCCAGCGGGCGGCTGTACGAGTTCGACGCCAGCCAGCCCACTCTCTATGTCACCGAGGGCGACGCGGTGGCACTGCTGCGGTCGCGGTGGTTCGAGCGAAGGGACTGACGGCAGCGGGCCGCCACGGACGATCGACGGTGGCCTAGCGCCGCCACGGCGTGCTCTTGATCGCCGCGGTCGCCTGCGCCTCCGGCAGCGCCTTCGCAAACAACCAGCCCTGCCCCACCTGCACGCCCAGGTCCAGCAGCAGCTGGGCCTGGTTCTCGTCCTCGACGCCCTCGGCCAGCGTCTGCTTGCCCAACGCCAGCGCCAGGCCGACGATGGTGCGGACGATCTCCTGCGCCTCGCGGCCGGCCGCCAGGCGGATGACGAAGCTGCGGTCCACCTTCAACGTGTCGAAGGGGAAGCGGTGCAGATAGGCCAGCGACGAGTAGCCGGTGCCGAAGTCGTCGATGCTCAGCTTGAAGCCCATGCGTGCCAGCTCGCGCAGCACCTCGGCGCTGCGCTGCGGGTTGGCCATGGCCATGCTCTCGGTGACTTCGAGCTTGAGGCGGTGGGTGGGCACGTCGCCCAGCGCGGCCAGCGTCGCGCGCGCGTCTGCCAGCAGCTCCAGGTCGCGTTCCAGCTGCACGCCGGACAGGTTCACTGCCACCTCACCCGTGAAGCCCAGCGGCTGCCAGCGCCGCAGTTGAGCAGCAGCCTCCAGCAAGGCCCAGCGGCCGATCGCCGTGATCTGGCCACTGGCCTCGGCGACAGGGATGAAGTCGCCCGGCATGATCAAGCCCTTGCTCGGGTGGCGCCAGCGGATCAGCGCCTCGAAGCCCAGCAGCGCCCTGTCCGACAGGCGCACGAAGGGCTGGTAGTGCAGCTCGAACTGGTCGCCCGCGGCCAGCGCCGCGTCGATGGCGTCGCGCAACCAGCGGCGCGACTGTTCGACCAGTTGCTCGGCCGGGTCGAACTCATGCGTCTGCCCCGGCCCGGCCGTCTTGGCGCGGGCCAGTGCGCCCTCGGCGGCGGCCATCAACTCATCGGCGCTGACGGGGCCGTGACGGCGCTGGGCCCAGGCCATGCCGGCCGAGACCTGCAGGCGCTGCTCGCCAAAGGGCTGCGCCAGCAGCTCCTGCACGCGGCGCGCAAGCTCGGCCGCCGAGTCACCGCCGGCCAGCAGCAGCGCGAACTGGTCAGGCCCCAGACGAGCCACGAGATGACGCGCGCCGAACGCGGCCTTCAGGCGCCCGCCCAGCTCGGTCAGCACCGAATCGCCCGCCACCGGGCCATGGGCCTCGTTCAACGCGCGAAAGCCGTCCAGGCCCAGCAGCAGCAGGCCGGTCTCGGACGCCGGCACGCCGCTGAGCAACTGCGTCAGCTGCTCGCGAAAGAGCAGACGGTTGGCCAGGCCGGTCAGGCGGTCGTGCAGCGCATCGAAGCTGATCTGGCGCTGCAGGCGCTGGCTCTCGGAGATGTCGGTCAGCGAACCCGCCATGCGCACCGGCTTGCCGTCCTCGCGCACCGCCAGGCCGCGCGCCAGCAGCCAGCGCTCCTGGCCGCCCTGGTTGAAATGCAGCACATGGTGGAACTGCAGGCTGTGCCCGTCGAGGTGGGCCTGCAGCTCGGCGTCGAAGGCGTTGCGCGCGGCCGGCTCCAACGGCAGCGTCCAGGCCGTGATGGCATGGCCGGCCTCGGCGGCGGACAGGCTCATCAGCGCCAGCCAGCGCGGCGAGTAATAGACCTCGCCGCTGGTCAGGTCCCAGTCCCACAGGCCGTCGTTGGCGCCCTGGGCCGCCAGCGCGTAGCGCTGCTCGCTGGCCGCCAGGCGCCGCGCCGCGATGCGGCGCTGGCCTTGCTCCACGCCGGCGCGCAGGGCGCTGGCGCCCAACGTCGCCACGGCCAGCGCCAGCAGCGGCGGCGCCAGCGAGAAGACAAGGTAGCGGGTCTCGAACGCCCATTGCGCCAGCGCCAGCAGCAGCAGCGCCACGAGCGCGATCAGTGCCAGCGCCTGGCCCAGCGGCCGGCGCGCGAGCAGCACCACGGCCGCCAGCGGCAGCAGCACGATCAGCGCCAGCTCGGCCGCGCCGCCCCACGTCGGGCGAACGAGGCTGCGGCCGGTCAGCAGGTTGTCGGTGACGGTGGCCAGGCGCTCCATGCCGGGCAGATCGGCGTCAAAAGGCGTGGGCAGATGGTCGCCCGCGGCCAGCGCCGACACGCCGATGACGGCCACGCGGCCGCGCAGCGTGGCCGCGTCCACCTTGCCGGCCAGCAGCTCGGTGAAACCGATGGCGTCGAAGTGACCACTCGGGCCGTAGTAGTTCACGCCCAGGCGCGACAGCCCGTCCAGCGGCACGCTCAGCGCGCTGCCGACGCTCACGTCGCGGCCGAAGCTGGCCCGCGCCGCACGCCAGTCCGCACCGCGCGCGAACGCCGCCAGGCGCAGCGCCAGCGCCGGGTAGACCTCGCCGTTCAGCCGAAGCAACGGCAGGTCGTGGCGCAGGCTGCCATCGGCCTCGCGGTGCGCGCTGACATGGCCCAGACCCGCCGCGGCCGCAGCCAGGCGAGCCTCGGGCGCCAACAGCCGGCGCGGCCGGTAGAAGTCCGCCTCGCTGCGCGCCAGCGCCGCGTCGTTGTCATAGCCCAGCAGGGCCTGGGCCAGCACCGGTGCCGGCGCGGCCGTGGCGCCGGCGGTGCCTTCGTCCGGCAGCGCGAAGGGGATCAGCGTGCGCGCGCCGGCCTTCATCGCCGCGGCCAGCGCCGCGTCGGCCGCGGGTGTACCGCCGCCGGGCAGCAGCAGGATGTCCAGCGCGATGGCGCGCGCGCCGCCGTCCTGCAGCGCCTGCACCGCGCGGGCGATCTCGGCGCGGTCGGGCACACGGCCGCCCAGCGCCTCCAGCGCGGCGTCGTCCACACGCACCAGCAGCAGCGACGGCTCGCGGCCGGGCGCCAACGGGCCGCGCCACTGCGTCTGCATGTCCAGGGAGCCGTGATCCAGGCGCGAGAAAACGCCCACGTCGGCACGCAGCGCCCAGACGGCAGCGCCCAGCAGCGCGGCGGCGAAGGCGATCAGCGCATAGGCCAGGCCGCGCCTCAATCGAGCGACCCCAGGCGCTGCTCGACGCGCTGCACCTTGTCGGCCGTCCAGCCCATGGCTTCGGTGCATTCCTTGGCATCGCAGCGCGTGCCGCTGAGCTGCTTCGCCAGCCGCACCGGGTAGCGCGGCTTGATGCCGCGGGTCTGCGGCCCGGCGGGCTCGACGTCGACCTCGCCGGACTTCACGAGCACGGCGGTCGCGCGGTCGTCGCCCACCTCGACCGTGAACTCGGTGCCGCGCACGGCGGTCACGGCAGTGGGTGTGCGGACCTTCCAGCTGCCGCCGGCCGACGGGTTCACGCGCTGGCCGATGAGGCCCAGCTCCAGCAGCAGCTCGGCCTCGCGCGGTTTGGCCGGGCCGGCGCTGAAGGCCTCGATGCGCAGCTGGCTCTTGTCGGCCAGCACCAGCACCGAGCCGTCGACGAATTTGAGGCGCACACGGCCGGCGGCGCCGGTGCGCAGCGTCGTGCCGACGTCCAGCTTGTCGCCCGCAACGAGGGCCTTGCCGTCGACCCGCTGGGCCTCACCGCTGACGGCCATGACTTCACAGGCCTGCTGCGCGAACGCGGTCGAGCACAGCAGGGGCAACAACATCATCAACAGGGACTTCATGGCCAACTCCTACCGGGACGGATCACCAAACAGCGCGTATCCCGCCCAGTAGAACGGATGCGTCCAGCGGCCGCCACCGAGAGTTCCCTCGATCATCCTCACTTGCGCCATGCGCAGTGCCTCGGCGCGCGGCGCCTTGGCCGAGAACGTGGCCGAGGTCAGCGCGGCCGCCGAGGCCGTCTCGACCGACCAGTGCGTGGCCAGCACCGAACGGCTGCCGGCGAAGAAGAAGCCGCGCACCAGGCCCGACATGGCCGCCCCGCCCTGCTCGCCCGCGGCCGTGTTGCAGGCGGACAGCAGCACGGCCTGGGCGTTCAGGCGCAGCGTCAGCACGTCGTCCAGTTCCAGCAGCGGCGATGCGCCTGCCTCCTTGCCCGGCGCGAGGGCCAGCGCGGGCTTGGAGACGCCGGGCAGCTCACCGGGCATCAGCCCGTGCGTGGCGAAGGCCACCACGCGGCGGTCCAGCAGCGGTGCGGCCAGCACGGCCTCGCGCGTGGCGGCGGCGCCCAGCAGCAGGTCGGCCTGTGGGTTGGCGCCCAACGCCTTGGCCAGCGCGGTCAGCTCGGCACGGGTCTCGGGCAGCGCCGGGATGTCGCCATAGCTGAAGCCCCAGGCCGCGTCGTACTGCGTCGCGCCGCTGCCCAGTGCTGCACGGCCGGCCCTGGCGCTGGACTTGAACAGCGGGTCGCCCACGCCGAACAAGGCCTTGGCCGCGGCGGGCGGCGCGGCCGCGCGGCGCAGCGCGTAGAGCGCGCCGGCCGACGGCAACTGCGTGACGGCCATGCGGCGCGCGAGGAAGGCGCCGGGCTCGGGCGCCGTCAGCGCAGCGGCGAAGGGCATGGCCGCCAGTGCGCCATCGGCCGCGACGAGCAGGCTGCTCACGTCGGTGCCGGGTTGCAGCGGCGCGAGCAGCTCGCGCCAGACGTCGTGCAGCGCCGCGACCGTCTGAGCGGACACGGTGGCCGGCCGACCGGTGCTGAGGTCCAGCGCGGCGCGGATCTGCGCGACCTTGTCCGCCCACCCGGCCGCGCCGATGGCGGACGCCGTGAAGCGCGTGGGCAAGCCCGGCGTGACCAGCCAGGCCAGCGTCGCCGTTTCCAGCGGCTGCACGACCAGCAGCGCCTCGCCGGGCGACAACAGCTTCTGCAGCGCGGCGGGCGCGGGCAGCGTGGGCGTGACGAGGTCGGCATAGGCCGGGTAGGCCTTGGCGACGCGCTCGCGGTGCGCGGTCAGCGCCTCGCGCGCGGCTTGTGCCGCTTCGCGCTGCTGGCGCACCTGTTCGCGCACGGCGGCCAGCTCGTCGGCCAGGACTTTTTGCTGCTTCTTGCGCTCGGCATCGGGCAAGGCCTTGAGCTGGGCCCTGGTCTCGTCGCTGTTGTTGCGACGGCGCACGCGATCCTCCTCGCCCTGCGTCGCGTACAGCGTGCTGTGCCGGGCGGCGGCGGCGGCACGCAGCGTCTGCTCCTCTTCGAGCAACCCGCGCAGCGCAGGCGTGGTGGCCAGCACGCGGGCGCTGGCGTCCACCAGCGCGCGGTGGGTGGCGCCGGTCTGCATGCGGTCGGCCACCTGCATCGCGCGGTCGACCCAGCTGGGCTCGAGCTTGTCACCCCGCTGGGCGCGGGCGGCAACCTCGCGCAGGAACTCGTCGAACGCCAGCCCCAGCACGAAGCCGCGCGCGCCGCTGAGGTCCAGGTCCAGCCAACCGCCGGGCGTGTCCAGCAGGGCCACGAACAGCGGCTGGTAGTCGCCCCAGGCGCCGGCCATGTCGCCCTTGAGCAGCCGCACCAGCGCGCGCACGCCGGCGGCTTCCTGCGTCTGCGGGTGGGCCTCGCCGTACAGCCGCAGGCGCAGGCGGTGGATGCGCTCCACGGTGTCCAGCGCCTCGTCCAGCCGGCCGGCCTTGGCAGCCAGCAGCGCGCGAAGCCGCCAGTCGCTGGCGCGGTCGCGGGCCAGGCTGTCGGCCGGCAGGCTGCCCAGGAACTCGCGGTAGAAGGCATCGGCCTCGTCCCAGCGGCGCAGGCCGATGAGGGAGCGCACCTGCTCCTGGCGCGCCAGCCAGCGTGCATGGCTGGCTGCGCCGGCACCGGCGCGCTGCAGCATGTCGTCGGAGCGCTGCGCGTTCTCCAGTGCCGCGGCGTACTGGCGCGACGCGACCTGGGCCTGCGCGAGCCGGTAGCTCCAGCGCGCACCTAAAGCGTCGTTGAGCTGGCCCGAGCGCCACAGCGCCAGGTTGGTCTGGCCGATCTGCACCGCCTCGGGCGCGCGGCCCTGGCGCACCAGCGCATAGGTCAGCATGCCTTGCGAGCCGTCGTACCAGCCGTAGGCGTCCAGCGCGGCGGGGTCGCGCAGGCTCTTCAGCCCGCCGGGTGCGCGGCGCGCCTCTTCGGCGCCCTTTTGAGCCAGCCGCACGGCCTCGCGCAGCGTGGCCACGGCGTCGGCCAGGCGGCCATCCCAGCGCTCGATCTCGGAGCGCACCTGCAAACGGTCCACCTGCAGCCGCAGCGCGCCGGCGGGGTCGCCGCTGCCCATGGCCTCCAGCGCCTGCTTCGTCAGCCCTTGCGCGCGCGACCACATGCGGTCCAGCTGCGCGCGGTCCTTGGCCTGGGACAGCGCATAGACCTGGCGCAACGCCGCCGCGGCGCGCAGCGGCAGGCCCAGCGACGTGTCGCTGGCGTAGGCATCCGCCGCGGTCAGGCCCTTGCCGGAGCTGCCCCAGACGAATTCGGCGCTGAGGTATTGCCGCACCCAGATCTCGCCGCCCGGCTGCGCGCTGGACAACTTGGCCAGCTCGGCCAGCAGTTCCACCCAGCGGCCGCGCTGCTCCAGCGACTGCGCGGCGCGCACCTGCTGCTGCAGCAACGCCAGCCGCGCCGCCGGCTCGGCCGGCAGCGGCTGAGCCAGCAGCGCCTGAGCGTCGGCGGCGGGCATCAGCACGGTCGCCGAATCCTCCGTCGCCTCCTCGTCCACCTGGGCCAGCGCTGCCGTCGCCGCCAGCATCCCGGCCACCAGCCACATCCGCTTGCGCATGGCCCACCTCCTGCGGCGGATGCTATCGGCTGGTGGCGCCGGGTATGGCCCGCAATCGCGGGGACGCTAAAGCTTGCGCGCCGGCCACTGCGCGAGCAGCAGCAGCGAGGCCATCAGCCACATCGGCGCGACCAGTGCGGTCGCCGCGGCCAGCATGCCGAAGCCCGCAGGCATGGCCACCGTCGCGCCGTTGACGGTCAGCATGCGCAGGCCCAACGCCTGGCCGTGGCGCTCGGCCGGCGTCACGCGGTGCAGCATGGCCATGATCATGGGCTGCACCGAGCCCAGCGCCATGCCCAGCAGCGCCGAGCCGCACATCAGCCCCACCGTGCCGGGCAGCCATGCGTAGGCCATGAAGGTCAGCATCGCCAGCACCATGGCCGCGCGCAGCGCCTTGGCCTCGTCGAGGTCGTCGGCAAAGCGCACGATGGCCAGGCGCACGCAGGTCGCGGCGACGGCAAAGCTGGCCAGCACCAGGCCGATGCTGGAGGCCGACAGACCCCGCGCATGCCCCACCACGGGCACGACGAAGCTGTGCGCGTCCCAGCAGGACGACAGCACCAGGTTGACGAGGATCAGCCGGCGGAAGGCCGGCAGGCGGAACAGCCGCCAGGCCGCCGGCTCGCGGTAGCTCTTGGTGAACGGCTCGGGCAGGTGCCTCGGCACTTTCTGCGCCAGGCCCCAGGCCAGCAGCGGCAGCAGCGCCGCGAAGCCGAAGGACGCCGTCATGCCGACATGGTCGATCAACAAGCCGGCAATGACGGGCGCGAGCGCGTTGGACATGGCCGGGCCCAGCGCCATCCAGCTGAACACGCGCTTGAGCTCACGCGGCTCGTCGGCCATCAAGCCAGCCTCGCGCTGCATGGCCACGGCCGCCACGGCGACCGCCCCGCCGCACAGCAGGCAGCCGATGGCAATGGCCCACAGCTGCTGCACGGCCAACGCCAGCACCGCGCCGACGCCCGCCATCAGCACGCCGATGCCGACCGGGCGATGAAAGCCATGCGTATCGGCCATCCGGCCGGCCCACAGCGACAACACGATGGGCGCGACGGCGAACAGGCTGAGCAGCAGGCCCACCGACGCTTCGCCATAGCCGCGGTTCAGCACCCACAGGCTGGCCGTCACGCGCGTGACGGCCATGCAGGCGTGCACGCAGATCAGCGTCGCGATCAGCCACGGGAAGGCGTGGCGCAGGTTCTGCTGCTTGCCCGCGCCGGCGCTCACTCGGCGTCCTCGATCGCGTCGCTCAACTTGTCCAGTTGCAGCATGCGCTGCGCCGCGTCATCGGGCAGCGCCTCCACGCCCTTGAGCTTGCGCGTCATCGCTCGCGTGCGCACCTCGGCGGCGTCCAGCGTGTTGCCAGCTTCCTCCAGCTTCTTCTTGGCCTTGGCCAGCACGTCACCGAACTTGCCGAACTCGGTCTTGACGGCGCCCAGCACCTCCCAGACCTCGGCCGAGCGCTTCTCCAGCGCCAGCGTGCGAAAACCCATCTGCAGGCTGGTCAGCGTGGCCAGCAGCGTGGTGGGGCCGCACAGCATCACCTTGTGCTCGCGCTGCAAGCCCTCCATCAGCCCGGGGCGGCGCAGCGCCTCGGCGTACAAGCCTTCGGTGGGCACGAACAGGATGCCGAAGTCGGTCGTATGCGGCGGGCCGATGTATTTCTCGCGGATGGTCTTGGCTTCGAGGCGCAGGCGGTTCTCGATGGCCTTGCCGGCAGACTCCGCCGCGGGCGCGTCGGCGCGCTCCTGCGCGTCCAGCAGCCGCTCGTAGTCCTCGCGCGGGAACTTGGCGTCGATGGGCAGCCACAGCGGCTTGCCGTCATCGCGCTGGCCGGGCAGCGAGATGGCGAATTCGACGCGCTCGTTGGAGCCCGGCAGCGTGGCCACGTTGGACGCGTACTGCTCGGGCGTGAAGACCTGGTCCAGCAGGCCCGCCAGCTGCACTTCGCCGAACACACCGCGCGTCTTCACGTTGGTCAGCACGCGGTTCAGCGAACCGACGTCGCGCGCGAGGTTCTGCATCTCGCCCAGGCCCTTGTGCACCTGCTCCAGCCGCTCGGCCACCTGCTTGAAGCTCTCGCCCAGGCGCTGCTCCAGCGTCGCGTGCAACTTCTCGTCGACGGTCGCGCGCATCTGCTCCAGCTTCTTCTCATTGTCCTGCTGGATGCTGGTCAGGCGCTGCTCCACCGTCTGGCGCAGCTCAGCCAGGCGCTGGTCGTTGGCGGTCGACATGGCCTGCAGTTGCTCACGCATGCCGTCGGCCAGGCGCTGCATGGATTCGGTGAGGTTGTGGGCGCTGCGCTGCGCGGCGGCGTCCTGGGCTTCACGGGCGGCCAGGGCCTGTGCGGCCAGGGACTGGTTGCTGCCCTGCAGGCCTTGCGTCAACAGCTGCTGGAACTGGGCCAGGCCTTGCACCAGTTCCTGCCGTGTGGAGCTGCCGCTGCGGCCCAGTTCGTCGCGCAGTTCGCGCTCCAGCCGCTCATTGCTCTGCAGCAGTTCGGGTGGCACGCCTTGCGCCTTTTGACGAGCCCAGATCAGGAACAGCAGGACAAGGATCAGGGCCAGCAAACCCAGCAGCAACACGTCGATCAGGCTCATGCCAGCCATTGTCTCCCGTGATGGGAGCGCTTTCATTGGTATGCCACTGGTATCACATAAAGTCAGCGGTCTGGTCTTTTATTGGTAGCAACAGGAGGCACCATGGAGAGGCGACAGTTCCTGGCTCTGGGCGGCGCCGCCGCGTGGACCGCGGGTTGCGGTGGCGGCGGTTCGCCGGCGCCGGCACCGAGCCCGGCACCACCGGCTGGCGGCACGGACTGGGGCGGCCTCGCCGGCCAGTTGCAGGGCCCGCTGCTGCGCCCCGGGCAGGCGGACTTCGACCGCTACGCACGCGCCGCCAATGCCCGCTACGACACGCTGCAGCCCCAGGCCATCGCGCGCTGCGCCAGCAGCGCCGACGTGACGGCGGCGTTGGCCTTCGCCCGCCAGCAGCAGCTGGGGTTCACGGCGCGCAGTGGCGGCCACAGCTATCTGGGCGCCAGCAGCGGCAGCCAGCTGCTCATCGACATGGGCACGCTGGATTCGGTGCATCTGGATGGCGACCGGGTCACCGTCGGCACGGGCGCCAAGCTGTCGGACGTCTACGACAGCCTCATCACCGCCGGTCGCTGCATCCCGTCGGGCAGCTGCGTCAGCGTCGGCATCGCCGGCATCACGCTGGGCGGCGGCGTCGGCGTGCTGGACCGGGCGCACGGCCTGAGCTGCGACAGCGTGCTGTCGGCCCGCGTCGTGACGGCCGACGGCCAGCTGCTGGACTGCAGCGACACGCTGAGACCGGACCTGTTCTGGGCACTGCGCGGCGGCGGTGGCGGGCAGGTGGGCCTGGTCACGTCGCTGACCTTCCAGACGCATGCGGTGGCGCCGCTGACGCAGTTCGGCGCCACGTTCACGCTCGCCGAGCTGCCAGCGGTGCTGGCCGCCTGGCAGGCCTGGCCGCAGACGATGCCGGACGCGATCTGGTCGCAGCTCGCGCTGTCGGGCCAGGGCCTGCGCCTGTGGGGCATCGCCATCGGCGACGCGGCCTTCGTGCAACCGCACTGGAGCGCCTTGCTGGCGCGCACGGGCCGCACACCGGCCGACGCGGCGATGCAGGCGCGCAGCTACCGCGACGTGATGCTGGGCGGCTGCGCCGCGCTGAGCCGCGCGCAATGCCACCTGCCCAGCCAGAACGCCAGCGGCGTGCTGGGCCGCGTGGCGATGGCGGCCAGCTCCGACTTCTTCGACGCGCCGCTGGACGCCGCCGGCATCGAGGCCTTGCGCACGGCCATGCAACTGCGCCGCGACAGTGGCCGCGCGGGCGCCGTGCTGCTGAACCTGATGGGCGGCGCCATCGCCCGCGTGGCGCCGGATGCGACGGCCTTCGCGCATCGCCGCGCGCTGTTCAGCGCGCAATACCTGGCCGAGCTGCCGGCCGGCACGGCGGCCGCGACGCTGGACGAAGCCGCGAGCTGGACGCACGGCATGCGCACGACCATGCAGCCCTGGAGCAGCGGCGGCGCCTACGTGAACTACCTGGACGGCCTGCTGACCCGCCCGGCCGAGGCCTACTACGGCGCCAACCTGGCCCGGCTGCGCCAGGTCAAGCAGAGCTACGACCCGACGGGTGTCTTCAAGGCCTTGCCGGCGCTGGATTGATCAGGGCGCGACCAGGCTCTTCACCGCGCGCGGCAGCTCGGCTTCGATGAGGGCTTCGAGCGCCTTCACACGCTGCTCCGCCGTCGTGTCGGCCCAGGGGTTGGCAGCGCCCTCGCGCGTGACCGGCAGCCGGCTGGCAACAGCCAGGGACTGCTCGCGCTTGAGCCTGAGGTCGCTGAGGTCGATCAGCGCGACGCGGATGGAGACATAGGGCGCCAGCACCGGCAGCGCCGGCTGGCCATCGAAGCCGATCTGCGCACCGGGGCGCTGGTCCAGCACGAAGCCCGGGCCTTCCAGCGTGGTCAGGATGCGCGCCGGCAGCACGGCGGCCAGTGCCGGCTCCTGGCGGCTGCGCGTGACCAGCAGCAGGTGGGCCGCGCCGCTCTGGCGCACCGCATCGCCGAGCTTGCCGGGCAGGCTGAGCTTGCCGTCGACGAAGAGGTTGGCTGGGTCACCGAACAGGCTGCGCGTGGTCGACGTGTAGAGCTTGACCTCGCGCTTGTCGCTCGTCGCCTTCACGGCCTCGTTCAGCGCCTGCAGCACGGCGTTGTCCAGCCCGCCCGCGGGGCTGGCGGTCCATTCGCCGGACTGCACCGTGTCGCCGCGCGCGGGGGTCAGGCTGAGGAGCTGCACGCTGTCGCCCAGGATGGACAGCGCCGCGAACTTGTTCGGGTCGCGCGGCGTCTTGTCCTCGACCACGGGCGCCGGCGCCGGGGGCGGCATCTTGTTCTTCAGCGACTGGCCGAAAGCCAGCGTGGGCGCGAGGACGAGGGCGAACAGCAGGGGTTTGATCACAGCGGCAGGACTTCAGAATTCAGCGGTGTCGGGGGCGTCGCGCCGGTCAGCGCGGCGACGAGGTTGTCGGCGGCCAGGCCGGCCATGGCCAGGCGGGTCGGCATGGTGGCGCTGGCGATGTGGGGCGTCAGCACCACATTGGGCAGCGTCAGCAGCGCGGGGTTCACGCGCGGCTCGCCTTCGAACACGTCCAGGCCGGCGGCGGCGATGCGGCGCTCGCGCAGCGCGGCGGCCAGCGCGTCCTCGTCGACGATGCCGCCGCGGGCGATGTTGATCAGCGTGGCCGTCGGCTTCATCAGCGCGATCTCGGCGGCGGCGACGCAGTGGTGCGACGCCGCCGAGTAAGGCAGCACCAGCACCAGGTGGTCGGCCTGCTGCAGCAGCTCGCCCTTGCTCAGGTAGCGCGCACCGAGTTCGGTCTCGGTGTCGGCCGGCAGCCGCGAGCGGTTGTGATAGATCACGTTCATGCCGAAGCCGAAGCGGCCGCGGCGCGCGATGGCCTGGCCGATGCGGCCCATGCCCAGGATGCCCAGCGTCGAGTTGTAGACGTCCGAGCCGGCCAGGAAGTCCCAGGACCAGCTCTTCCAGCGCCCATCGCGCAGCAGCCGCTCGCCCTCGCTCATGCGCCGGGCCGTGGCCATCAGCAGCGCGAAGCCGAAGTCGGCCGTCGTCTCGGTCAGCACATCGGGCGTGTTGGTCACCAGCACGCGGCGCGCGGTGCAGGCGGCCAGGTCGATGTGGTTGTAGCCGACCGACATCGTGCAGACGGCGCGCAGGTCCGGGCAGGCCGCCAGCAGATCGGCAGTGATGCGCTCGGTGCCAGTGATGTAGGCGCCAACCTTGCCCTGCAGCCGCGTGCGCAGCTCGTCGGGGCTCAGAGGGGACTCGCCCTGATGGAAGTCCAGCTCGAAATGAGCCGCGAGCTTGTCGATCACGGCGGCCGGCGCGCGGCGCGCCACCAGGACCTTGGGTTTCAGTGCATCCATATCAGCGCCATGATGAAGAGAAGCGGCAACAGCACCGCGCCGGACCACAGCAGATAGCCGCCGAAGCTGGGCATCTTCACGCCACGCTCCTCGGCAATCGCCTTGACCATGAAGTTGGGCGCGTTGCCGATGTAGGTCATCGCGCCCATGAACACGGCGCCGCCCGAGATCGCCGCCAGCACCGGCGCGCCTGCGCCCATCAGCGCCTGCGCATCGCCGCCGGCGAGGTTGAAGAAGGCCAGATACGTGGGCGCGTTGTCCAGCACGGAGGACAGGCCGCCGGTCAGCCAGAAATAGGCAGCCGGCAGTGGCTGGCCGTCGCCGCCCGTCAGCATGGCCGCCAGCGGCGCGAACACGCCGGCCGAGCCGGCCTTGAGCATCGCGATGACGGGCACCATGGTCAGGAAGATGGCGATGAAGAGCTTGGCCACCTCTTCCATCGGCGCCCAGCTGAAGCGGTTCTTCTCGCGCACGCCGGCCGGCGTCAGCCACAGCGACGCGAGCGTCACCGCGACCAGGCCCAGGTCGCGCACGAGAGCCTGCAGCGGCAGCGGCGTGCCCCACAGGTCGAAGACGACGCCGGGCTTCCAGGTGCCGCTCATCAGCACCAGGCCCACGGCCGCTGCCAACGGCAGCAGATTGATGACGCCTTCCAGGCCCAGCTTGGGTGCGTCGGGCGTGGGGTCGGCGCGCGTGATGCCTTCCTTGCGGTAGTACCAGCTGTCGATGGCCCAGAACACGGCCAGCAGCGTGGCTAGCAGGAAGATGGTCTCGGGCAGCAACTGGCCGGCCGTCCAGAAGAAGCTGACGCCTTGCAGGAAGCCCAGGAACAGCGGCGGGTCGCCCAGCGGCGTGAGGGACCCGCCGACGTTGCTGACGATGAAGATGAAGAACACCACGACATGCGCGTTGTGGCGGCGGTTGTCGTTGGCGCGTATCAGCGGGCGGATCAGCAGCATGGACGCGCCAGTCGTGCCCATGAAGCTGGCCAGCACCGCGCCGAGCAGCATCAGGCCGCTGTTCAAGGCCGGGCTGCCGTGCAGGTTGCCGCGGATGAAGATGCCGCCCGCCGTCGTGTAGAGCGCGCCCAGCAGGATGGTGAAGGGCAGGTACTCCTCCACCAGCGTGTGCACCAGCACGCCGCCGGTCTCCGCCGCGCCGAAGGCCAGCGCGAATGGCACCAGCAGTGCCAGCGTCCAGCCCGCGGCGATCTTGCCGAAGTGGTGGTGCCAGAAGGCGGGCGCCGCCAGCGGCATGACGGCGATGGACATCAGCAGACCCGCGAAGGGGGCCGCCCAGGCAACGCCGAGTTCGGCACCGTGCAGCGCCATCAGTTGTCCAGGAAGCGTGTGAACTCGGCCACCGGCGCGCGTTCGGTGACGAGGCTGTTCTCGACGGCCGCCGGGTCGGCAAAGCCCATCGACATGCCGCAGACCAGCATCTGCTCTTCGCTGAGTTGCAGCTCCTCGGCGATGACGCGGTGGAACTGAGTGAACGCCGCCTGCGGGCAGGTGTGCAGGCCACGTGCGCGCGCCGCCACCATGATGTTCTGCAGGAACATGCCGTAGTCCAGCCACGACCCCTGCTGCATGACGCGGTCGATGGTGAAGAAGATGCCCACCGGTGCGTCGAAGAAGATGAAGTTGCGGCCATGCTGGTGCTGCATGCGCGCCTTGTCGGTCTTGGCGATGCCCAACAGGCCGTACAAGTCCCAGCCGACCTTGCGGCGGCGGTCGATGTAGGGGCTGCGCCACTCGGTGGGGTAGTAGGCGTACTCCTCCTTGCTGGCGGCGTTCTGCGCGGGGTCGAGGTAGGTGGCCTGGATGCGGCCGCCCACGCGCGTCAGCGCCTCACCCGTCAGCACATGCACCTGCCAGGGCTGGGTGTTGGTGCCGGACGGGGCGTAGGACGCCACTTCGAGGATGGCCTCGATCGTTGCGCGCGGCACCGGCGTGGACAGGAAGGCGCGCAGCGAGTGCCGGGTCTTGATGGCCTCGTCGACGGCGGCGGTCTGCTCGGGCGTGGGGTGATCGAAACGACTCATGGCGTCAGGGTTTTCAGAGCTTCAAGATAGGCGGCCGGCAGCTCGGCCACAGGCCGGCGGTTGCCGCGGTCGACGTAGACATGCACGAAATGACCCCGCGCGGCGCAGCTGGCGGCGCCCTCGGCGAACAGGCCGATCTCGTAGCGCACGCTGGAGCGCCCCTGCTGCGCCACGCGCACGCCGGCCTCGATGCGCTGCGGGAAGGCCAGCGACTCGAAGAAGTTGCAATGCGTCTCGACGACCAGGCCGATGACGTCGCCGCCATGGATGTCCAGCGCGCCGGCCTCGATCAGCAGGCTGTTCACGGCGGTGTCGAACAGGCTGTAGTAGACGACGTTGTTCAGGTGGCCGTAGGCGTCGTTGTCCATCCACCGGGTGGTCAGGGGCACGAAGCGGGGGTAGGCGTCGCGCGCGTCGGGCTGGGGGCGGGTCGTCATGAGTCCATTCTTTCATGGGCAGGCCGCTGGCTTCTTTACGGGGGCGATTGCGGCATATGCACTTGCGGAATCACTTTTGCAGGAGCGAAACTGGCCCGGAGCCCCAAGGCTGATCGCAGTCACCGCCGGGTGGCGTGGGTGAGGACGGATTCACAACGGCTCGGAAGGAGCATTCGCATGAATCGATTCGCTGTATCAGGTCTTGCCCTCGCACTGGCGGCCCTCATGGGCAGCCAACCCGCACTGGCCCAGAACGCGACCAAGGACGACGCGGTCGCCACGGTCAAGAAGGGCGTCACCTACATCAAGGCCAACGGCAAGGACAAGGCCTACGCCGCCATCACCGCCAAGGACCCGCAGTTCGTCAAGAGCGACCTCTACTTGGTCGTCTACGGCATGGACGGCAAATGCCTGGCCCATGGCGCCAACGAGAAGCAGGTCGGCCGCGACCTCATCGACCTGAAGGACATCGACGGCAAGCCCTTCATCCGCGAGCGCGTGGAGCTGGGCAAGTCCAGCCCCAAGGGCTTCTGGCAGGACTACAAGTTCACCAATCCCGCCACGAAGAAGATCGAGCCCAAGCAGATGTACTGCGAGCGGCTGGACGACACCATCGTCTGCGGCGGCATCTACAAGTAAGCCCGGCGGGACGTGGCCGTCCCGTGCCCTGCCGCCCCGCCCTGGGCGGCTCCCCTGGAAGGCTGACTGAATGAAGCTGGCTGCAAAAATGCTGCTGCCGCCAATGGCGGCGCTGGCGGTCGTGTTGGCGATCAGCCTGGGCAACAACCTGCTCTCGCTGCGCGAGGTGGTCGCGGCCAACGAGGCCGACCAGCAGCGCAACGAGGTCTTCATGACCACCGTGGCCGTGCAGACGCAAGTGGGCGAGATGCATGGCGGCGTGTTCCGCACCATCGCGCTGATCGGCTCTCTGGACGACGCCAAGATCAAGGCGCTGCGCAGCCAGCTCAAGCAACAGGTCGAGGGCCTGTCGCGCACGCTGAACACGCTGGCCGACATGGACAGCACGCCGCCCGAGACCGACGCCCACATCAAGGCGGCGCTGCCGCTGCTGCAGGCCTATCTGAGCAAGGCCGATGGCGCCATCGACCTGGCCTCCGTCGACCCCAACACCGGTGTCGCCGCGATGCAGGACGCGGAGGCGCGCTACAAGGAACTGGCCACGCTGATCGGCAAGGTCGTGCAGAGCATGGACACCGATCAGCAGAGCGCCGCAGCCGCCCAGCAGACCGGTGCACAGAAGCGCGCCTGGCTGTTCGGCATCCTGTCGCTGCTGGCGGCCAGCGCGGGCATGGGCCTGTTGCTGGTCAACCAGCGCAAGATCGCGGCGGACGTGAATGCCTCGCTGTCGCTGGCCGAGTCGGTCGCGGCGGGCGACCTGACGCAGCGCGCCGCGCCGCAAGGCCAGGACGAGCTGGCGGGCCTGATGCGCGCGCTGAACCAGATGTGTGAGCAGCTCGGCCAGACGGTGGGCGAGGTCATGCTGGTGGCGGACTCCATCCGCACCGCGTCGGCCGAGATCGCCTCGGGCAACCAGGACTTGAGCACGCGCACCGAGCAGACGGCCTCCAGCCTGGAGCTCACCAGCACGTCCATGGCCGAACTGACCGGCACCGTGCATCAGAGCGCCGAGCATGCGCAGACGGCCAATCAGCTCGCGACGACGGCGGCGGCCGTGGCCCACCGCGGTGGCAGCGTCGTCCAGCAGGTGGTGGACACGATGAACGACATCGCGGCGTCCAGCAAGCGCATCGCCGACATCATTGGCGTCATCGACGACATCGCCTTCCAGACCAACATCCTGGCCTTGAATGCCGCGGTGGAAGCCGCGCGCGCCGGCGAGCAAGGCCGCGGCTTTGCCGTCGTGGCCGGCGAGGTGCGCAGCCTGGCCGGGCGCAGCGCGGCGGCGGCCAAGGAGATCAAGACGCTGATCGGCGCGAGCGTGGAGCGCGTCGAGTCCGGCGCGCGGCTGGTGCAGGACGCCGGCGCGACCATGGGCGAGATCGTCGGCGCCGTGCAGCGCGTGACCGACATCATGGGCGAGATCAGCACCAGCGCCGACGCGCAGAGCCGAGGCATCGACGACGTCACGCAGGCAGTGACCCAGGTCGACGACATGACGCAGCAGAACGCCGCCCTCGTCGAGGAAAGCGCCGCGGCCGCCGAGTCGCTGCGCGAGCAGGCGCAGCGGCTGGCCCAGGTCGTCAGCGGCTTTCGGGTCCGCTAGACCAGGCCGCCCAGGCCTCGGCGGCCAGGTTCAGCGTGTTGACCTGCACGGCGACCGTGGTCGCCAGGTCATGGCCGTAGCCGCCCGCCATGCTCAGTGCGACCGGGATACGGCGCTGGCTCAACGCCGCCAGCACGCGCCGGTCGCGCTCGGCCAGGCCCGCGTAGCTCAGCTTCAGGCGCCCCAGCCGGTCACCCTCGTGCGGGTCGGCGCCGGCCACGTAGAACGCCAGCCCCGGCTCGCAGCGCTGCCAGACTTCGTCCAGCGCCTTGTCCAGCGCCGCCAGGTAGTCGGCGTCGCCGCAGCCATCGGGCAGCTCCACGTCCAGGTCGCTTGCCTCCTTGCGGAACGGGAAATTGCGCGCGCCGTGCATGGAGAACGTGAACACCGTGTCGTCGTCACGGAAGATGGACGCCGTGCCATTGCCCTGGTGCACGTCAAGGTCGATGACCAGCACGCGCAGCAGGCTGCGATGCTGCCTCGACCACTCGGCCTGCATCAGCCGCGCGGCGACGGCCACGTCGTTGAAGACGCAGTAGCCCGAGCCCTTGTCGGCATAGGCGTGATGGGTGCCGCCGGCCATGTTGGCGGCCACGCCCTCTTCCAGCGCCGCGCGCGCCGCGGCGATGCTGGCGCCGACCGAATGCCGCGAGCGCGCCGCCATCGATGGCGACCAGGGAAAGCCGATCTCGCGCTGCTGGGCCGCGCTCAGGTGGCCCAGCAGCACCGCGTCCACATAGTCCGGCGTGTGGGCCAGCGCCAGCTCGCCCTCGCTGGCGGCCGGCGCCGCCAGCATCCTGAGCCGCCCGGGCTCGCGCTCGAAATGCTCGCGCAGCAGCCGGTATTTCGACTGCGGGAAACGGTGCCCCGGCGGCAGCGCCAGGCTGTGGGCGTCGGAATGGAAAGCCAGCATGGACCGGCACGATAGCCGTGACCGCCTTGGCATGCCGGCATCCCTAATTTGCTGCACTGCACAAAAAGTTCTTGCAATTCGCTGGCCAACCCCTATCATTCAGTCCATGTTGCAGTGCAGCAAAAGAAGCACAGCAAACGGTTCAACCACCTGAAATCGGAGTAACACCATGCTGACCGCTGAACAAGTCCTCGCCGCCCACAAGGCCAATGTCGAAACCCTCTTCGGCCTGACCAACAAGGCGTTCGAAGGCGTCGAGAAGCTCGTCGAGCTGAACCTGCAAGTCGCCAAGACGGCGCTGAGCGAAGCCGCCGACACGACCGCCGCCGCCCTGTCGGTCAAGGACGCACAAGAGCTGCTGTCCCTGCAGGCCGCGCTGCTGCAGCCCACCGCCGAGAAGGCCGCTTCCTACAGCCGCCACATCTACGACATCGCCTCCAGCACCGGCGCCGAAGTCGCCAAGGCTGCTGAAAGCCAGTTCGCCGACGCGCAGAAGAAGTTCTCCACGCTGGTCGACAACGCCGCCAAGAACGCCCCGGCCGGCACCGAGAACGCCGTCGCGCTGGTGAAGTCCGCCGTCGCCGCCGCCAACAACGCCTTCGAGTCGGTCCAAAAGGCCACCAAGCAAGCCGTTGAAGTGGCCGAAGCCAACTTCCAGGCTGCCACGACGCAAGCCGTCAAGGCCACGCAGACGGCCAGCCGCGCCACCAAGCGCGCCACTGCCTAAGCTTCAAGCTTCGCCTCGAAAGCCCGGTGCTCGCGCACCGGGCTTTTTTCATTGGCGAAGGCCGGCGTCGATTCGTCGGCCAAAGGCGTCGATTCGCCGCAGCGGGGTCGAGGCGGCGCAGGCGGGCGGTTCTACTAGCGGCATTCAAAGCCTGGAGCCGCCCCACCATGTACGCCCGCCGCCACCGCCATCGCCACCGCCTGAGCCACCCCGGCCACCGCATCCTGTTCGGCCTGGGCGTCGTCGGCATCGGCGTGCTGGCGCTGCTGGACAACCTGCATGTGTTCGACATCGCGCTGCTGCGCACCTTCTGGCCGCTGGCGCTGGTGCTGTGGGGCCTGAGCCGGCTGGCCTGGCCGCGGCACACCGGCAGCGGCCTGTTCGGGTTGATCATGATCGGCGTCGGCTCGGTGCTGACGGCGCAGAACCTGGGCTACGTGCACTTCCAGCTGCGCGACTGGTGGCCGGTGCTGATCATCCTGGCCGGGCTGTCCATCCTGCTGCGTGGCTTCTACCCGCGCCAGGCGTCGAGCCAGCCGCAGGTGGGCTTCGACACCTCCACGCTGGAGCACGGTGAGCGCGTCGACATCCACACCAGCTTCGGCGCCGTCAACATGCAGAACGATTCGCGCAGCTTCAAGGGCGGCCGCATCGACGTGACCTTCGGCGGCGTGGAGCTGGACCTGCGCCAGGCCGTCATGGACGGGCCGGAAGCGGTGCTGGAAGTGTCGGCGCGCTTCAGCGGCATCGACCTGCGCGTGCCGCGCGAGTGGCAGGTGGTGGTCGAGATCGGCGCCACACTGGGCGGCATCGACGACAAGACCGTGCCGCCGATGAACCCGACGCAGCGCCTGGTGCTGCGCGGCGAGGCGGTGTTCGGCGGCGTCGACATCAAGAACTGAGTGCACCCGCTGCTGACCCGCTGGCGGTATGCGGCCGCCTACCTGCTGGCCTTCGCGCTGGCCGGCCTGGCACTGGCCGCGGGGCTGGTGGCCCAGGGACTCGCGACGCCGGGCTGGGCGCTGCTGTGGGCGCTGCCGTTCGCCGGCGTGCTGGCGCTCGCGGCGCTGTCGACCTACTACCCCTGCCGCAGCCAGCCCTTCACGGCGGGCCGCTGGGGCCGCGCGCTGGCCTCCCGCGTGGCGGCGATGCTGCTGCTGGCGGGCGCCAGCGTGGCGCTGGCCGCGGCCTGGAACGGCGTCGGCGGCTTCGTCGCGATGACGCCGACCGCCTGGCTGCTGGCCCTGGCCGGCAGCCTCACGCTGCTCCTGCTGGCCGTGCTCGCCCACGACCTGCTCATCGCCATCACCGCGGCCCAGGACGCCACGACGCGCGAGACTCAGGCGCGGCTGCTGGCGCGCGACATGGAACTGCAGCTGCTGCGCCTGCAGATCGACCCGCATTTCCTGTTCAACAGCCTGAACTCCATCAGCGCGCTGACCAGCCTGGACCCGCACGCCGCGCGCGCGATGGCCATCGACCTGGCGCAGTTCTTCCGCCAGACGCTGGCGCTGGCCGGCCGCGAGCGCATCCCGCTGGCGGACGAGCTGGCGCTGGTCGAGCACTACCTCGCCATCGAGAAGCAGCGGCTGGGCGACAAGCTGGCCTTCGCCATCGACGCGCCCGCCGACACCTTGAGCGCGCTGCTGCCGCCGCTGACGCTGCAGCCGCTGGCCGAGAACGCGCTCAAGCACGGCCTGCGCCCGCGCGACGACGGCGGCCTGCTGCAGCTGCAGGCGCTGGTGCGCGACGGCTGGTTGCACGTGGCCGTGCGCAACCCCGTGCCCGACAAACCCGCCAACGAAGGCGGCCTGGGCCACGGCCTGCGCAACCTGCGCGAACGGCTGACCGCCCAGTACGGCGGCCGCGCCCGCGTGCACTGGGGCGCAACGCCCACCGGCTTCGCGGTCGAGATCACCCTGCCCCTGGAGACCCTGGCATGACCTTGCGTGCCCTCATCGCCGAAGACGAGACCCTTGCCCGCCGCCTGTTGCGCGAGTACCTCGCGCCGCATGCCGACATCAGCGTCATCGCCGAGGCCCACAACGGCCTGGACGCGGCGCGCGCCATCACCGAGCACCAGCCCGACCTGGTCTTCCTGGACATCCAGATGCCCAAGCTGACGGGGCTGGAAGTGCTGGAGCTGACCGGCCGGCGCGACGGCGTCATCTTCACGACGGCCTACGACCAGCATGCGATGCACGCCTTCGAGCTGCATGCGGTGGACTACCTGCTCAAGCCCTACACGCAGGCCCGCTTCGACACCGCGCTGGAGCGCGCACGCCGCCTGCTGGGCCAGGCCGCGCCGGGGCTGGAGCAGCTCGTCGCGCCCGCGGGGCCGACGATCTCGCGCGTGCTGGTGCGCGACGGCACCGGCGCCGCGATGCAGGTGCTGGCCATCGACGCCATCGACCACATCGAGGCCCAGGCCGACCAGGTCGCCTTCCACAGCGCCGGCCGCGAGTACCTGAAGACGCAGCGCATCTCCGAGCTGGAGACCCAGCTGGACCCCACGCGCTTCGTGCGCGTGCACCGCTCCTTCATCATCAACCTGGCCGCGCTGCAAGGGCTGGAGAAGACCGACAGCGACGCCCATGTCGCCCGCATGAAGAACGGCAAGCGCATCCCGGTCAGCCGCAGCGGTTACGACCGCTTGCGCGCGGCGCTCTGAATCGCCGCCGTCCTACAGCCGCGGCGGGGGCCAGCCAGCAGACTCGGGCCATGTACTGGTTCTACCGGCTTCGCTCCCTCCTGCGCCCGCTGGGCCGCGTGCTGCGGCTGACCTTCGAAGGCTTCCTCGACGACCGCGGGCCGCGCATGGGCGCCGCGCTGGCCTACTACACGCTGTTCTCGCTGGCGCCGCTGCTGCTCATCGTCGTGTCGGTGGCGGGCCTGGTCTGGGGCGGCGAGGCGGTGCGCGGCGAGCTGGTGGAGCAGCTGGGCGTCCTGCTCGGTGACTCCGCCGCGACCACCATCGAAGGCATGCTGAAGAGCGTCGCCTGGCCGGTCGGCGGCTGGCTCAACACGCTGGTGGGCCTGGGGCTGATGCTGGTGGGCGCCACCACCGTGTTCGCCGAGCTGCAGGACGCGCTGGACACCATCTGGCGCGTGCCCGCCCGGCCCGTGCAGGGCTGGCTGAACTGGCTGCGCGCACGGCTGCTGAGCTTCGGCCTCATCCTGGGCCTGAGCTTTCTGCTGCTGGTGTCGCTGCTGCTGGGCGCCGTGATGTCGGCCGCCGAGACGTGGTGGAAGCCGTGGTTTGGCCAGTGGCTGTACGTCGCCGCCGTCGCGAACACGGTGATCAGCCAGGGTCTGGTCGTGGCCGTGTTCGCGCTGATCTTCAAGTGGATGCCGCGCGTGCGCATCGCCTGGCGCGACGTGCTGCTGGGCGCGCTGGTCACGGCCGGCTTGTTCGAGCTGGGCCGCAAGGCCATCGGCGCCTACCTGCAGGGCAGCGGCGTGGTGTCCGGCTTTGGTGCGGCCGCCTCCATCGTCGCGCTGCTGGTGTGGGTGTACTTCTCGGCGCAGATCCTGCTGATCGGCGCGGAGTTCACCTGGGCCTATGCGCGCGTGCTGGGCTCGCGCCGCGAGTCCGAGGTGGGCGCGGCGCAAGCTCGGGCAAACTTGCAGCCCAACCCCGCGACCCACCCCAACACGCGATGACAGCAACCACCGACGACGGCCTCAAGCTCCACACGCGGCGCTGGCCCGCCACCGCGCCCGTGCGCGGCCAGCTGCTCATCGTGCATGGCCTGGGCGAGCACATCGAGCGCTACGCCCATGTCGCCGCGGCGCTGAACGCGCAGGGCTGGGAGGTGCATGGCTGGGATCACCGCGGCCATGGCAAGAGCGAGGGGCGGCGCGGCGACATCCCCGACCACGACGCGCTGCTGCGTGACACGGCGCGCGTCATCGACGCCGTGCGCCGGCCCGCCGAACGCTTCGTGCTGCTGGGCCACAGCCTGGGCGGCGTGATCGCGGCACGCTTTGCGGCCGAGGCGCTGGTGGCCAAGCCGGCCGCCTGGAGCCGGCCGCTGGATGGCCTGGTGCTGTCCTCGCCCGCACTGGACCCCGGACTCAACGGCGGTCAGAAACTCGCGCTCGCGTTGGCCGAGAAGCTGGCGCCGGGCCTGGCCGTCAGCAACGGGCTGAAGCCGGAATGGATCAGCCGCGACCCGGCCGTCGTGAAGGCCTACGCGACCGACCCGCTGGTGCACGACCGCATCACGGCACGCACGACGCGCTTCATCGTCGACGCCGGCGCCCGCGTCATCGGCGACGCGCCGCGCTGGCGGCTGCGCACGCTGCTGATGTGGGCCGGCGCGGACCGCTGCGTGGCGCCGCGCGGCAGCGAAGCCTTTGCGGCCGCCGTGCCCGCCAACGTCGTCGCCACCAAGCCCTGGCCGGGCCTGTTTCACGAGATCTTCAACGAGCCGGAAAAGGCCGAGGTGCTGGCAGTGCTCAGCGACTGGCTGAATCGCTGATCGCGTCCAGCCGGTCCACGACCAGCTCCAGCCGCAGCAGCGGGTTGTCCAGCGCCATCAGCCGCTGGCGCTCCTCGGCCGGCATCGGCAGCAGCTCGGCCCAGCGGTTCGCCAGCCAGCCGGCGTCGTCCCAGGCATAAGGCGGCTGGATGGGCAGCTCCTCGGGCCCGGCACGCTCGCGCCAGTGGGTGAGCAAATCCTGCAGATGCCTGCCGGCCTGGGTCAGGTCTTCCGGCACCGGCACGGCGGCGTCGTCGGGCAGCAGCGCCAGCTGGCCCACCCACAGGCCATGGCTGAGACAGCGCGAGTCCAGCACGCGAAAGCGCTGCGCGCCGCGCGTGCGGATCTGGATGAGGCCCGGCTGGTCGTGCGCGAAGTGTTCGATGCGCGCCAGCGTGCCGACGTGCTGGAAGGCCTCGCGCCGAAAGCCCTCGCCGTCGCGCTGGCGCACCTCCTGCCCCTCGGTCAGCGCGACGACGCCGAAGGGCTGGCCGTGGGCATGGCAGCGCTGCACCATGTCCAGGTAGCGCGGCTCGAAGATGCGCAAAGGCAGGTAGCCGCCGGGAAAGAGCACCGAGCTCAGCGGGAACAGCGGGATCTCGGTGTCCACGCCGGGCTACCTTGTCTTGTCGGCAATGCGCTGGCGCAGCAGCGCCAGCATGGCCTGCGCCGCCTCGCGGCCGGCCTGGATGGCGCGGCGGCGCGCGGTGAAGTCGGCGCTGCCGACACCGTCCAGCTTGGGCCGGATGACGGCGTCCGCCTCGCGCAGCTCGAACATGTTGATGCTGCGGCCCATGATGGAGAAGGTCTGCATCAGCATGCGGAAGGCGTCGCCCGGCGGGTCCTTCTCAGGCGGCGACGTGATGTCCACCGCGATGATGAACTGCGCGCCCATCTCGCGCGCGAAGCGCACCGGCACCGGCGACACCAGGCCGCCATCGACGTACTCGCGCTGGCCGATCTTGACCGGCTGGAACACCGCCGGCACGGCGCTGGAGGCGCGCACGGCCGTGCCCGTGTCGCCGCTGCGGAACAGGATGGCCGAGCCGTCCGACAGGTCGGTGGCGACGATGCCCAGCGGCAGCGCCATCTGCTCGATGCCCTTGCCGCCGGTCTTGTCGCGGATGAAGCGCGCCAGCGCTTCGCCGCGGATCAGGCCGCGCAGCGGGAAGGACCAGTCGGTGATGCCGCCCTCGTCCATGCCCTCGGCCAGCGTCTGCATCTCCTTGCCGGTCTTGCCCGACGCGTAGAGCGCGGCGACCAGGCTGCCGGCCGACGTGCCGGCGACCAGGTCGACCTTGATGCCGTTCTCCTCCAGCACCTGGATGACGCCGATGTGCGCAAAGCCGCGGGCGGCGCCGCCGCCCAGGGCCAGGCCGATGCGCGGCGGCCTGGGTGGCGGCTTGACGAGTGGCGGCGGGTCGGGCGTCGTCGGTGGCGTGACGATGACGGGCGGCTGGGGCGGCTGCGACTGCATGACGGAGCAGCCGGCAAGGACCACGACCAGGGCGGCAAGCCCCGCGCGGCGGATCAAGGCATGAATCATGGTCGGAACAAGGGCCAGGGTGGCCTGAAGAAGCGCTGCGGACGATACCCGAGCCGTGTCACCCGAGTTTGTAGCTCTGCAGGTGAATGCTGGTCTCGGTGCCGGCGATGCCCTTGATGAGGCGCACGCGTTCCAGCACATCGGCCAGCTCCTGCAGGCTGGAGCTGCGGATCTCGGCCAGCAGGTCCCAGCGGCCGTTGGTGTCGAACAGGCCCGTGATGCCCGGCTCACCCAGCAGGATGGAGACCACCTCGCGCGTGCGGTTGCCTTCCACGGTGATGCTCATCCAGGCGGTGATCTGGTTGGGCACCGAGTCCGGCCGCAGCCGCACCGTGTAGCCGGTGATGACGCCGCCGTCCTCCAGCCGCGCGATGCGGTTGGTGACGGTGCCGCGCGACACCTTCAGCTTGGCCGCCAGCGTGGCGACGCTGGCACGGGCGTCGGTGCGCAACAGTGCGAGAAGTTGCTGGTCCAGCGTGTCCATTTGATCAATTTGTCAATTTCCACTGCCATTTTGCCAAATTGCCATCAGTTATTGGCCAAGAGTTGCGCTTCTGTTTGGCGGACGGCCTCGGAAGAATCGCTTCAAGCCTTTTCAAAGACCTCCGGAGACCCGCCATGACCACCGTTCTCACCACCCAAGACGTCGCCCGCCTCGTGCAGCGCGTGGGACTTCCCGATTTACTTCGCCGCCTCGTCGGCTACCTGGAAGCGGACTACGGGCGCTGGGCCGAGTTCGACAAGACGCCCCGCGTCGCGGCCCACTCGGCCGACGGTGTCATCGAGCTGATGCCCATCGCCGATGCCACCCACTACAGCTTCAAGTACGTCAACGGCCACCCCAAAAACCACCGCTTCGGCCTGCCGACCGTGATGGCCTTTGGCGTGCTCGCCGACGTGGCCACCGGCGCCCCGGCGCTGCTGTCCGAGCTGACGCTGACCACCGCGATGCGCACCGCCGCGACGTCGGTCATGGTCGCCAAGCGCCTGGCCCGCCCCGACAGCCGCGTGATGGCCTTGATCGGCAACGGCGCGCAAAGCGAGTTCCAGGCCCTGGCCTTCCACCACCTGCTAGGCATCCGCGAGCTGCGGCTGCACGACATCGACCCGGCCGCCACGGCCAAGCTGGTGCGGCACCTGCAAGCCACGCCGGGCCTGACGCTGACCGTCTGCGCATCGACGGCCGAGGCCGTGAAGGGCGCCGACATCATCACCACCGTGACCGCGGACAAGGCCAACGCGACCATCCTGACGCCGGACATGATCGAGCCCGGCCAACACATCAACGGCGTCGGCGGCGACTGCCCCGGCAAGACCGAACTGCACCGCGACGTGCTGGCCATGGCCCGCGTCGTCGTCGAGTACGAGCCGCAATCACGCGTCGAGGGCGATGTGCAGCAGATGCCGGCCGACTTCCCTGTCACGGAGTTCTGGCGCGTGCTGGCCGGCAGCGCACCCGGCCGCGAGAGCGATGCCCAAGTCACCGTGTTCGACTCGGTCGGCTTTGCGCTGGAGGATTTCTCCGCGCTGCGCCTGCTGCGCGACGTCAGCATGCAGCTGGGCCTGGGCGCCCCGCTGGACCTGATCCCGCAGATGGCCGACCCCAAGGATTTGTTCGGCGAACTGCATCTGGGCCACCAGCTTCAGGTGGCCTAGCGTCACCACTTTTCACGAGGCTCCCCGTCGCGGGCCGCCCCCACAATCGCCGGCAACATCGACGACGGGGGGTTCTCATGGGGTCTGCCGCAAACCGTGGCCGCTGGCTGCTCTGGCCCCTGGGACTGATGCCCCTGCCAGGCCTTGCGGACGCCCTGCCCGCCGACCCGCTGGAGCGGCAGTGCTGGCTGGCCCACACCACCCAGCGCACGGCGATCGACCTGCGCGAGCCGGTCTCCGTGCATTTCAGCAACCTCAAGGCCGGCTACCGCGTGCGCTCGCCGTTCTGGGTCGAGTTCGGCATCCGCGGCATGGGCGTCATCCCGGCGGGCAATGCCAACGAGAAGGCCGGCCACCACCACATCCTCATCGACACGCCGCTACCACGCGACCACACGGCGCCCATCCCGTTCTCCAACACGCACAAGCATTTCGGCAAGGGCCAGACCGGCACCGAGATCGACCTGCCGCCGGGGCGGCACACGCTGCGGCTGCTGTTCGCCGACCACGCGCACAAGCCCTACTTCGTGTTCAGCAACGAGATCGCCATCGTGGTCACGGGCAAGCGCAGCGACCCCGCACCCAAGGTCGCCGCGGGCGACCGCGACAGTTGCGAGGCCTGGTACGAGGACTTGCGCGCCGCGCCGCGCAGCTCGGCCGAACGCCAGGCCTATGTGAAGAACCTGCGCGACGACGAGATCGTGGCCAGCCCCTTCACCGTGTCACTGGGCGTTGTCGGCACGGGGCTAGGCATCGCGCCGGCCGGCACCAGCATCCAGGACACGGGCCACTTCCGCCTGGCAGTCAACCAGAAGGGCAACACGGTGCTGCGCCAGAGCCTGGTCGACGGCCGCACCGAGGCCATCGTCGACCTGCCCGTGGGCGACTACGAGTTGCAGGCGACGCTGCACGACGGCGCGGGCAACCTGCTGCTGAAGGCCGGCGCGGTCAAGTTCAACGTCAACCGCCACGACCGCTAGGCCGCATAGGTCGTCACATCGCTGACGTCGATCAGCGCCGCCGCCATGAAGCGGCGCGCATAGTCCATGCAGACGCCGGAACGCAGGAAGAGTTCGAACAGCTCGCCGTCCAGATGCCCTTCGGCCACCATGCGCCGCAGGATGGCCAGCGCCTCGGACAGGGGCTTGGCGGGCTTGTAGGGCCGGTCGTTCGCCGTCAGCGCCTCGAAGACATCGGCAATCGCCATCATGCGGGCCTGCGGGCTCATCTGGTCGCCCGTCAGTCCGCGCGGATAGCCTTTGCCGTCCATGCGTTCATGGTGGCCGCCGGCGATCTCGGGCACATTGCGCAAGGGCTTGGGGAAGGGCAGCTCCGACAGCATGCGTATGGTCTGCACGATGTGGTCGTTGATCTTGTAGCGCTCCTCCTCCGTCAGCGTGCCGCGCGACACGGCCAGGTTGTGCAGCTCACCGCGGTGGTACAGATGCTCGGGCTGGCTGAGCCGGAAGCCCCAGCGGTTGTCGGCGGCGAGCCGGTCGTTGGCCGGGCGCGGCAGCACATGCTCGGGCCGGTCCTGCAACAGCTGCTCGACGGCCGGCAACGCCGGCCGGCCCGGGCCCAGGCGCCGCGCCTCGTCGGCCGACAGGCCCAGCCGGTCGTCCAGCGTGCGCCACCAGCGCCGCTCGCCGATGCTGCGCAGCCGCGCGAGCGCCGCCGGGTCGAGGTATTCGCCACCCTGGTTGCAGGCCGCGACGAAGGCGTAGTCGGCGTCCAGCTCCGCCAGCGCGCCAGCGGCGTCGGCACGCGCCGCCGCCGCGCCGGCCTCGCCGAGCCGGGCCTCCAGCCGCTCGATCAGCACGTCGCGCTTGAGCACCTCAAAGCGCGTGCGGATCTCGTGCACGCGGTTGTAGATCGTCTCCAGCTTGGTCGCCTTGTCGACGACGTACTCCGGCGTCGTGACCTTGCCGCAGTCGTGCAGCCAGGCGGCGATGTGCAGCGCCTCCCACTGGTCGGCGTCCATCGTGAAGCCGGCGTACGGGCCCTGGGTCGCATCGCAGGCCGCCTGGGCCAGCATCTTGGTCAGCTCGGGCACGCGCTGGCAGTGGCCTCCGGTGTAGGGGCTCTTGGCGTCGATGGCGCCGGCGACGAGCTGGATGAAGCTCTCCAGCAACTCCTTGCGGGCGCGCAGCAGCAGCTGGTTGTCGATGGCCACCGCCGCCGTGCCCGACAGCGCGCGCACGAAGGCCACGTGAGCCGCACCCAGCGGCTCGGCACGGCCCTGGTCCGGCAGCGGGAAGCTCAGCGTCAGGGTGCCTATGGTCTCGTGCTGGCGGTTCTTCAGCGGCAGTGACAGCAGGCGCAGCCGCGCCGCGCCCAGGCCCGAGAACAGCGACTGGTAGGCCGCCAGATGACTCGGGTCCTCCCAGCCCAGTTCCACCTCGACGGCATCGTCCGCGCGCAGCGCCTGCACCGGCGCGCCGACGCTGTCGGCCACGTTCAAGTCCCAGCGGCGGCCGACGTCGGGCGCCAGCTGGTCGTGCAGACGCGCCGATGCCGGCTCCAGCGCGCTGCCATCGGCCGACAGCAGGTGCACGGCACCACCACTGGCGCCGGTCACGGCGATGGTCTCGCGCAGGATCAGGTCCAGCAGCGTGTCGAAGTCGCGTTCGGCGCTCAGCGCGCCGCTGATGTCCAGGAACCGACGCAGCGAGCGCTTCATGGCCGTCATCGCCACAGCCAGGCGGTCCACCTCGCGTATCAGGCTGCGTGCCGGGTCGGGCCCGACGAACTCGAAGCGCTCGATCGCCTCGGCCTGGCGGGCCAACTGGCGCAGCGGCCGCGACACGCGGTCGGCCAGCAGGTGCACCAGCGGCAGCAGCAGCAGCATCAGCGCCAGCGAGATGTAGAAGCTGTGCCGGCGGCTCTCGATCTGGAAGGCCTGCAACTCGTCGCGCGGCGCGGCCATCAGCAGCACCAGCGGCGCGCCGGCCTCGACGGCGCCCGTCAGCGGCAAGGCATGGCTGACCCATTCGCGGTCATCGATGACCTGCACCGGTGTGAGGTGACCCGCGCCATCGCGGCGCTGCCACAGCGCGCGCATCAGCGGCGACGCGGCCTCGGCCACGCGCGGCAGGCCCTGGCCGTCCTTCAGACCGGGCCGGCGGTCACGGCGGGCCTCGGCCAGCATCTCGCCATCGCGGGTCGCGATGAGCAGTTCCGCCGAGCGACTGATCTGCGGCCGCGTCAGCATCTCGCTGAGCGCCTGCAGGCTGACGTCGGCGCCCACGACGGCGTTGCCAGCCGTTTGCGCCAGCGTCACACCGGGCTCGGCCGTCGTGAAGAACAGATAGGGCGCCGACTGCACGACGGCACCGTCCGCGGCACGCCGGGCCAGCTCGAACCAGGGCCGCGTGCGCGGGTCGAAGTCGTAGTCGGCCCGCTCGCGGCGCTGCAGCTCGCGCAGCCCGCCGTCGTAGAACCGGTAGGCACCGCGGGCCGCGCCGCCGGCGTCGCGGTCGACGGTCTGCAGCGCGAAGGCGGCGTCGGCCGGTGCGCCCATGCGTTTGCGCGTGGCCGCGTCGCCCAGGCGGCGCAGCAGCACGAAGGAGCCGCCGGTGTTGCCGGCATAGACCGCCGACACCGAGGCATTGCTGCGCAACGCCGCGGCCATCTGCGGCAGCGCCGCCAGGCGTTCGGTCTCGGTCGTGGCGCGGCCCAGCGTGCCGGTGGCCAGCAGCGCCACGCTGACCCGCGCCGGCCGCAACTCGGTCTCGACCGCGGCCGCGGCCTCACGCCCGATGCGCCGCGCGGCGGCACCGGCCTGCTGCAGCATCAGCGCGTCGCTGCGCCAGCGCTCGTGCAGCAGCAGCACGCCATAGACCAGGATCACGAGGCCCACCATCAGCACGCTGAGGGTGATGTAGAGCGTCTTGGGCTTGATGCGGGGCATGGCGCTGAAGTATCTCCGCCCAGGTGGACAGTTTGCTTTCAGTTACCGGCGTCACAGGCCGGCAGGCGGCGGTCCGGCGCGCCTGCATCGCCCAGTCCTACAGGCGCACCGTGGCGAGGCGCTGACGATGCAAGTCCGCGGTGACCGATCGCGGGATCGCTGCAAGCCCCACCCGGGCCCCTGCGCTCAGATGAACGAAGTAGGAAAGAAGTACCCATGAAGAAGACCGCACTCACTCTTGCCGCCCTGCTGCTGGCCGTCAACGCCCAGGCGCAGTCATCCAACTCGAATCCCTCCGCACAACGCCCGTACGGCCTGCTGTCCCTCGGCCAAGGCCACCTGAATGTCGACTGCACCGGCGTGCAGAGCTGCGACCGGAACGCCACCGGCGGCAAGGCGGTGTTCGGCTACTCGTTCGGCAACGGCTTCTCGCTGGAAGGCGGGTACACGAACTTCGGCAAGTTCCGCGCATCCGATGGCGCGCTGGGCCTGAGCGCCAAGCCGGAAGCGCTGTCCTTCGGCGGCGCCTACACGGCGGCGCTGACGCCGGACTGGGGCCTGGTCGGCCGCCTGGGCGTGGCTCGCGTGCGCACCAAGCTGCATGCCGAAACCGGCGTGCTGAGCGGCTCCGACAGCGAGAGCAAGACCCAGCCCATCGTCGGGCTGGGCCTGAACTACGCGCTGAGCCCATCGACCCGCATCGAGCTGGGCGTGGACGCGACCCGTGCCCAGTACCAGGGCGAGCGCAGCAACGTCCGCCTGGTGTCGCTGGGCGCCCGCATGGCGTTCTGACCCTCGCCGCCTGCCGCCCAGGGCCGCCGCGTGCGGCCCTGGGCGTTCCTACACTGGCGGCATGAACTACGCAGCACTGATCAAGGAACTGGGCCGCGGACCCAAGGGCGCGCGCGACCTGCCGCGGGCGGACGCCGAGCAGCTGTTCGGCGCGATGCTGGACGGCCAGGTGCCCGACATGGAGCTGGGCGCCATGCTGATCGCGCTGCGCGTGAAGGGCGAAAGCGCGGACGAGGTGGCCGGCTTCCTGGCCGCGATGCAGGCGCGCACGGCTTCGTTGGCCGCACCCGACGGGCCGCGCACCGTGCTGCTGCCCAGCTTCAACGGGGCCCGCAAGCAGGCCAACCTGATGCCGCTGGTCGCGCAGTTGCTGGCGCGCGAGGGCGTGCCGGTGCTGGTCTTCGGCCGGCATGACTTCGACAGCCGCCACAGCCCCTTCGAGCTGCTGGATGCGCTCGGCCTGCCCGCCAGCGCGACGCTGAGCGAGGCCGAGGCCCGCCTGGCCAGCAACCGCCTGGCCGTGCTGCCTTTGCAAATGCTGAACCCTGGCTTGAACAGCTTGATGGCCTTGCGCCCACGCCTGGGCGTGCGCAACAGCTCGCACAGCCTCGCCAAGCTGCTGGACCCCTTCCCCGCCGGCCGCGGCGTGCGGGTCGTCGCGGTGACGCACCCGGAGTACCTGGACAGCATGGGCCAGGCCCTGCCCGCCCTGACGGCCGGTGGCGGCCGGGCGCTGCTGATGCGTGCCAGCGAAGGCGAGGCCTATGCCCACCTGCGCCGCAAGGCCCATCTGATCGGCTTCCAGGACGGTCAGACCGCGCCGCTGCACCCGGCGGACACGACGGACCTGGACTGGCCGCTGTCGCCTGCCTGCACGCCGGCCGAGAACGCGGCGCTGATCCAGGCCATGCTGGCAGGCACCGAAACGGTGCCCACACGCATCGCTGAACAGGTCGCGGCACTGCGCGAACTCGCCACAAACTGAAGTTGCTTATTCGGCATGGGCATATAGCCCCAAGAATTAAGTAGTTCTGCGGCGCTGCAACATTCCCTAGAGTCGCGGCCTCAATGAAAGTCCGCGACCTCGACCTCAGCTACAGCCCCGTCAACGCCGAGCATGCCGAGCTCGGCCTGCCGCCGTTGGAGAACGCCGTCACCCATGCGGGCGACCCTGGCCACCCGGTGCTGAAGGTGGCGCTGTGGTCGGTGATGGGGCTGCTGATGGCGCTGTCCATCGCGCTGGCGTCACGCCTGTTCAGCCAACCGGCGGGCAGCCTCAGTGGCTTGGAACTGGTGAGCGCGGCGCTGGCCAGCCGGGAGTTCTGGGCCGCCGCTGCGGTGGGCCTGCTGGCGCAGACCGTGGACGGCGCGCTGGGCATGGCCTACGGCATCACCAGCAGTTCCTTCCTGCTGGCCACCGGCAGCAGCCCGGCCGTGGCCAGCGCGTCCGTGCACATCGCCGAGGTCTTCACGACCGGTGTATCGGGCATCGCCCACCTGAAGCTGGGCAACGTCAACCGCAACCTGTTCCTGCGCCTGCTGGTGCCCGGCATGGCGGGCGCGGCGTCCGGCGCCTGGGTGCTGTCCAGCATCGATGGCAAGGCCATCAAGCCCTTCATCTCCGCCTATCTGCTGGCGATGGGCCTGTACGTCATCAGCAAGATCTTCCGCAAGATCAAGGTGCGCGGCGGCGAACCTCGCCACGTGGCCAAGCTGGGCCTGTTCGGCGGCTTCGTCGACGCGGTCGGCGGCGGCGGCTGGGGCCCGGTCGTGACGACGACGCTGGTGGGCACCGGCCACGACCCGCGCACCACCATCGGCTCGGTCAACCTGGCAGAGTTCTTCCTGACCTTCATCAGCGCCGGCGTGTTTGCGCTGCTGGTCGGCAACGAAAGCCCCTGGAACACCGTCGCCGGCCTGGTGCTGGGCGGCCTGTTCGCCGCCCCCTTCGCCGCGCTGCTGACCAAGCGCCTGCACACCAAGGCCCTGCTGGCCCTGGTGGGATCGACCATCGTCCTCGTCAGCGCGTTCAATATCTACCGTTCCCTGGCCTGAGCCCATGTATCAGTACACCGACTTCGACCGCCGCTTCGTCCACGCCCGCGCCGCGCAGTACCGCGACCAGCTTGAGCGCCACCTGAACGGCACCCTCGGCACCGACGAGTTCCGCGCGCTGCGCCTGCAAAACGGCTGGTACATCCAGCGCCACGCACCCATGCTGCGCGTGGCCGTGCCCTATGGCGAGTTGTCGTCGCGCCAGCTGCGCCAGTTGGCCCGTATCGCCCGTGACTACGACCGCCAGCCCGACGGCCCGTTCGCCGGCCAGGGCGGCTACGGCCACTTCACGACGCGCCAGAACCTGCAATACAACTGGATCCCGCTGAAGGACAGCGCCACGGTGATGGAGCTGCTGGCCGAGGTCGACATGCACGGCATCCAGACCAGCGGCAACTGCATCCGCAACATCACCAGCGACGCGTTCGTGGGCATCGCGCCGGACGAACTCATCGACGCCCGCCCCTACTGCGAAATCCTGCGCCAGTGGAGCACGCTGCACCCCGAGTTCGCCCACCTGCCGCGCAAGTTCAAGATCGCCGTCACCGGCGCCACCGAAGACCGCGCGGCCATCGGCTGGCATGACATCGGCCTGCAGCTCAAGAAGAACGCAGCCGGCGAGGTCGGCTTCCAGGTCTTCGTCGGCGGCGGCATGGGCCGCACGCCCATCCCGGGCGTGGAGATCAACGCCTTCGTGCCCTGGCAGCAGATCCTCGTCTACATCGAGGCCATCGTGCGCTGCTACAACCTGGCCGGCCGGCGCGACAACCTCTACAAGGCGCGCATCAAGATCCTCGTCAAGGCCGAAGGCCAGAAGTTCTTCGACGCGGTCAACGAGGAGTTCCGCCGCATCCTGGCCGACGACGCCGGTGGCCACGAGCAGATCATTCCGCAAGCCGAACTGGACCGCGTGGCGGCCAGCTTCGTCGACCCGGCCGGCGTGAAGGCCGAGCCGGCCGTGGCACTGGACGACAGCGACCCGGCCTTCGCCCGCTGGCTGCAGCGCAACGTGCACGGCCACCGCCTGAGCGGCTACCGCGCCGTCACGCTGAGCCTGAAGCGCGTGGGCATCGCCCCCGGCGACACCTCGGCCGACGTGATGGACACGGCCGCCGCGCTGGCCGACCGCTTCAGCCACGGCGAGCTGCGCGTCACGCACCGCCAGAACCTGGTGCTGCCCTGGGTGCGCGAGGCCGAGCTGGCCGAGCTGTTCCAGGCGGCCCGCGCCGCCGGCTTCGCCACCGCCAACGCCGGCCTGCTGACCGACCAGATCGCCTGCCCCGGCGGCGACTTCTGCGCGCTGGCCAACGCCCGCTCGCTGCCGCTGGCCGCCGAGATCGCCGAGCGCTACCAGGACCAGGACGAGCTGGAAGACCTGGGCGAGATCGACCTGCACATCAGCGGCTGCATCAACTCCTGCGGCCACCACCACAGCGGCCACATCGGCATCCTGGGCGTCGACAAGGACGGCGCCGAGTGGTACCAGTTGACGCTGGGTGGCAGCGACGGCTCGACGCTGTCGGGCACGACGACGCCGGGCAAGGTCATTGGCCCCAGCTTCGCGGCCGACGAGATCGCCGACGCCATCGACGCCGTCATCGAGACCTACACACGCGAGCGCCTGGCCGGCGAGCACTTCATCGACGCCGTGCGCCGCCTGGGGCTCGACCCGTTCAAGACCGCCGCCAACGCCGTGCGCGTGTCCACCGCCAAGGCCCAAGCATGAAGTTCATCAACGCCACCACCTGCGCCTGGAAGCACGCCATCGGCGAAGACGGCCCCAAGCCCGATCCCGATCCGGCACCCAACCGCCTGCTGTCGCTGGAACAGTGGCATGCCGTCAAGACGCGCTGGCCCGCAGGCACGCCCGTGGCCATCGAGTTCCCGAACGACGCCGACATCAACCAGCTCGCGCCGGACCTGGATCGCATCGCCCTCGTCGTGCTCGACTTCCCGAAGTGGACCGACGGCCGCGCCTACAGCCAGGCCCACATCCTGCGCAGCCGCCTCAAGTTCGCCGGCGCCATCCGCGCCCGCGGCGAAGTGCTGGTCGACATGATGCAACTGCTGGCCCGCACCGGCTTTGACGAGGTCGTCATGCGCGGCGACCAATCGCAGGCCGCAGCGCAGAAGGCGCTGGACCTGTTCGCGCCGGTCGGCTTCTACCAGGGCGACGTCAGCGAGACGCGGCCCTGGTTCCAGAGGAGCGCAGCATGAGCGACGGCGTCAGCAGCCTGCCCTGGGCCGCCGCGCCCGCGGCCGGCAATGCGATCGGCCTCTACGCCAAGTGGACGCCAGCGCTCGACGCCAAGATCGAAGCCGCGTTGCAGCGCCTGCGCGACGCCAACATCGAGCACGGCGACGGCCTGGTGCAGAGCAGCAGCCTGGGTGTGGAGGACATGGTCATCACCGACCTGATCGCGCGCACGCAGCTGCCCATAGCCATCTCGACGCTGGACACCGGCAAGCTGCACCCGGAAACGCTGGCGCTGCTGCCGCGCATCCGCGAGCGCTATGGCCGCGACGTCGAGGTCTTCAAGCCCGTGGCCGACGCCGTCATCCAGTTCGTCCGCAAGGAAGGCGAGGAGGCGATGTACAAGAACATCGAGCTGCGCAAGGCCTGCTGCGGCATCCGCAAGATGGAGCCGCTGGGGCGCATGCTGAAGGGCCGCTCGGCCTGGATCACCGGCCTGCGCCGCGAGCAGAGCGGTGCGCGCGGCGATGTGGCCTTCGACGAGGACGACGGCAACAACCGCCGCAAGATCAGCCCCATCGCCGACTGGACCTGGGCCGAGGTCTGGGCCTATGTCGAGAAATACGACGTCCCCTACAACCCGCTGCACGACCAGTTCATGCCGAGCATCGGCTGCGCGCCCTGCACGCGCGCCATCGCGGTCGGTGAAGACTTCAGAGCGGGCCGCTGGTGGTGGGAAGACTCCACCAAGGAATGCGGCCTGCACGCCAAATCATGAATGCTGCTGTGAAACCCGAACAACTCATCGCCGACGTCGACCACGCCCATCTGGACGCGCTGGAAGAGGAAGCCATCTTCATCCTGCGCGAGGTCGCGGCCAGCTTCGAGCGCCCCGCCCTGCTGTTCTCCGGCGGCAAGGACAGCTGCGTCGTGCTGCGCCTGGCCGAGAAGGCCTTCAAGATGAAGAACGCGGCGCACCCGAGTGGCTACTCGGGCCAGCTGCCCTTCCCGCTGGTGCACATCGACACCGGCCACAACTTCCCCGAGGTCATCACCTTCCGTGACCAGCGCGTGGCGGACATGGGCGAGCGCCTGATCGTCGGCCACCTGGAAGACAGCATGGCCAAGGGCACGATCCGCCTGAGCCACCCGCTGGAAAGCCGCAACGGCCACCAGACCGTGACGCTGCTGGAGACCATCGAGGAACACAAGTTCGACGCCCTCATCGGCGGCGCCCGGCGCGACGAGGAGAAGGCGCGCGCCAAGGAACGCATCTTCAGCCACCGCGACAGCTTCGGCCAATGGCAGCCCAAGGAGCAGCGCCCCGAGCTGTGGACGCTGTTCAACACGCGCATCCGTCCGGGCGAGCACTTCCGCTGCTTCCCCATCAGCAACTGGACCGAGCTGGACGTGTGGCTCTACATCGCCCGCGAGAACATCCCGCTGCCGCAGATGTACTTCGCGCACGAGCGTCAGGTCATCCGCCGCAAGGGCCTGCTGGTGCCGCTGACCGACGTGACGCCGCCGGAAGACGGCGAGACCGTCGAGACCGCCACCGTGCGCTTCCGTACCGTGGGCGACATGACCTGCACCTGCCCGGTCGAGAGCCCCGCCGCCAATGCGAGCGAGGTCGTGGCCGAGACGCTGACCGTCACCGTCAGCGAACGCGGCGCCACCCGCATGGACGACCGCACGAGTGAAGCTTCCATGGAGAAGCGCAAGAAGGAAGGGTATTTCTGATGAAGGCGCTGCGATTCCTGACGGCCGGTTCCGTCGACGACGGCAAGAGCACGCTGATCGGCCGCCTGCTGTTCGACGGCCAGGCCATCCTGGCCGACCAGCTCGACACGCTGGAGCGCCGCGCCGCCGGCCGGCCCATCGACCTGAGCCTGCTGACCGATGGTCTGGAGGCCGAGCGCGAGCAAGGCATCACCATCGACGTGGCCTACCGCTACTTCGCCACCAAGACGCGCAAGTTCATCATTGCCGACGCCCCCGGCCATGAGCAGTACACGCGCAACATGGTCACGGCCGCCGCCGGCAGCGATGCCGCCGTCGTGCTGGTGGACATCACCAAGCTGGACCTGACGCAGGACGAGGTGGTGCTGCTGCCGCAGACCCGCCGCCACTCGCTGCTGGCCCAGCTGCTGCGCGTGCCCAGCATCGTCTTCGCGATCAACAAGATCGACGCGCTGGACGACGCCGGCGCCGGCTTCGCCAAGGTCAAAACGGCGCTGGACAAGTTCGCCGCCGCCGCCGGCTTGAACGCCGCAGCCACCGTGCCCGTCAGCGCACTGCGCGGCGACAACGTCACGCAGCCGCTGGACGCGCCGTGGTGGAACGGCGAGAGCCTGCTGCAGGTGCTGGAGCGCCTGCCCACGCTGAGCGAGCGCGCCGACGCGCCGCTGTCCCTGCCGGTGCAATACGTGCAGAAGGACGCCTACCAATCCAAAGGCACCGGCGTTCAGCCGCGCGTGCTGTGGGGCCGCATCGCCCACGGCGCGGTGAAGGCTGGCGACACTGTCGAGGTGCTGCCGTCCCGGCAGACCGCCGTCGTCTCCGAGGTGCGCCTGGCCGGTGAGACCGTCGCCAGCGCCGAAGCCGGCGACTCGGCCGGCCTGGTGCTGGACCGCCAGCTGGACGTCAGTCGCGGCGACTGGATCGTCACGCCGGCCAGCGCCACGGTGACCAAGACCTTCCCTGCGACCCTCGCCTGGCTGGACACCGAAGCCGCCAAGCCCGGCCGCAAGTACTGGGTGCGCCACGGCAACCGCTGGGTGCAGGCGCGCATCTCCGCCATCGACTCGGTGCTGGACATCAACACGCTGACGCCGCAGGACGCGCACGAACTGCCCGTCAACACGATTGGCCGCGTGCAGATGGAAGTGCAGCACGAGCTGCCCGTCGAGCCCTTCGTGGACAACCGCGTCGGCGGCGCACTGATCGTCGTGGACCCCGCCAGCCACCGCACCAGCGGCGCACTGCTGGTCGACGTTCAAACCGCCCCGGCGGAAGAGGCCTGGTGATGGCTGGCCGTGTGATCTTCGTCAGCGCCGGCCCTGGCGCCGCCGATCTGATCACGCTGCGCGGCGCCCGTGCGCTGGCGCAGGCCGACATCGTGTTGGCCGACGCGTTGGCCGACCCGGCGTTGCGCGAACTGGCACCGCAAGCCCGCTGGATCTCGGTCGGCAAGCGCGGCTTCGAGCATTCGGCCAAGCAGACCGAGATCAATGCGCTGCTCGTCAAGGCGGCGCGTGAGCATGCCCTCGTCGTGCGCCTCAAGGGCGGCGACGCGAGCGTCTTCGGCCGCCTGGAGGAAGAACTGCAGGCCCTGCTTGCTGCCGGCATCGCCAGCGAGGTCGTCCCCGGCGTCACCGCGGCCTTGGCCGCCGCCGCCCAGGCGCAACGCCCGCTGACGCGCCGCGGCCGCGGCCGCAGCGTCAGCCTGACGACCGCCATGACCGAAGCCGGCGAATTGCGCGCCGCCCGCTCGGCCGACACCGAAGTCTTCTACATGGCCGGCCGCCAATTGGCCGCGCTGAGCCGCCAGCTGCTGGCCACCGGCTGGGCGCCCGACACGCCCACGCTGGTCGTCTCCCGCGCCGGCTGCGCCGACGCCATCACCAGCGAGCACGCGCTGGCCGACCTTGCCCGCGCCGCGCTGCTGCACCGCGGCCGCCCCACTGTCGTCACGGTCGGGACAGGCGCTTTGCCGCTCGCGGGCCAGGATCAAGTCCTGCCGCCGACTAAAATCGCCGATTCGCCCGAAACATTGCCCACCCAGGCGCCCCTCACTTCCCCGAGCTGCCCATGACCCACGTCGTCACCGAAGCCTGCATCCGCTGCAAATACACCGACTGCGTCGACGTCTGCCCGGTCGACTGCTTCCGCGAAGGCCCCAACTTCCTGACGATCGACCCGGATGAGTGCATCGACTGCGCGGTCTGCATCCCCGAGTGCCCGGTCAACGCCATCCTGCCCGAGGAAGACGTGCCCGGTGATCAGATCCACATGATCAAGATCAACGCGGACCTGGCCAAGTCCTGGCCCAGCATCACCAAGCGCAAGCCCGCGCTGCCCGACGCCGACGAGTGGAAAGACAAGACGGGCAAGCTGCCCGAGCTGATCCGCTGAACTTCGGCGCGTCAGCGCCTGCTTTCATGCCACAAATTCAGCCAGCCGACGTCATCGAGACCGACGCCGTCATCGTCGGCGCGGGCCCGGTAGGCCTGTTCCAGGTCTTCGAGCTGGGCCTGCTGGAGATCAAGGCACACATCATCGACAGCCTGGCCTATCCCGGTGGCCAGTGCATCGAGCTGTATCCCGACAAGCCGATCTACGACATCCCGGCCGTGCCCATGTGCACCGGCAAGCAGCTGACCGACAGCCTGCTCAAGCAGATCGAGCCCTTCGGGGCCACCTTCCATCTGGGCCAGGAAGTCACGACGGTGGCCAGGCAGGACGATGGGCGCTTCTTCGTCGCGACGAGCAAGGGCGTGCAGTTCCTCGCCAAGGCGCTGTTCATCGCCGGCGGCGTCGGCTCCTTCCAGCCGCGCCTGCTGAAGGTCGACGGCATCGAGCCCTACGAGGGCGAACAGGTGCACTACCGCGTCAAGGACCCGGCGCGCTTCGCCGGCAAGCACCTGGTCATCATCGGCGGCGGCGACTCGGCAGTGGACTGGGCGCTGAACTTCTGCGCCGGCAACGCCGACGGCAACCCGCACAAGGCCGAGAGCGTCATCCTCGTGCACCGCCGCGACGACTTCCGCGCCGCGCCGGCCAGCGTCGCCAAGCTGCGCCAGCTCTGCGATGCGCTGGAGATGCAGATCATCATCGGCCAGGCCACGGGCCTCGACGAGCGCGACGGCAAGCTCACGGGGCTGAAGATCACGGGCAACGACGGTGTCACGCGCGTTGTGCCCTGCGACGAGGTGCTGGTGTTCTTCGGCCTGTCACCCAAGCTCGGCCCCATCGCCGACTGGGGCCTGGCGCTGGAGCGCAAGCAGATCGTCGTCGACACCGAGAAGTTCGAGACCAGCGTGCCCGGCATCTTTGCCGTGGGCGACGTGAACACCTACCCGGGCAAGAAGAAGCTCATCCTCAGCGGCTTCCACGAAACCGCGCTGGCGGCCTTCGGCGCCGCGCCCTATGTGTTCCCCGACAAGCGCGTGCACTTGCAGTACACGACCACCAGCCCCAAGCTGCACAAGGTGCTGGGCGTGGAATCGCCGGTGTTCGACTGACGTTGGCACACCGGTGCGTGACGCGCGCTGGTGCCCTCTGCCCGGCGGCGCGCGCGAGGTCACTTCGGAATAGGGCTTGCGTGCTGCAACCTCGCTCGTCAAAGTGCCACCGTCACCGTCGGCGCTTGGAGGAACACCATGAAGGCGAACCAGGTTGCTTCAGCTGCCCTGCTGTGCCTTGCCACAGCCGCGCACGCGACCTTTCAGCCGGTGGGAGAAGGCCCGTACTTCCCCGACTTTGACGACCCGACCGCACCGTCGCTGTTCTACCTGGATACCAGCGGCATCTACCCCTATGCCGGGTATTTCAGCGGTGCCGTCGGCCAGCCTGGCGACGACAGCGACACCATCCACTTCCGGTGGAACCTGCCGGCAGGCAGTTCACCGATCACTGCCCGCTTCGAAGCAAGCGGGTGGGTCACCGCGGGTGCCTTCAACCAGCGACGCGGCGTCAATCTGTACATTGCCGACGCACAAACCGGCGAAGGCCTGCTGTCCCTTGATCTGGATGCCAGCCAGCCGATGTACGTCGACCCTGCACTCGTTTTCAGCAATCACGAGTACTGGATGAGGCTCACGCCTCGCGGCCTGGGCAACTTGGGCCCGGACGTCTTTGCGACGTATTGGATCAGCTTCGCGCTGGCGCCCGTGCCGGAACCGAGCGGTTCGCTGTTGCTGGCAGCCGGCCTGGGCGCGCTGATGCTGCGCAACGCAGCGCGCCGCGGACTTCGCAGTTAGCCCGGCTCAGGCTCGGCTCGAACGGGCGGCGACGCTTGCGCTCGGTAAGCCATCACTGCAGGCTCATTAGAATGCCCTGTCGCTGTCGACGATTCGATGGCGGCATTCGCTAGGGGTGTTGCGCCTGCTTCGGCATCGCGCGGCTGAGACAGTCCCTTTGAACCTGATTGAGGTAATCCTCGCGCAGGGAAGCAGCCGGAACCGCGGCCCCCAATGCTTTGTCGTCTCCGGGGCCTGACGTCTTCAGTGTTTGCCGACCTGCCATCGCTTTGCATTCCGATGGCAAGACCTTCTCTTTCCCCTATCGCCGCCGCGGCCGCCACGGCCGCGCTACTGACCTCCGGCATCGCCTGCGCCCAGTCCCTGCCCCAGGTCAGCGTCACCGGCAAAGCCACCGAAGCCGTGCCCAGCCTGTCGGGCTTCGACGCCCCACCCGCCAAGCTGCCAATGCAGGCGCTGAGCCTGTCCGCCGAGCGGCTGGACGACCTCGGCATCAACCAGCTCTCGGGCATCACCAAGCTCGACGCCTCCGTGTCCGACGCCTACAACGCCGTCGGCTACTGGTCTCAGCTCAAGATCCGCGGCTTCGATCTCGACAACCGCTTCAACCTGCGCCGTGACGGTCTGCCGATCACAGGCGAGACCGCCTTGTCGCTGGTCAACAAGTCGGGCATCGAGCTGCTGAAGGGTAGCTCCGGCATGCAGGCAGGCACCAGTTCACCGGCCGGCATCGTCAACTTCGTCGTCAAGCGACCGCTGGCCGACGACGCCACGGCGCTGATGCTGGAAGCCATCCAGGGCGGCTCGGTGCAAGCCAACCTCGACCACTCGCAGCGCTTCGGCGCCAGCCGCGAGTTCGGCGTTCGCGTCAACCTCGCCGCGGCCCATCTGGACCCGGAGTTGCGCAACAGCAAAGGCCGCTCCCACACCGCTGCGCTGGCCACCGACTGGCGCGTCAACCCCGACACCCTCGTCGAGGCCGAGGTCGAGTTCAACCGCCAGAGCCAGCCCAGCCAGCAAGGCTTCAGCCTGCTGGGCGACCGCCTGCCCGACGCCAGGAGCGTCGACCCCAAGCTCAACCTGAACAACCAGCCCTGGAGCCTGCCCGTCGTCTTCGACAACACGCATGCCTCGCTGCGCGTGCAGCACAAGCTGGGCGGCGACTGGCGCGCTCAGGCAGCACTGGGCATCCAGCGCCTGCGTACCGACGACCGCCTGGCCTATGCCTACGGTTGCAGCGCTGCCGACGGCAGCTACTACGCCGACCGCTTCTGCCCCGACGGCAGCTACGACCTCTACGATTTCCGCAGCGAGAACGAGCACCGCGACACGACGGCCCTCGACATCTCGGCCAGCGGCCCCCTGCAACTGGCCGGCCTGCGCCATGACGTCACCGTCGGCGGGCTGACCAGCCAGTTCAAGAGCCGCTTCCAACGCCAGGCCTACAACTACGCCGGCACCGGCAACATAGACGGCACGGCCGTGACGCCGGCGGCGCCCGACCTGACGGACGAGAACACCAACCGCGACGAGCGCAGCAACGAGCTCTACCTGCGCGACCGTGTGCCGATCACGACTGACACCAGCGCCTGGCTGGGCCTGCGCCACACCCGCCTGCACCGCGAGAGCGTGCGCACCGACGGCTCGCGCGCGACCGACTACTCGCAAAGCGTCACGACGCCCTGGGTCGCCATCAGCCATGCCGTCGCCGCCGACTGGCTGGTCTATGCGAGCTGGGGCCAGGGCATCGAAAGCGAAGTGACCCCCAACCGCGCGCGCTACATCAACCGCGGCCAGGCCCTGCCCGCGCTGAAGAGCCGCCAGACCGAGCTGGGCCTGAAAACCGGCAATCAGCGCGTCGAAGGCTCGCTGACCGTCTTCGACATCCGCCGCCCGGCATGGCGCGATGTGGTGCTGCCCGGTTTAACGGAATGCAGCGCCAACGACAGCTGCGAGCGTCGCGCCGATGGCTTTGCCCGCCACCGTGGCGTTGAGGGCAGCGCCGATCTGAAGTGGAGCGGCGGAGGCGTATTCGGCAGCGTCATGCGGCTGCAGGCGCGCCGCGAGAGCAGCGCTGAGGCCAGCCTCAACGGCCTGCGTCCGGCCAACGTGCCGGAGACGACGATCAAGATTCACGTGCGCCAGGACCTGCTGCCTGGCCTGCAAGCCCAGCTCGGCCTGCGCCACGAGGGCAGCCGGTTCGCCACGCCCGACAACAGCATCGCCGTGCCCGCCTGGACCGTCGCCGACGCCGGCTTGCGCTACACGCAGGGAGTCGGCAACCAGACCTGGATCTGGCGCGCCGCCATCGACAACCTCGCCAACCGCCGCGCCTGGCGCGAGTCGCCCTGGCAGTTCGAGCACAGCTACCTCTACCCCCTTGCGCCGCGCACTTTGCGCGCAAGTCTCGAGGTCCGCTTGTGAAGCACCCGAAAAAGTCTCTATAATCGCGGGCTCTGTTCCTCGATAGCTCAGTCGGTAGAGCGCCGGACTGTTAATCCGTAGGTCCCTGGTTCGAGCCCAGGTCGGGGAGCCAACAGAACCCAAAAAGAACCCGTCGCAACCGAACGACGGGTCGTGTACCGAACGATTCCTCGATAGCTCAGTCGGTAGAGCGCCGGACTGTTAATCCGTAGGTCCCTGGTTCGAGCCCAGGTCGGGGAGCCAAATCAGAAGCCTCACATGCGAAAGCCTGTGAGGCTTTTTTCTTGATGCGACCTCCGCCCCACAGGTTTCATCGGCCGAAAGCGCCAAAAGTACTAGGGATGGTTAGCAGGCAAGACTTGATCTGAACTCCAGATCCCGTCCGCGCCTGAGGTCTCCATGAAAACTCACCTGCCCCTGCTGCTGCTCAGCGGGCTGCTCAGCGCCGCCACGCCCACCTGGGCCGGTCTGCTGGGCACTGACTTCCTCTTCGAATGCCCACAGTGCACGCCCGTGACGGCAGAGCATTTCATTGGCAAGGCAGGTCCGGGCGACTACGCGCTGAAGGCTGACGGCTACACCTGGAACGAAGTGGACATCGAGGCATCGACCATCTCCATCAAGGCCGTGATGGAGGGCTACACGCGGTCGCCACTCATCTTCCGGTTGACATGGTCGCCCACGGACTATCACCTGCTCAACGCCACGGTGTCGCCTTCCTCCACGTTCGTGACCGGCTACTCGTGGGGGGCTGGCGAACTGGTGGTGGACATGGGCGACCAGTACTTCGTGGCGGGCAGCCAGATCACATTCGATCTCACGGCAGCAGCCGTGCCCGAGCCCGGTGCATGGCAGTTGGGACTGGTGGGCGCCGCGGTGTTGCTGTCGCGCCGTCGAGAGGCGCGTCGGCCCGCGGCGTACCAACGCAGAGACCGCGCGGCAAGCGGGCCTTGAGAACATCGCAGGCGTGTGGACGTCGACCTCCTCTCTGCCAAACCTAACTCTTCAAGTACCGGTTGTTGATGCCCCAGAGCCCAACGCGGCGCTTGCGTTCGTCGGTGGATTGGCCGCTGTCGTCGGTTTCACTCGGCGTCGAACGACGCGCCTGGCGTCCAGCACTGAACGAGCCTGACTGGCAGGCGCCCTATGAGACGTCATGCGCCGGTCCGCATGCCTTTTCTGCTCGAGCGCCAACAGAGTTGTCAGAACATCTAGTAGCAACTTGCCCCAGGTTTCCCGCGCGATTTGGCGGAGCATGCCAATAGACGTAGGAAAGCACTGTCCCCAACGCCAAACTGGGTGTCATCTGATTTGTGGAGCTTGGTTGTGGGCAATTTGCGTGAGGTCTTGTTCGCCGTTGTCGGGCTTGTGGCTTGTTTCGCCGCGCCCCCTGCCATGGCGACATGGCACATCAACGAAGAGGGCGAGTACTTCAGCGACTTTGACGGCCCGGATGCGCAGAAGAGCTTCGACGTCTACCCCGCCGGCATCTATGAGCCCTCGCTGTACTTCGCAGGCACTATCGATTGGGCCGGTGATCGCAGCGACACGATCATCTTTCGCCTGGGTGACGCGGGAGCGACAAGCCTGGCGTTGAAGGAGTTCAGAGCTGGGTTCTATATCGACTCCAACACGCTGGTGATGGATTCGGGTGTTGATGTGACCATCCGCTCCCTGAATGCAGCACAGGCGCCGATCTTCACCGCCAGCCGGAGTCCGGGCACTGGCGCCGGAGGCAGCATCGTGGTGCAAGACCTGCCGCTGGCATCAGGCCAGCTCTATGCGCTGACCTTCTCGATGCTGGGAACTGCCGACCCTGCCATCCGAGCCCGCTACACGGTGGGACTCACCATCGTCGAGGCGGTGCCTGAGCCGTCTGCCGCACTGCTGTTCGCGGTCGGGGGCGGGCTGCTGGCGTTTGGTTTCCGTCGGCATCAAAGGCCTATGCAGACAGTCGGCGCATAGGGTTTGCGGCGGGGGCACGGCGCCCATGAGCGCGCTCCCGGCCAACCATGGCTTATGACTAAGGACCCATGGCAGTTGCCAGCGGCGTTTCAACACGCACCAACGCGCCCTAGGGATGGCGCGTTTTCGCGTTTTGCACTGAAGTGCCTGACCCGGCAAAGGATCCAGAATGCAACGCTTCGTTCCACTCGCCCTTGTCGCTGGGCTGCTGAGTGCCTCGATCCCCGCATCGGCGGCGCTGCTCGGAACGGACTTCCTGTTCGAATGTGGCGAATGCACACCTGCCGTCGCCGAGCATTTCGTCGGCAAGGCGGGGCCGGCCGACTACCAATTGAAGTTCGATGGCTACACCTGGTACGAGGTCGATGTCGAGGCTTCGACGATTTCCTTCAAATCGCTGGTCGAAGGGGCTATCCGGTCGCCACTGGTTTTTCGGCTGAGCTGGTGGCCTGCGCAATACCGCCTTTCCCATGCGGCCATTGCGGCGACATCGTCGTTTCAGCCGGGATATTCATGGGCCCAGGGAGAGTTGATGCTGGACCTGGGTGGCTACTACCTGCTGCAGGGAGATCAAGTCACATTCGAGCTGACAGCGGTGCCCGTTCCTGAGCCCGCGTCATGGCTGCTCGCGGCGCTAGGCGCAGTGGCCCTGCTGTGGCGCCAAAAGCGGCTCGCCCGCACGTGAGAGGGTGGGCCATGTCAACTTTCAAGCGCGCCCTGTTCACCTGCCTTGCCGCGGGACTCACCGCGCCGGCGTTTGCGAGCGGACAGGTCTACATCCCGCTGCCGCCCTGGATGGGGCCGTGGGCCAGATCCAGGTCGCCGCCGTTCAACCGCTGGGACAGTCGTTCACGGCGACGCTGCCAAGCGTCGGAGCCATCTGGCTGCGAGTGATCAACATGAACATGGACTTCCAGCTTGCGCAGGACAAGACGCTGACGCTGGAACTGCATGCGGGTGGCAGCCTCGCCGGCACGGTGCTCGGTACCTCGACGGTCGACGTCGATGCCCTGATCGGTTCGCTGAGGGGTGACGAGGGCTTGGTCGAGTTCGGCTTCGGCCATGTGCCCGTGCTCAGCGGCCAGACCTACAGCTTCGAGGTGAAGGCGGCCACGACGCGGTTTGGCGTCAACTGGCTGAGCGAGGGGCACTACGGCGGTGGCCAGGCCCTGCTGCAAGGCACAGGCTCCGCAGCGGATCTCTACTTCAGCGTCGCCGCAGCCGTTCCGGAACCGGCGGCCTATGAGTTGCTGCTGCTCGGCCTGGGCCTGATGGTGGTTGCGCCGGTCTTGCGGCGCCGATGAACCGCTGACATTCAGGCCGCGTCAGCCACTACCCCGCAATCCCGAGGTTCAACCGCACCCGCTTCGGCAACTTGGCCGCGACCAGCTCGTGCGAGCGTTGTACGAGTGCCTTCAGCTCCGCCAACGGCAAAGCCTTCGCATCCGACAGCGCCACCCAGTGATACCGCGCCGCATAAGGCGCCGGGGCGAATCCGGGCACGCCCGTCAGCTCCAGGAAGCGGTGGTCGTCCACCTTGAAGCTGCAATGTGTCCATGGGCCCGGGTGCGGCCCGCCGACCAAGAACATCTTGCCGGCGACGCTGGCGACCCAGTCGGCGCCCCACTTGATGTCCTGCGTGGCACCGGGCAACTCCATGGCGAACTTGGCGAGGGCGGCAAAACTCATGGTGGTCAGAACTGGCGGGCGACTGCGCATTCTGCCCATGCAGGTTCGCCCGCGGCCCGGCCGCGCAGCCAAGAGGCGCGTTGGCCCCTCACCGGCCGCATGCCACAGACCGGGAATATTTCACGGCGGCGGCTCGCGCTCTATCCATCGCCGCTCGGCGCGGGCCCGCGCAGCGGGTGCCGGGTCGCGGGCGTGGCTGACAATTTAGGGATACGCCCCAGGGCCCCTAACGACTTGTTGCTGGATGAACTCCCGAGATCAGGGCCTTGGCCCGACACCGCGTGTGGCGGCGATCGTCACGCCGGCCATCAACCCCTTGCAGCAGGGGCTGGCGCTGTTCCACGCCACGCCGCCGGACTATGCGCGGGCCGTGGGCTGGTTTCGCGCCGCCGCGCAGGGCGACGACGGTGACGGGATGGCCATGCTGGGGCTGTGCCAGCTCGAGGGCCTGGGCATGCCCGCCGACGCGGCGCAGGCGTGGGCGCTGCTGGAGCGTGCCGCGGCACGCGGCAGTGCCATCGGCCGGTTCCAGTTCGGCCGGGTGCTGATGACGGGACGCGGCGGGCCGGCCGACGAGGCGCGCGGCCTGTCGGCCTATGTGGCGGCGGCGGCCATGGGCCATGCCGAGGCCACGTTCAACCTTGCCAACTGCCTGTACGCCGGCGTGGGCTGCCTGCCCGACCGTCTGGCCGCCAAGGCGCTGTACCTGCGCAGCCGCACGCTGGGCTGCGCGTTGCGTGCTCAAGGCGTGCGGGTGCAGCGGCGCGAACTGAAGGCGGTGCGCACGCTGGCGCTGCGCTTTGCCGATCCCAACCGGCTGATCTTCCTGCTGCCCGAGCGCCAACATGAACTGGCCCTGGTGCAGGCCGTCGCGCAGCCGCGGGCTCGGCACGCTCGCGGCACCACGGCAGGCAAGCCCAAGGCCTTGCGGCTCGCGGCAGGTGTCATGGCGGCCATGGCCGGCACGCTGGGCCACTATCTGCGGCCGACGTCCCGCGACGCGGGCCCGACGACGATCAACTTCTGACCTGAAGCGCCGCTTGGCCGGCAGTTCGGGCTGACGGGCCGCAACATGCTCGCAGCGCCGCTGGGTACGATGCCAGCATGCCTGCGCGCCCCATCCGCCTGCCGTCGCTAGACGCCCTGCTCGCCTTCGAGGCCGTGGCACGCGCCGGCAGTTTCGAGGCGGCGGCGACCGAGCTGGCCTTGAGTGCCAGCGCCGTCGCCAAGCGCGTGGCCGGCCTGGAGGAGCGGCTGGACCAGCCCCTGTTCCTGCGCCAGCCGGCCAAGGGCCTGAGCCTCACACCGGCGGGTCATGAATACCTGCCCCAGGTGCGCCAGGCGCTGGCGCTGCTGCAAGCCATGCCGCTGCACCAGCGCGCCAGCCCCCAGCGCGAGCGGCTGCGCGTCAGCTCCACGCCCACCTTCGCCCGCCAACTGCTGGTGCCCGCCCTGCCCGGCTTCACCGCCGCGCATCCGCACATCGAGCTGGAGCTGACGCTGTCCGTGCCGCTGCTGGCCGAGGGCGACGCCGGCGCGGACGTCGAGATCCGGCACGGCGCCGTGCCGGATGAAATGGCGGCCGACCAAGTGCTGCTGCGGGACCGGCTCACGCCGCTGGCCGCGCCGGCGCTGCTGGCCGGCCATGCACCGCTGCGCGAACCGGCCGACCTGCTGGCGCTGCCACTGTTGCGCACGCCGCTGCAGCCCTGGGCACCCTGGCTGCGCGCCGCCGGGCTGACCGACGCACCCGAGCCCGACGAGGGCCCGCGCCTGGTGGACCTGGGGCTGACGCTGGCCGCCGCGCTGGCCGGCCAGGGCGTGGTGCTGGCGCGGCTGAGCCTGGCCCGGCACGAGCTGGCCGAGGGGCGGCTGGTGCAGCCATTCGCGCTGACCGTGCCCGCCGAACGCCACTACGGCCTGGTCTGCCACCGGCCCAGCCCGGCGACCGAGGCCTTCGCGGCCTGGCTGCTGGGCCATTGCCAGGCATTGCAGACGGAAAACTCTTCCGCCGCGGCCTGAGGTTTTTTCCGGGGCGCGACCGGCGCGCCGGGCCTAGCATCGCGGCCATCCCAAAGAAGGCCGCCCCATGCCCGTCATCACCTGCATCGAAGACCTGCGCCAGCTCGCCGAGAAGCGCGTGCCGCGCATGTTCTACGCCTACGCCGATTCCGGCTCCTGGACGGAGACGACCTACCGCGCCAACGAGAGCGACTTCCAGGCCATCAAGCTGCGCCAGCGCGTGGCCGTGAACATGGAAGGCCGCAGCACGGCCGTGAAGATGATCGGCCAGGACGCCAAGATGCCCGTGGCCATCGCGCCCGTGGGCCTGACCGGCATGCAGCACGCCGATGGCGAGATCCACGCGGCACGCGCGGCCGAGATGTTTGGCATCCCGTTCACGCTGTCGACGATGAGCATCTGCTCCATCGAGGACATTGCCGAGCACACGACCGCGCCGTTCTGGTTCCAGCTCTACATGATGCGCGACCGCGAGGCAATGGCGCGCATGATCGACCGCTGCAAGGCGGCCAAGTGTTCGGCGCTGGTGCTGACGCTGGATCTGCAAGTCATCGGCCAGCGCCACAAGGACCTGAAGAACGGCCTCACCGCACCGCCGCGGCCCACGCTGGCCAACATCGTCAACCTGATGACCAAGCCGCGCTGGGTGCTGGGCATGGCGGGCACGAAGCGCCACACCTTCCGCAACCTGGTGGGCCACGTGAAGGGCGTCAGCGACATGCGCTCGCTGTCCGCCTGGACCAACGAGCAGTTCGACCCGCGCCTGTCCTGGGCCGACATCGCCTGGGTCAAGGAGCGCTGGGGCGGCAAACTCATCCTCAAGGGCATCATGGACGTGGAAGACGCCAGGCTGGCCGCGCAGGCGGGGGCGGACGCCATCGTCGTCAGCAACCATGGCGGGCGGCAGCTGGACGGGGCGCCCAGCAGCATCCACGCGCTGCCGGCCATCGTCGCCGAGGTCGGTGGTCAAACGGAGGTGTGGATGGACGGCGGCATCCGCTCCGGGCAGGACGTGCTGAAGGCCTGGGCGCTGGGCGCGCGCGGCACCATGATCGGCCGCGCGATGGCCTATGGTCTGGGCGCGATGGGCGAGGCCGGCGTGACCAAGGCGCTGCAGATCCTGCACAAGGAGCTGGACGTGACCATGGCCTTCTGCGGCCACACGCAGTTGGCGAACGTGACGCGCGACATCCTCGTGCCGGGCACCTACCCGACCGTTTGAGGGCAATGACTTCTTGCCCGCGGCGCTCTGGCATGAGCTACTGCGGCGCATGAAGAACATCGCCCTTGCCTGGCTGCTGCTGCCGGCCCTGAGCCTGGCTCAGACCTGCGCGCCGCCCGCCGGCCTGAAGGACGAAGCGGACGCGGCCCGCATCCAGCAAAAGGCCATCGCGCTGCTGCCCTGCCTGGCCAGCCCCGACCCAAGGCTGCGCGACGACATCGCCTTCGAGCAGCTGTCGGCCTGGGCCCGGGCCGCCAAGCTGGACGTGGCCACGCTGCAGCGGCTGCGCACCGACCTGGTGGCCGTGCTCGACGCCAAGCCCGACGCCGCCGGCGTGCACCAGCCGTTTGCGGCGCTCACGCTGGCCGAGGTGGCGCGCACGGACCGGCTCAAGCCCTGGCTGTCGCCGGCCGAACGCGACGATCTCGTCAACCATGCGGCGCGCTTCCTGGCCAGCGTGCGCGACTATCGCGGCTTCACGCCAGGAGAGGGCTGGCGCCACGGCGTGGCCCACGGCGCCGACCTCGCACTGCAGCTCGGCATGAACGACGCGCTGAGCGCGGCACAGCGTCAGCAGCTGCTGGACGCCATCACCCGCCAGGTGCTGGCAGACCACCGGCACGCCTACCGCTTTGGCGAAGGCCAGCGACTGGCTCGCGCCGCGCTGCAGCTGCAACTGCGGCTCAACCCCGACGCAGCCGCCGTACAGGCGTGGCTGGACCAGCTGCTCGCGCCACTGAAGCAGGCCAAGGCCTGGGACGAGACGGCGCTGACCGACCTGCACAACCTGCGCGAGTTCCTGTGGCCGCTGCTGGCCGGCGTGCTGGATGTCGCCGACGCGGCCCAGCGCGACCGGCTGCAGGCGCCGCTGCAGAAGACGCTGCGCCGCCTGCCCTAGGAGCCCCACCATGCGCCTGCCCCGATTCATCTGGCTGATGGCAGCCTTGCCGCTGTGGGCCGCAGCCGCTTCACCCACCCTCCCCGGCAGCGCCGCCATCGACGCCGAAGTCGCGCGCTTGATGGCCGCGACGCAAGCCCAGGGCATCGCCGTCGCCGTCATCGACGTGGGCCAGGTCGTGCATGTCGGCGCCTACGGCAAGCGCAACGCGGCCGGCGAGCCGCTGCGGACCGACACGGTCATGTACGGCGCCTCACTGACCAAGGCCGTGTTCGCTTACTGGGTCATGCAGCTGGTGGAAGACGGCAAGCTCGACCTGGACCGGCCATTGGCGGGCTACCTGGACCGGCCGCTGCCGGAGTACTCCGGCTTGTTGACGTCCTACTCCTGGCGGCACCTGGCGGGCGACAACCGCTGGCGACGGCTGACCACGCGCATGCTGCTGACGCACAGCAGCGGCTTTGCCAACTTCGCTTTCCTGGAACCCGACCGCCGCCTGCGCATGCACTTCGACCCCGGCACGCGCTACGCCTACTCGGGCGAGGGCCTGCTGCTGCTGCAGTTCGTGCTGGAGCGTGGCCTGGGGCTGGATGTGGGCGAGGCGATACAGCGCCGCATCTTCGACCGCCTGGGCATGGAGCGCACGGCCATGATGTGGCGCGCCGACTTCCGCCCCAACCTGGCCGATGGCTGGACGGCCGAGGGCCAGGTGGAGCCGCACGACGAGCGCAGCAAGGTGCGCGTGGCGGGGTCCATGGACACGACCGTCGCCGACATGGCCCGCATGGCCGCCGGCTACATCAACGGCGTGGGCCTGTCGGCCGAAGGCGCTGCCGCGCTGACGGCGCCGCAGCTGCCGATCACGACGGCTTCACAGTTCCCGACGCTGCAGGCCGAACTGCCGCCGGACAAGCGCCGCCCCGACCTCGCCGCGGGCCTCGGCGTCGTCGTTTTCAACGGACCCCAGGGCCCGGGCTTCTTCAAGGGCGGGCACAACGACAGCACCGGCAACACCTGGGTCTGCGTGAAGGCGAACAAGCGCTGCGTCGTCATCCTCGCCAACGACGTGCGCGCCGAGCGTGCCTTCCCGCGGCTGGTCGAGTTCATCCTGGGCGAGACGGGCGTGCCGTGGCGATGGGAGTACGGGGCACTGACCTTTGTGGACTGAGGCGACTCAACGACCGGCCGCCGCCACCAACACCTGCGCCTCGGCCGGCCTGACCGGTCCTTCGCCCGCCAGCTCCACGACGACGAGATAGCCCGCCAGGTCACTGCGCGCACCCGCGGCGGCATAGGTCTGCGCCAGCGTCAGCTGCCGGCTGGCGAGCAGCCGGCCGGTGGCCGGGTCCCAGTCCTCGTTGGAAATCATGCAGCCCTGCTGCGGCGTGCCGGGGTAATAGCTCGTGCCGGCGTAGTAGGCCGGGTTGATCGTCGTGCCGTGGACCAGCAACTCATCGCGGCCCGCGCGGCCGGCGAGCCAGGCTTCCTTGATGGGCGACCAGGCGCGCCAGCTGTCGGGCAGGAAGCTGTCGTAGACGGCCGCGCTCCATGCGGCGGTGTCGACCATCTCGACATGCTCGAACTCGGCCACGGGCGCCTCGATGGGCAGCTTGCTGTGCAGGTAGGGCGTGGGGCCGATGTTGGGGTTGGTGGCCGTGCCGGCGCCGACGATGCTGAAAACGCCCTGCGGCGTGTTGCCGTTGGTGATGGTGCCCGGCAGGCCGCTGCGCGCCAGTGCGAGCTGCGGTGACGTGAACAGCTGGCCGGCCGCGTCGCGCACGAAGCGGCCGTCGGCGGCACGCACCAGGGCCAGCCCCATCTGCTGGCGGCCGGGGCGCTGCAGGCTGACGATGACCGGGAAGCCCGCGCGCAGTGGCGCGGCCAGCAGGTCGGCCAGCGGTGGCTGGGCCGCGGCGGCGGGTTGCAGGCGCTGCATCAGCGCGGTCAGCCGCGGGTCGTCGGCCCAGCCGGGGAACTGCGAAGGCACCAGGCCCAGCAGCCGCGGCCCCGCGCCGGGGTCCGCCTGCAGCAGCGCATAGGCCGCGATGGCGAATGGCTTGCTGGCCGTCAGCTGTGGCAACAGCGGCCACAGCAGCGGCGCGGACTCAGCCGGGTACAGCGTGTGGGCCGCGGTCAGCAGCGCGCGCTGGGTGTCGGCGTCGCGCTGGCCCAGTTCGGGCAAGGCCTGCAGCAGCAACGGCCGCGCGGCGTCGATCTCGGCGTTGTACTGGGCCACCAGGTCGAACAGCCTGGGCAGCGCCGCGTCGCGCTCGGGGCCGGCAGCCAAGGCGATGCGGGCGCGGATGTCGGCGAGCGCGGCCTCACGCTGCGTGCGCTCGCCGTCGGTGGACATGGCCGGCCACACGAAGGCAGCCGGCTGCAGCGCCAGCAGTTCGGCGGCGTCATAGCGCTTTTCAGCGGGCTTGTGGCTCGGCAGCGGTGCGCAGGCCGCGAGCAGCAGCGCAAGGCCCAGCGGCGGGAGCAGGTGGCGAAGGCTCATGGGGTCAGCAGGTGCAAGGCGTTGGCCACGCGGCGCAGCGCGGGCTCGTTGAAGGGGCGCGGCAGGCGCGACTCGCCGGCGATCAGCAGCGTGGACGAGCCGCCGCCGTCCAGGTTGAAGGCCTGCTGGGCGCCCAGTTCGCGCATCAGCGCGGCGGTCTGCGCCAGCGTCAGGCCCTTGACGTCGCCGCGGCGGCCGGCAGCCAGCAGCACGATGAGCTGGCGGCCCGACGCGTCCAGGCCCACCGCCGTGCGCGGGTGGGTCTGGGCGCACAGGTAGGCGCAGCTCGCGTCGTCGTCGGCCGTGCGTGCGTGGCCGTCGCGCACCAGCCAGGGTGTGCCGCTGACGGCCAGCATCCAGTCAGGCTGGGGTGCAGCCGGCGCGTCGAAGACGATGGTGCAGCGCGCGGCGCAGGCGAGCAGCGGGTCCCTGGCCGCCGCGGGGGCCTTCAGCAAGTCGGGCCAGGGCTGGCCGTTGGACACGGTCAGCCCGCGCGGGCGGAACTCGCGGTCGAAGAAAGAGGCGTTGACGCTGGCCAGTGCGCCACGGCTGCTGGGCATCTGGTCCAGCGGCTGGCCAGCGTCGGCGGGCGGCGACAAGGTCACGCGCAGTTTCGACAGGTCCACGCGCAGCGCCTGCACGTCGCTGTCGGGCAGCGGCGCCCAGGCGCGGTAGGCCAGGCCCGGCGCCAGCGGCTGCCAGCGGTCGGGCGGCGGCGGAGCGATGCTCGCGCAGCCGGCCAGGGCCAGCAGCAGGGGTGCCAGGATCACGTAGAGGCGGTGCATGCCGACGATGCTAACGGGCCGTCACATTGAGCCGGGCCACCGCGGGCGATCATCGGGTTTGTCGAAAACCGCCGGCGTCGATCGTCGTCTGATTGGCGACCCTGCCGCCCCCCTTCACCACCAAGGACATCCGATGAAAGCCCTGACCCTGCTGGCCTGCGCCCTGTTCGTCTGTGCCGCCACCGCCGCGCCGGTGACCTACGAGATCGACCCCACCCACACCTACCCGAGCTTCGAGGCCGACCACATGGGCTTGTCGGTGTGGCGCGGCAAGCTCAACAAGAGCGCCGGCACCGTCGTCTACGACAAGGCCAACGGCAGTGGCAGTGTGGACGTGACGATGGACCTGGCCAGCATCGACTTCGGGCTGGACGCGATGAGCGCCTGGGCGCGCGGCAAGGACTTCTTCGACGTGGCGAAGAACCCGACGGCCGCCTTCAAGGGCCGCTTCGACGGCGCGACCGGCGGTGTGCCGGCGCGGCTGGTGGGCGAGCTGACGCTGAACGGCAAGACCCGGCCGGTGACGCTGGCCATCCACCAGCTCAAATGCATCCCGCACCCGCTGCACAAGCGTGAGCTGTGCGGCGCGGACGCGTCGGGCAGCTTCAACCGCGAGGAGTTCGGCCTCGCGGCGGGCAAGGACTGGGGCTTCAAGATGGATGTGAACCTGCGCATCCAGGTGGAAGCCGTCGCCAAGGAGTGACCCGCCCATGAAAAACCGGCCCCTCGGGGCCGGCTTTGCTTTGGTAACGGCGAGCGTTACTTGACACCCATCTCGTCGAGCAGACGGGTCGTCTTGTCGACCGTGCTCATCTGCCACAGCATGTAGCGCGAGTCCATGCTGATGCTGCGGACCATCTTGGGGTTGAAGTCCCAATCGGAGATGACCGCGTCCAGCGTGCCGTCGAACAGCAGGCCCACCAGCTCGGCCTTCTTGTTCAGCACCGGCGAACCGGAGTTGCCGCCAGTCGTGTCCAGCGTGGACAGGAAGTTCACGGGCACCGAGTCCAGCGACTTGACGTAGTACTTGCCGAAGTTGCGCGCCTTGATGGCAGCCAGCTGTTCGGCCGGCGCGTTGAATTCGCCGCCGGCTTCGTCCGGGCCCTTGTGCTTGGCGACGATGCCGCGCACGGTCGTGAAGGGCGTCCAGTTGCTGCCGTCGCTGCCGGGGTTGCGGCCCTGCACCTTGCCGAAGCTGATGCGCAGCGTGCTGTTGGCGTCGGGGTAGACGGCCTCGCCACGGCTGGCGTGGTAGTCGATCAGCGCCTGCTGCGTGCCCGCGTAGGCCTTCTGCAGCTTGCCGGCGAGTTCCTTGTCGCGGTTCTCCAGTCGGCGGTCGTCGTCGTACAGCGCCACGGCGGCCTTGATGAAGGCGTCGTCGCTGGCCTTGAAGGCGGCCACGTCCTTGTCCAGCCAGCCCATGCGGGAGGCGGTGTCGGACAGCTTGCTGCCGGCGTAGACCTTGTCCAGCTGGGCGCGGATGCCGGCTTCGTCCTGGCCGGCCTTCAGGCCGAACACGTCGACCCAGGCGGGGTTCAGCGTGTTTGCCGGCTGGGCGAGGTATTGGGCCAGGAAGTGGGCGGCCAGGCGCTTGTCGGTGGGCTCGTCGTAGCGGCGGTCCAGCGTCTGCTGGGCGGCCTTCAGGCGCGGCAGGTCGCGGTCCTGGTAACCGGACTTGCGCTCGGCGTCGGGCTTGGCACGCTCCTGCGCCACCTGGTAGAGCTGGCGCGCGGCGGTCAGCAGCGACGGCGTCATGAAGTTGCCCAGGTACTCGGCGCGCTGGATGGCCTGACGCTCGGCCAGCAGGCTCTCGGTGGCGGCCACGTCGGCGCCGTAACGGGCCTTGCGCTTCGCGTCGGCATTGACCCAGGCCTTGAGCTTGTCGAAGTCGGCCTGCTTGCGCGCCAGGATGTCGCTGCCCTCAAAGCTCTGCTGCTGGCCTTGCAGGTTCTTGAAGTAGTTCTGCAGGCCTTGCATCTTCGCGGCCATGCGGATCTCGCCATCGCGGCGGCCGGCGGTCTCGGCCTTGATGATGTCGATGGATTCGCCCATCGCCTTGACCTGCGCCGGCTGCTGCCAGCCGAAGGCGAAGTCGACCTCGGTGGGCAGGCGGTGGCGGTTGGTGCGGCCCGGGTAGCCGGCCACCATGACGAAGTCGCCGTCGTTCAGCGGGCTGGTCTCGGGCGCGGCCAACTTCAGGTGGTGCTTGGGCGCGTAGGGCTTGTTGTCCTTGCTGAACTCGGCCGGCTTGCCGTCCGGGCCCACGTAGGCGCGGTAGAAGCTGTAGTCGCCGGTGTGGCGCGGCCAGACCCAGTTGTCGGCGTCGCCGCCGAACAGGCCCACGCCGGTGGCGGGCGCGTGCACCAGGCGCACGTCGCGGATCTCCAGCTGCTTGATGAGCTGGTACTGCAGGCCGCCGAAGAAGGGGTAGACGTTGCAGCGGTGGCCGGTGTCGGCCTCGCAGGCGGCGACCAGGCTCTTCTCGGTCTTCTCGATGGCGTCCGTGCGGGCCTTGCCGTTCAACGCCAGCGTGCTCGCGTTCAGCACATCGGCCGTCACGTCCTTCATGTCGACCGTGACGAGGATGCGGCTGCCGGGCGCGGCGGGCAGTTCATCGGCCAGCGTCGTCGCGTAGAAGCCGTTCTTCAGCAGGTCGCGGTCGGGCTTGGAGTTGTACTGGATGCTGCCGTAGGCGCAGTGGTGGTTGGTGACCGCCAGGCCCTGCGACGACACGAAGCTGGCCGTGCAGCCGCCCAGGGACACGACGGCGCCCATCGGGAAGGCGGTCAGGTCGTTGAGCTTGGCCGGGTCCAGCGCCAGGCCACCGGCCTTCAGCGGCTTGGCGATCTGCGGCAGTTGCTTGGGCATCCACATGCCTTCGTCGGCATGGGCAGCTGTGGCCAGCGCGGCCATCGAGGCGATGGCCAGCAGCGAGAGGGAGTGACGTGTCATGAAAGCGGGTCGGCAAAAGGCGAAACCGCGAGCGTAACTCGCCACCCGTCATCCTTCGGGGTGCGAAAAGGCAGGGATCAGTCTCGGGAAAGCCCCAGCTTTAGCGGGCCGAGCGCCGGGCCGCTCCCAAGCCGGACCGCCTTGGGCGATGTGCTTGCGGCTCGATGCCGCAAGCGTCGCCGTCCCCTCGGGGGACCGGCCAAGGTACTCCTTGGACGAGGGGCTTCAGTGCGTCAGACCTATCCACTCGCCCGACGCCTGGTAGGCCTCGAACAGCTCCAGCGCCAGCTCGCGCAGGCCCGCGTGGTCGCTGCCATGGCCGTCCGCCAGGCGCTCATAGGCGTAATGGCGGTCGTAGAGCATGCGGGTCGGATTGATGGCCAGGCCGGCGTCGTTCATCAGCTGGCCGAAACGCAGCAGGTCGCCCGTGGCGACCCGGCCGGTCGTGGCGCCGGACACCGTCAACCCCAGCGCGCGGATGTCGCCCAGATGCACGCCCGGCGCGATCTTCAGCCCGGTGTCGCGCTGCCAGGCATGGCCCGGGTCGCCCAGGCCGCGGGGCTCGTCGGTGGGAACGGGGATCAGGTGCAGCGGGATCAGCATGGCGGGCCTCGACGGAAGGTGTCGTGTTGGCCGCCATGGTGCCGGTCCCTCGGCAAAGCGAAGGCCGGATAAAGCCCGAAATGACCGGCCTAACCGGCGCTGATGCCGCTCAAGTCAGCAGAACTGCAGGTCCAGGTCGCCGTGGGCGTACAGGATGACGCCGGTGTCGGTCTCGGTGATGCGGTGGCCCGTGCCGGCAGGCGCCAGCTGGTAGTCGCCCTGCTGCAGCAGCACGTCGTCCAGGAACAGCTCACCCTGCACCATCAGGCATTCCTCGTCGTGGCCGTGGCTGTGGTTGGGCACGCTGGCGCCAGGGTCGGCGCGGTACAGCAGCGCGGCCTGGCCGCCGCCCGTCCACAGCACGCGGCGGCGGATGCCGGGCGCGAACTCCGGCCAGCCGGCCTCGACGTCCCGCACCAGCGTGCGCTTGACGTCGTCGCCGTCGGCCTCGCGCACGAAGACATGCGCGCCATCGGCGCTGCTCAGCACCGGCGCGCTGCCGGCCGGCAGCAGCAGGAAGTCGCGCAGCTCCAGCAGGTCGGCGTCGACCTGGGCGCCGCCGCGCAGTACGAGGAACTCACGCGGCCCGCCCGCGGGCAGCGTCAGCCGGGCTCCGGCCTGCAGCTCGATGACGCTGGCGGCACGCGGTTCGCCGGCGCGCAGCGTGCGCTGCTGCGGCGCGCGGTAGAGCCAGCGTTGCTGCACGCCGTCGGCCAGCGGCTCGGCCTCGGCTTTGCGGCGGCGCACGGTGACCATGCCTTGCTCGGCCAGCAGCGATTGCGTCAGCCGCGCGCTCAGGCGTTCGCCCAGGCGGCCGGGCAGGCCTGCGGGTGCGGGCGCGGTCCAGGCGCGGGCAAAGGGTTCGCTGAGCAGCGGGCTCATGTCTTGTTCTTCGGATTCAGGCGTGGTGGGCAGCATGTTCATGGTGTTGCCCTCATGCCGGCAGCGCGTGGGCGCCGGTGTCACCCAGCGCGTCGCGCAATGTGATCAGCGCGCGGCGGATCTGCGATTTGACCGTGCCCAGCGGCAGGCTGGTCTGGCTGGCGATCTCCTCGTGCGACAGGCCGTTGAAGAAGGCCAGCGCGACGAGCTGGCGCGGCTGCGGCTTGAGCAGCAGCAAGGCGCGGTGCAGCTCGGCATGGCCCTGGGCCACGGCCAGCAGTTCGTCGCCCGACTCGGCCGCCGGGGCGCTGGCTGGCGCGGCCTCCTCGTCCAGCGCCTCGTGCTGGAAGCGCGACTCGCGGCGGATCGCGTCGATGGCGCGCGAACGCGCCATGCCCAGCAGCCAGGTCAGCGGCCGGCCCCGCTCGGGGTCGAAGCGCGGCGCCTGGCGCCAGACCTGGAAATAGACCTCCTCGGCCACTTCCTCGGCGAGCTGGCTGCGCCGCACCAGGCGCAGCACCAGGCCGTAGACGCGAGACAGCGTCGCCTGGTAGAGCGCCAGCAGTGCGCGCTCGTCGTGGTCGACGATGCCGCCTATCCAGGCCTGCAGCTGAGCGTCGTCCAGCGGCAGGCAGCCGGGCTTGACGGCTGCCGCCTCGGCACAGGCCGGCTCGGCTTCGATGTCGTGCAGGTCGACGTCGTCGAACAACAGCGCATGGGCGGGCGGCTCATCGCCAGCCTCGGTCGAACGCGGGAGGGTCATGGTGGCGTCTCCTGGGTTAGACGATGCCGGCGCGCAGCCGGCAGGGAACGACCTTGAGCCCATCGCTCAAAATGCCGCCCTGGGCCAGCAGACGCCGGTACATCGCGCAGGACGGGGCGGGGGTGGCGGAGGGCGAGGTCATAAATACGGGTACGCAGCAGACTTGTTTCCGGATGCAGCGTACTCCTTCGCAGACCCTAGCATCTACCCTGCCCGGCCGGTCGTATCTCTGTCACATGCCCCAGATCGCCTATTTCGACCTCGTCAGCCACTGGCGCCTGGATGCGCCGGTCGAGCGCGTCTGGGGCGCCATCACCGAAACCGAGCACTGGCCCCGCTGGTGGCCGGGCGTCGTGGGCGTGCGCAAGCTGCGCAGCGGCGACGGCACCGGCGTGGGTCTGCTGCAGGAGATCACCTTCCGCACCGGCCTGGGCTACCGGCTGCATCTGCAGCTGGAAGTCACCGAGGTGCTCAAGGAGGAGCGCCTGCGCGCCAAAGCGGCCGGCACGCTGGCGGGCGAAGGCATCTGGCTGATGAAGCAGGCCGCGCCGGGGGTGGGCGGGCACACCGACGTGACCTTCGTCTGGCGCGTCACGCTGCCGCCGGGCATCCTGCGGCGCCTGGTGCCGCTGCTGGGACCGCTGTTCCGCTGGAACCACAAGCGCGTCATGCGGGCCGGACGGCTCGGGCTGACCGGTTACCTGGCGCGGGGTGGCGGCGCGCCGCGGCCGCCCTGAGGACGCCTACGCCTTGGGCAGCGTCACGCCCACCTGCCCCTGGTACTTGCCGCCGCGGTCCTTGTAGCTGACCTCGCAGACCTCGTCGCTCTCGAAGAACAGCACCTGCGCGCAGCCCTCGCCCGCGTAGATCTTGGCCGGCAGCGGCGTGGTGTTGCTGAACTCCAGCGTCACATAGCCTTCCCACTCGGGCTCGAATGGCGTCACGTTGACGATGATGCCGCAGCGGGCATAGGTGCTCTTGCCCAGGCACACGGTCAGCACGTTGCGCGGGATGCGGAAGTACTCCATGGTCCGGGCCAGCGCAAAGCTGTTGGGCGGGATGATGCAGACGTCCTTGTTGACGTCGACAAAGCTGTTCTCGTCGAAGTTCTTCGGGTCCACCACGGTGCTGTGGATGTTGGTGAAGACCTTGAACTCGGGCGCGCAGCGGATGTCATAGCCATAGCTGCTGGTGCCGTAGCTGACGATCTTGCGGCCGTCCTGCTCGCGCACCTGGCCGGGCTCGAAGGGCTCGATCATGCCGTGCTGCTCGCACATGCGGCGGATCCATTTGTCGCTCTTGATACTCATTCGGTCCTCTCAAACTTTCAAATATCCGTACTGCCTTCCCAAGCGGACGCCGTGGACCCGGCTCTGCCGGGCCACCAGCGGTGCCCCCTTGAGGGGGCCGGCGAAGCCGGTAGGGGGTGGTCTCATTTCGTCACGCCATCGAAATACATGCCGCCGTCCAGGTCCAGCACAAAGCCCTTGACCGCCGCGCGCTCGGGCACGGCGAGGCGGCCGTAGGCGATGGGTGTCCAGGGCAGCTGCTCCATGGCGATGCGCTGCGCCTTGGCGTAGATCAGCTTGCGGTCGTCCTGCTTCAAGGCCTGGCGGGCTTCGGCCAGCAGCTTGTCGTAGGCCGGGTTGCACCAGAAAGTGCCGCTGTTGGACCCGCAGGCCAGCTGGCCGGCCGTGTTGGCAGGCTCGGGGTCGCCGTTCCAGCCCGACAGCGCTGCGTCATGCTCGCCGGCGTCGATGCGGCGCAAATACTCGCCCCACTCGTACGTGACGATGCGCGCCGTCACGCCGACCTTGGCCCAGTCGGACTGGATCATCTGCGCCATGCGCTGGCCGTTGGGGTTGTAGGCGCGCACGACGGGCATGGCCCACAGCGTGATGTTCAGCGGCAGCACGCCGGCCTTCTGCAGCAGTGCCCTGGCTTTGGCCGGGTCGTAGGGTGCGGGCTTGAGCGTCGCGTCGTGCGCCCAGTTGGCGGCCGGGATGGGGCTGCTGGCCAGCGTGCCGGCGTCGCCGTAGACGGTGCGGATGATGGCGGCCTTGTCGATGGCCATGTCCAGCGCCTGGCGCACCTCCAGCTTGGCCGTCGCCGGGTGCTTGGTGTTGTAGGCCAGGATGCCCACGTTCATGCCGGGCGCCGTGGCGAGCTTGATGGCCGGGTCCTTCTTCAACTCGTCCAGCTCGGCGGGGCCCACGGGCGCGGCAATGTCGCACTCGTCGCGCTTCAGGCGCTGGGCGCGTACGCTGGCGTCGGTGGTGATGGCGAAGACCAGCTGGTCCGCCCGCGGGCGCTCGTCCTTGCGCCACCAGGTCGGGTGCTTCACGTAGCGGATGACGCTGTCCTGCCGAAAGCTCTTGAACTGGAAGGGGCCCGTGCCGACCGGGACCTGCGCGATGCGCTGCGGCGTGCCGGCCTTCAGCAGCTGGGCGCCCAGCTCGGCCGACTGGATCATCGTGAACGCAAAGCTCAGCGCCGACAGGAAGGACGCATCCCGCTCGGCGAGCGTGATGCGCAGCTGATGGTCGCCGAGCTTCTCGACCGTGCGTATCAGCTTCTCCCAGCCGAACGACACGACATAGGGCGACACGCTGGGCGCTGCCCTGGCAAAGGCGCTGTCGCGGCTGAGCAGGCGGCCGAAGGTGAAGAGCACGTCGTCGGCATTGAACTCGCGCGTGGGCTTGAAGCCCTCGGCGGTATGCCAGGTCACGCCGCGGCGCAGCTCGAAGGTATAGGCCAACCCGTCTGGGCTGACGCTCCAGCTCGTCGCCAGGCCGGGAATGATCTCGTCCGTGCCGCGCCGGGTTTCGACCAGCGTGCTGAAGATGGGCAGATGGGCGACATGGTCGATGCCGCTGTCGGTCATCGCCGGGTCGAAGGTCTTGGGGCTGCCGGCGGCGCAGAAGCGCAGCGTGGTGTCGGCCTTCACCATCCCATGCCCCGCCAGCATCGGCAAAGCCAGCAGCAGCGCCGCAAGACGCCTCACTTCGTGATCTCCGCGGCGGGCACGAAGGGCAGGATGCCCATGGCCTGGTAGAGCGCGGCCGGAGACAGCGCCTTGTCGCCTTGCACGACCAGCGCCACGCGGCGGATCGCGCGGATGTCGGCCACCGGGTCACCGTCCACCAGCAGCAGGTCGGCGCGTTTGCCGCGCTCGATGCTGCCGATCTCGGTCAGGCGGTCGCTGTACTTGGCACCGTTCCAGCTGGCGATCTTCAGCGCCTGCGCGGCCGGGATGCCGGCCTGCACATACAGCTCCAGCTCGCGCTGCAGTGCAAAGCCCGGCGTCGCGTCGGTGCCGGACACCAGCGGGATGCCCGCCGCGTGCATGCGCCGCAGCAGGTCGGTCATGACCTTCCAGCTCGCGCTCCAGCGCTTGGCCTTGCTGTCGTCCATGTCGACCTCGGCCGACAGCAGGCCGCGCTGCACGACGGCCGGCAGGTTGGCCGCCACCATCGCGTAGCTGGGGTTGGGCTGGCCCTGGCGCTGCGTGTACTGCGCCTCGAAGGCGGTCATGGTCGCGTCGACGACGGTGCCGCGCTTCTTCAGCAGCGCGATGAAGTCCTGCGTGCGGCGGTCGTTGAGCTTGAGGTCAGCCGCCTTGTCGCCCACCAGGTTGAAGCGCAGCAGCGTGCGCGTGTCGTCGGTCTTGCTGACGAGGAAGTTCAACGTGACCTGGTTGATGTGGTGCAGCTCGTCATAACCCGCCTCGACGGCCTCGCGCGCCGTCATGAAGGCCGGCACATGGCCGCCGGTGCGCAGGCCCAGGGACCGCGCGTGGGCCACCATGGGCTTGACCCACTCCGGCCGGATGGAGTTGTAGAGCTTGAGCTGGCGGTAGCCATGCGCGGCATACCAGTCGATGGCGGCCAACGCGTCGGGCAGGTTGTCGGGCACGAAGTCGGCCTGCGACGAAAACGGGCTCTTGCCCTCGATGAAGCCGTTGGCCGAGATGCGCGGGCCCAGCACGTCGCCGCGCTCGATGCGGCCGCGCAGCTCGGCCAGGTCGGCGTTGTTGTTGCCGACATCGCGCACCGCCGTCACGCCCGCGGCCAGGTTCAGCAGCAGATCGCCGGGGCCGATGTGGGCGTGCATGTCGACGAAGCCCGGCAGCAGCGTGCGGCCCTTGCCGCTGATGCGCTGGGCCGGCGCGGCGTTCTTCAGGCTGCCGGGCTTGGCGATGGCCGCGATGCGGCCGTCGAGCAGGTAGACGTCAGACGGGCCCCGCAGCTGGGCCGCCTGCGCGTCGAACCAGCGCACGCCTTCGATGACGGTCAGCCCCGGCAGCGGCTGCGGCAGCTCCCTGGCCAGGCGCTGCAGGTGCGCCAGCTGGGCGGCCTTCTGGGCGTCGGCGAGGCGGTCCAGCTCGCCCTCCAGGCCCTGCGGCAGCGTGCCACCCCAGCCCGGGTAGACCTGGGCGAACAGCGCGCGGTTGTCCTCGCGCAGCCACAGGTAGCTGGGCTCCAGGTCCAGGCCGGTGATGGCGTACAGGCCGATTTCGAACGGCTGGCCGGGCAGGCTCAGCTTCTGCACGCGCTCGATGGACAGGCGCCCCACCGGCAGCGCCTCGGTGCGCTGGCCGCTGCGAGCCAGCAGGCTTTGCGCCAGCCGCGCGGCCCAGGCCGGGCTGGCCTGCACGGGCAGGTAGACCACCTCGCGGCCCACGCCGGCGCGCTCGCCGCTGTCCACCGGCGAACGCCACACCGCCTTGCCGTCGGCCTTGCGCTCGAAGCGCTCGTCGATGCGCGCGCCATAGGTGGACTGGCCCTCGGTGCGGTAAGCCATCCAGGCGCCGTCGGGTGCGAACTCCAGCACCTCCTTCTGGTCCGGGCCGCGGCCGTTGTTGCGGTAGCTGTAGTCCACTTCCAGCCGGCCGGCGGTCTCGCTGACCTTCAGGTGGCCGCAGGGCGTCTTCACGCACACCACGGTGAAGTTCTGGGTCTGGGCTTGCGCCGCGCCGGCCATCAGCAGCGCGGCGAGCAAGGTGGGCAACAGCTTCATCGGCAATCTCCCTGGGGGTCTTCTGTGGGGCTCAGCTGGCGCGGACTTTACTGACTGACTCTGCCCAGTGAAGCCACGCCCTTGTTCGCCAGCATGTCCGCGCGCTCGTTGCCGGGGTCGCCGGCATGGCCCTTGACCCAGCGCCATTCCACCGCGTGCAGCTTGCGCAGCGAGTCCAGGCGCTGCCACAGGTCGGCGTTCTTCACGGGCTTGCCGTCGGCCGTCTTCCAGCCGCGGCGCTGCCAGTTGATGATCCATTCGGTGATGCCCTTGCGCACGTACTCGCTGTCCAGGTAGACGACGACGTCGCAGCTGCGCTTCAGGGACGCGAGCGCCTCGATGGGCGCCGTCAGCTCCATGCGGTTGTTGGTGGTCTCGCGCTCGCCGCCGAACAGTTCCTTGTCGTGGCCGCCGCTGGACAGCCAGGCACCCCAGCCGCCGGGGCCCGGGTTGCCCTTGCAGGCGCCGTCGGTGTAGATCGTGACCTGCGGGCGCTTGATGGCCAGCGCAGGCTTCGCTGTTTCAGTCATTCTTTGTTCTGATGGTTGTTCAACGCGACCGCCGGTGCCGTCTTGGCGGCGGTGCGCGAGTTCTTGGCCAGGCCGATCATGCGCATGCCGTGCACGCGCTTGATCGCCTGGATGAAATAAGCCGCCCCCAGCACCGGCCACCAACGCGAGCCGACGGCGTCCAGCCACTGCCAGCGCTGCAGCCAGGCCTCGGTGCGCAGTGGCGGCCGGTAGATGCCGAAGCGCGCCGCCTCGACGTCGAAGGACAGCAGCTTGAGCCAGTCGCGCAGCCGCCAGTAGCCGATGAACTCGCCATCACGCGGCAGATAGGGCTCGCCGCGGGACTTCAGACGGCCCAGGTTCTGGCGCAGCCCCCAGGCGCTGGCAGGGTTCAGCCCGAAGATGATGAGCCGGCCCTCGGGCCGCAGCACCCGTTCCACCTCGCGCAGCAGCACGTGGGCATCGCAGGCCAGCTCCAGCGCGTGCGGCAGCAGCACCAGGTCCAGGCTGGCGCTGTCGAACGGCAGCGCGTCGAACTCGCAGCGCAGGTCGCGCCCGACCAGCCAGCGGTGCGGCATGCGGTTGGTCTGCAGACCGTCCAGTTCGGGCATGCCCAGCTGCAGCGCATGAAAGCCGAACAGGTCGGCCACCGCGGCATCGACCTGCGCCTGCTCCCACGCCAGCAGGTGGCGGCCGGGCGGGGTCTGCAGCCAGGCTGCCAAATCTATAATCGGCGCTTTATCTGTCATGGGTTGGCGCCATTGACGCTCACGTTGACGCTCACGCCTCTCCCCGCTTTCGACGACAACTACCTCTGGCTGCTGGACAACGGCCGCGAGGCCCTGGTCGTCGATCCCGGTGACGCCGCGCCGGTGGCTGCGGCGCTCGATGCTCGGGGGCTGACGCTCGCAGGCATTCTATTGACCCATCACCACGCCGATCACGTCGGCGGCGTCGACGCGCTGCGCCCGCGGCTGCAAGGTCCCATCTACGGCCCCGTCAACGAGCGCATGCCCGAGCCCGTGCAGCGCCTGCACGGCGGCGACACCGTCGAGCTGCTGGGCCTGCGCTTTGCCGTGCTGGACGTGCCCGGCCACACCGCCGGCCACATCGCCTACTTCGCGGCCCATGTCCCGGGCGCCGACCCGCTGCTGTTCTGCGGCGACACGATGTTCAGCGGCGGCTGCGGGCGGCTGTTCGAAGGCACGCCGGCGCAGATGCATGCGTCGCTGCAGTCGCTGGCCGCGCTGCCGCCCGAGACGCGCGTCTGCTGCGCCCACGAGTACACGCTGTCCAACCTGCGCTTCGCGCGCGAGGTGGACCCCGCCAACACCGCCCTGGCCGACTACAACGCCTGGTGCGAGGCCGAGCGCGCCGCCGGCCGGCCGACGCTGCCGGCGCGCATCGGCACCGAGATTCGCATCAACCCCTTCTTGCGCTGCACCGAACCCGCGCTGCGCGACGCCGCCCGGCGCCACGCTCCCATCAAACTCCCGACCGCGCCCAGCCCGGTCGACGTCTTCGCCACGCTGCGCGAATGGAAGAACGGATTCCGATGACGCTGATTCACCGCCTCTCCCCCGTCGTGATGGCCTTGCTGCTCGCGGCCTGCGCCACCACCACCCCGCCCGCGGAGGTCGCTGACCCCGCCACCCCACCCTCCCCGCCCGCCGCCCTCGCTGCCGCCAGTGCCTCCTCCGAGGCCCCCGTGGCCGCGGCACCCGTGCGCGCCATGGCCGCCGAGTTGCTGGAAGACAACCTGCGCCCCGGCGAGAAGATCGACCTCGACTCGCCCGACGCCAGCGCCGACCTTTGGGCCCGCGTGCGCGGTGGTTTCCAGCTGCAGGACCTGGACGACGACTGGGTGCGCAAGGCCGAGGCCTGGTACAGCGCCCGGCCCGACTACGTCGAGCGCATGACCACCCGCGGCAGCCGCTATCTGTTCCACATCGTCGACGAGGTCGAGAAGCGCGGCATGCCCACGGAGCTGGCTTTGCTGCCCTTCATCGAGAGCGCCTTCGTCACGCATGCCGTGTCCACGGCCAAGGCCACCGGCATGTGGCAATTCATGCCCGCCACGGGCCGCGACTTCGACCTGAAGCAGAACATCTTCCGCGACGACCGCCGCGACGTGCTGGCGTCCACGCGCGCCGCGCTCGACTACCTGGGCCGCCTGCACAAGCAGTTCGGCGACTGGCATCTGGCGCTCGCCGCTTACAACTGGGGCCAGGGCAACGTGCAGAAGGCCATCGCCCGCAACCAGAAGCTGGGGCTGCCGACCGACTACGCCAGCCTGAAGGTGCCCGACGAGACGCGCTATTACGTGCCCAAGCTGCAGGCCGTGAAGAACATCGTCTTCGCGCCCGACCGCTATGCGCTGGCGCTGCCGAAGGTGGCCAACCACCCCTACTTCCTGAGCGTGAAGATCGAGCGCGACATCGACGTCGCGCTGGCCGCCGAGCTGGCCGGCATCTCGCTGGAGACCTTCCAGCAGTTCAACCCGCAGATGAACAAGCCGGTCATCCTGGCCGCCGCCACGCCGCAGGTGCTGCTGCCCTATGACCAGGCCAGCGCCTTCGCCGAGAACATGGCGCGCCACAGCGGCGCGATGGCCACCTGGACGGCCTGGGTCGTGCCCAAGACCATGAGCCCCGCCGATGCGGCCAAGCGCGCCGGCATGTCGGAGACGCTGCTGCGCGAGGTCAACCGCATCCCGCCCAAGATGCTGGTCAAGGCCGGCTCCACGCTGCTGGTGCCGCGCGGCGAGCATGTGCGCGACGACGTCTCCGAGCGCCTGGCCGACACGGCCGCGCTCAACCTGGCCCCTGACGCGCCGCCGCTGCGCCGCGTGTCGCTGAAAGCCGGCAAGGGCGATACCGTCGCCAGCATCGCCGCACGCTACAAGCTGCGCACGGAACAGGTGGCGCAGTGGAACAAGGTCGGCAACGCGACGCGCTTCAAGCCGGGCCAGGCGGTGGTGGTCTACACCGCCTTCCAGCCGGCGCCGGCCAAGGCCACGACCGTCGCAGCCCGCACGCCCGCCAAAGCCAAGGCCAGCGTGCGCGCAGCCGCCAAGCCGGCGGCCGGTGCGCGCCCGGTCGCCAAGGCACGCGGTGGCAAGGGTGGCCGCAACGTCGTCGCGTCCGCGGCGCCCTGAGGTTTCAGCGCACGAAGAACAGCGCCACGCAGGCCGCCAGGCCGGCGGCCCACACCAGCGACCGCAGCGTGGCCTTGTCGGCGACGTACAAGCCGATGAAGACCAGCCGCGCCGCGATGAAGCCCAGCGCCAGCGCGTCGACCGTGCCTTGCGCGGCCTGGTGTTGATGGGCGACTAAAAGGCCGGCGATGAAGACCGGCAACGCCTCCCAGCCATTGGCCTGCGCCGCCTGCGCGCGCGCCTGCCAGCCGTCCAGCCGGGCCAGCCATTCACGCGGCTGGTGGTTGTCGAACCCGCCGTCGCGGCGGCGCTTGCCAAAGCCCTTGGACTTGGCCAGCCCCGCGCAGGCGATGGGCAGCACGCAGGCCACCAGGAGGCAGAGTTGAGCGATCGTCATCGGTGGGTGTCCTTCAGCGCCTGTCGCTGAGCGCGTGGGCGATGGTGCCCAGGTCGACGTATTCGAGTTCGCTGCCGACCGGCACGCCGCGCGCCAGGCGCGTCGCCTTCAGCCCGCGCGCGCGCAGCGCTTCGCTCAGCACATGGGCCGTGGCCTCGCCCTCGGCCGTGAAGCTGGTGGCGAGGATGACCTCCTCCACGCCCGCTTCGCTCGCCCGCGCCAGCAGTTCGGCCGCGCCGATCTCGCGCGTGCCGACGCCGTCCAGCGGGCTCAGCCGCCCCAGCAGCACGAAGTAGTAGCCGCGGTAGGAGGCGGTGCGCTCCAGCGCCGCCTGGTCGGCCGGCGTCTCGACGACGCACAGCAGCTTGGCGTCGCGCTCCACGTCCGCGCAGACGCCGCAGATCGGCGTCTCGCTGAAGGTGTGGCAGCGCTCGCAATGCTTGATGCGCTCAGCGGCGGACGTCAGCGCATCGGCCAGCCGGGGCATGGCCAGGCGGTCGTGCTGCAGCAGGTGGTAGGCCATGCGCTGGGCCGATTTCTGGCCCACGCCCGGCAGGCGCTTGAGCGCCTCGATCAGCGCATCAAGTGCCGTCAAAACGGGAACTTCATGCCCGGGGGCATGGGCATGCCGGCCGTCAGCTTGCCCATCTTCTCGCTGCTGGTCGCCTCGGCGCGGCGGGCCGCATCGTTGAAGGCGGCAGCGACGAGGTCTTCCAGCATGTCCTTGTCATCGGCCAGCAGGCTGGGGTCGATGGTGACGCGACGGACCTCGTTCTTGCAGGTCATCACCACCTTCACGAGACCGGCGCCGCTCTGGCCCTCGACCTCGATGTTGGCGAGCTCTTCCTGCGCCTTCTTCAGGTTGTCCTGCATCGCCTGGGCTTGCTTCATCAAGCCGGCGAGTTGGCCTTTCATCATGATCGTGTCCTTGTCTACGGAGTGGGGGTCAGCGGCTGCACGGAACCCGGCAGGATGCGCGCTGAAGGGAATTGGGACAGCAGTGTGCGCGTCATCGGATGCTGGGTGGCCAGATCCTCGGCGGCGCGCTGCTGGGCCTCGGCACGGGCGACCGTGCGCAAGACGATGGAGTCTTCGGCGACGCCAGCCTCGATGTCGAGTTTGGCGTCCAGCGCGGCTTCGAGCTTGGCCACCAGGGCCGATGCGCGCAGCGATTCGCGCTCGACACGCAGCCGCCAGACCTCGCGGCCGTCGACGGTCGCGCAGCCCAGCGCCTGCGCCTGGCGGGCCAGTTCGCCCGTCATGCCGACCAGGTTGAGCGCCGCGATGCGCTCGGCCCATTGCGCGCCTTCGGGCGTCTCGCGCAGTTCGGCGCGGCGCGGCGCCTCGGGCTCACGGGCGGCGGCAGCCACCGACGCGGGGGCATCGTCCGCGTCCATCCACGGCGGTGGCGCGTCGTCGGGCGGTGGGCCGTCCAGATCCACGGCTTCGTCTTCGCCCGCAGCCACGGGTTCGACGGGTCGTGGGCGCAGGCGGTCGCTGAAGCTGGCCGCCGGTTCAGCGGCCCTGGGCGCCACGGCCACGGGCTTGGGCGCGGCCACCGGCGCTGCGGCGACGGGTGCTGCCACCGGGGCGACCACGACGAGCGCAGGCGCGATCACCTTGGGCAGCGGCACGGCCACGACCGCTTTGGCCACCGCCGGCGGGCGCACCAGCGCCGCCGCCTTGACGGGCTTGGGCTGCGTGCCCGCAGGCCGGAAGGCCAGCATGCGCAGCAGCACCATCAGCAGGCCCGCGTACTCGTCCGGCGCCAGATGCAGCTCGGCGCGGCCGTGCAAGGCCATGCTGTACATCAGCTGGATCTCGTCGGCCGGCAGCAGCGCGGCCAGGCGCTTGATCTCGGCGGTCTCCGGGTCGGCATCGTCCAGCGCCGTGGGCGCGGCCTGGGCCAGCGCCATCTGCTGCAGCAGCGTGGCCAGGTCCTCCAGCGTGCCGGCGGCCGACAGGCCCGCGCCGCGCAGCGCATCGGCCTGGGCGACGACGGCGTCGCCGCTCGCCGCCGCCAGCGCATCGACGATGGCCGTGATGTGGCCGCGGTCCACGCTGCCCAGCATCTGGCGCACGCCTGCTTCGCTCAGGCTGCCGGCACCGAAGGCAATGGCCTGGTCGGTCAGCGACAGCGCGTCGCGCATGGAGCCGCGCGCCGCGCGCGACAGCAGCCGCAGCGCGCCGCCTTCGGCCGGCACGTTCTCGGCGCCCAGCACGTTGCCCAGGTGCATCTGCACATCGGCCGCGGCCATGGGGCGCAGGTTGAACTGCAGGCAGCGCGACAGCACGGTGACGGGCACCTTCTGCGGGTCGGTCGTCGCCAGCACGAACTTCAGGTAGTCCGGCGGCTCCTCCAGCGTCTTCAGCATCGCGTTGAACGCGGTGTTGGACAGCATGTGCACTTCGTCGATCATGTAGACCTTGAAGCGCCCGACGACCGGCTTGTAGACCGCCTGGTCCAGCAACTGCGAGATCTCCTCGACGCCGCGGTTGGAGGCGGCGTCCAGCTCCACGTAGTCGACGAAGCGGCCCGAATCGATGTCCCGGCAGGCCGGGCACACGCCGCACGGCTGGGCCGTGATGCCGCCCGTGCCGTCCGGCCCGGTGCAGTTCAGGCTCTTGGCGAGGATGCGCGACACCGTCGTCTTGCCGACGCCGCGCGTGCCGGTGAACAGGTAGGCGTGGTGCAGGCGCCCCTGCGTCAACGCATTGGCGAGGGCTTGCACGACATGTTCCTGRCCGACGAGCTGCTCGAAACTCTGCGGACGGTATTTGCGGGCCAGGACCTGATAACTCATGGACCGGATTCTAGGGAGGGTGGTGAGGTCCCTCAGCCAAGCGTCACCGATTCGATGAGCTCATGCGCGGCCAGCCGCGTCGATTCGCCGCCGCGCAGCACCAGCACCTCGTTGCCGTTGCTGTAGGCGACACCGCCGTCGGGCGCCAGGTCGAAGCTGGCGACATGGCCGGCCAGCACCTCCCAGTCGCCCTGCCCGCGCCGGCGCACCAGCTCCCAGGACCCCGGCACCAGCTTGCCCGCGTACCTGGGGTCGTCGCGCATGTGGCGCAGCTCGATCAGCCGCCCTTGCAGCCAGATGCGGCCCAGGTCCTGATCCAGTTCCGGCGTGCGCGGGCCGCCGGCCGAGCGCAGCGGCTCCTTGCCATAGATCATCGAGAACACGTTCAGGAAGCCGAACACGGCCTTCAGGATGCGGACGGGGAACAGCAGCGTGTCCAGCAGCGCACCGCCGGCCCGTTCGCCGGCCGGCTTCTCGACCGGCCGGCGGATCGCGTACAGGTTGCCGCCGGCATCCATGCGCGGCGCGACGAAATCGAAGCGGGCGTCATCCGCCAGCACGGTCATCTGGCCGCTGCGGTAGTCCAGCCGGCACAGCGTCGCGTAGGCCACGGCCGCCACATAGCCGTGCTCTGGATGACGGGCCACGCCGCTGCTCTGGAACAGCACGGCCGAATCCGCGCCGGGCACGACCGACGGCGAAGCGTCCACGCTGTCACCGCCGGTGACCGCACCCTTCAGGTTGCCGTCCTCGTCATAGACCTCGATCTGCGCCGTGCCGTCCGGGGCGCCCACCGACAGGATCAGATGCCGCTGCTGCGGCTGGTAGGCCAGCCCGCGAATGTCGATCTTGGCCTTGTGGAACAGCCGCACCTCGCGCTGCTCCTGCACATGCAGGCGGAACAGGCCCACCGCCTCGCCGACGCGCAACACGTAGTACAGCGTCTGCGGGTCCGGCCCGAAGCAGGCATGCAGGAAGCGCGGCGGCGCCGTGATGCCGCCGGCCTGGCTGCCCCACAGCGAATGGCTGGGGATGACGCCGGTCTGCTGCTCGCGCGGCGCGTGCTTCCAGGCGGCGCTGCGGCGGCTGCGCTCGTCGCGCTCGATGACCTCGCGCGCGAACGGCGACGTGATGGACTGTGGCGCGGCGCCACCGTCGCCGTGGAGCCAGAGCTCCCCCTTCGCAATGATCAGGCTGGGCATGTGGTTCTCTCCCTTCGGTACGCGGCGGATGGTAGCGACGCCGAAGGCCAACCGATAATTGGCGGATGACCAGCACCGCAGCTCCCCTCACCTACGACCAGGCCGGCGTCAACTACGACCTGATCGACCCGCTCAAGATCACCGCGCAGCGCGCCGCCGCCGCCACCGGCGCCCACCTGGGCGCGCACGGCTTCACCGAGGTCGCGGCCTCGCGCGGCGAGTCGGCCTACGTCGTCGACGTGGGGCCCTTCTACCTGGCCTCCATCGTCGAATGCCTGGGCACCAAGACGCTGGTGGCCGACGAGATGGCCAAGCTGACGGGCAATAGCTTTTTTGCCGGCATCGCGCAGGACACCATCGCGATGGCCATCAACGACCTGATCACCGTGGGCGCGACGCCGCTGGTCGTGCAGGCCTACTGGGCTGCCGGCGGCAGCAACTGGTTCAGCGACGCGCAACGCGCCCAGGCGCTGGTGGCCGGCTGGAAGGCGGCCTGCGACACCTGCCAGGTCGCCTGGGGCGGCGGCGAGACACCGGCACTGGCCGGCATCGTCGAAGAAGGCCGCATCGACCTGGCCGCCTCGTGCACCGGCCTCATCAACCCCAAGGAGCGGCTGTCGGTCGGCGACAAGCTGGGCGACGGCGACGCCATCGTGCTGCTGGCCTCCAGCGGCATCCATGCCAATGGCCTGAGCCTGGCGCGCAAGCTGGCCGAGCGCCTGCCCAACGGCTATCTGACCGAGATCGAACCGGGCCTGAGCTATGGCGAAGCATTGCTGGCGCCTACCGCGCTGTATTCGCCTGTGACGGAAGCGCTGTGGAAGGCCGGCATCGCGCCGCACTACTGCGCCAACATCACCGGCCACGGCTGGCGCAAGCTGCTGCGCCACCCCAGCCAACTGACCTACCGCATCCACACCGTGCCGCCCAAGACGGCGGTGTTGGAATTCATCCAGAAACAAGCCGGTCAGGACGACCGCGAGGCGTACTCGACGCTGAACATGGGCGCGGGCTTCGCGATCTTCGTCAAGGCGGCGGACGCCGAGCGCACCGCGCAGGTCGCGCGCGACTGTGGCATCGGCGCCTGGGTGGCCGGCACCGTCGAGGCTGGCGAGAAGCAGCTGCTGATCGAGCCGCTGAACATCCGCTTCAGCGAAGACGACCTGGCCCTGCGCTGAAAAATGAGCCCGTCAAGCGCGTCGGCAACTGGGCGTGATGCCCTGCGGGCCGGGCGCCGGGCCGCTACCAAGGCGGACCGCCTTGGCGACGTGCATGCCGGTCAATCCGGCATGCAGCGTCGTCCCCTCGGGGGCTTCGGCCGGACACATGGCGCCCATTGGGCGGCATGTGCCTGCCCAAGAGCTGCGGCGCGAGCGGCAGCACGGCCTCCAAGGCCGACCAAGGTATTCCTTGGACGAGGGGCGCCATGACGTGGTTCTACACACAGATGGTCCAGTGGCACGTGCTGCTGGCCTGGTGCAGCGTGGCCTTGTTCTTCACGCGCGGCCTGATGTTCCAGTTCGGCACGCCGCGGCTGCAGGAGATCGCCAAGGACGCACGGTTGCTGGTGCTGGTCTTCGGCGTCAATGCCTGCCTCGTCATGACGGGGCTGAGCCTGTGGGGCTCCATCGGCTACCACCCCATCCGCGACAGCTGGCTGGGCATCAAGCTGGTGGCGCTGGTGGGCTACATGATCTGTGGCCACTGGGCGATGAGCCAGGCGCGCCTGCACCTGCTGGGTTACATGGCCGCGCTGGCGCTGCTGGCGCTGGCCATGGACTTGTCCATCAACCGGCAGTTCCTACCCGGTTAGAATCTCGCTCGACGGGCCTCCCCGCATGGAAGCGCGCCCAACCGGGTCAGGTGGGGAACCAAGCAGCCCTAAGCGTTGCAACCAGTGCCGGGGGTAAGGCTCGTCACCCTCCCCCTTCTTCTCTGCTTCGGTCAGCCCGGTGTCTTCGGGATGTCGACCGAACGCACGGTCAGCGACTTCAGCTGGCCGCCGGCAGCGACGCTGCCCTCCACCGTCCCCTCACGCACACGGCGCTCGCACAGCTCGCGGTCCTCGCTGGGCTGGGCCTGGCAGCGCTTGAGCGCGTTCAGTGCCCACTGGTCGGGTGCGTCGCTCGGCGAAATCAGCTTGCCCTGGCGCGCCTGGGCGTAGGCCGCGCCGGCCTCGCGCAGGCAGACGTCACGCGGCTGGTTGGTCTGGCCGGTCATGCAGGCGGCCCTCTCGCGCTCGTACTGCAGGCGCAGCGGGTCGGCGTTGCGGGCCGCAGGGGCCGCCAGCGCCGTGGCGCTCAGCGCCATCATCAAGGCTGCGGCCGCCCAGGCGGTCACCTGGGAACATCGTCGAATCTGTCGGGTGGTCATCGCAATCTCCTTTGCTGAGTGCTGACTTCGGCGCGGCTCAGCCGCGCGCGCGGACCGGCTGGTTGTCGTTCGAGATGTAGACCTCGACGCGACGGTTCATCGCGCGGTCGGACGTGCTCGAGTTGCTGGCCACCGGGTACTGCTCGCCATAGCCGCGCGTGGCGACGCGGGCCGGGTCGACGCCCTGGGCGCGCAGCGCCTCGGCGACGGCCTGTGAGCGGCGCTGCGACAGCGTCAGGTTGGTCGAATCGCTGCCGGTGCTGTCGGTGAAGCCCTCGATCAGCACGCGGCGGTCCGGGTGTTGGTTGAGGTAGCTGGCCAGCTTGCTGATCGACGCCTGCGCAGCGGGACGGATCTCGGCGCGGCCGGTTTCGAACAACACATCGCCTAGCGTCACCAGCATGCCGCGGTCCGTCTGCTTGGCCTGCAGGTCGGCCAGTTCCCGGGCCAGGGTGGCGGCCTGGGCCTGTGCCTGGGCGGCATCGGCCTGGGCATTGGCGGCCTGTTGACGGGCGACGTTGGCGTCAGCGGTGGCGTTCGCCGCAGCGACCTGTGCGTTGGCGGCCTGGTTCTGGGCCACGTTGGCACGGCGCGCGTTGGCATCGGCACGGGCGCGCTCACGGTCGGCTTCGGCGGCCTTGATGGCCTCTTCCTCGGTCGCTGCCTTGGCCAGGGCCATCGCGGTGCGAGCCTGGGTGGAGGCAACGTAGGCGGCGGAGTCGATGTCGGCCGGCGACTCGCGCTTGGCGCTCAGTTCCTCGGCGCGCTTGAGCGAGTCGGCGGCCTTCTTGACGTCCAGCGAGGCGTACTTCAGCACGCCAGGGTCCGCTTCGGCGGCGCGCACGTTGGCGCGTGCCTGCTGCAGCTGGGGCGTGACGGTAGGCGCGCTGGCGCAGCCCGCAAACAGGGCGCAGGCGGCGGCCAGGGCGGTGAGGGAGGATGCAAATCGGGTCGTGTTCATGGTGTTGTCCTTTCGATCAGGAGCGGTTGAGCTGCGCCTGCAATTGCTGAATGCTTTCGCGCACCTCGGCCAGCGCGCGGCTGGAGCGGGCGGTGCGCGCCGTCGCCTGGGCGAGGGCCGCATCGGCGGCCGCCTCGTCGGCGAGCTGGCGGGCCTGCACATAGTCCTTGCGGGCCATGGCGGCGTTGGCGCGGGTCAGCTTGTCTCGTGCGGTGGAAAGCTCGGCAGGTGCCTCGGCAGCGTTGCCGGTGGCCTGATCGACGGAGGAGTTGGCGACCGCCATCTGCTCCTTGGGCTCGGGGGCTGAGGCACATGCGGCCAATGCGAGGGCGGCACAGGCCACGAGAACTGCCCGGCCATTCCTTGTTATCGATTGCGGATTCATCAGGGACTCCTGGTTGTTGTTTGACCGGACGGGGCGTTGACCACCGAGCGGGCTCAGTGCAGGCTGCCAGACCAGTATTCGCCAACGCGCACGCCAGACCAGTCGGCGGGCCGGTGCGTGTGTGGTCAGCCTCAGGCCCCACCCACTGTGGGACTAGCCCTACACCCCCAGTGGGCGGTGTGCCGCGGCAGGCGCTCAGCCGGCGGCTTGGCGGAAGGCCATCACGGCCTGGTTGCGCAGCGTGCGCAGCAAGGAAAGCTCCTTGTCGCCGAGCTGCACGGCACCCGCTTGCGCATGGTCCGCGTAGATCAGCCCCAGCGGCGCGCCCTTGAGCATCAGCGGCAGCAGCAGGAAGCTGCGCGCATGCATCTCGCCCTTGAACCAGACCGGCAGCCGCGCCGCGATGTTGGCGGCGCGGGCGTCCTGGATCAGCGTGTCCGCGCCCTTCAGGCAGACCGCCGCGAGCAGGTCGGGCGGCTGACCGGTCAGGTCCACGCGCAGCAGCGGCGCCAGGCGCTCGACGTCGTCACCCACGCCCAGGCGGCCGGTCAGCGTCTGGCCGCGCGCATCGCGCAGGCAGAAGATGACGCGGCGCAGGCCCAACGCGCGGTAGATGGTCTCCAGGATCATGCGCAGCACGGCATTCAGCTGCGCGTTGTCGACCATCGCGTCGGTGATCTCCTGGATGCCGGCGGCGAGCAGCTCGCTGGCCTGGGCGGCTGCCGGCGGCGCACCGGCCACGGTGCGTTCCAGCACCTGCGTGGGCGCCAGCTCGTGAGCCGTCAGCGAGTCGTGCACCGAGGGTGTCAGCGGCGCCAGCAGGCGCTGCGCGCGCGAGTCGCGCGGCAGGTGCAGCTCCAGCGCCTCGGTCATCTGTGCGAGGCGCTGGCGCGCCGTGTCGGCGGCCTGCTCGAAGGCCTCGGCGCTGACGCCCAGCGCGCGCGCATGCCGCTGCGCCAGCGCGCGCACCTTGGCATGGGCCTGCTCGGGAGGCGTGTGCAGGATGAGATCGGACATGTCGTTGCTGGCGCGGGCCAGCCAGCGCTGGCGCTCGGCACCGTCCTCGATGAGGCGCGGTGGCGCCTCGCCGCTGGGCCGGCGCATCGCGCGCTGCAGGCTGTCGGGCAGGCCCCACTGGCGCGCCACACCCAGGCCCAGCGCTTCGTAGCTCATGCCCAGCACCTGGGCCGACGCGGCGGCCTCGGTCAAGGACGGCTGGCCGTCATCGACCGGGCTGACGAGGCGGCGCACGGTCTCGGCCTCCTCAGGGAAATAGAACTCGGTCAGCGTGCGGCCCAGGTGGTGCAGCATCGCGCCGAGGAAGGCCTCCTCGGCGTCGCGCGCATTCGCGCACAGCTCGCGCGCCAGCGACGCGGCCATCAGCGAGCGCAGGAAGTCCTCGCGCAGGCGCTGCGCATGACCCTTGTTCTCCATGCGCTCCAGCAGCACCAGGCTCAGCGCCAAGTTGCGGATGCCGGCGAACCCGATCAGCGCGACGGCGCGCGACACGGTGCTGATGCCGCCGCCCCCCGTGTGCCGGTAGGCGGCCGTGTTGACCAGGCGCAGCAGCTTCTGCGTCAGCGCCACGTCTTTCAGGATCTCGTTGGACAGGCTGGCCAGGCTCTCGTCCTCGGACTGCGTCAGGCGCTGGATGCGGCCAATGGCATCGGACAGCGCCGGGAAGTCGCTCTTGTGGCGCATGCGCCGCAGCAGGAAGTCCAGCACCGGCGCGTCATGCGCGTCAGCATCGGGCTCGGCGACGGGGCGCAGCCAAGCGGCCAGCGCGTCATGCAGCGCGGCTGTGCTGGGCCAGCGCGCAGACGGCTCGCGCGCCAGGCCACGTTGCACGATGGCGCGCAGCGCGTCATCCACGTCGCTGGCCAGGCCCGAGGGCAGCACGAGGTCCGTCGTCTGCACGCGCTGGATGGCGCGCCAGGGGTCGGTGTCGTGGTTGAGCCGCTGGCCGCTGAGCATCTCGGCCAGCATGACGGCGGCCGCGAACACGTCCATCTGCGGATGCGCCGGCGCACCGCGCGCGGCCTCGGGTGAGATGTAGCCCGGCGTGCCGACGATGCGGGTCGGCGCGTTGGTGCCCGGCGACACGCGCGCCGCGATGCCGAAGTCCATGACCCGCGCCCGGCCGCGGGCATCGAGCAGGATGTTGCTGGGCTTCAGGTCGCGGTGCACCAGGCCGGCGGCGTGGGCGGCGGTGAGGCCATCCAGCACACCCAGCATCAGCGTGACGGCCTCGGCCGCCGTCAGCTTGGGGCCTGCGCGCAAGCGCTGGCTCAGCGTGCCGCCGCTGACGTATTCGAAGACCAGGTAGGAGCTGCCGCCCTGCGTGTCGGCCTCGAAGACCGGCACGATGTTGGGATGCGTCAGCCGGCTGACCGCGCGGGCCTCGTGCAGCCATTCATCGACGCTGCCGGGCTCGGCGGCGGGCTTGAGGAGCTTGACTGCTACCTCGCGGTCCAGCAGCGGGTCGTGCGCCAGCCAGACCGTCGCCTGCGCACCCTCGCCCAGCCGGCTCAACAACCGGAAGCGGCCAAGGGGGGGCAGGTCTTCGGCCATGGTCGAAAGTGACCTTCAGGAGCCGCTGCCGCGGTTCGCGAGGCGGTCGCGCAGCGAGGCGGCCGGCGCCCCGCCCTGCGCAGGTGCCGGCGTGGCCTGCCCGGGCCGTTGCGTGCCGGGGTTCAGCGCCTCCATGACCTCGCGCAGGCCCAGGCCCAGCGGCTTGGCATAGCGGCGCGTGGCGGCCTCGATGGCGGGGCGGCGCTTGGCCTCCGGCAAGGCCAGCGCATCGATCAGTTCGTTGGCCAGGCTGCAGGTCAGGCGGATGGTGTCGGCATCGTTGCGCGCCGGGTGCACGGGCGCATCCAGCGGCTGGCGGCGGATCATCTGCAGCAGCTCGTCGCCCAGGCCCCAATGGCGGGCGACCGCGGCGCCGAGGGCGTCCATGTCGCAGCCCAGCACCGCGTAGGCCGCCGCCTGCTCGCTCAAGCTGGGCGGGTTGGGCAGCTCCTCAGTGGGCTCGGGCGGCACCATCAGCTGGCGGATCTGCTGCGCGTCGTCCGGGAAGTGGTACTGCAGCAGCAGCCGGCCCAGGTTCTGCATGACGGTGATGAGCTGCACTACCTCGGCGTCATAGCCCGCCGGGCGCAGTGCCTGCGCGACCTGCCCCGCCTTGGCAACGCGGGCCATCAGCTGGCGCAGCATCTCGGCCGCCACCGGCGCCAGCGGCCCCGGCCAGGGCTTGAGCGCGTTGGCGGCCAGCTGCAAGCCGTCCAGGCCCAGCATCTGGATGGCGCGCTGCATGTTCAGCACCGTCTCGCCCACGTGGCCGCTCTGCTTGAGCGCGTTGTTGACGCGGCGCACCAGCTCCAGGCTCAGCGCCATGTCCTTGAGCACCAGCTCCGACAGCGCGCTGGCATGCTGGGCCTCCATGCCGGAGCCGGCCGTGAAGCGGTGCATGCCGGTCGTCGTCGTGGGCAGGTGGCCGATGCGCTGCAGCTTGTCCATCAGCAGCGCGATGGGGCCGCCGCTGTCGTGCGCGGCGGCCGTGCGCCAGCCGTCCAGCGCGCGCCAGAAGCTGCGTGCCAGGTGGTAGCGCTGGCGCAGCTGCCGGTCGGTCGCGCGGTTGCAGATGGCGCGCAGCGGGTCGGGAATGGGGTGCGGCGTCTCCCAGCCCAAGCGCACCATCTCCCGGCCGACGGGCTGCATCTGCTGCACGACATGCTGCAAGTCGTTTTCTTCCAGCACCGGCTTGCCGCTGAGGATGCGGTTCAGCAGCAGGCCGACGCAGAGCACGTCTTCCTCGGCAGACTCGCGCACCGCGCGGCGCGTGACGGTGTTGAAGTCGACGCTGGCCGGGAAGACCTCCTGCGCGACCTCCAGGCCGATCAGGCGCACCTTGTCGTTGGCGTCGATGACCAGGCTGGCGGTCTGGATGTCGCGGTGGGCGTGGCCGGCCTCATGGGCGAAGGCCAGGCCTTCGAGGAGCTGCGCGACCCAACCGGCGGCATCGATGGGCAGCGGCGCGTTCTGGCGCGCCAGGCGCTCGTCCAACGTCTCGCCCAGGCCGCGGTCGTAGGCCACGTAGGGCCAGCCCTCGACCTGGCCGATCTCGAAGACCGGCGCCAGATTGGGATGCTGCACACGCTCGCCGGCCTGGGCCATGCGCAGCCAGTGCTCCAACGCGGCCACGCTGTTGGGCTTGTCGCGCGGCATGCACAACATCAGCTCCTGCGCATGACGCTCGTCGAAGACGCGCCAGATCAGGCTGCGTGCGCTCTTGGACAGCAAAGCGCGCAGCTCGAATCGGCCGAAGCTTCTCAGCGGTGTTGCGGTGGGCGGGGATTCGGGCACGGTGCGGACGAGGTCGGGGCTGTAACAGATGTAAAGCGCATTGGACTCCAGGCTGGCGCCGCCGAAAGACGATGCAGACCCGGAAATGCGACGGAATTCCACAGCATTCCAGGTCTTGCGTGCATCAGCTCACGATCCGCGTCCAGACCTTCAGGCTTCTACCTCACTGACAGCAACGCGCAAGTCAGCCGCCGCCGCAAAGTGCAAGCTCAGCTCGACAACTGAGCCCACACCTTGTCCAGCCGCTTCACGCTGACCGGCTGCGGCGTGCGCAACTCCTGCGCGAACAGGCTCACGCGCAACTCCTCCAGCTGCCAGCGGAAGTCGTCCAGGCGAGCGTCCTTCACGCCCTTCAGCTCGGCCAGCCGGCGCGTGTAGCGTTGCTCCAGCGGCTTGGCCTCGCTCATCAGCTTGGCGTCGCGGGCTGGGTCGGCGCGCAACTTTTCCAAGCGCGTCGTGATGGCCTTCAGGTAGCGCGGCAAGTGCTGCAGCTGCGCCCATGGCGTGTCCAGCGCGAAGCGCTTGGGCACCAACCGTTGCAGCTGCGCGGCGATGTCGTCGGCCACGTCCTTGCTTGGCCGCGAGTCCTTCAGCTTGCGCGTCGCATTGGCCAGCTCCTGCAGCACCGCGTGCGCCGCGCGGGCCACCTCCTGCGCGATGAGGTTCAAGCGGCTGCGGCCCTCATCGATGCGCTTCTTGAAGCTGATTGGGTCGGTCGGCAAGGGGTCGGCCAGGAAGGCGCGGTCCAGCGCCACGGCGATGACCTGGTCGCGCAGATCCTCGGCCGTGCCCAGGCCCATATAGAGCACGGACATGCGCTGCAGATCGGGGATGTTCTTCTCCAGGAACTTCAGCGGCTCCTTGAGCTGCAGCGCAATCAGCCGGCGCAGGCCCGCGCGGTGCTTGGCGGCCGCGACCTCGGGCTCGTCGAAGACCTCGATCTCGACATGCGCACCCTTGTCGATCAGCGCCGGGAAGCCGATCAAGGTCTGGCCGCCCTTGCGGACTTCCAGCAGCTCGGGCAGCTCGCCAAAGGCCCAATCCGTGTAGGCCTGGCTGGCGTCTCGTGCCGGCGCGGAGGGCTTGACGATCTCGGCGCGAACGCCCTTTCCAGCCAGCGGCGCCGGGGCCGGCTTGGCAACCTCGGCGGCCGGCAGCTTCAAAGCCGCCAGCGCCTGGAAGGCCGACCGCGCCTGCCCCCCCAGCTCCGCCTTCAACGCGGCGAGCTGACGGCCCTGGCCCAATTGGCGGCCATGCTCATCCACCACGCGGAAGTTCATGAACAGGTGCGGCGCCAGTTGCTCCAGCTTGAAATCGTTGCGCTGCACCGCGAGCTGGGTGCGGTCCTTCACGGCCCGCAGCAGCGTGTCCACCAGGCCCCCGTGGCAGAACGGCTGCAGCTCGATGAATTCGGCGACGAAGTCCGGCAGCGGCGTCAGCCGCGCCCGCGGCTTCTGGTGCAGGCTCTTCAGCAGGGCCGTGACCTTCTGCGCCAGCATGCCGGGCACCAGCCACTCGGCGCGCTCCTCGCTGACCTGGTTCAGCGCAAAGATGGGCACAGTCACCGTCAGACCGTCGCGCGCGTCGCCGGGCTGGTGCAGGTAGGTGGCCGCGCAGTCCACGCCGCCCAGGCGGATGACCTTGGGGAAGGCCTCGCTGGTGACGCCTGCCGCCTCGTGGCGCATCAGCTCGTCCTGGCTCAGTTGCAAGAGCTTGTCGTCGCTCTTGCTGGCCTCGCGCCACCACTTCAGCAGCGTGGCGCCGGAGAACACATGCGCCGGCAGCTTGTCGTCGTAGAAGGCGTAGATCAGCTCGTCGTCGACCAGCACGTCCTGGCGGCGCGACTTGTGCTCCAGCGCCTCGACCTTGGCGATCTGGCGGCGGTTGTGCGCGAGGAACGGCAGCTGCCTGACCAGGTCTTCGGGCAGCTCGTCGTTGACGATGCCCTCACGGATGAAGATCTCGCGCGCGGCCTTGGGGTCGACGCGGCCGAAGTTCACGCGCTTGTTGCTGTACAGGACGATGCCGTACAGCGTCGCCCGCTCCAGCGCGACGACCTCGGCGGCCTTCTTCTCCCAGTGCGGCTCCAGCAGCTGGGTCTTGATCAGGTGGCCGGCGATGGGCGGCAACCACTGTGGCTCGATGTTGGCGATGCCGCGGCCGTACAGGCGCGAGGTGTCGACCAGCTCGGCCGCGACGATCCAGCGGCCCGGCTTCTTGGAGAGGTGCGCACCGGGATGGCGGTAGAACTTGATGCCCCGCGCGCCCAGGTACCAGTCCTCGTCGTCGCTTTTCTGGCCGATGTTGCCCAGCAGGCCGGCCAGCATGGACAGGTGCAGCTGCTCGTAGGTGGCCGGGCTCTGGTTCAGCCGCCAGCCGTGTTCGGCGATGACGGTGTGCAGCTGCGAGTAAACGTCGCGCCACTCGCGCACGCGGCGCGGGCTGATGAAGTTCTCGCGCAGCAGCTGCTCGTGGCGACGGTTGCTGAGCTTGTGCTCGGTGCCGCCGCCCCTGGATTCTTCGAGCCACCTCCACAGTTTCAGGTAGCCGCTGAACTCGCTCTTCTCGTCGTCGAACTTCTTGTGCTTCTCGTCCGCGGCCTGTGCCGCCTCCATCGGCCGGTCGCGCACGTCCTGGCCGCTCAGCGCCGACGCGATGACGAGCACCTCCGACAGCGCCTCGCGGTTCTTGGCCTCCAGAATCATGCGGCCCACGCGCGGGTCCAGCGGCAGGCGCGACAACTCCTTGCCCAGCGGCGTCAGCTCGTTGGCGTCGTCGGTGGCGCCGAGTTCCGCCAGCAGCTGGTAGCCATCCGCGATCGCCTTCGGGCGCGGCGGCTCCAGGAAGGGGAAGCGCTCGACCTCGCCCAGGTGCAGCGCCTTCATGCGCAGGATGACACCGGCCAGGGACGACCGCAGGATTTCCGGGTCGGTGAACTTGGGCCGTTCGTTGAATTCCTTCTCGCTGTACAGGCGGATGCAGATGCCGTTGGAGACCCGACCGCAGCGGCCGGCGCGCTGGTTCGATGCCGCCTGGCTGACCGGCTCGATCAGCAGCTGCTCGACCTTGTTGCGGTAGCTGTAGCGCTTCACGCGCGCCAGGCCGGGGTCGATGACGTAGCGGATGCCCGGCACGGTCAGCGAGGTCTCGGCCACGTTGGTTGCCAGCACGATGCGGCGCTGGCCGTGCGGCTCGAACACCTTGTCCTGCTCGGCCTGCGACAGCCGCGCAAACAAGGGCAGCACCTCCACCCCCGGCGGATGGTGCTTGCGCAGCGCCTCGGCCGCCTCGCGGATCTCGCGCTCGCCGGGCAGGAAGACCAGCACGTCGCCACCGCCCTCGCGCCACAGCTCGTCCACCGCGTCGGTGATGGCGTTGTTCAGGTCGTACTCGCGGCTTTCCTCGAACGGGCGGTAGCGCTGCTCGACCGGGAAGAGGCGCCCCGACACCGTCAGCACCGGCGCCGGGCCCTTGGCTGAAGCGAAGTGGTTGGCAAACCGGTCCGCGTCGATGGTGGCCGACGTGACGACGATCTTCAGGTCCGGCCGGCGCGGCAGCAGCTCGCGCAGGTAGCCCAGCAGGAAGTCGATGTTGAGGCTGCGCTCGTGGGCCTCGTCGATGATGAGGGTGTCGTAGGCCTTCAGCAACGGGTCGCTCTGCGTCTCGGCCAGCAGGATGCCGTCCGTCATCAGCTTGACCGACGCGGTCTTGGCGAGGCGATCCTGGAAGCGCACCTTGTAGCCGACCACCTCGCCCAGCGGCGTCTTCAGCTCCTCGGCGATGCGCTTGGCCACGCTGCTGGCGGCAATGCGCCGCGGCTGCGTGTGGCCGATCAGGCCGCCACCGTTGAGCCGCCCACGGCCCATCGCCAGCGCGATCTTGGGCAGCTGGGTGGTCTTGCCGGAGCCGGTCTCGCCGCAGACGATGACGACCTGATGCTGATCAAGCGCCTGCGCGATTTCGTCACGCCTTGCCGAGACCGGCAGGCTTTCGGGAAAGGAAATGGAAAGAGCCGGTTGAGGCAACCGGCTCTCGGGTCGTTCGGAATTCATTGAGGCGGGATTGTCCCGCAGTGCGTCACTCCGTCCGCGGGAAGTAGTGGATGACCTGGATCACGCCGCCCTGCGGGTCCTGCAGCACGGCCATGCGGCCGATGGTGGGGATGTCGAACGGGCCGGCGCAAACCGTCGCTCCCAGGCCCTTGGCCTTCTCGACCGTCGCGTCGCAGGACTCCACCGTCACGTACGCGCCCCAGGCTGCCGGCCCGGGTTGCTGCTGGGCCATGACGCCGCCAACGGCAGCCTCGCCGACCTTGATGACGTGGTAGTCGCCCTGACCGAGGTTCATCGTGTCAAAGCGCCAGCCAAACAGCGTGCCGTAGAACTCACAGGCCGCCTTGGGGTCGGGGCTGGACAGTTCGTTCCAGCTGAAGGCGCCGGGGGTCATGTAGACGTCGTTGTAGTCCTTCATCGCGGTCTCCGGGTGGTGGAAGGGCCATGCTCTGCGTCGAATGTGACAGCGTCAAGTGCGTGCAGTCACGGGCCACAATTCGCCCATGACCGGCCTTGTCTTCCCCCACACCTTCGTGCCCTGGTTCCGTTCCGTGGCACCGTACATCCACGCCTACCGCGGCGAAACCTTTGTCGTCGGCATGCCGGGCGAACTGGTCGCCGCCGGCAAGCTGAACGCCTTCGTGCAGGACCTGGCCATCCTGCATGCGATGGGCATCAAGATCGTCCTGGTGCACGGCTTTCGGCCGCAGGTCAACGAGCAACTGCTCGCCAAGGGCCAGACGCCGCGCTACAGCCATGGCCGCCGCATCACCGATGCCGTCGCGCTGGACTGCGCCCAGGAGGCCGCCGGCCAGTTGCGCTTCGAGATCGAGGCCGCGTTCAGCCAGGGCTTGCCCAACACGCCGATGGCCAACGCCACCGTGCGGGTCGTCTCGGGCAACTTCCTGACCGCCCGGCCGGTGGGCATCGTCGACGGCGTGGACTTCCAGCATTCCGGCCTGGTGCGCAAGGTCGACGGAGCCGCCATCCAGCGCGCCATCGACATCGGCGCCATCGTGCTGCTGTCGCCGTTCGGCTTCTCGCCGACCGGCGAGGCGTTCAACCTGTCCATGGAAGATGTCGCCACGTCCGCGGCCATCGCGCTGCAGGCCGACAAGCTGCTGTTCGTCTGCGAGGTGCCGGGCGTGCCCGAGAACCCCGACGACCCCGAAAGCCCCATCGACACCGAGCTGGCGCTGGCCGACGCCGACCGCATGCTGGCCAAGGCCGGCCCGGCGCCGGAGCCGACCGATGTGGCGTTCTACCTGCGCCACTGCGCCGAGGCCTGCCGCGCCGGCGTGGAGCGTTCGCACATCATCCCGTTCGCGGTGGACGGCGCGCTGCTGCAGGAGGTCTACACCCATGACGGCATCGGCACCATGGTCGTCGACGAAAAGCTGGAGAGCCTGCGCGAGGCCAGTTCCGACGACATGGCCGGCATCATCCAGCTGATCGAGCCTTTCGAGCGCGACGGCACGCTGGTCAAGCGCAGCCGCACCGAGATCGAACGCGACGCCGAGATGTACACCGTTATCGAACACGACGGCGTCATCTTCGGCTGCGCCGCGCTTTACCCTTATGTCGAGGCACGCACCGCGGAAATGGCCGCGCTGACCGTGTCCGCCGAAGTGCAAGGCCAGGGCGACGGCGACCGGCTGCTGAAGAGAATCGAACAACGCGCCAAGGCCATGGGGCTGGACAGCATCTTCGTGCTGACGACGCGCACGATGCACTGGTTCATCAAGCGCGGTTTCCAGCAGGTCGACCCGGAATGGTTGCCGGAGGAACGCAAGCGCAAATACAACTGGGACCGCCGCTCGCTGGTGCTGGTCAAGAGATTCAACTAAGCCCGATCCCGCCACCGAAACGGCCAGCGCGCTACAGTGCCGGCCGTTTTCTCTTTTTGTGTCTCAGGAGTCCGCCATGCCCCGCATCGTCCAATGCGCCTATCTGAAGAAGGAAGCCGAAGGGCTGGACTTCCCGCCCTATCCCGCCCACACCGAACTCGGCAAGAAGGTTTGGGAAAACGTCAGCAAGGAAGCCTGGGCGGCTTGGATGAAGCACCAGACCATGCTGGTCAATGAAAACCGACTGAACCTCGCCGACTTGCGCGCCCGTCAATACCTGATGCGTCAGGCGGAACAATTCTTCTTCGGCACGGGTGCTGAAACGGTGGCGGGCTATGTGCCGCCAACGGCCTGAGCGCAGTTCAGGAAAAACAGTTTTGCCGGGGCGCTGACGCCGTGACGGCGAAGCGCCCCGTACCAGCATCGAACCGAATCGCCAATTCATGCCGGGCGCCTGTGGCATTCGTCACGGCAATTACTGGCCTGGGGCGGCACGCCGAGTATCTATTGCAGCGCCGGCTGCACGCCCCACTGGCGGCGTCGAATCCCGCCCTGCCAAAACGGGCGCCGGCAAATTGGCGGCTTCAAATGAAAACCCGTAGCCGGCAACCAACGAAAACTCTTGCCTGAATCCTCGACCCGCGATTTAATTCAATGGCGGAGATAATCGCCGGGCCAGTCGCCCAGCACCTCCAAGGCCCCGATGCCCCGCATCGCGTGTCTCACGGTCAAATCGCAAGAGGAATAGCAGCATGTCCAATCTCAAGGAACTCCTGGCCCAACGCGCCGCGCTGGACGAACAGATCAGCCAAACCAAGGAGCGTGAGCGCAGCGAGGCCGTGGCCAAGGTCAAATCCCTGATGAGCGAATATGGCCTGTCGGTCGCCGACCTCAGCATGCGCACGCCCAAGCCGGTCAAGGTGTCCAAGGTTGCCGCCAAGTATCGCAATCAAGCCACGGGCGAAACCTGGAGCGGCCGTGGCCTGCAGCCGAAATGGCTGAAGGCGGCAATTGGCGGTGGCGCAAAGCTGACCGATTTCGCCGTTTAAGCCGGCCAAAGCCCCCCCCCGCGAATCGGCGGCTGCGGCTCGCGCAGCCCCGCAAATCAGGGCCATCCTCGGGATGGCCCTTTTCATTTGCAGGCGATACGGCGCCTAAACTCGGCGCATGCCTTTCGTCATGCTGTCCGGCCCGCGCAGCCAAGGGTTTTGCCTAGGCGCGACGGGCTATCCACACGACGAGATTCGCGCCATGCCCCTCCTCCACCTCGACCGCCAGTTCCGCCCGCACCGCTCGCCGGTGCCGGGTTTGGCTCGCGGCTGAGCCATGGATCTGCACTCCAGCGTCGGCGAGGGCCTGGACAGCCGCGGCCCGGGCGGCACGACTGCCAGCCTGGCCGCGGACCAGCCACCGTCCACCACGCTGCCGCTGGGCCCGCGGCGCATCCATGACCGCCGTGGCTGGCGCAAGCTGCGCCGCGTCGGTCTGGCGGCGCTGGCGGGCGTCAGTGGCGGGCTGATGGCCGCCTGGGCGCTGGCCGGGGCGGCGTTGCCGCCGCTGCTGCGCCTGCCTCAGCCCGCCGCCGCGGCGCCCGCCACCGATCTGCTGATTCCCATGCTGCTGGCGGCGCTCGGCTTGGCCGCCCTGTGGCGCCTGAGCGCCTGGGTGCTGCCGCTAGTCATCGCCGGCCTGCTGCTGGGCTGCGGCCTGCCCTTGCTGTTGGCCCCGCGCATGGACCCGCTGGACCTGCTGGCATCCGCGCCGCTGCTGACCGTGCTGGGCCTGCCGCTGCTGGCCGCGGTGCTGAACCGCACGCTGCTGCGCCGCGTCGGCCTCACGGGCCGGCTGGCCAACCGGCGCGAGATGGCCAGCTTTGCGCTGCTGGCCGGCCTGGCGGCACCGCTGCTGGCCGGCCTGCTCGCGCTGGGCGTGCTGCTCGCGCTAGGGCTGACCCGGAGTGGCGCCATCGCCGCGGCGCTGGAACTGGCCGCCGCGTGGGCGCTGGGCCTGCTGAGCGCGGGTACGGCGCTGCAGGCCAGCTCGCAGCGGCCGCGGCGCAGCGGCCGCTGGACCGGCCACCTCATCGCCGCTGCCGCCTGCGGCATCCAGCTCGGCCTGGCCTGGCTGCCCGACCCCGGCGCCCTGCTGCTGGCGCCTCACCTCATGCTGTGTCTGCATGCGCTGCAGGCCGCGCCGCGCCACAACGCGCGCCTGGGCGCGGGCTTGCTGGCCCTGTGGGCGCTGAGCGCGCCGGCAGCCCCGCTGGCCTATGCCGCCGGCGCATTGCTGGCCGCGCTGCCGCTGGTGCTGATCGCGCTCAGCCAGCATCAGGTGCGCGACCGCGACGGCTGGCGCAGTGCCCTCGACGCCCAGGGCCTGGCGCTGGCCGAATGGCGCCTGCCCGAGGGCCGGCGGCATGCGTCGGCGCGCTGGCTGGCGCTGACGACGCCGATCGACCCGACCGCCGCGGCGGGCAGCGCGCCGCTGGACTGGGTGCGCATCGCCCACCCGCGCGACCGCGAAGGCGTGCGGCGTGCGCTGCGCGACCTGCTGAGCACCCCCGAGCGCGAGCAGCTCAGCCTGTCGCTGCGGCTGGCCGCCGACGGTGGCGACTGGCGCTGGCATGAACTGCAGGCCCATGTGCCGCAACGCGACCGCAAGGGCCGAGCACGCGGCCTCATCACGACGCTGGCCGACATCAGCTGGCGCCACACGGCCGAGGAGCGCGAGCGCATGTCGGCCACGCTGTTCCAGCAAGCCATCGAAGGCCTGGCCGTGCTCGACACGCAGTGGCGTGTCGTCGAAGTGAACCCGGCCTATTGCGACATCCTGCATGCGCCGCGCGAGGCCCTGGTCGGCCGCCCCGCCACGCCGCTCAGCCTGGCCAACCTGCAGCGCAGCGGCCACGAGCCCACGGCGCTGCAGGCCGAACTCAACGCCGGCTTGTCCTGGAGCGGCCAGCTGCAGGCCGAGTTGGACGACGGCGGCCGCCACACCTTCGCCGCCCGGCTCAGCCCCGTGCCCGAGCCCGACGGCGTGAACCCGCGCTGGCGGCTGCTCAGCCTGACCGACCTCGGTGAGAGCCTGCGCCAGCAGGAGTTGCTGCGGCGCAGCCTGCGCTACGACATCGCCACCGGCCTGCCGAACCGCGACGAGTTCATGCGACTGCTGCAGCAGTCGCTGGTGGCCGCCAATCGCGACGGCTTCAAGCTGGTCATCGGCGTCATCGACCTGGACGACTTCGCCCGCGTCAATGCCGAGCATGGCCAGCTCGTCGCCGACGCGGTGCTCCTGCAGCTCAGCGGCCGGCTGCAGGCCACGCTGCGCGGCGCCCGCGGCGCCTGGCCCGACACCGCCGACCAGCTCGCCCGCCTGCATGGCGACGAGTTCGCCGTGCTGCTGCGCGTGCAGACGCCCGAGGAGGCCCAGCGCGCCGTCGACCGGCTGCTGACGCTGCTGTTCACGCCGGTGGCCATCCGCGAGAGCCGCATCGGCGATGGGCTGGCGCTGGAGATTGGCGCCAGCATGGGCGCCACCATGTACCCGCAGGACGATGCCGACCCCGAGACCTTGCTGCGCCATGCCGGCCACGCGCTCTACCGCGCCAAGCATGCCGGCCGCGGCGGCGTGCAGTTCCACGACCCGACGCTGGACCAGCGCGACGAGGCCGGCCTGATCGCGCTGGCCCGGCTGCAGCGCGCGCTGGACAGCGAGGAACTGCTGCTGCACTACCAGCCGCAGATCGACTTGCGCACCGGCCAGGTCATGGGCGTCGAGGCCCTGCTGCGATGGCAGCACCCGGAGCGCGGCCTGCTCGCGCCGGCGCACTTTCTGCCGCTCATCGAAACGACCGGCCTGGCCGTGCAGATCGGCGACTGGGTCATCGAGAAGGCACTGGCGCAGACGGCGGCCTGGGCGCGCGCGGGCGTCAACGGCGGCCGCGGCCTGCCGGTCAGCGTCAACGTGGGCGCCCGCCAGTTGGGCCGCCACGACTTCCCGCAACGCCTGCAGGAACTGATCCAGCGCCAGCCGCCTGAAGTCGCCCACTTGCTGCACCTGGACGTGCTGGAGTCCGACGCGCTGGCCGAGACCGCCGCCACGCAGGCGCTGATCCAGCGCTGCATGGCGCTGGGCGTGGGCATTGCGCTGGACGACTTCGGCGCCGGCTACTCGCGCCTGTCCTCGCTGAAGCGCCTGACCGTCGACACGCTGAAGCTGGACCGCAGCTTCGTGCAAGGCATGCTGGGCGACGCCCAGGACTTGTCGCTGGTCGAAAGCGTCATCGTGCTGGCGCGCAACATCGGCTGCTCGGTACTGGCCAAGGGCGTCGAAAGCCGGGCCCACGCTCGCGAGCTGCTGCGCCTGGGCTGCCGCCTGGGCCAGGGCAACGGCATCGCCGCAGCCATGCACCCCATGGCCCTGCCCGGCTGGATAGACGCCTTCGGCCACGGCGACTGGGTGGGCCAGTTGCGGGCGCCGTCGCAGACGCCTCTTTAAACTGCACGGGTGATTCCACCCGGCTTTATCCAGGACCTGCTCGCCCGCGTCGACGTCGTCGAGGTGGTGGGCCGCCATGTCGAACTGAAAAAGGCCGGCATCAACCACAAGGGCCTGTGCCCCTTCCACGGCGAAAAGTCGCCCAGCTTCATCGTCAGCCCGAGCCGCCAGACCTATCACTGCTTCGGCTGCGGCGTGCACGGCAATGCGATCGGCTTCCTGATGGAAAACACCGCCGCGACCTTCGTGGAGGCCGTGGAAGACCTGGCCCAGCAGGTCGGCATGCAGGTGCCGCAGGACGAGCGCAGCCCCGAACAGCGCGAGCGCGCCAAGGCCGAAAAGGAGAAGCAGCACAGCCTGACCGACGTGCTGGCCCGCGCTGCGGATTTCTACAAGGCCCAGTTGCGCAAGTCGCCGCGCGCCGTGAGCTATCTGAAAGGTCGCGGCCTGACCGGCCAGATCGCTGCCCGCTTCGGCCTGGGTTACTCGCCCGAGGGCTGGCGTTCGCTGGCCAGCGGTTTCCCGTCCTACGACGACCCGCAACTGGTCGAGTCGGGCCTGGTCATCACGCCCGATGTGGAGCCGGGTGAGGACGCCAAGCGCTACGACCGCTTCCGCGACCGCATCATGTTCCCCATCCGCAACGTGCAGGGCGAGGTCATCGGCTTCGGCGGCCGCGTGCTGGACAAGGGCGAGCCCAAATACCTGAACTCGCCGGAAACACCGGTGTTCAGCAAGGGCCGCGAGCTGTACGGCCTGTACGAGGGCCGGCAGGCCATGCGCCAGCGCGGTCATGCGCTGGTCGTCGAGGGCTACATGGACGTTGTCGCGCTAGCCCAGCACGGCATCGCCAATGCGGTCGCGACGCTGGGCACGGCCTGCACGGCCGAGCACGTGCACAAGCTGTTTCGCTTCACGGAGTCGGTCGTCTTCAGCTTCGACGGCGACGCCGCCGGCCGGCGTGCCGCCGTGCGCGCGCTGGAGGCCGCGCTGCCGCACGCGAACGAGACGCGCAGCGTCAAGTTCCTGTTCCTGCCCACCGAGCACGACCCCGACTCCTACGTGCGCGAACTGGGTGCCGAGGCCTTCGAACGCTGCATCGAGACGGCCGTGCCGCTGTCGCGCCAACTGGTCACCGTCGCCGCCGACGGCTGCGACCTCGGCACGCCCGAGGGCCGCGCCCGCATGCTCAACCAGGCAAGGCCCCTGTGGGCACTGCTGCCGGACAGCCTGCTGCGTCGCCAGTTGCTGGGCGAAATCGCCCGCCAGGGTCAGATGCCCGAGGCAGAACTGCAGTCATTGTGGCTGGGCGAGCCCGCCGCCGCGTCGGCCGCTGCCGCGCCGGCACCCGCGGCGCTCAGCGAGAAGCCGCGCTGGCAGCCCAAAGGGGAATGGAAGCCCAAGGGCGACTGGAAATCGCGCAAGGACCGCGACGCCGAGCCCCGCCCTGCCGGCCCGCGCGCCACGCCGGCCACGGCTGCCGACCATGCCACCCGCCTGCTGCTGCAGCACAGCGAGCTCTGGGAGACCCTGGGCGACGAGGACCGCGCGCTGCTGCATGACCTGCCAGGTGCGCACGGCGAACTGATCCACTGGCTGGAACGCCACCTGACCCACCACGGTGCCAGCCCTTGGGCCGTGGTCCAGGCCGGCCTGGCCGCTGACGGCCTGGCCGACAAGGCGCAGCGGCTGGCGCGCTCCTTTCAGGAGCTAGGCATCGAGGAATCCGACCCCGCCGGCGATCTGACCAGCGCGGTGGCCGAATTGCGGTCGCGGGCGCCTGCGGCGCTTCCCGTGGGTGCCACCGCCTCCGACGACGAGCGCCGGCGGGCGCTGGAAGCCCTGGCCCGGCTGCGCGAACGGCATGGCGTGCCGCCGGGCTGAGGGCGCGGTTTCGACTAGGTTTTGCAATCTCCGCGCCAATCGAGGATAATCTCCTGTTTTCCGCGCGCGTCAACAAGAGTGACGGCAGAGAGATGCCGGTCCCCGGCCACCCAGCGACACTGGGCAACCCAAAGGTTTACCAAGGGGTTTTAATGGCCAACTCATCCGCCACCTCTGCACTCCAAACGATCACGCCAGCTTGTTCGCGGCACGCCTGGGTCCCTCGGCCGATCTTCGACTGACACCCGGCGACGAAAGCCACCGCCACCTGCCCCGCCGGTTTGACGCTGAGCCCGGGCAGGCCGCGGTGGCTGCTGCATTTCCGAAACTGAATCTAGAACGCCCGCGCCACCCGCCGAAGGACCTGCATGACCGCCAAGAAGACCGCGACCAAGGCCAGCCCCGCTCCCGCCGAAGAGCTGAAGAAGAAGCCCGCTGCCAAGACCGCAGCCACCAAGGCCGCCGCCAAGCCGGCCGCCAAAGCCGCGGCCGCAACCGACGACGACAAGCCCAAGCGCGGTCGCAAGCCCAAGGCGGAAACCGAGTCCAAGAAGGCCGGTGGCAAGAAGGACGTCGAGGAAGACATTGACTTGTCCGATGTCGACGCCGAGCTCGAGGGCGAGGTGGAAGCCGAGGTCGAGGAAGTCACCGCCGTGGCGGAGGACACGCCCAAGGCCAAGCCGCTGCGCATGAAGGTCAGCCGCGCCAAGGAGCGGGCGCTGATGCGCGAGTTCGGCCTGGAAGAGACCGCGCTGACCGAAGAGGAAGCCCTCAAGCGCCGCACGGAGCTGAAGACCCTCATCAAGATGGGCAAGACGCGGGGTTTCCTGACGCACCAGGAAATCAACGACCACTTGCCCGAAAAGCTGGTCAGCGAGGAAATCCTCGAGGCCATCGTGTCGATGCTCAACGACATGGGCATCGCCGTCTACGAGCAGGCGCCTGATGCGGCCACGCTGCTGATCCAGGGCAACACGACGGCCACGTCGACCGAAGAGGAAGCCGAAGAAGCTGCGGAAGCCGCGCTGTCGACGGTGGACTCCGAGTTCGGCCGCACGACCGACCCGGTGCGCATGTACATGCGCGAGATGGGCACGGTCGAACTGCTGACCCGTGAAGGCGAAATCGAAATCGCCAAGCGCATCGAAGGCGGTCTGCAGGCCATGATGCTGGCGATCTCGGCGTCGCCGACGACCATCGCCCACATCCTCGAGTTCGCGACCAAGATCCGCGCCGGCGAGATGCAGATCTCCGACGTCGTCGACGGCTTCGTGGCCGAGGACGAGGCCGACGACTACGTGGCCGAGGAAGACTTCGACGAATTCGACGAGGAAGACGACGACGACGGCAACGGCGGCTCCAAGGCGCTGACCAAGAAGCTCGAAGAGCTGAAGAACGCCGCGCTGGTGAAGCTGGACTCGATGTCCGCCGCCTTCGACAAGATGCGCAAGGCCTTCGAGAAGGACGGCTACAAATCGATCTCGTACAACAAGGCTCAGCAGGCCATCAGCGCCGAGCTGATGACCATCCGCTTCACGGTCAAGACCATCGAGAAGCTGTGCGACATCCTGCGCAGCCAGGTGGACGACGTGCGCCGCTACGAGCGCGAACTGCGCAAGATCGTGGTGGACAAGTGCGGCATGCCGCAAGAGCACTTCATCAAGACCTTCCCGCCCAATGCGCTGAACCTGAAGTGGGCCGAGAAGGAAGTGGCGCTGGGCAAGCCCTACAGCGTCATCCTGGCGCGCAACCTGCCGCCGGTGCAGGAACTGCAGCAGAAGCTGACGGACATCCAGGCCAAGGCCGTCGTGCCGCTGGACGACCTGAAGGACATCAACAAGAAGATGAACGAGGGCGAGAAGGCCTCTCGTGATGCGAAGAAGGAAATGATCGAGGCCAATCTGCGCCTCGTGATCTCCATCGCCAAGAAGTACACCAACCGCGGCCTGCAGTTCCTGGACCTGATCCAGGAAGGCAACATCGGCCTGATGAAGGCGGTGGACAAGTTCGAATACCGCCGCGGCTACAAGTTCTCGACGTACGCGACGTGGTGGATCCGCCAGGCCATCACGCGCTCCATCGCCGACCAAGCCCGCACCATCCGCATCCCGGTTCACATGATCGAGACGATCAACAAGATGAACCGCATCTCGCGCCAGCACTTGCAGGAGTTCGGCTACGAGCCGGACGCCCCGACGCTGGCCGAGAAGATGGAGATTCCGGAAGACAAGATCCGCAAGATCATGAAGATCGCCAAGGAGCCGATCTCCATGGAGACGCCGATCGGCGACGACGACGACAGCCATCTGGGCGACTTCATCGAGGACACCAACAACACGGCGCCTATCGAAGCGGCCATGCAGGCCGGCTTGCGCGACGTGGTGAAGGACATCCTCGACTCGCTGACGCCGCGCGAAGCCAAGGTGCTGCGCATGCGCTTCGGCATCGAGATGCAGAGCGACCACACGCTGGAAGAAGTCGGCAAGCAGTTCGACGTCACGCGTGAGCGCATCCGCCAGATCGAGGCCAAGGCGATCCGCAAGCTCAAGCACCCGAGCCGGTCGGACAAACTCCGCACGTACCTGGACAACCTGTAAATCGCGGCTTTCCGTGATGAAAGGCCGGCTCTGCCGGCCTTTTCTACGCCGGTACACTGAAAACATGAGCGCGATCCGCGAACGCACCGTCCTATTCGCCGACCTGCGCGGCAGCACCGGGCTGTACGAATCCCTGGGCAATGCCGAGGCGAGCGCCATGGTCACGCAGACCGTGGGCCAGATCAGCGGTGCCGTGCTGGAAAGCGGTGGCCAGCTGATCAAGACCTTGGGCGATGGCCTGATGGCCGCCTTCGACATGCCGCGCGAGGGCGTGCGCGCGGCCCAGCGCATGCAGGAGCTGCTCGAGAAGACGGTGCAGCGCGCCCGCCGCCAGAACAACCCCGCCCTGCTGGCGCTGCGCCTGCAGGTGGCGCTCGCGCGCGGCGAAGTCGTGGAGCTGAACGGCGACTGCTTCGGCGACGCAGTCAACGTCGCGGCCCGCCTCATCGACCATGCCGGCGACGGCGAGATCCTCGTCACGGCCGAGGTGCTGGCCGGCCTGCACCACGCCTCCAAGGGCCGCTTTCGCAGCCTGGACCGCATCTCGGTGCGCGGCCGCATCGAGCCCGTGCATGTCTACCGGCTGGACGCGGCGCCGCTGGTCAGCGCCGATGACACCGCGACCCAGTTCGGCGAACCGATGCGCTCTGTCGAGCCGGACGGCATGCGCCTGGTCTGGCAGGACCTGGACCGCGTCTTCGACATCGGCGCCATGCCCATCGTGCTGGGCCGCAGCGTGCAGGCCACCTACTGCATCACCGACGCCCGCGTGTCGCGCTCGCATGCCCGCATCGACTGGCAGGGCAGCAGCTTCGAGCTGACCGACCTCTCGTACAACGGCACCTACGTCCGCTTCGGCGACTCGGGTGAGTTGCTCAGCCTCAAGCGAGGCAGCTGCACGCTGCATGGCAGCGGCATCATCGGCCTGGGTGGCCTGCCGACGGATGAGCAGTCGCCCATCGTCCGGTTCGAAGTGCTGCATTTCGCCGATACCGAGCCGCAACCGTTCGGCGGCCCGCGCTCAAGGCGCTGATCCCCTCTCCTTCACATGCCCTTCCTGCCTGAACCGCCGCAGCGCCACGGCGCCGCGCCTGCTGGTCCGCTCGCCACCGACGTGGCCGTGCTGCTGTGCAACCTCGGCACGCCAGACGCACCGACTGCGCCGGCGCTGCGGCGCTACCTGGCCCAGTTCCTGGCCGACCCGCGCGTCGTCGAGATCCCGAAGCTGCTGTGGCTGCTGATCCTGCACGGTGTCATCCTGCGCGTGCGGCCCGCCAAGTCCGCGGCAAAGTACGCCACCGTCTGGACGGCCGACGGCTCGCCGCTGAAAGTCTGGACGCAGAAGCAGGCCAAGCTGCTGCAGGGCATGCTTGGCGAACGAGGCCTGCGCGTGCGCGTGGCCTATGCGATGCGCTACGGCCAGCCGGCCATTGCCGCGACGCTGGACGCGCTCAAGCGCGAAGGCGTGCGCCGCGTGCTGGTGCTGCCGGCCTACCCGCAGTACTCCGGCGCGACGACGGCCAGCGTCATCGACGACGTGGCGCGCTGGGCGCTGCAGACCCGCCACGTGCCCGAGCTGCGCTTCATCAACCGCTACCACGACGACGCCGGCTATATCGCCGCGCTGGCGCAGACCGTGCGCGAGCACTGGCAGCGCGAGGGCCGCGGCGACAAGCTGGTCATGAGCTTTCACGGCATGCCCGAGCGCACGCTGCATCTGGGCGATCCCTACCACTGCGAATGCCTGAAGACGGGCCGCCTGCTGGCCGAGGCGCTGGGGTTGAAGGACGGCGAGTGGCAGGTGACCTTCCAGAGCCGCTTCGGCAAGGCCAAGTGGCTGCAGCCCTACACCGAGCCCAGCCTTGTCAAACTGGCCAAGGGCGGTGTGAAGTCCGTGGACCTCATCTGCCCCGGCTTTTCGTCGGACTGCCTGGAGACACTGGAAGAGATCGACCAGGAGGCCCGCGCCGCCTTCCTGGCGGCTGGCGGCCAGCGGTTTGCGTACATCCCCTGCCTGAACGACCATCCGGCCGGCATGCAGGCGCTGACCGGGCTGGCCGAGCGCCATCTGCAAGGCTGGCCGACAGCCGCCCCTCACCCCGACACCCTGGCCGTGCAGCGCGAACGCGCCAAGGCCGCCGGAGCCCGCGAGTGAGCGAGGCGCCGACCAGCATGCGGCTGGACAAATGGCTGTGGGCCGCGCGCTTCTACAAGACCCGGGCTCTGGCGGTGGACGAGATCAACCTGGGCCGCGTGCGCGTGGGCGGCCAGCCGGTCAAGCCGGCGCGGGACGTCAAGGTGGGCGACCTGCTCAGCATTCGCATCGGCACGCTGGCCCGCGAGGTCGAGGTCAAGGGCTTGTCCAACCAGCGGGGGCCGGCGCCGCAGGCGCAGGCGCTCTACGCCGAAACCCCCGCCAGCATCACCGCCCGCGAGGCCGCCGCCGAGGCGCGCCGGCTGGCGCCTGAGCCCGCCGACACCATCCAACAAGGCCGCCCGACCAAGCAGGACCGGCGCCGGTTGGCGGACTGGGACCGCTGGTCGGTGTCGCTGGACGATGCCGACGAACCCGACCCTCCGGGTTGACCCGGATAATCCGAATTCAATCCCCCTCTTGAAACCAGGGCATCGCTCCCCAAGTGGACGCGATTCCGCTTTTTGCTGCCATGAAGCCCGACACCCCCCTGCCCGAAGACGCGACCAACGCCACCGCCGGTGAGCCCACGGCCGCCGAACTCAACCCCGAGATCAAGATTGCCGAACTCGAAGGCCGCCTGGCCGAGATGAGCGACGCCTATCTGCGCGCCAAGGCCGAGGTCGAGAACATCCGCCGCCGCGCGGATGAGGACGTCGCCAAGGCCCGCAAGTTCGCCGTCGAAGCCTTCGCCGAAGCCATGCTGCCCGTCATGGACAGCATGGAGGCGGCCATCGCCACGCCCGACGCCAAGGTCGAGACGGTGCTGGAAGGCGTGCACGCCACGCGCCGCCAACTGGCCAGCGCGCTGGAGCGCAACAAGGTTGTCGAGATCAACCCGAGCGCCGGCACCAAGTTCGACCCGCACCAGCACCAGGCCATCTCGGTCGTGCCGGCCGCCCAGGAGCCGAACACCGTGGTCGCCGTGCTGCAGAAGGGCTTCCTGATCGCCGACCGGGTGCTGCGCCCGGCACTCGTGACGGTTTCCGCGCCCAAGTAATACACAGGGCGCTGTGCCCTTGAAACAGCGCCAGTTATCCACAACTCGAATACATCACCAAATCCTCAGGAGCACCTCATGGGAAAGATCATCGGCATTGACTTGGGCACCACGAACTCGTGCGTGGCCGTCATGGAAGGCAACACCACGCGCGTCATCGAGAACGCCGAAGGCGCCCGCACCACGCCGTCCATCATTGCCTACCAGGAAGACGGCGAGATCCTCGTCGGCGCCTCCGCCAAGCGTCAGTCGGTGACCAACCCGAAGAACACGCTGTACGCCGTCAAGCGCCTGATCGGCCGCAAGTTCTCCGAGAAGGAAGTGCAGAAGGACATCGACCTGATGCCCTACACCATCGCCGCCGCCGACAACGGCGACGCCTGGGTGGAAGTGCGCGGCAAGAAGTTCGCGCCGCCCCAGGTCAGCGCCGAGGTGCTGCGCAAGATGAAGAAGACCGCCGAGGACTACCTCGGCGAGGAAGTGACCGAAGCCGTCATCACGGTGCCGGCCTACTTCAATGACGCCCAGCGTCAGGCGACCAAGGACGCCGGCCGCATCGCCGGCCTGGACGTCAAGCGCATCATCAACGAGCCCACCGCCGCAGCGCTGGCCTTCGGCCTGGACAAGCACGGCAAGGGCGACCGCAAGATCGCCGTCTATGACCTGGGTGGCGGCACCTTCGACGTGTCCATCATCGAGATCGCCGACGTCGACGGCGAGATGCAGTTCGAAGTGCTGTCGACCAACGGCGACACCTTCCTGGGCGGCGAAGACTTCGACCAGCGCATCATCGACTACATCATTGCCGAGTTCAAAAAGGACCAGGGCGTCGACCTGACCAAGGACGTGTTGGCCCTGCAGCGCCTGAAGGAAGCCGCCGAGAAGGCCAAGATCGAGCTGTCCAACTCATCGCAGACCGACGTCAACCTGCCCTACATCACGGCAGACGCGACCGGCCCGAAGCACCTGAACGTCAAGCTGACCCGCGCCAAGCTGGAGTCGCTGGTCGATGAACTGATCGAGCGCACCATCGCCCCCTGCCGCACCGCGGTGAAGGACGCCGGCGTCGCGCTGGCCGACATCGACGACGTGATCCTGGTCGGCGGCATGACCCGCATGCCCAAGGTGCAGGACAAGGTCAAGGAGTTCTTCGGCAAGGAGCCGCGCCGTGACGTGAACCCCGACGAGGCCGTGGCCGTCGGCGCCGCCATCCAGGGCCAGGTCCTGGGCGGCGAGCGCAAGGACGTGCTGCTGCTGGACGTCACCCCGCTCTCCCTGGGCATCGAGACCCTGGGCGGCGTGATGACGAAGATGATCAAGAAGAACACGACCATCCCGACCAAGTTTGCGCAGACCTTCTCCACCGCCGACGACAACCAGCCGGCCGTGACCATCAAGGTCTACCAGGGCGAGCGTGAGCTGGCCCAGGCCAACAAGTCGCTGGGCGAGTTCAACCTCGAAGGCATCCCGCCGGCCCCGCGCGGCGTGCCGCAGATCGAGGTCAGCTTCGACATCGACGCCAACGGCATCCTGCACGTGGGCGCCAAGGACAAGGGCACCGGCAAGGAAAACAAGATCACCATCAAGGCGAACTCGGGCCTCTCCGAAGCCGAGATCGAGAAGATGGTGAAGGACGCCGAAGCCAACGCGGCCGAGGACAAGAAGAAGGTCGAGCTGGTGCAGGCCCGCAACCAGGCCGACGGCCTGGTGCACAGCGTGCGCAAGTCGGTCACCGAGCATGGCGACAAGCTCGACCAGGCCGAGAAGGACGCGATCGAGGCCGCGGCGAAGGATCTGGAAGAAGCCATCAAGGGCGACGACCAGGCCGCCATCGAGGCCAAGACCGAGACGCTGATGACGGCCAGCCAAAAGCTGGGCGAGAAGATCTACGCCGACCAGCAGGGTGCGCAAGCCGCCGCTGCAGCCGCGGCCGGTGCTGCCGAGCAGCCCCAGGCCGCGCCGCAAGGCGAAGCCAAGCGCCCGGCCGACGACAACGTCGTGGATGCCGAGTTCAAGGAAGTCAAGGACGGCAAGTAAGCCCTCGATGATCCCGGCCCGGCGGTGCTGCGAAGCGCCGCCGGGCCTTTGCCCTTGAAAGAAGAGCGAAGAGCATGGCGTCCAAGCGCGATTACTACGAAGTCCTCGGCGTCGCGAAGAACGCGACGGAAGAGGACATCAAGAAGGCCTACCGCAAGCTGGCCATGAAGCACCACCCTGACCGCAACCAGGGCGAGGGTGCGAAGAAGGCCGAGGAGAGCTTCAAGGAGGGCAAGGAAGCCTACGAGATGCTGTCCGACGCGCAGAAGCGCGCGGCCTACGACCAGTACGGCCATGCCGGCGTGGACCCCAACATGGGCGCCGGCCGCGGCGGCCCCGGGGCGGAAGGCTTTGGTGGCTTTGCCGAAGCCTTCGGCGACATCTTTGGCGACATCTTTGGTGGCCAGGGCGGCCAGCGTCGTGGCGGCGGTGGCGGCCAGCAGGTTTACCGCGGCAGCGACCTCAGCTACGCGATGGAGATCACGCTCGAGGAAGCCGCGCGCGGCAAGGAAACGCAGATCCGCATCCCCAGCTGGGAAGGCTGCGAGACCTGCGGCGGCTCCGGCGCCAAGCCCGGCACGTCGGCCAAGACCTGCGGGTCATGTGGCGGCTCCGGCACGGTGCACATGCGCCAGGGCTTCTTCAGCATCCAGCAGACCTGCCCGCACTGCCACGGCAGCGGCAAGATCATTCCCGACCCCTGCACCACCTGCAACGGCCAGGGCAAGGTCAAGAAGCAGAAGACGCTGGAGGTCAAGATCCCCGCCGGCATCAACGAGGGCATGCGCATCCGCTCGGCGGGCAACGGCGAGCCCGGCGTGAACGGCGGCCCGAGCGGCGACCTCTACATCGAGATCCGCATCAAGCAGCACGACCTGTTCGAGCGCGACGGCGACGACCTGCATTGCACGATGCCGGTCTCCATGGTCACCGCCACGCTGGGCGGCAACATCGAGGTGCCGACGCTGGGCGGCAAGGCCGAGATCGAGCTGCCCGAGGGCACGCAGCACGGCAAGACCTTCCGCCTGCGCGGCAAGGGCATCAAGGGCGTGCGCTCCAGCTATCCCGGTGACCTGTACTGCCACATCGCCATCGAGACGCCCGTCAAGCTGACCGAGCACCAGAAGAAGCTGCTCAAGGAGCTGGACGAGTCGCTGAAGAAGGGCGGCGAGCGCCATTCGCCGAATGCTAAGAGCTGGACGGACCGGGTCAAGGACTTGTTCAAGTAGGCCCGCCCCCGCTACCCGAAGCCGCGGCGCCCGACAGGGCCCCGCGGCTTTTTCATGCCCGCAATGCACGCGTCTTAAGTCACGGCAGGCCAGAAAAACGCGAGTAAACCAGCTCACTCCGCTTGACTCATAAACCCTAAAGTGCGCCGACTGTCACACCGATGACTCATAAGTGATTGCCGATCCACGTCTCCCGCTCACAGTCCACGGCCGCACGCCGGGGAGGGAGGCCGCATGTTCCTGATGGATCAGACCATCCAGGGCGCGTCGGCGCTGATCATCGACAGCAACGCCAACTCCCGCAGCCTGATGTCCGCGCAGTTGCGCGACCTGGGCGTGGGCACGGTGCGCCAGACGCCGCGCGTGAAGGACGCGCGCGTGATGCTGGAGCACCAGACCTTCGACATCGTGCTGTGCGACTACCACTTCGACGCCAGCGACACGTCGGGCCAGGACCTGCTGGACGAGCTGCGCCGCGAAGGCCTGCTGCCTTACTCCACGGTCTTCGTCATGGTGACCAGCGAGGCCACCTATGCCAAGGTGGCCGAGGCCGCCGAGGCGGCGCTGGACGCCTACCTCATCAAGCCCTACACCAGCGCCAACCTGGCCGAGCGCCTGGCCAGCGCGCGCCAGCGCAAGCGCATGCTGAAGGACATCTTCGAGGCCATCGAGAACCAGGACTTCGAAACCGCCGCCAACCTGTGCATGGCGCGCTTCGAGGCCAAGGAAAAGTACTGGCTGTACGCCGCCCGCATCGGCGCGGAACTGCTGCTGCGGCTGAAGCGCTTCGACGACGCCAAGATCCTGTACGAAGCCATCATCGCGGCCAAGACCGTGCCCTGGGCACGGCTGGGCGTGGCGCGCACCGAGGTGGCCAGCGGCAACCTGCAGAAGGCCCGCCGCACGCTGGAGAACCTGATCGGCGAGCTGCCGGACTACGCCGACTCGCACGACCTGATGGGCCATGTACAGATGGAACAGGGCGAACTGGCCGAGGCGCTCAAGACCTACCAGACCGCCGCGACGCTGACGCCGGGCTGCCTGCTGCGGCTGCAGCGCTGCGGCTCGCTGGGCTTTTACGCCGGCCAGCGCGCTGAGGCGCTGAAGATGCTGGAACGCGCGATGTCGCAAGGCCTGCGCTCCAAGCTCTTCGACATGCTGAGCCTGGTGCTGATCGGGCTGATGCGCTTCGACAGCAAGGACTACAAGGGCTTCAAGTACGCGCATGACGCGGTGGTCACGGCGATGGAACGCGCGCCGGGCTCGATACGCCTGCAGCGCTTCGACCTGGTGTTCCGCGGCCTGGCCTTCCTGCTGGAGCGCCGCGTGGGCCAGGCGCTGGTCGTCGCCCGCGAGTTCACCGAGCACTCGCAGAGCGGCAACTTCGACCTCGAGGCCGCGTCGCTGCTGACGGCACTGTGGATACGCCTGTCCAGCCAGGAGGTGGAGCTGGAAGAAATGATGCCCATCCTGCGCGAGCTGGGCATGCGCCACTGCACGGCCAAGGCCAGCACCGAGATCCTGGTCGCGATGACCGAAGGCCACCAGGCCGCGGCCGAGCAGTTCCGCGACTGCCATCACCAGATCTTCAACGTCGCCGAGACGGCCATGCGGCATTCGATGCGCGGCACCGCCAAGACCGCCGTGGAACTGCTGATCCAGCAAGGCGAGACCACGCGCAACGCCAAGCTCATCGACATGGCCGGCCTGGTGCTGAAGCGCCATGCCGAGAAGATCGAGGGCGCCGAAGGGCTGGCCGAGCAGATCGACGCGCTGCACGGCCGCTATGTGAAGCCCATGACCGGCGCGCCCAGCAAGGCGCGCGCGGCCGGCGGCGTCGCGCTGCGCACCGCCGCCGCGGCGTCGGCCTGAGCTTGCAGTCGGCGGGCTGACACACCAGCCCCCTGTCATCCCGCGTGCGCGGCCAGCCGCGAGAATGCGCGCCGCTGCCCTCTTCCGACTCTTGCCCATGTCCCTGCTCAAGCGCCTGCTGGCCTGGTTCCAGCCCGACACCTCGCGGCCCCTGACCCAGGCCTGGCTGGCTGCCCTGTGGATGGGCCTGCTGGCCAACTGGCCGCTGTGGCAGCAGCTGCACGCGCTGCCCGACATCACCGGTGCGCGCGGCGTCATCTTCACGCTCGCCTTTGCCGGCATGGTCACGGCGGCCACCGGTGCGCTGTTGAGCCTGCTGGCCTGGCCGCGCGTCATCAAGGTGCTTCTCGTCGTGCTGCTGCTGGCCGCCGGCGCGCTGGCCCATTTCATCGGCAGCTACGGCATCGTCTTCGACCCGACCATGGTCGTGAACATGGTGCAGACCGACGTGCGCGAGACACGCGACCTGCTGAGCTGGCGGCTGCTGCTGAGCATGGCGCTGCTGGGCGCCCTGCCCGCCTGGTGGCTGCTGCGCCGGCCCGCGGCGCCGCGTCAGGCCGTCGCGAAGCGGCTGGGCGGCAACCTGGCCGGCTTCGCGCTGGGCCTGGTCGCGATGGTGCTGCTGGCGCTGTCCGTGTTTGCCACGCTGTCGTCGACGATGCGCAACTACAAGACGCTGCGCTACATGGTCACGCCGCTGAACGCGGTCTACTCGGTCAGCGCCGCGGCCTTGCGCAGCCAGGCCGCCCCCAGCGGCCCGCCGGCCATCATCGGCGCGGATGCCCGCCTGCTGCCGCGCGCCGAAGGGGCCAAGCCGCCGCTGCTGCTGTTGGTCGTCGGCGAGACGGCCCGGGCGATGAACTTCAGCCTCAACGGCTATGAACGGCCCACCAACCCCGAGCTCGCCAAGCTGCCGGTGCTGAGCCTGCGCCAGGTCACGTCCTGCGGCACCAGCACGGCGGCGTCGCTGCCCTGCATGTTCTCGCCGCTGGGCCGCACGGCCTTCGGCGACGTGAAGGGCACGCAGGAGAACCTGCTGGACGTGCTGCAGCGCGCCGGCCTGGCCGTGCTGTGGCTGGACAACCAGAGCGGCTGCAAGGGCTTGTGCGACCGCGTGCCCAACAGCCCCACGGCCAAGCTGCCCGACGGCGCGGCGCCGTTGCCGGCGGGCCTGTGCGACGGCGAGGAATGTTTCGATGAGTCGCTGCTGCACGCGCTGGACCAGCGCGTGGCCGCGCTGGACCCGGAACGCGTCAAGCGCGGGCTGGTGCTCGTCATGCACCAGATGGGCAGCCACGGGCCGGCCTACTTCAAGCGCTCGCCACCCGACCTGAAGCCCTTCCAGCCCGAGTGCCAGAGCAACGCCTTGCAGCAATGCCCGCGCGAGCAGGTCGTCAACAGCTATGACAACACGCTCGTGACGACCGACCGCCTGCTGGCGCGCAGCATTGCGTGGCTGCAGACGCAGGCCACGCGCTTCGACGCCGGCATGCTCTACGTGTCCGACCACGGCGAGTCGCTGGGCGAGAACGGCCTGTACCTGCACGGCATGCCCTACGCCATGGCGCCCAATGAGCAAACCCATGTGCCCATGGTGCTGTGGGTGCCCGACGGTGGCGGCCTGGCCGCGACGCTCAAGCCGGGCTGCCTGAACGGCCTGCGCGACAAACCGGCGTCCCACGACAACCTGTTCCACACGGCCATGGGCTGGGTCGGCGCGCGCGCCGATGTCTACAAGCCCGAGTGGGACTTGCTGGCCGGCTGCAGGCGCTGAAGACGCGCTGGTTCAGCGCGTCCTAGAAGAGATCGCCCTGCGCCGACGGCTTCCTTGGTCGTTGGAACAGCGCGAGCTGCACCGGCCGACGCTCCGTGCGCAGCCCCAGCTTGGCCACCGCCCGCCGCAGCCGCGCGCGCAGCAGGTCGGCCCAGATGCCCTCGCCGGTGAAGCGCGTGCCGAAGCGCGCGTCGTTGTCCTTGCCGCCGCGCATCTCGCGGATGCGCGCCATCACGCGCTCGGCGCGGTCCGGGAAGTGGCGCTGCAGCCAGTCCTGGAACAGCGGGTTCACCTCCCAGGGCAGGCGCACCGGGATGCTGAAGGCGCTGCTGGCGCCGGCCGCCGCGGCGGCTTCGAGGATGCGCTCCAGCTCGGGCTCGTTGATGAAGGGAATGATGGGCGACACGCTGACGCCCACCGGCACGCCGGCTGAAGCCAGCGCCTGGATGGTGCGCAGCCGCCGCGCCGGTGCGGCCGCACGCGGTTCCAGGATGCGCGCCAGGTCGTTGTCCAGCGTCGTGATGGACAGGTAGACGGACACCAGCCCCTGCGCGGCCATCGGCGCGATCAAGTCCAGCTCGCGCTCGATGCCGCTGGACTTGGTGACGACCGAGAACGGATGCTGGGTCTCGGCCAGCACCTCGACGATGCGGCGCGTGATGCCCAGCTTGCGCTCGATGGGCTGGTAGGCATCGGTGGCCGTGCCCAGCACCAGCGAACGCGGCTCGTAGCGCGGCGAGGCCAAGGCCTCGCGCAGCCGCTCGGCCGCGTTGACCTTGGCGACGATGCGCGTCTCGAAGTCCAGCCCCGGCGACAGGTTCAGGTAGCTGTGCGTGGGCCGCGCGAAGCAGTAGACGCAGCCGTGCTCGCAGCCGCGGTAGGGATTGATGGAGTAGTCGAAGGAGATGTCCGGCGACTGGTTGCTGGAGATGATGGACTTCGCCTGCTCCTCGATGACCTGCGTGGCCGGCGGCAGATGTTCCTCGGCGGCGTCCTGGTCCAGCGCCCCCCAGCCGTCGTCGTATTGCTCGCGCTGCTGCACTTCAAAGCGATGCGGCATGGCCGTCGCGGTGCCGCGGCCCTTGATGGAGTCCAGCGGTACAAGGGCCGGCTGGGCTGCGGCGATGCGGGGATGAACGGGCGACATGCTGTAAATATATACAGTATTCCACGTCCCTTCCAGCGCTTCCCGAACGATCAGGACGTCAGCCGCACCCTGCCCTTCAGCGAGTCATCGGCCTGGCGCCGCAGGCGGCCGGCGTTGCCACTGCTCGACGGCGTTGACGACTCGGTCCCAGGCGCCACGGTCGTAGGTGACCGCCGCGAACAGGTTGTCCTTGCTGGGCTGCTGCCTGACGGCCGTGCGCGCGAGATGTTCCAGTGCATCGCGCGCCGCCGCGACACAGCCGCCCAGATCGGCGAATGCGGAGCCCACCCGGTGGAACAGCACGCCGCGATGGAGTTCCGTGGCCTTCAGCGAGGGCGCCTCCAGCGCGCGCAGGAAGATCCGTGCCTGGCCCTCGCCAAGCAGTTCGACGCAGAACTCACGGCGCCAGCCGGTGAGGTTCTGTGCGGATGTCAACGTCGTCTGGGTGTCATCGATGTGCAGGGTCATCGGGACAGTCTGCACGACGCGTGTTGGCTTGGCGCCATGGGTTGTGTCGCGATGCTTCCAAGGCGGCCTGCGAGCGGCCGCCCGCTAACCCGGCACTGCGACAAGTTGCGCGCTGTTTCCTCGGCGCTCAGCCGCACGCATGCGTTGCTGAATCCCGATCAGCCTGGCAGCACTCTCTAAAATGCCGCCCCTTTGCCCGCACGCTTGCACCCGGCTCCATGGATATCGTCGTCAACGAAGAACTCAAGGCTTACATCGACCCATTGACGCCGGAGGAGTACGAGGCCCTGGAGCGCAGCATCCTGGCCGAAGGCTGCCGCGACGCGCTGGTGCTGTGGGGCAACGTGCTGGTGGACGGGCACAACCGCCACGGCATCTGCAGCAAGCACGGGCTGGCGTTCCAGACGGTGCAGAACTCGCGCTTCAAGTCCATCGAGGACGTGCACCTGTGGATGATCGACCAGCACCTGGGCCGACGCAGCATCTCGGACTTCCAGCGCGGCGTGCTCGCGCTGCGCAAGCGCGAGATCGTGGCAGAGCGGCGCGTGCGCACGGCGGCTGCGGCAGACCCGCAGGCGCCGACCATGGCGGAGCCCGTCGCGATGGAAGCAGCCGCGGCATCCGCCCAGGAGGCGCTGGAAACACGCGAGGCGCTGGCCAAGGCGGCGCGGCTGAGCAGCAACCAAGTGGTGCTGATCGAGAAGATTCAGCGGCAGGGCGCACCAGAGCTGGTCGCCGCGGTGAAGGCCGGCGCGATCTCGATCAATGCAGCCGCCGCCGTCGCCACCTTGCCAGCCGAGGAACAGGCCGCCGCCGCAGCCGCCGGTGCTGCAGAGCTCAAGCAGGCCGCCAAGCGCGTGCGCGAGGCCAAGCGCAAGCCGCCCGCGGCCGACCTGGCACCGGATGCCAGTGCCGCGACGGGCGATGCAGCCCCACCGGTCGAAGCGGCTGGGGCGGAGGACACGATGGAAGCGCTGCGCCAGCGCGTCGCGGCACTCGAGGCCGAGAACGCCGCACTGCGGCAGGAGCTGGCGGCCCTGCGCGCTTGATAGAAATTGAAGGGCAGTTCCGAAGCGGTCGCCGAAGCTCAGCGTTCGTCGCGCGACTCAGGGGCTTGCCCTTCGCGGGGCGTCATCCCCGCGCCGCTGGCTACATGAAGCGCCAGCCAAGGCCAACGCTGCCCAGCGTCGGGTTGACCTTGAACTTCCCAGCCGAAGCACCGCTCGAATACACCGTCGTGCCCAGGCTCAGCTTCTTGAGGTCGAAGTTCAGGTAGAGCCCCTTTGCGACCTCGACGTCAGCACCGATCTGCCAGGCGGCACCCCAGCTGCTGTGCTTGATGCCAGGATGCAACGCGGCTTGCACGGCAGGTGTGAATCTGACGCTGGAGAAGTTCGTGTAGTTCACGCCCGCGCCGACATAGGGCCGCACGGTACCGCTCGGGTTGAAGTGATATTGCAGCGTCAGCGTCGGCGGAAGATGCTTGAGCGAGCCGATCTCACTGCCATTCGAGTACAGCGTCTGCTTCTGTGGGTAGGTCAGCACCAGCTCGGCTGCAAGCTGGGGCGCCAGGAAGTAGCTGATGTCGAGCTCGGGGAAAGTCTTGTCGTTGATCGACAGGCCCAGGCCCGTGCTGTCCTTGTTGGCCGACTGCAGATGCAGGGCGCGCACGCGAACGAGCAACGCCCCCTCGTCCGCGAAGGCTGGCAGGATGGTGAGGCTTGCCACGGCAATGACGGCGAGGCGCAGGCTTTTCGAAGGGTTCATCAATGACTCCGGGTGATGGGACGAATCCCGATGGGGTCATTGAACAAACTGCGGGCGCTGTGCGCCTTGAGGCAACACAACCCTGCTCCGGGGAGCGAGGCACGTGAAGCTGCACTTTGTGCTGCATCAAACCTTCGTGCCGATGGCGAGGCGGCAACGCCACAGCGCAGGCAGACAACGGCCAACTTCAGACCCAGGCCCACGCCGCGACCGCGCCGATGAGGCCTATCGCGGCGCTCGCCACGCACACGTCACGACGCACGGTTCCGCGAGCGACCAGCATCACCATGGCCACCTTCACCACCGTGTTGGCGAAGAGCGCCGCAAGGAGGGCCCACGCGGTCCAGGCGATCGTCGAGGTGGCGTCCTGCTGACCGCTGAGCGACAGCACGATGGCGTCAACGTCAGCAGCGCCGGCGAGCGCCGAGATCGCGATCAGACCTCCGCCTGGGAATTGCTGCTGAGCCAGCTTCACGACGACCAGCACGACCGCAAAGACGGCACCGAAGCGGATTGCCGCGCTGAGGCTGAACGGGTTCTTCAGCGGTGCGCTGGCTTGCGTGCCGGCGCTGTCGGTGACAGCGCCGGCGAGGTAATGCCGCAGCGCCAGGGCGCCGGTGATCAGGCTCATCATCAACAGCGGCAGCCAGAGCTCGGCCAGCAACGGCCGGTTGAGGATGGCGACTAGCGTCGCCACGCGCAGGACCATCACCAGCCAGGCGCACAGGATGCCGGCGGTGATGGCACTGCCATTGGCGGCCGGGCCAAGCTTGCGGCTGTCGCGCGCAAAGTTCAGCGTGGTGGCGGTGGACGACACCAACCCGCCTGCAAGACCCGTGATCGCGGCGCCGCGCGCCGGCCCCAGCCAACGCATGCCGATGTAGCCGGCCAGCGAGAGCGCGGAGATCAGCACCACCATAAGCCACAGCAGGTAGGGGTTGAGGACCCGCCATGGGTCCACGGTTTCGTTTGGCACGAGAGGCAACACGATGACTGAGGCGATCAGTAGCTTGATGCCCGCCAGGATGTCGTCGATGCCCACCCGCTCCACCAGTGCGTGCAGCGGCTGCTTGAAGGCGAGCACCGCCGACAGCGTGACCGCCAAGGCCACGGCCAGCGGCTGGCTGCTGGTCGCCGCCATGCCGCCAAGCAGCACGACGGCCATGCCCGCGATCTCGCTGGTCATGCCGGATCCGGCGTTCTCGCCATCGCGGCGCGAAAGGAAACGGCTGGCAATCGCCATGGCAATGACGGATGCGAGCACCACAACGAAGAGCCACTGCAACTGCAGCTCCTGCCCGAGCCACGCCGAGGCCGCACCGGACAAGGCCAGCAAGGCATGCGTGCGGATGCCACCGAAGCTGCGAGCGGAGCCCGTCGAGTGCTTCTTCTCCCTCTCGATGCCAACCAAGATGCCGATCAGAAGCGCGACGAAGAAGCGGCCCGCGAGCTCAGGCGTCATGCCTGCCCCCACGCTGCCTGCGCTCCATCGTATCCATCGGCATCCTGGCGTCCCGTTTGCGAAGCAGCCGGCCAGCGCCGGTGCGAAGCGGCAATCTAGGCGGGTTGCTCGGTCCGCTCTTTGATGCGGGTCAATCCAGCCGGGTGGCGATCGCTGCACCCGACTCCCACCAGTCAGCTTGATCCAGCGCAACTCGATCGCTGGCGCGCTGCCTAGCATGGCTCATCGCCGGACCGGCGTGTCATCAGATGCAGCAGAGGACCAAACAGATGGAACTTCAGACTCAAACCGACCTGCCCGCGCTGCGCCAGTTGCTGCTGTGCCGCCAGACCGAGCTGCGAACCGAGGTGCATGCTGCGCAGATGGCGCGTCAAGCAGCGCAGATGGATAGCCCGGAAGTCCGAGACCTCAAGGATGACGCCGAGCTCATGCAGCGCCAGCAGACGGAGGATTTCCAGGCCACCCGAGACTTGCAGGAGTTGCAGGACGTCGATGACGCGCTGGACCGCCTGGCCACGGGCACCTATGGCGACTGCGCCCGCTGTGGCGAGGCCATTGCGCTGGCGCGTCTCACGGCGCGGCCGTCGGTGCGGCGATGCGCGTCCTGCCAGGCTGCGCAGGAGCGCTCGTCATAGCTCAAGCGCCCGCCAGACGATAGCGTCGTCGTGGTTTGGCGCTAAGCCACGGGCGGGATCTGCCGGACCACGTAGCCGACGATGCGCTGCGGCCGCGCGACGCGGCGTGGAGGTCGCTTCTCACCATGACCGCAACCTCGGCGTCGACGTTGTCGGCCGAGCTTGCACGGCCACCGTGCGCGGCCAGCACATAACGCAGCAATTGAGCTGCATCAAATCGCCGGTGCGGCAAATGCCTACGCTCGCAAGGATGAGCAAGATCCTCGTCATCACCTACTCATTCACTGGGACAGGCACGCGTCTGACGGAGCTGCTGTGCCGATCCCGCAATTGGGCGTCCGGGCAGATCCACGAGAGACGGCCACGCAAGAGGCTGGTCACGTTGCGCTGCGCCATCGATTCGCTGCTGCGGCTCAAGCCGTCGATCACCTACACAGGTCCGCACCCGGACGAGTTCGATCTGGTGGTGCTTGTGGCACCGATCTGGCTGTGCCGGCTCGCCAGCCCCATGCGCAGCTTCGTGGTCGGATTCCGCGACTGGCTGCCCCAGGTGGCGGTGATCAGTGTCATGGGCGGCAAGGGTGGGCAAAACGCTCCCGCGGAGATAGGCACCATCCTCGACACGGCACCCCTCATGAGCACGACCTTCAGGACGCACGAGGTCGAAGACGGCAGCTACGCGCCCAGGCTGCTGGCGCTGGCAGCGGCAATGGAGGCGGCAACCGAACTGTCGGACGTGGTGCGCCCCTTCGAGCTGTCGCCTGAAGCCTCGGGTTGAATCACTCCGGCGACGGTGAGCGGAAGGCGAAGGTGTGCCTCCCACGGCGCTTGGCCTCGTACATGGCGCCATCCGCGGCTTGCAGCAGGTCGGCCGCCGAGAGGCCGTCGCCGGGGTAGATCGCGATGCCCACGCTGGCCTGCGGCGAGATCGTCTGGCCCGAGATCTGCAACGGCGCGCAAACCTCTGCCAGCATCTTGCGGGCCACGCCGGCCGCCTCGCTGCGGTCGCGCAGACGCTCCAGCAGCACGACGAACTCGTCTCCGCCGAGACGCGCGACCAAGTCCTCCGAACGGACGGCCTTGCGCAGCCGCTGCGCCACGTCGATCAAAAGCTGGTCGCCAGCGGCATGGCCCAGCGTGTCGTTGATCGTCTTGAAGTGGTCCAGGTCGACGAAGAGCAAGGCGACGCCGCGGTGATTGCGATCGGCGTGGAGCAAGGCCCGCTCCAGAAAGGACACGAAGAACAGGCGGTTGGGCAGGTCGGTGAGCGCGTCATGGTGGGCAAGGTGGTCGAGCCGCTCCTGCACCGCCTTGACAGGCGTGATGTCGGATGCGATGGCGACGAACTGAACAATACGACCGCGCCGGTTGCGGATGACGCTGATGTTCTGCCAGACGGGGTAGGCCTCTCCGCTCTTGCGCCGGTTCCAGATCTCGCCTTGCCACTGGCCCGTGTCGTTCAACGCCCGCCACAGTTCGCGATAGAAGGCCTGGTCATGCCGCCCGCTTTGCTGCACGCGCGGGTTGCGGCCCATCAGCTCAGCCTCGGTATAGCCGGTCATGTTGCAGTACGCACGATTGACGGCGATCACATTGGCGCGGGCGTCGGTCACGATGATGCCTTGATCGGAGTGGTCGAACACCAGGGCCGTCAAGCGGACGTGCCGCAGTTGCCGGCGCATCCATGCGCAGCAGGCGGCGCCCAGCAACGCCACCGTGGCCATGACGAGCAGGGCCGCAAGGTTCATTCGAGCTGCAGCACCAGCTCGTGGCCGGCGCGGCGGACGATCAGTTGCGTGTGGGGCGCGCTGCGCCAGGCGAGCAGCGAGTTGACGAAGTCCGCACCGCTGGTGATCGGGTGACCATTCATCATGGTCACGACGTCGCCGGCACGCAGTTGCATGCGGTCGGCCAGGGTGCCGTGCGGGACGGAGAGGATCAACGCGCCGCTCACGTCGCCGCGGCCAGCCGCCCAGGCTGCCGCCGGTGAGACGTCGTCGAACATCGCCCCCAGCCGCGGTCGCCTGGGCCCGGTGGCTTCTTTGCGCAATTCCCCCACCAGTTGCAGCACGATGTCGATGGGGATGGCCAGGCTCGCGCCCGGTGTACCGGGCGGGCCGACGATCGTTCGCGCATTCATGCCGACAATGGCTCCTGTCGCGTCCAGCAACGGTCCGCCGGAATTGCCGGGGTTCAGCGACACGTCGCTCTGGATGAACATCAGTTCGCCGTCGTCACCGAAATGCCGGTCCTTGCCGCTGACGATGCCGACCGAAGCCGAGCGCTCCAGGCCGAAGGGTTCGCCGACAGCCAGCACCCAATCGCCAACATGCACGCTTGGCGCGTGCGCGAACGCCGGGCGCCCCTTCGGTGGCGGCTTCACGCGCAGCAAGGCAACGTCGGCCACCTCGTCCAGCCCCTCCAGCGTTGCGGCGAGCAGCCGCTTGTCCGGCAGCGCGACAAGGATCTGCTGATCTTTGCCGAACAGGTGCGCGACGGTGGCGATGGCACCTTGATCGTCGAGCAGGAACCCGGCGCCCACGCGCGGCTCTTCCTCGCCGGGCACGAACAGATAGACCCCGACGGCCCAGGCAGCGCCGCGCCGATAGGCGGCTGCCAGGCCCGTGGTGTGCGGTCCGGTCGCTGTGATCCGGGCTGCGTCAACCGCGGGAGCCGGCGTCGCGGCGCTGACCAGCGCCGCAGCCCACGCGAGGAAGAAGCAGAGATGGCGTTTGAACATTCGCGAAGCGGCTCTTCGCCGGGCAGCAGTACAGCCTCATCTTCCGAGAACAGCCGCGCACGCGGCTTGATGCGGATCAACAGACCTCCACTGCCCAAGGGGCCGCCACGTCGCGACGCCGGCCTTGGCGGCCTAGATCTGCTTGCGCTAACCAGAAGGCCGTGTGCGGCCACATCGCAACGCTGCCTGAACGGCAACTGAGCGAGCGTGCCGTGCCGCATGGATGGCGTCAGAATCATGTTTCACACCCACGACTGTGCGATGCAGTCCTCCCATTCCCGCGCGACGGCGTGAACTCGATGCCATACAAACTCACCTGGGAAAACTCCGGCGTCTTGAGGCAGTACTTCGGCGACGTGTCGATTGCCGAAAGAAGGGCGTCCTTTGACAAGATCTGCAGCGATCCGCGCTTCGATGACCTGCGCTACACGATCACTGACTACACCGCCGTGCAGGAATATGAGGTCACGACCAGTGCCACGATGGAGATCGCGGCCATGCACATCGGCCCCCTCTTCACCAACTCAAGGATATTGATCACCGCGGTGTCAAACAGGCCGGACATCACCGCCGCGATACACGACTTCATGGCTCTGGGCATCGTTGCCGCGCCCTACCGGGTCTTCCAGTCCGTCGACGAAGCCCGGGCATGGATCGCGTCGCTGGATCCAAGCCCGAGTGGCAGACCCCTTCGGTCCTAAAGTGACCGAGGCACGTTGAGCCTCAACCCCGCCGCCTGCGGCTGCTCAGCCGCGTGCCGACAGCCACTGCCACGACAACCGCGGCAACCGCCAACGTCAGGTCGCCAGCGGTGGGGACAGCAAAGTGCAGCAACCGGCGAGCACCTGGAACCAGCACGGCCACGGTCAGTGCGGCGATGGCGACCGCGGCCACGGCCCAGAAGGCCCGCGCACTGGGCTCGGCCAGCGCGCGCAGCCCACTGCCCGCCGACGTGTTGGCTGCAACAAGCAGCAGGTTGCCCACGGTCAGCCCCACCATCGCAAGGGTGCGCGCCACATCGCCATCGCGGCCGGTGTGCAGTGCCGCCGCGTACAGGCCCATCGTCGCAATCAGCAAGCAGCCACCCTGAGCAAGCCCCTGCCACAGCATCGGCCAGCCCACGATGCCGTCGTCATCGCGGCGCGGCGGCCGGCGCATCAGGCCGGGTGCCTCGGGCGCGCCCTCGAAGGCGAGTGAACACACCGGGTCGATCACCATCTCCGTCAACACGACGTGGGCCGGCAGCATGAGCGGCGGCAAACCGAACAGCAATGGCAGCAGCGCCAAGCCCGCCACAGGTACGTGGATCGCCGTGATGTAGACCATGACCTTGCGCAGGTTGTCGAAGATGCGCCGACCCATGCGCACGCCTGCGACGATGCGGCCGAAGTCTTCGTCCAGCAGCACCAGCCCGGCCGCCTCGCGTGCGACGTCGGTGCCGCGCACACCCATGGCGATGCCGATGTGCGCCGCCTTCAGCGCCGGGGCGTCGTTGACGCCATCGCCGGTCATCGCCACGGTCTCGCCGTTGCGCCGCAATGCCTGCACGAGCCTGAGCTTCTGCTCGGGCATCACGCGTGCGAACACGCGGACGCGGCGCACGGCCACCGCCAAGGCAGCATCGTCCATGGCTTCGATCTCCGCGCCGCTCAACGCGCCCGCCGTGACGTCCAGCCCCGCCTGGCGCGCGATGGCCAGCGCGGTGGCCGCATGGTCACCGGTGATCATCGCGACCGCGATGCCGGCTTCTCGCGCCTGTGCCACCGCCGCTGGGACGCTGGCCCGCAGCGGGTCTTCGAAGGCGGCCAGGCCCAGCAACGTGAAGTCGTGGTCGTGCTGGCGCTGCGCGGTCGCTCCGCCGGGCGCCGAGCCTGCCGCAATGGCCAGCACGCGCAGTCCCTGCGCGGCCAGCAGTTGGACGCGCGCCAGCAGGGCTTCGGTGCGTTGCGCGTCCAGGTGGCACAGGTCGCCCACCGCTTCCGGCGCCCCCTTCGCGGCGATGCGACGCCGGCCGTCGGCGTCCGTCCATTCGTGCGACATCGCGAGCAGGTGCGCGCTGAGGGGGAATTCGTGCGTCAGCCGCCATTCCGGATGCAGATGCTCTGTGTCCGCCAGCGCGGCGTCGCCCTGCGCAAGCAGCGCGCGGTCCAGCGGGTCGGTTCCACCTCGCCGGGACGCCAGCATGCCGAACTCCAGCAGCCGGTGTACCGCCTCGGGCACGGCGGCACCGATCTCCACGGCGACGTCCGCGTCATCGGTGACGAGTCGGCGCAGTTGCATGCGGTTCTCGGTGAGCGTGCCGGTCTTGTCGACGCACAGCACGGTGGCGGCCCCCAGCGCCTCGACGACGGCGGGCCGCCGCGCCAACACCTGGATGCGCGCCAGCCGCCATGAGCCCAACGCCAGGAACACCGCCAACGCCATCGGAAACTCTTCTGGCAGCATCGCCATGCCCAGCGCGATGGCCGACAGCACGCCTTGCATCCAGTCGCCGCGCAGCAAGCCGTAGCTGACCACGACGATCCCGCAGGCGGCGATGGCGGCCACGCCAAAGACATGCACCAGCCGCCTCAGATGCTGCTGCAGCGGCGTCGGTGCGGTCTCGATGCCGGCCAGCGACGCACCGATACGACCGACCTGGGTGTGCCGGCCGGTGGCAAGCACCTGCACGGCGGCATGGCCACCCACCGCCAGGGTGCCCGCATACACACAGGACGCGTCGTCGCTGCCCGGCTTCGCCATCGTCTCGTGCGCCGGCAGCGCGGCTTGCTTGCTGACCGGCACCGACTCGCCCGTGAGCAGCGACTCGTCGACCACCAAGCCGACGGCGTCGCGCAAGAGGCCGTCGGCGGCGACACGCTCGCCCTCACCCACCAAAAAGACGTCCCCCGGCACGAGCTCGCGCGCGGGTACGCGGCGAACGCAGCCATCCCGCACGACGCGCGCCTGGCGCTGCGCCAACGTGCGCAGCGCGTCCAGCGCATGCTGGCTGCGGCGCTCCTGAAGGACGACCAGGCCGACGCTCACCAAGGCGAAGAAGGCGAGCAGCAAGCCTTCACCGAGGTCTCCCACGATCAGGTAGATGGCCGCAGCGACGAGCAACAGCAGGAACATGGGCTCGGTCAACACGCTGCGCAGCGTGGCCGACAGCCCCCGCGCCTCCCGGTCCCGGATCTCGTTGGCCCCATGGACGGACAAGCGGTGGGCGGCCTCCGCATCGGTGAGCCCCGCCCGGATGTCCGGGCTTTCTGGCGTGACCATCAGGCGCGAAGCACGTTGGTGCGCACGCCGCGAAGGCGAGATCGTGGTTGCCGCATGGCTGCTCTCCCTTGACGGAGCAGCCATGAAACCACCGCACGCCGTCGATGAACTTGATGGCCGTCAACTGAAGGTGCCGGAACACCTCCTTGACCTTCGTCAAGCTACGCACAACAGGAAGTGCCGACGATGCAGCCTCTGCAAGGAGGTTCCCATGCTGTTCAACGTTGGCACCATCGACCGCTTCGTTCGGGTACTCGTCGGCCTGGCCCTGATCGCCGCGGCTTGGCTCGGCGGCATCGGCAACTGGGGCTGGATCGGCCTGCTGCCGCTGCTGACCGGGCTCGTCGGCTCCTGCCCGGCCTATCTGCCGTTCGGGTTCAACACCTGTTCGGTCAAGGGCCGTGCACGCGGGCGCTAGGAGCAGCCATGCCAACCGCAACCAGCGACTTTCGCCAGTTGACCCAGCGCATCAGCGCGGACCTGGCCACGCTGCGCACCGGCACGCCGGACGCGATGAAGGCGTTCAACGACCTGGGCCGTGCCGCCATGGCCGATGGCGCCCTGAGCCGCAAGACCAAGGAGTTGATCGCACTGGCGCTGGGCGTTGCCGCGCACTGCGATGGCTGCATCGGCTTTCACGTGCAAGCGCTCGTGAAGCTCGGCGCCAGCCGCCAGGAGATCGACGAAACCCTTGCCGTGGCGACTTACATGGGCGGCGGGCCATCGCTGATGTACGCGGCCGGCGCCGTCAGCGCCTTCGACGAGTTCTCGCGCATGTGAGGCGGCGCCATGGGCTTGTCCGTCGCATGGACGAGCCGTGCAAGACGGGCGGCACAGCGCCGTTCCTTGACGTGGCGCAAGCGGCCACCGCAACGGGCCGCCTACGCTGTCTTCACTGAGCCGCATGCTCAGCGTCTGGAGGCCGTCATGGGGATGAACATCGGGACCACGGATCGCATCCTGCGAGCCTTGGTCGGGGCCGCGCTGGTGGTCGCAGCGGCGCAGGGCCTCATCGGCCCGGCGGGCTACTTCGGCATGCTGGCCTTCATCACGGGCCTCGTCGGCTACTGCCCGGTGTACCGGATCCTGCGGTGGCAGTCATGACCGCGCCCCTCGCGCCCACGCTGCGTTTCCTCGGCGCCACCGGCACGGTGACGGGGTCGCGCTATCTCGTCGAGTTCGGTGGCCGCCGCCTGCTCGTCGACTGCGGGTTGTTCCAGGGCCTGAAGCAGCTCCGGCTGCGCAACTGGGCGCCATTCCCGGTCCCTGCGTCGTCCATCGACGCCGTCGTACTCACGCACGCGCACATCGACCACAGCGGCTACCTGCCCCGCCTCGTTGAAGAGGGTTTTCGCGGCAGCATCCATGCTTCGCCTGGGACGGCCGACCTGCTGGCCATCCTGCTGCCGGATTCCGGCCACCTGCAGGAGGAAGACGCCCGCTACGCCAATCGTCATGGCTTCAGCCGGCATTCGCCGGCGCTGCCGCTGTACACCGAGGCGCAGGCGCTGCACAGCCTGAAGCAGGTGCGGCGGCATGATTTCGGCCGGGCGTTCGAGCCGCTGCCGGGCCTGATGGCGTCGTTCAGCCACGCGGGCCACATCATCGGCGCTGCCAGCGTCCATCTGTCCACCGACGCCGGGTCGATCACGTTTTCCGGCGACCTCGGGCGGACCGACGACGCCGTGATGCTGCCACCTGCCGCCGCGCCCGCCGCGGACATCGTCGTCATCGAGTCCACCTACGGCGACCGGCGCCACCCGGCAGCGCCCAGCGCCGATGTGCTGTGCCAGGTCATCGCCCGCACCGCGGCGCGCGGCGGCACGACGCTGATCCCGGCCTTCGCGGTCGGCCGCGCGCAGGCCATCCTCCACGCCATCCTTCGCCTGAAGGCCGAGGGCCGCATTCCCGACATGCCGCTGTACCTCAACAGCCCCATGGCCACGTTGGTGACCCGGCTCGTGCAGACCCGCGCGGACGAACATCGGCTGACCGAGGCCGACCGCCGTGACCTTGTGGACAAGGTTCGCTACGTGCGCACCGAGGAGGAGTCGCGCGCACTCAACCGCCCCGGCTTCCCGAGCGTCATCGTGGCGGCCAGCGGCATGGCCACGGGTGGCCGGGTGCTGCATCACCTGCAGGCGCTGGCGCCCGACCCCAGGAATACCGTGGTGTTCGTCGGCCACCAGGCCGCGGGCACGCGCGGCGCAACCATGCTGGCCGGGGCCGAAAGCATCCGCATGCACGGCAAGTGGGTGCCCGTGCGCGCGGAGGTGGTGGCCATCGACGGCATGTCCTCGCACGCCGACCAGCCGCAGTTGCTGGATTGGCTGGCCACGCTGCCCCGCGCGCCACGCCACGTCTACGTGACGCATGGCGAGCCACAGGCCGCCGACGCGCTGCGCCAGGCCATCGGAGAGCGCCTGGGCTGGCACGCCTCGGCACCCGAATACCTCGACAGCGCCGGGCCCTGATCCGCGCGCTCCGCTCTTCCATCGTCGGCACGCGACAGGACCTTCTCGACAACCTGCGCATGGCCACTCGAGAGGGTCAGTCCGCCTTTTCGCCCGCGTTGCGCATCCGCTCCAACCACTTGGCGACGCCAGACTCGCCAAGGGACTCGACGCTGCCGACCAAGGTTTCGTGCACCGGAGCGAAGCCGACGAATCCCAGGACGTTGCGCTCCAGAGATTTCACGCTGTGGGCACGGAAGTACCAGCGATAGACCAGTGCTGGCATGCCCATGGTCACCACCACGCGTGCGGAGCGCCCCGCGAGAAGCTTGGCGCCCGGCGCTGGATCGCCGGCTTTGCCAAGCGCGAAGCCCGGTCGCGCCACCTGCTCCAGGAAGCCCTTCAGCAGGGCCGGCATGTCGCCGAGCCACAGCGGGAAGAACAGCACGACATGCTCAGCCCATGCGATGTCCTCCTGCGCGGGCAGCAGCGAGGCCGGCACGACGCCCTGCTCCCAGTCTTTCTTGCCGCGCAAGAGCGGAAAGTCGAGCGCCGCCACGTCGATGCGGCACACCTCATGCCCCGCGGCCAGGGCGCCTTCGGCGTAGGCCGAGGCCAGCGCATGGCAAAGGTGATGCTCCGAGTTGTCGGGGTGGCCAAGGATCAGCAGGATGCGCCGCACATGCGAACTCATGCCAGCACATTAGTTGAACCGCCGCGAGGCGTTCATGCGCTGGATCAACCCAGCGTCATTCATGCGACGGCAGCTTGAAGCGCGCCACCTCCGCGGCCAGGTCCTGCGCCTGGTCGCGAAGCGATGATGCCGCCGCAGCGGTCTGCTCCACCATCGCCGCGTTCTGCTGCGTGGCCCGGTCCAGTTCCTGAACGGCACTGCCGACCTGACCGATGCCCTGACTCTGTTCGCCGGAGCCGGTGGCAATTTGCGCCAGCAGCACGTTGATGTGATCGGCACTGGTCACGATGTTGTTCATCGCCGTGCCAGCCTCCCGAACGATGTTCGTGCCGCTCTCGACTTTCTCGACGCTGGTGGAGATCAGGCTCTTGATCTCGCGGGCCGCGCTGGCCGAACGCTGCGCCAGCGCGCGCACCTCGGACGCCACGACCGCGAAGCCCCGCCCTTGCTCGCCGGCGCGGGCCGCTTCAACGGCGGCGTTCAGCGCCAGGATGTTGGTCTGGAACGCGATGGTGTCGATGACGCCGATGATGTCGCTGATCCGCTTGGAGGACGTCTGGATGTCCTCCATCGTCATCACCATGGTCTTGATGACCTCGCCACCATGGCCGGCGACGCTGGCATTGCGTGAGGCGATGCGGGTGGCCTCCTGCGTGTGGTCCGAGGTCTGACGCACGGTGGCGCTGATCTGCTCCATCGCCGCGGCCGATTGCTGCAGGTTGGCCGCGGTCTGCTCCGTGCGCGCCGACAGGTCGTTGGAGCCGTCGGCGATCTCGGTGCTCGCATCCACGATGCCGTCCGACGCCGCCCTGACCTTGGCCACCATCTGGCGCAGGCTGGATTGCATGTTTGCCAGCAGCAGCATCAGCTCCGCTGCCTCGTCGCGACCCCAGGGCCGGGGCGAAGTGGTGAGATCGCCATCGGTCATCGCCGTCAGATGGCGGCTCACTTCCTTCAGCCCACCATGCATCACCAGGTAGAACGCATAGAACAGATAGGCCGCGACGGCGAGCGAGCAGCCGATGATGGCGAGCACCCATTGCCGCTCCGCGCTGGTGGCGTCGATGCGGGCCTGGATGAGCTCGCCCAGCAAGCCGTTCGCCCGCGCACCCAGCGCGCGCAGGCCGTCCACCGCGTCCTGGCCGGGCTGCGACAGTCCCTCCACGTTGGCGTTGAAGTCCGCAGCGAACCAGTCCTGCGCCGATGCGTCATAGAAAGCCCGCGCCTGGGCGATGGGCTCTTCCGGCTGCAGGCGACGGCGCACATCGGGGTTGGCTTCGCCGGATCGGTTGACGGCGTGGGTGACTGCGCCGATGCGCTCGCGCCCGGCGTACCAGACACCGTAGAGCTCGTGCAGCTGCGCGGCCTGTGTGGTGCCGCGGCGGGCGGCTGCGCCGGCCATCGCACGCGAGCGTGACACCGACTCGATCACATCAGAGACACCATCGGTGGAAAGACTCATCAGGTAGTAGGTGTCCTGGTCGGGGTCGAGGGTCAGGTTGGATCGGTCGAGCACCGCGGTGCGCAGGTCCCGCAAGGCATCGACATAGGCTTGCAGCGGAGCCTCCAGGCCATCGACGCCGGCCTGCGAGGACAGTGCCTTCAGGGCCTGCTGCTGCTGCTCGACCTTGGCCATGTCCTTGCGCATGTCCAGGCCATCCGGAAGGGTGTCGACCAGAGCCCGCACCTGCTCCTGCTGCCTGGCAATCCCCTCCCAGTCGATCGCGGCGGCCGCTCCGGACAGGATGAGGCGGCGCTGCTTCTGGGCGTCGATCAGCCAAGGCTCGATCCTGGCCACCACCGCAACGCCGGCCAGCTCGTGACGGGCGAAATCGATCGTCGATTGACTGCTGCGCACAAAGGCAACCGTCAGCACCGCCATCGGCACGACGAACGCCAGGGAGATGAGGCCGGCCTTGGCGGCGAACTTGAGCTTGCGGAACAGACGGACCCCAAGGGCCCATGGCCCGTGGTGCATGAAGAAGCCGCCACCTCGCGCCGATGGCGTTCCGGTGGTGCGGCTCCCGGCAGGGCCGGCGTTGATGTCAATGGTTTGCATGGAAATTCCTGTTGGAGCCTCGGCAGCTGCCGGCGCGCCTTTTCTTGCGTGCCATCGGCCAGGGGGAGTGGGCGGCTCCGGCATTGCACACCCGGGAGGTGCCACTTGTTTGCGCCAGATCAAAGCGCGGCCAATTGAATGACCACCTGGCTGTACAAGGCGACGCCTTGCGTGTACAGCGTCACGGATTGCGTCTGCCGCCCTGCCTCTTCGCTTTCTTGCTTTGGCGACAAATTCAATATAAATGATAATTTCGTACAGCAACAGCAAGAGACCTGTCGAGCGCCCTTCAGATCCACTTTTGCGCAAATATATCTAGGAACTAGAGCAGTTCTACCGGAACTGAGGACCGGCCAGCCCGACAACCATAGACGGCAAATTTGATACACATGACACTTACTCCGCAACACAGACATACGGAGCGAGCCATGAAGAAAATCTTGATCGTCGACGACCACGCGCAGATCCGTCGGCTGATCCGCATGACGCTCGAATTCGAGGATTACGAGATCAGCGAGGCGTCAGATGGGGAGTCGGCGCTGCGGCTGGCGATCGCGCAGCAACCCGACCTGATGCTGCTCGATGTGATGATGCCCGGCGCCATGGATGGGCTTGAGCTTTGCAAACGGTTGCGCACGGCATTCCCGGCATCCGGTCTGCGCATCATCATGCTCAGCGCACGGGGCCAGGCTCATGACCGCGAAGCTGGCCTGCGGGCCGGTGCCGATACCTATCTGGTCAAGCCCTTCAGCCCCTTGCAGTTGATCGACTGCATTGCGGACCTTTGGGCCACGGCATGACCGCGCAGTCGATGGCGATCTCCGGCCCGACCGGCGCGGACAACGGTTTCGACGACGCCGCTGCCGCACAAATGGAGCGCTTCGTGGTGGACCTGCGCCGCATGTACCACGAGCGCAACGAGGCGTTGCGCGAGGTCACCCGCGCCCATCACGAAGCGCTGCTGCGGCTGGCCCTCGCCGCTGACTTCAGGGACGATGACACCGGCGTGCACATGGTGCGCATCGGTTACCTGGCGGAGGCACTCGCCCTCACGCTCGAACAACCGGCCGCGTTCGCGGGCATGCTGCGCCGCGCGGCACCCATGCACGACGTGGGCAAGATCGGCATCCCGGACGACATCCTGAAGAAGCCCGGCGGCTACACGCCGGCCGAGCGGCTCGTCATGAACAGGCACCCGGAGATGGGCGCCGACATCCTCGGTCGCTCGCGCGTGCCGCTGTTCCAGCTGGCCGCAGAGGTCGCCCTGACCCACCACGAGCGCTGGGACGGCGCGGGCTATCCCAAGGGACTGGCCGGCGCAGCGATCCCGCTGTCGGGGCGGATCGTGGCCGTCGTGGACTTCTTCGATGCGCTGACCATGGACCGCTGCTACCGCAAGGCTTTCACCGACGACGTGGCACTGAGCATGCTGCTCGAGCAGCGCGGCGCGGCCTTCGACCCGCGCGTCGTGGACGCCTTCGTGGACAGCGCCCCGGCCCTGATCGAACTGCGTGAACTCATCAACCGCCAACCGCCCAGCTTCGAGGACCTGGCGGGACTGGATTGAACCGCAACCGTGGAGGTGCCCTCATGAACGTCACTCGCAGCCTGTTGACCGCTTTCGTGTCCCTGGCGCTGAGCACTGGCTCGGTCGTGCGGGCACAGACCCTGGAGCGCGTGCGCGCGGCCGGCACCCTGCGTGTGTGCGTCTGGCCCGACTACTACGGCGTGACCTACCGCAGCCCGCGCACACAGCAGCTGGGTGGCATCGACATCGACCTGTCTGCCGAGCTGGCACGCGAACTGGGCGTCGGCGTCGAGTACGTCGAGTCGTCGTTCCCGCAACTGGTGAGCGACGTCAACGCGGGGCACTGCGACGTGGCGATGTTCGCAGTCGCGATGCTGGCCAGCCGCAAGGAGCAGCTGGCCTTCACCGAGCCCTACCTGCAAAGCGACATCTACGGTGTGACGACGCGCGCCAGCCGCACCGTGCGCCAGTGGTCGGACATCGACCAGCCCGGCGTCATCGTCGCGGTGCAGGCCGGCACCTTCATGGAACCGGTCATGCATGACGCGCTCAAGCACGCCAGGATGGTGGTGGTTCGCCCGCCGGCGACGCGCGAGCAGGAGCTGGAAACCGGCCGGGTCGACGTTTTCATGACCGACTACCCCTACAGCCGCCGGCTGCTGGACAACGCCGACTGGGCCCGCCTGGTCGCGCCACCCAAGCCCTTCTTCGTGCTGCCGTACGGCTATGCGACCAAGCGTGGCGATGCCAAATGGCTCGCCCGCCTGGACGAATTCGTCGCCGGCATCAAGCGCGATGGCCGTCTGCTGGCCGCCGCGAAACGGCACGGGTTGGCGGACATTGTCGTGACGCGATAACGCATGCAACCGCGCCCCTCGCCTTCGCCGCCGAAGGGCTGCCGGCCCTTGCTCGGCCGGGCCCGCATCCTGGCGCTGGCGCTCGCGGCGGTGCTGGCGATCACGGTCGCCGTTGCGCTGGCCGCGTTGGCCGCCTTCGATCGACGCGCGACGCTGGACAACGCCCAGGACCGGGTGGAGCTGATTGCCCGAACCCTGGAGGACCACGTCACACGCACCGTGGAGTCCGCGTCGCTGATTCTGCAGACATTGGCGGAAGGCATTGCGCAGCAGACCTCGGCCGACCCGGATCGGCTGCAGCCGCTGCTGGGCCAGGGCCTGCTGACCAGCCTGCCGTTCCTGCGCGGCACGGCGGTGCTGGACGAGCGCGGCACCGTGCTCGCCAGTTCGGTCGCGGCCGAACGGGGCCTTCGCATCGACGTGCGCAGGCTGGGCACCCTGCCCCGCGACGGCCAGGACCTGCTGCTGCCACCGCTGCCTGGACGCAGCCTTGCCGACCTCGCGTCCGATGCCAAAGCCCCCCGCGCGGCCGGCGTGGGCATGCTGCCGCTGCTGCGCACGGTGCGTGGCGCGAGCGGCCAGCGACTGCTGCTGGTCGCCCTCATCAACCCGGGCGCACTGGCCAATTTCCAGCAGGGCGCCCTGTCAGACGAGGGGGGCGTCGCCCTGCTCGGCAACCTGAGCGGGCAGCTGATCGCCGCCAATGACCAGGTGACGCTGGAGCCGGGGGCGAGGATTGCCGGGCATCCGGTGTTCGAAAGCTGGCTGCCGTCGCGTGAGCATGGCGAGTACATCGGTCAGGGCTTGCTGTCGGGCCGGCAGGTGATCGCCTTTCGCGCATCGCGCACGCGGGCGCTCGTGGTGCTGGTCGAACTGGCCGAACCGGTCGTGCTGCAGACTTGGTACGCGCGCTTGCGCTGGCTCGGCACGTTGGGTCTTTTGGCGCTGCTGGCCATCGCCGGCGGCCTGGTGGCGCTGCTGCGCGAGATGAACGCGCGCGAGCAGGTACGCCATGCGCTGGATGGCGCACACGACCAGGTGGCCATGCGCGAGCATGAACTGAGCGTGCTGCTCAAGAGCGTTCAGGAGCTCATCTTCCGCACCGACGCGCACGGCGCCATCACCTTCGTGAACGCGCGCTGGGCCGCCATCAGCGACGAGGGGTTGAAGCAGGCCAAGGGCAAGCATCTCAAGGACCTGGTTATCGCCGCTGATCGACAGCGCACCGCCGGCCTGTTCCGCACCGAGGAGAGCGCCGGCGTGCGGCGGGCGCAGATCTGCATCCCGGCGGCAGATGGAAAGCCACGCCATTTCCAGGTCGCCGTCGTGCCCCTGCACGGCGAGGGCCGCATCGTCGGCTTTGCGGGCAGTGCGCTCGACGTCAGCGAGCGAGTGGCGTCGGACCATCAGTTGCAGCACCAGCTGGCCTTCACCGGGTTGCTGCTGGAATTGAGCCCGCTGCCCGTGTCCATGTTCGATGCGTCGGGGCGCTACGTGATGGTCAACCAGGCCTGGGAGGAGTTCGTGGGTCGGTCCCGGGCGGAGGTGATCGGCAGCCCCGCGGGCCATTTCCTGTCACCCGAGGATGCCGAGCTGCACGCCGAACAGGACGCGCGCCTGATGGCTTACGGCGGCAAGCTGCGCTACGAGACACAGGCGCTGCACCGCGACGGCTCACGCCGCGACATGGTCGTCACCAAGGTGCTGGTGCCCGAGGACGACGGCGCGCCCGCAGGCATCCTGTGCACGCTGATGGATGTCAGCGAGTTCCGGGACGCCGAGCGGGCGACGCGCGAGGCGCGTGACGCGGCGGAGGAGGCCTCGCGTTCCAAGTCCGAGTTCGTTGCCAACATCAGCCACGAGCTGCGCACGCCGCTGCAGGCCATCCTTGGTTTCTCCGAGCTGGGCTACACCCGCGGCTGGGACAACCCAAAGGTGGCCGGCATGTTCACCGACATCCACCACTCCGGCCAGCGCATGCTGGCACTGGTGAACGACCTGCTGGACGTTTCCAAGATCGAGAGCGCCGTCGGCACCTTCCATCTCGAGCGTTGCGACTTGCGCACACTGGTGCATGCCGTGCTGCGGGAGCTCGACCCCCTGATGGGCAAGCGCAGGCTGCGCCTGTCACTGAACCTGGCCCAGGAGCCGCTGAGCTGCAAGGTCGACCCGTCGCGCATTCACCAGGCCATCCGCAACGTCGTCGCCAACGCCATCAAGTTCTCGCCCGACGGCGGCATGCTGCAGATCGAAGCGGCGAGCACGCCGCAGGACGACATCCTGCTGACCGTTGCCGACCAGGGCCCCGGCATCCCGCCCGGCGAGCTGGAAACCATCTTCGAGGCCTTCGTGCAGTCCAGCAAGACCAAGGACGGTTCGGGCGGCACGGGGCTGGGGCTGGCGATCTGCCGCAAGATCCTCGCGATCCACGGCGGCCGCATCGACGCGCGCAATCGATCCAGCGGTGGCGCGGTCTTTCGCATCCATCTGCCGCTGCGCGTCCCGGGCGATTCGCAGCTGCACACCTCCTATTGAGGACTGGCACCAGCCACGTCTGGCTGTACATTCGCTTGCCGGACTGTTTTCTTGGCCTGCCGCCGGGTTAAAGGTGTTTCAATGCCATAACGCCCCAGCCATGCCGACGCCTTGACGCACCAGCACATCGCCGTTGTCGACGACGAATCAGCCATCACCGAGCTGCTGGCCCACTACCTTGCGGGCCACGGCTTTCGCACGACCCAATTGCATTCGGGGCGCGCACTGATGGACACCATGGCCAGCGACCCTCCCGAATTGGTCCTGCTGGACCTGGGCCTGCCCGGCGAGGACGGTTTCGCCATCGCCCGGCAGCTGCGCGAACACTGGAGATGCGGCCTGGTCATCATCACGGGCCGGGGTGATTCGGTCGACAAGGTGGTGGGCCTCGAAGTGGGCGCCGACGACTACGTCACCAAGCCCTTCGACCTGCGTGAGCTGGTGGCCCGCATCAAGGCGGTGCTGCGCCGGATCACGCCTGTGCAGCCGCCCGACGCCGTGGCCGAGCGGCCGATGGCCGCCGCGCCGCAGCCGGTTGCCGAACGCGAGTGCCTGGCTTTCGACGGGTGGCGTCTGGACCTGTCGGCGCGCCGGCTGACGGACGCGCAGGGCAACGAGGTCGTGCTGACGGCGGGCGAGTTCGACCTGTTGCAGACCTTCGCCCAGCATCCGGGGCGGGTGCTGTCACGCGACTTCCTGCTGTCGCAGACGCGCGGCCGCGAGGCCGGGCCCTTCGATCGCACCATCGACGTCCAGGTCGGGCGCTTGCGCAAGAAGCTCGAACCGCAGGCCGAGACGCCGCAGATCATCAAGTCGGTTCGCAGCGCCGGCTATCTCTTCACGCTGGCCGTTTCCAGCGCGGGCCGCGACGCGAACGCGCCGCCATGACGCTGCAATCGTCCCTGCCAGCCGGGCTCGATGACAGCACCGTCTTTCGCACGCTGTTCTCCGCCTATCCCGACGGCCTCCTGCTGGTCGACGCCGCAGGCCACATCGTGCTGGCCAACCCCGCAGCCGCCAGCCTGCTGGGGTACGGCGTTGATGAACTGATCGGCACCAGCGTGGACGACCTGGTGCCGGACAGCATCCGCCCGCGCCACGCCTCCTATCGCAATGCCTATGCCCATGCGCCGCGCGCGCGGCCCATGGGCACGCAGATGGAGCTGGTGGCCAAGCGGCGCGACGGCTCGGAGGTGATGGTCGAGATCGCGCTCAGCCCGCTGCAGGACCATGGCCTGCCATTCGTCGTGGCGGCCATCCGCGACATCGGCGCCTATCCGCGCGTCAAGCAGGCGCTGCAGCGCGCGCGCTACAGCGAGCATCTCGCGCAACTGGGCCGGCTGGCCGTCGACGCACGCGATACCCAGGTGCTGCTGCAGCAGGTGCCCGCGATCGCAGCTGAGGCGCTGGAGGTCGAGATGGCGCTGGTCTTCCTGCTGGAGAGCAACCGCCTGGCACTGCGCGTCGCCGGCGGCGTGGGCCTGATTGCCGGCGAGGCGCTGGGCTCCATCGTGCCCAACCGCGCCGACACGCCGCTGGGCTTCGTGCTGGCCCAGGGGCGGCCGGTGGTGGTCGAGGACTTTCGCAGCGAGCATCGCTTCGCCGTGCCGTCGGGGTATCTGGAAGCGGGGCTGGTCAGCGCGCTGGCCGTGCCGGTCTCGGATCGCGGGCGCGTCATCGGTGCGCTGAAGGTGCGCTCCCGCCAGCTCAAGCGCTTTGGCGATGACGAACAGCGCTTTCTGGAATCGCTGGCCAATCTGCTGGCCACCTGCCTGCAGCGGGCGCAGACCGAGGAGGCGCTGAACCATGCGCAGCGCCTGGAAAGCGTCGGCCAGCTGACCGGTGGCATCGCCCACGACTTCAACAACCTGCTGACCGTCATCCAGGGCAACCTGCAGGTGCTCGAGGAGTTGCCCGCGCTGGCGCAGGACGGCTTCGGCCAGCAGCTGGTGAGCGCGGCCATGCGCGCCTCCAAGCGCGGGGCCGAACTGACCGGCAAGCTGCTGGCCTTCTCGCGCCGCCAGGTGCTGCAGCCCAGCGTGGTCGACGTCCATGGCCTGCTGCATCCGCTGTCCGACATGCTGCGGCGCACGCTGGACCAGCGCATCCGCATCAGCGTCGACGTGGCGCCCGAATGCCCCATGGCGATGGCCGATGCGGGGCAGCTGGAAGCGGCCTTGCTCAACATCGCCATCAATGCACGTGACGCCATGCTCGACGGCGGCACGCTGCGCTTCCGCGCTGGGCCTGCCGGGGCGCTTTCGGCCGGCCTGCGGCACGAGCTGGGTGAAGGGCCCTTCGTCTGCATCTCCGTCGTCGACACCGGCACCGGCATGCCCGAGGCCGTCAAGGAGCGCGCCTTCGAGCCCTTCTTCACCACCAAGCAGGCGGGCAGAGGCACGGGCCTGGGGCTGAGTGCCGTCTACGGCTTCGTCAAGCAGTCGCAGGGCGCCGTCGCGCTGGAGAGCGCCCCCGGTCAAGGCACGACGATCAGCCTCTACCTGCCGGTGCCCGGCAGCGCGCAGGCCGGGCCGCAAGAGGGCGACCATGGGGCCGACGCGGTGCCGCCAGGGCTGAAGGTGCTGGTGGTCGAGGACGATGCCGAGGTGCGCGCGGTGGCCCAGCATTTCCTGAACGGCCTGGGCTGCGAGCTGAGCGTGTGCGCCAGCGCCGAGCAGGCGCTGCAGCTGCTGACGCCGACGGCTGATTTCGACCTGCTGCTCACCGACATCGCGCTGGGTGCCGGCATGCGCGGCACCGAGCTGGCCCGCATCGCCCAGCAACGCGTGCCCGACCTCGCCATCCTGCTGATGTCGGGCTTCTCGGCCGAGCTGCTGGACGCCGACCGCGAATCGCCGGCGGACTGGGAGCTGCTGCCCAAGCCCTACAGCCGCGGCCAGCTGGCGCAGGCCATCGCCCGCGTCTTGGCGGCCTAGGCAGCGCGCAATTTCGCCACGCGGCGCAGCGCGACGGCGTCGGGCAGGACCGTCCGCGCGCGACTGCCTTCCAGCCGGAACACACGCAGCGCCGCGCTGACCTCCTCGGACTGCGCCAGCATCTGCTGGGCGGCGCCCGACAGCTGCTGCACCATGCCGGCGTTCTGCTGCGTGAAACCGTCCATTTGCTGGATGACCTCGTGCATCTGCGAGATGCCCAGCAACTGCTCCTGCGCGCCGCGGTCGATGTCGCCGATCATGGTGGCGAAGTTCTCCACCGATTTCAGCGTCGTGTCGATGCTGGAGCGTGCGTTGTCGCTCAGGCGCTCTGCTGACTGGACCTGCTCGGTGGAATCCAGGATCAGCTGCTTGATCTCGCGGGCCGCCGTGGAGCTGCGCTGCGCCAGCGCGCGCACTTCGCTGGCCACCACCGCGAAGCCACGCCCGTGCTCGCCGGCACGGGCGGATTCCACGGCCGCGTTGAGCGCCAGGATGTTGGTCTGGAAGGCGATGCTGTCGATGACCTGGATGATGTCGGCGATCTTCTGCGAGGCGCGGGTGATGCCGCCCATGGTCTCGGTGACCGAGTGGACAACCTGGGCACTGCGGCGCGAGACGCCACTCAACTCCTCGGCCACGCCGCTGGCCCGGTGCGTGGTGTCCGTGCTCTGGCGCACGGTGGCGGTGATCTGCTCCATGCTGGCCGCGGCCTCCTCCAGGCTGGCAGCCTGGGACTCGGTGCGCTGGGCCAGGTCTTGATTGCCTTGGGCGATCTCGCGGCTGACGCGGTTCATCTGCTCCAGCTCGATGCGGGTGTCGGACACCAGCGAGCGGACGTTCACCGCCAGCTGGGCCAGCGAGAGCTCCAGCCCGCGGCTCTGCTCGTTGCCGCTCGGTTCAAGGTTGCGGCTGAGATCGCCCGCGGCCAGCTGGTTGGCATAGCGCTCGATGTGAACCAGGCTGCGGCGCAAGCGCTGCTGGCTCAACGCAGCCGCCACCGCGGCCGCCAGCGCGACGGCGCCCGCGGCCAGCCAGGTCGGTTGGTCGGTCAGCAGCAAGCCCAAGGCGCCCACCACCGCATAGGTCGGCACATGGCTCAGCCAGGGCATCGAGCGCCACAGGCCGCCCAGCCACCCGCGCCAGCCGCGGCGCTGCAACTGGCCGCGGTGCAACACGTGAACCAGGTTGCCGGCCTGCTGTTCCTCTCGCATGCGCGCGTAGAGGGCCTCGGCGGCCTCGATCTGGGCGCGTGTGGCGCGCGAGCGCACCGACATGAAGGCCACTGGCTTGCCGTCTTCCATCAGCGGCGTGACGTTGGCCTGGACCCAGTAGTGGTCGCCATCCTTGCGGCGGTTCTTCACCAGGCCCGACCAGGGCTGGCCGGCGGCGATCGTCTCCCACATGTCGCGGAAGGCCTCCTGCGGCATGTCGGGATGGCGGATCAGGTTGTGGGGCTGGCCCAGCAGCTCATCGCGCGAGAAGCCGCTGACCTCAACGAAGGGCGCATTGCAATGCAGGATGCGGCCCTTCAGGTCAGTCGTGGAGACCAGGTTGCGATCCGAAGGAAGCAGGAATTCGCGATGGGTGACAGGCAGGTTGTTGCGCATGGGTGTCTCCTTGCCGCGTGACGAGGCGGCGACCGGTTTGAAAAGTGGATGAAAGGCGCCGGGACGGGTCTCAGCGCGCGGGCACGGCGGGCACATCTGCCGCCAGTTGTCGCTGCAGCGAGTCGGCCGGTGCCGGGCGGCCGAAGTGGTAGCCCTGCATTTCGTCGCAGCCCTGCTGCCGCAGGTAGTCGCGCTGCTGCGCGGTCTCAACGCCCTCGGCGACGACGCGCAGATGCAGGCGGTGGGCCAGCGCGATCACCGCGTCAACCAGCGCCGCGCCGTCGGGCTGCTCACCGATGCGGCGGGTGAAGGACTGGTCGATCTTCAGCGTGTCCAGCGGGAAGTGCTGCAGGTAGGCCAGGCTGGAGTAGCCGGTGCCGAAGTCGTCCAGCGACAGCTTGATGCCCAGCGCCTTGATGCGCTTGAGCATGCCGATGGCGGCGTCCGGGTCGGTGATCAGCATGCCTTCGGTGATCTCGATCTCCAGCCACTGCGCATCCACCCGATGGCGCTGCAGTGCGCGGGCCACGACCTGGTCCAGGTCGCCCGCCGCGAACTGACGGGCCGCGACGTTGACCGCCACGCGAACGAGGGGCTGGCCGGCATCCATCCAGGCGCGGATCTGCCGACAGGCTTCGTCGATGACCCAGGCGCCAATGTCCAGCATCAGGCTGCTCTGCTCCGCCACCGGGATGAACTGGCCCGGTGGCACCAGGCCTTCGCCGTTGCGGTTCCAGCGCAGCAGGGCCTCGGCACCGGCGATGCGACCGCTGGCGGCATCCACCTTGGCCTGGTAGTGCAGCAGCAATTCACCGCGCTTCAGCGCCCGGCTCAATGCGGCCTCGACCTCCAGCTTGGCCACCGCCTCGGTGTTCATGTCGCTGGTGAAGAAGCAGAAGCAGTTGCGGCCCTGCTCCTTGGCCCGGTACATGGCGGCATCGGCATCGCGCAGAAGCTCGACCACACCCTGGCTGCCGTCCACCGGGTGCAGGCTGATGCCGATGCTGGCCGTGACGTAGGCATCCCTGCCGCACGTCAGGGGCACCGGCGCGGCCAGCGTGTCCAGCAGGTCGCGGGCCAGGGTGGCCACGTCGGCCGGCGCCCCGCAGCCCTCCAGAACCACGAGGAACTCGTCGCCACCCAGCCGGCCCAGCAGGTCGTCGGCCCGCAGGCGCGTCTGCAGCCGCGCGGCCACGCAGACCAGCAGTTCATCGCCGGCCGGGTGCCCCAGGCTGTCGTTGACGGTCTTGAAACCATCCAGGTCGATGACCATGACCGCCGTGGTCGTGTCGTGGCGCTGCGCGCGCGCCAACACCTGCTCCAGCCTGGCCTGCAGCAGCACACGGTTCGGCAGATCGGTGAGCCGGTCGTAATGGGCCAGCCGCTCCAGTTGCGCCTCGACGGTCTTGCTGCCGGTGACGTCGGTGAAGACACCCACGTAGTGCGTCACCTGGCCCGCGTCGTCGCGAACGACGTTCAGCGTCAGCCACTCGGGAAAGACTTCGCCGTTCTTGCGGCGGTTCCAGATCTCGCCCTGCCAGCGCCCGTCTTCCAGCAGCGTGGCCCACATCTGCTGGTAGAACTCCGGCGGGTGACGGCCGGACTGCAGCAGCTTGGGCGACGCACCGACGGCCTCCTCGGCGCTGTAGCCCGTGATGGCGGTGAACGCGGCGTTGACGGTCTGGATGCGGCAGCTGGCGTCGGTGATCATCACGCCGTCACCGATGTTCTCGAAGGCCATGGCCCATTGGCGCCAGCGCGCCTGTTCGCCGCGCCGCGCGGTGATGTCGGACTGGCGATCGCGGCGCAGCAGCAGCCGGTACAACAGAGCGCCGGTGAAGAGCACGAAGGCCATGCCCTTCAGGCGCCCGAAGTTGGCCAGGCTGGCCATGTCGGGCGCCATCGCCAGCAGCAGGCGGTCGGAGTAGCCAATCCAGACCAGGCCCAGCACGGCGTAGGCGATCGCCACCCAGGCCGGTCCGCCCTGCCCTGCACCCGCGCTGCGGGCCTCGGTCGCCGCCTCACGGGTCGAAGTTCGAGAAAGCGTCTGCTCCGTCATACAAGCCTCCCTGGCTTTTTCTGTTTGACTTGGCACTCGGACGGTTGCGGTTACTGCAGGGTGTGGCCCACCGGCGCCAGGCATTGCTGGACGTAAGCCTCCAGCCGGCCGACGTCGGGGATGCTGATGTCGCGCCGGCCCTTCTCGGGGAAACAGATCAAGGCCTGCTTCGCCAGCCTGGACAGCGCTCGGCTGACCGTCTCCAGCGTCATGCCCAGGTAGTTGCCGATCTCGGCGCGGGTCATGCACAGCGAGATCTGGTCCGTGCGCAGCCCGCGGCGGGCCAGGTTGTCGGCCCAGTCGCGCAGGAAGTCGGCGACACGCGCATCGGCAGGCAAGGTGCAGACCGACATCATGGAGTCGCGGTCGCGCAGGATCTCGCCACTCATCGCCTGGTGCACCAGGGTCATCAGTTCGGGGTGCAGCGCACAGGCGGCGAGCAGCGCGTCGTAGCGGATCGCCCAGACTTCACCGGTGTCCATCGCGACCGCGTCGCAGACATAGCGCCCCTTGGCGATGCCTGCGAACCCCAGCCAGTCGCCACGGAACTTCAACCCCACGACCTGCTCGCGACCATCGGCCGACAGGCTCAGCAGCTTGAAGATGCCGGAGTTGAGGACGTAGAGGTGGCTGAAGGGCTCGCCGCTCTGGTAGATCGAGTCACCGGCGCGCACGACACGGCGTTGCGGGTTCAGCGTGCGCACCAACAGTTGCAGCGTCTCGCTGATGCGCTGGCTGGCCTGGCGGTTGGCGTGGTCGCTGCGCGCAGCATGTGGCACGGGCTGCACGAGCACCGCGATCGACGGGCCGGCGGGCGAAACTGTGGTGCTGCTGAGCATGGCCATCTCCTGGGTTGGGCTGATGAAGACATGCTAGGAAGCAGCGGCAAACGCCGTGGCAATGCAGAGCGTCGCTCGGTCACGCTGCGTAAACGGATTGCAAACGGACCGTAAGCCCGTGGCCGCGGTGGCAGGTAGCGGCGTCGACGACTTGAGCCCTTGATCCTGATCAAGGCGCGGTGCGATCAGCCGTCTAGTCTTTGGGTCATCGCAATGGCGCAAGCGCGTTCAAGGTTCCGGCCATGTCTCCCGCCTCCTGGCTGTGCCCTCCGGCCCAGGCCACCCGTCACTCCGAGGAAGAACTGCAGGCGTTGCTGGCGCGGGCGAAGGCATTGCGGCGTGATGCTTCGCAGCACGCCAGGCCGTTGCTGGGCAAGCGGCTGGGCCTGATCAGTGCCGAGCCTGAAAGCGAGGATGCCCGCTTGTTCCGGCAGGCCGCGCAAGAGCTGGGCGCCCATGTCGCGCTGATCCCGGCGCCGATGGAGCAACTCGAGAGCCAGGCCGACCCGCTGCCTGGCGTCGGTCGACTGCTGGGGCGCCTCTACGACGCGGTGGAATGCCAGGGGCTGAGCGACGACATGGTCCGCGCGCTGGCCAGCGCCGCGAGAGTCCCGATATTCGCCGGCCTGGCGGGCCACGGGCACGCCATCTTCCAGCTGGCCCACGGGTGGAGGACCTCAGCACCGCTGCTCCATCGCCGTCGTTGGCTTGTTCAAGCCGCGTTGCTGGGGGCAATCACCTGACCCTCCTCGGGATCGTCAGCGTCGCAGGGCAGGCCCTTGATCCTCCAGGCCACGCGCATGCGGGCTTGCCAAGAAGACCGTCGCGCTACTCGGTGACTGTCTGACGAACCGCCCGCTCCCAGCTGACCATCAGCTCCTGCGCCCGTTCGCGCGGCAGCGTCGGATGGAAGCGCCGCTCGGCCTGCCATTGCGCCGACAGCTCATCCAGGTTCTTGTAGATGCCTGTTGCAAGTCCTGCGAGGTAGGCGGCTCCCAGTGATGTGGTCTCGATCACTCGGGGTCGCACGACAGGAATCCCCAGCAGGTCAGCCTGGAACTGCATCAGCAGATCGTTCACGCAAGCGCCCCCGTCCACCCGAAGTTCCGAGACCGCGGCACTGCCGGCAGCTTGCGCGTCGCGCGCCATGGCCTGCAGCAGGGCGGCGCTTTGAAACGCGATGCTCTCAAGCGCGGCACGCGCGATGTGGGCGACGGTGGTGCCGCGCGACAGCCCCAGGATGGCTCCGCGGGCATCGGGCTTCCAGTACGGCGCACCCAGCCCGGCAAACGCAGGCACGAAGACCACGCCGCCCGAATCGGGGACGCTCTCCGCCAAGGACTGCACCATGCCGCTGGCGTGGATGGCACGCAGGCCGTCGCGCAGCCACTGCACCACGGCGCCACCGATGAACACGCTGCCCTCGAGGGCGTACTCGGGTGTGGCGCTTGGCTGTGCCGCGCTGGTGGTGATCAGGCCGTTTTGCGACGGTTGAAACGCGGCACCGGTGTGCATGAGCATGAAGCAGCCCGTGCCATAGGTATTTTTCGCCAGCCCCGCCTTGAAGCAAGCCTGACCGAACAACGCGCTCTGCTGGTCCCCCGCGATGCCGCCGATCTTCACGGGCGCACCGAACACCGAGGGATCCGTCTCACCGTAGATGTAGGCGGACGGATGCACGCTGGGCAGCACCCCGCAAGGAACGTCCAGCAGTTCCAGCAGCTGCTCATCCCAGGCATTGCGGCGCACGTCGAAGAGCATCGTCCGGGAGGCATTGCTCACGTCGGTCGCATGCACTCGACCGCCAGTGAGCTTCCACACCAGCCAGCTGTCCACGGTTCCGAATGCCAGTTCGTCGCGCGCGGCCGCCGCGCGGGCGCCGTCGACATGGTCAAGGATCCACTTCAGTTTGCTGCCGGAGAAGTAGGCATCGATGATGAGGCCCGTGCGCGCTTGCACGAAAGCCGCGTGCCCGCGCTCGCGCAACGCCAGACAGGTCGGCTCGGCGCGCCGGTCCTGCCAGACGATGGCGTTGTGGATCGGCTCGCCGGTCTTGCGGTTCCACACGACGGTGGTCTCGCGCTGGTTGGTGATGCCCAGGGCAGCAATGTCCTTCGCGGCGATCCCGGCCTTGGCCAAGGCTTCGCGCGCAGTGGCGAGCTGGCTCTCCCAGATTTCGATCGGATCATGTTCCACCCACCCGGGGTTCGGAAAGATCTGGCGGATCTCGCGCTGCGCCATGGCCACGATGTGGCCTTCGGCATCGAACACGATGCTCCGCGAGCTGGAGGTTCCTTGGTCGAGTGCAAGCAGATACGTCATGCAGTTCCTTCAATGGGTCATGCCGAGCGCATCAGGCCGGCGCGACCTCCAATTGCACGCCCGCTTCCGACAGCAGCGCGGGAAATGGTTCTGGCGGCGCCTGATCGGTGAACAGCATGTCGACCTCATCGAGCCTGGCCAGTTTGACCATGGCCGGCCGATTGAACTTCGAATGATCTGCCGCCAGCCACACCTGCCGTGAATGCTCAATGATGGCGCGCGCGACCTTGACCTCGCGGTAGTCGAAGTCGCGCAAGGTGCCGTCGTCTTCGATGCCGGAGATGCCGATCAAGCCGATGTCCACCTTGAACTGGCTGATGAAGTCCACCGTGGCTTCGCCAACGATGCCGCGGTCGCGAGACCTCACCACGCCACCCGCCACGATGACCTCGCAGTCCGGGTTGTCGCTCAAGATGGCCGCGACATTGAGGTTGTTGGTGATGACCCGCAGGCCTTTGTGATTCATCAGCTCGTGCGCGACCGCCTCGGCCGTCGTGCCGATGTTGATGATGAGGGAGCAGTCTTCAGGCACGACCGCTGCGATCGCCCGCGCAATCCGCTGCTTGCTGTGCTCATTGAGCCGTTGGCGCTGTCTGTACGCAATGTTCTCGGTCGTCGAGGTCGGGACGCGCACGCCGCCGTGGAAGCGCGCCAGCAATCCGGCCGCGGCCAACTGCTTCACATCGCGCCGGACCGTTTGCAGCGTCACGTTGAACTGCTCGGCCAAAGCCTCCACGGAGACGGCGCCGCGGTTGCGTACCTCCTGAATCAGCAGAGCTTGGCGAGGGTTGGGAATCATGCGCGCGCAGCGAGGATCAAGTTTGGGAGGCCAGCGTAATGGGCCGCTCCGATGTTCCGCAGCGGTGGATTCGCTCTTGTGCGATGTTCGTTTGTGCGATAAAAAGAAAAGCTACGAACCAATACGAACAAAAGCGAACTTTCCGAAGTGCGCTTTGTTGAAGATCGCCGCCCTGCCCTCGTCGGTGCGCTTGGCGCGTGTGGCAAGCAACACAGATCGGAGACAGCTTGAACGACTCCCCAGCCGGTGCGGCGCCCACAGCCGCGTCTTCCGTGGATCCGCATGCAGTGCAAGAGTGCGACGTGCTCGTCGTGGGTGGCGGCATCAATGGCGTGGGCATTGCGCGCGACCTGGCGGGGCGCGGCGTGTCCGTGGTGCTCTGCGAGAAGGACGACCTGGCAGCCCATACGTCGTCAGCATCGACCAAGATGGTCCACGGCGGCATCCGCTACCTGGAGTACTACGACTTCCTGCTGGTGCGAAAGGCGCTGGCCGAGCGCGAAGTGCTGCTGCGCAGTGCGCCGCACATCATGTGGCCACTGCGACTGGTGGTGCCCCACGACCCCAGCATGCGTCCTGTCTGGATGATGCGAATCGGCCTGTTCCTTTACGACCACCTCGCGCGACGCGAGTTCCTGCCCGGCTCACGCACCATCCGCCTGCATGGACACGCGTTGGGCGCACCGCTGAACCCCCGCTACTCGCGCGCCTTCCTGTACTCCGACGGATGGACGGACGACGCGCGGCTCGTGGTGCTCAACGCCCTGGACGCCGCCGAACGGGGGGCCAAGGTGATGACTGGCTGGCGATGCATGGATGCGCAGCGTGACGGCAGCCGTTGGCAGATCAGACTCCAGAGCGGCGCGGGCGAATCGCGGCTCGTGCGTGCACGGGCCCTCGTCAACGCCGCGGGGCCGTGGGCTGCACAGTTTCTGAAGGACCACGTGCACGCCTCGAAGATCAAACCGTTGCGTCTGGTCAAGGGCAGCCACATCGTGGTGCCGAAACTCTTCGACCACGATCACGCCTACGCGCTGCAAGGCGCCGACAAGCGCGTCATCTTCATCATTCCCTACGAGCGCGACTACACGCTGATCGGCACCACCGACGTCGAGCACAAGGGCGCTGTCGGCCAGGCGACGATCGATGACAGCGAGATCCGCTACCTCTGCGAACAGGCGAGCCGCTACATGGTCAAGCCGGTGGTGCCGAGCGACGTGGTGTGGAGCTACTCCGGCGTGCGCCCGCTGATCGAGGATGACGCCGAGGACCCGTCGGCCGTGACGCGTGACTACCTGCTCGAGCTCGACACCGACAGCGCGCCATTGCTGACCGTGTGGGGCGGCAAGATCACGACCTTTCGCAAGCTGGCGGAGGACGCTGCAGACGGGCTGTGCAAACGCCTGGGCGTGAAGAGCGCAGCCTGGACGGCAGGCACCTATCTGCCCGGTGGCGACCTGAGCGCCTGGATCGGCGCGGCCACGCGACCGGACGATGACTTCGCCCGCTTCGAAGCGAAGCTAGGGGAGCGCTACCCGGAACTGCCGGCCACACTCCGGCATCGGCTGGCTCGCTGCTATGGCGCTCGCATCGACAAGGTTCTTGGCCAAGCAGGGCTGGGTGAGGCGATCGCACCAGGCCTGCAGGAGAGCGAACTCGTCTACCTGCATGACCACGAATGGGCGCGCACGGCCGACGATGTGCTGTGGCGCCGCACCAAGCTCGGGCTGCACCTGACCGAGGCGCAACGCCAGGACGTCGCCCGCTGGTGGGCGGCGCGCTGGCCAAGTGAGACGACAACTCAAACGACAAACATCGGAGACGACGTGAGGACGACGACATGGAGTTAACGCTGGAGCGGGTCGACAAAGTGGTGGGGCCGCAGACCCACCTCTACCCGCTGAACCTGAAGCTTGTGCCGGGCGCCGTCACCGTTCTGCTGGGCGCCACACAGGCGGGCAAGACGACGCTGATGCGGCTGATGGCGGGCTTGGATACGCCCTCGCACGGGCAGGTCTACGTGGACCGCAAGGACGTGACCGGCATGCTCGTGCGCGAGCGCAACGTCGCCATGGTGTACCAGCAGTTCATCAACTACCCGTCGATGAGCGTGTACGACAACATTGCGTCGCCGCTGAAGCTGCGCCGCGAGAAGAACATCGCCGGCCGTGTGCAGGAGCTGGCCGCCAAGCTGCACATCGAGCAGTTCCTCACCCGCCTGCCGGCGGAGCTTTCAGGTGGCCAGCAACAGCGTGTCGCGCTGGCCCGCGCGCTTGCCAAGGCCGCGCCCTTGATGTTGCTCGACGAGCCTCTCGTCAACCTGGACTACAAGCTGCGCGAAGAGCTGCGCGACGAGCTGACGCAACTTTTCGCCGTCGGTGACTCCACCGTCGTCTACGCCACCACCGAGCCCACCGAGGCGTTGCTCCTCGGCGGCTACACCGCCGTGATGGACGCCGGCGAGGTGCTTCAGTACGGTCCCACGGCCGAGGTGTTCCACAGGCCTCAGTCGATCCGCGTCGCACGTGCCTTCAGTGACCCGCCGATGAACCTCATCGCCGGCAATGCCGCGACGTTGGGAGTCAGCCTTCCGGCGGGTGTGCAGATCACGGTACCCCTGCCCGCCACGCGGAGTGCTGCGCTCACCATCGGCGTTCGCGCAAGCGCCTTGCGCCAGCAAAGCCGCCCTGGCGACGTCGCCCTCCCCGGCAAGGTGGAGTTGGCGGAAATCTCGGGCTCCGACACCTTCGTGCACGTGGACACACCCGTGGGGGAGCTCGTGGCGCAGTTGACCGGTGTGCACTTCTTCGAGCTGGGCGCGAGCCTCACGCTCTATCTGAATCCCGCCCAGGTGTACGTGTTCGACGCCGACGGCACTCTGCTGGTCGCGCCCAGCAAGGAGGTGTCCTGATGGCCCGCATCGAACTCGACCTGGCTCACGCCTACCGTGCCAACCCACAGAAGGATGAAGACTACGCGCTGCTGCCGCTGAAGATAGTCTTCAGGGATGGCGGCGCGTATGCGCTGCTCGGTCCGTCGGGCTGCGGCAAGACCACGCTGCTCAACATCATTTCCGGCCTGGTCACGCCGTCGCACGGCACGGTGCAGTTTGACGGCAGGCATGTGACCCGGCAGACGCCGCAGCAGCGCAACATCGCCCAGGTGTTCCAGTTCCCCGTCATCTACGACACGATGACGGTGGCCGAGAACCTGGCCTTCCCCTTGAAGAACCGCGGCGTCCCGCGAGAGAAGATCAAGCAGCGCGTCGGCGTGATCGCCGAGATGCTGGAGATGAGCGGTCAACTGGACAGCCGCGCCGCCGGCCTCGCGGCCGATGCGAAGCAGAAGATCTCGCTGGGACGCGGCCTGGTGCGCGAGGACGTGAGCGCCGTGCTCTTCGACGAGCCCCTCACGGTGATCGACCCGCACCTCAAGTGGCAGCTGCGCCGCAAGCTCAAGCAGATCCATCACGAGCTCAAGCTCACACTGATCTACGTGACGCACGATCAGGTCGAAGCCCTGACCTTTGCCGAAGAGGTGGTGGTGATGACGCGTGGCCGCGCGGTGCAGATCGGCTCGGCGGGCCAACTCTTCGAACGCCCTCAGCACACGTTCGTGGGGCATTTCATCGGCTCGCCCGGCATGAACTTCCTGCCTGCAGACGTCCTGCCCGGCGCACCCGTCGGCGCGACGAAGCTCGGTGTGCGGCCCGAGTACGTGACGCTGGCCGAGCCACATGCCGCCGGCGCACTGCAGACCGTCGTCACCCAGCGCCAGGACGTCGGCACCTACTGGCTGGTCACCGCCAGGTCCGGCGACAGCCTGATACGTGCACGCCTCAGCCCCGACATCACGCCGGCGGCCGTCGGCGAGACCGCGTGGTTCAACGTGAAGGGCAGCCACACCTGCTACTACAAGAACGAGGAGTTGATGGCATGAAGCCGGTCAATCAGAAAGCCTGGTTCCTGATCCTGCCGGTGATCCTCTGCGTGGCGTTTTCGGCCATCCTGCCGTTGATGACGGTCGTCAACTATTCGGTGCAGGACATCATCTCGCCCGAGCGCCGCGTGTTCGTCGGCACCGAGTGGTTCAAGGCCGTGCTGCGCGATGAGGATCTGCAGAGCGCGCTGCTGCGCCAGGTGGGGTTCTCCTTTTCAGTACTGCTCGTGGAGATTCCATTGGGCATCTGCCTCGCGCTGTCGATGCCCGCTCAGGGCTGGAAGTCTTCCGCGGTGCTGGTGCTGGTGGCCATCTCGCTGCTCATTCCGTGGAACGTGGTCGGCACCATCTGGCAGATCTACGGCCGCACCGACATCGGCCTGATGGGCGCAGCGCTGGCCAAGCTCGGCATCGACTACAGCTACACGGGGAATGCGACCGACGCCTGGTTGACGGTGCTGGTGATGGACGTGTGGCACTGGACGCCGCTCGTCGCCCTGCTCTGCTTCGCCGGCCTGCGCGCCATCCCCGACGCGTACTACCAAGCCGCGCGCATTGACGGCGCCAGCAAGCTCTCGGTCTTCCGCTTCATCCAGCTGCCCAAGCTGCGTGGCGTGCTGATGATCGCCGTGCTGCTGCGCTTCATGGACAGCTTCATGATCTACACCGAGCCCTTCGTGCTGACCGGCGGCGGCCCAGGCAACGCCACGACGTTCCTGTCGCAATACCTGACACAGAAGGCCGTGGGCCAGTTCGACCTGGGCCCGGCAGCGGCCTTCTCGTTGATCTACTTCCTCATCATCCTGCTGCTCTGCTTCATCCTCTACAACTGGATGCAGCGCGTCGGCACCACCAGCTCTGAAGGAGCATCCCATGGATGAGCGCCGCTTCAAGAAGCGCTCGATCTTCCTGTTCGTCTACATGCTGTTCGCCATCCTGCCGGTGTACTGGATGGTCAACATGTCGTTCAAGACGAACACCGAGATCCTGTCGACGTTCAGCATGTTCCCGCAGCACTTCACTTGGGAACATTACAAGACCATCTTCACCGACGAGAGCTGGTATTCCGGCTACATCAACTCGTTGATCTACGTGGCCATCAACACGGTGATCTCGCTGCTGGTGGCCCTGCCGGCTGCCTATGCGTTCAGCCGCTACAGCTTCCTCGGTGACAAGCACGTCTTCTTCTGGCTGTTGACCAACCGGATGACGCCGCCGGCAGTTTTCCTCCTGCCCTTCTTCCAGCTCTACACGACGCTGGGTCTGATGGACACCCACATCGCCGTGGCGTTGGCGCACTTGCTGTTCAACGTGCCGCTGGCGGTCTGGATCCTGGAAGGTTTCATGAGCGGCATCCCGCGCGAAATCGACGAGACGGCGTATATCGATGGCTACTCCTTCCCCCGCTTCTTCCTGACGATCTTCGTCCCGCTCATCAAGGCCGGCGTGGGCGTGGCGGCGTTCTTCTGCTTCATGTTCAGCTGGGTCGAACTGCTGATGGCGCGCACGCTCACGAGCGTGAACGCCAAGCCCATCGTCGCGACGATGACGCGCACGGTCAGTGCGTCGGGCATGGACTGGGGCGTCCTTGCCGCGGCGGGTGTGCTGACCATCGTGCCTGGCGCGATCGTCATCTGGTTCGTGAGGCACTACATCGCGAAGGGTTTCGCGATGGGTCGCGTCTAGCGCTCCGCCATCAAGCAAAAGGAGACAAACATGTTTGAGTGGATGGCATGGACGCTGCCGGTGGCGGTGTTCTTCTGCAGCATCGTTGTGATGCTGATCGGCATGACGGTCTGGGAGTTGAAGTCGCCCACCACCAGCCGACGTGGCTGGCTGCCGTTGGACACGACGCGCGGCGACCGCCTTTTCATCGGTCTGCTGGCAGCGGCCTACGTCAATCTGGCCTTCGTGGCCCTGAGTGAAAAGATGGTCACATGGTTCGGCCTTGAGAACGAGCCCTCCATCTGGATCAGCTTCGTGATGTCCATGGCGCTGCTCGCGCTGATCATGCGCAAGGGCTGAAGCCACGCGGTTCTTCTAGAAGGCAGCCGGCCATCCCTTCCCAACCGGCGCGCCAGTGCAAGCAACGGGAAGCAATATCAGGAGACAGAACATGAAATTGCGCTTGAACGCCGTGGCCTTGGCCGCTGCTGCTCTGGCCGTGGGACAGAGCGCATGGGCCGGTGAGGCCGAAGCCAAGAAGTGGATCGACACCGAGTTCCAGCCGTCCACGCTGAGCAAGCAGCAGCAGGCGGCCGAGCTGAAGTGGTTCATTGAGGCCGCCAAGAAGCTGCAGGCGAAAGGTGTGAAGGAGATTTCCGTGGTGTCGGAGACGATCACCACGCACGAGTACGAATCCAAGACGCTCGCCAAGGCCTTCGAGGAGATCACGGGCATCAAGGTCAAGCATGACCTGATCCAGGAGGGCGACGTCGTCGAGAAGCTGCAGACGTCCATGCAGTCGGGCAAGTCGATCTACGACGGCTGGATTTCCGACTCCGACCTGATCGGCACCCACTACCGATACGGCAAGATCATGAACTTGACGGACTACATGGCCGGCAAGGGCAAGGAGTGGACCAACCCCGGTCTGGACCTCAACGACTTCATCGGCACCAGCTTCACCACGGGCCCTGACAAGAAGCTCTACCAGCTTCCCGACCAGCAGTTCGCCAACCTGTACTGGTTCCGTGCCGACCTGTTTGCCCGGCCGGACCTGAAGGAAAAGTTCAAGGCCAAGTATGGTTACGAGCTGGGTGTTCCGCTCAACTGGAGCGCCTACGAAGACATCGCCGACTTCTTCTCCAATGACGTGAAGACCATCGATGGCAAGCCCATCTACGGCCACATGGACTACGGCAAGAAGGACCCCTCGCTCGGCTGGCGCTTTACCGACGCCTGGCTGTCCATGGCGGGCACGGCCGACATCGGCATTCCGAACGGCAAGCCGGTGGACGAATGGGGCATCCGCGCGTCGGCGGACGGCTGCACGCCGCTCGGCGCCAGCGTGTCGCGTGGCGGGGCGACCAATTCGCCGGCCGCTGTCTACGCACTGACCAAGTACGTCGACTGGATGAAGAAGTACGCCCCGAAGGAAGCCACCGGCATGACCTTCGGCGAGGCCGGGCCCGTGCCCGCCCAAGGCCAGATCGCCCAGCAGATCTTCTGGTACACCGCCTTCACTGCCGACATGACCAAGCCCGGCTTGCCGGTGGTCAACGCGGACGGCACGCCCAAATGGCGCATGGCCCCTGGCCCGAATGGGCCGTACTGGAAGCAGGGCATGCAAAACGGCTACCAGGACGTGGGCTCCTGGACCTTCTTCGAAGCGCACGACGCCAACAAGACGGCCGCCGCCTGGCTGTACGCACAGTTCGTGACCGCCAAGAGCGTTTCACTCAAGAAGACGATCGTGGGCCTGACCCCCATCCGTGAGTCCGATATCCGAAGCAGCGCCATGACCGAGCTGGCACCGAAGCTGGGCGGACTGGTCGAGTTCTATCGCAGCCCCGCACGCGTCGCGTGGACACCGACCGGCACCAACGTGCCGGACTACCCGAAGCTCGCACAGCTCTGGTGGAAGAACGTGGCCGTCGCCGTGACGGGTGAGAAGACGCCGCAAGCCGCCATGGACAACCTGGCAGAGGAGATGGACCAGGTGATGAGCCGCTTGGAGCGTGCAGGCATGGCCCGCTGCGCCCCGAAGCTCAATAAGAAGGAGGACCCGAACAAATGGCTGTCCGACAAGGGGGCCCCTTGGAAGAAGCTCGCCAATGAGAAGCCCAAGGGCGAAACGATCGCCTACGACACGCTGCTGAACGCATGGAAGTCCGGCAAGGTGCGTTGAACGCGGTCATTGCCGCCTTCCCGTCACTGCGGGAGGGCGGCGACGCGTCAGACCCGGCCGAGCGCCGGGTTTCCTGGGAATCGCGCCGTCCCCTTTCGGGACGCCCGATGTGACAAGGGCCACTGACGCGCTCGTCGCATCAGTGGCCCCTCTTTGAAGGCAGCAGCGGACGGTCAGTATTCGTCCCGCTCCACGCCCACGTACCCGGGGGCGAGATTCTCAAACTTCGTGTGCATGCGCTGGAACATCAGCTTCACCGTGCCCACCGGGCCATTACGCTGTTTCGCAATGATGATCTCGGCGACGCCGGGCTCCTTGCACTCTTCCTTTGTGTAGTACTCGTCGCGGTAGATGAACATGATGATGTCCGCGTCCTGCTCGATGGCGCCGGACTCACGCAGGTCGGACATCATGGGCCGCTTGTCGGGCCGCTGCTCCACCGAACGGTTCAGCTGCGACAACGCGATGACGGGGCAGCGCAATTCCTTGGCCAGCGCCTTCAGGCCGCGCGAGATCTCGCCCAGCACCGTGGCGCGGTTCTCCTCGCTGCCGCCACCATTGCCGCTCATCAGCTGCAGGTAGTCGATGACGATCAGCCCCAGCTGGCCGCTGATGCGCGCCTGGCGCCGCGCACGGGCGCGCACCTCGCTGGGCGACAGGCCCGGGCTCTCGTCGATGTAGATGGCGGCCTTGCCGAGCTTGTCGACGGCCTCGGACAGCCGTCCCCACTCGTCGTCCTTCAACTGGCCGGTGCGCAGGTGGCTCTGGTCGATGCGGCCGATGGAGCCCACCATCCGCAGCGCCAACTGGGCCGCGCCCATTTCCATCGAGTAGATGACGACCGGCAGGCCTTCGTTGATGGCCACGTTCTCGGCGATGTTGACCGCAAACGCGGTCTTGCCCATGGATGGGCGAGCGGCCAGCACGATGAGGTCGCCGCCTTGCAGACCGGCGGTCTGGCGGTCCAGGTCGTAGAAACCGGTGCGCACACCGGTCACGTCCTGCGCGCCGCTCTCGGCCAGTTCGTTGACGCGGTCGATCAGCGCGACGACCAGCTGGTCCATGCTCTGAAAGCCCTGGCGGCTGCGCGAGCCTTCCTCGCCGATGCGGAAGATCTTGCCCTCGGCCTCATCCAGGATCTGCGTGACCGCGCGGCCCTGCGGGTTCATCGCGGCGGTGGCGATCTCGTCCGATGTGGCCACCAGCTTGCGCAGGATGGCGCGCTCGCGAACGATCTCGGCATAACGGCGCAGGTTGGCGGCGCTGGGCACGCTCTGCGCGAGCGCATTCAGGTACGCCAGGCCGCCGCACTCTTCAGCGCGGCCCACCGACGTCAGCTCGTCGAAGACGGTGACCACGTCGGCCGGCTTGCCGGCATTGATGAGCTTGCCGACGGCCGCGTACACGTGCTTGTGCTCGAAGCGGTAGAAGTCGCTGTCGGTCAGCAGGTCGGCCGCCTTGTCCCAGGCCGAGTTGTCGATCAGCAGGCCACCGAGCACGCTCTGCTCGGCCTCGACCGAGTGCGGCGGCACGCGCAGACGGGCGACCTCGTCGTCATGCGGCGCGGCGGAAGAGGAAGCGGGAAAGATCGCGGACATGCCTGTGGATAAAGCTGTGAACGAACTGGGAACATCCGGTGGGCCGAGCGGGAAAACTCGCCCCAGAAAAACCGAAGGCCGAAACCCTCGGGGCCTCGGCCTTCGTTTGATGCTGCGGCGACAAGCACCGCAACGTCTGAGGAAGCGAGATTACTCGACTTCGGCAACCACCTGAACGGTGATTTCAACAACCACGTCGGTGTGGGCAGCCACATTGACGGGGAACTCGCCGACGGTCTTCAGCGGACCGTTGGGCAGGCGCACCTGCGACTTGGCGATGGGCGAACCGGACTTGGTCAGCGCGTCGGCCACGTCGGCATTGGTGACGGAGCCGAACAGGCGACCGTCAACGCCAGCCTTCTGAGCGATGCGCACCGTCTTGCCGGCGATGGCTTCACCCAGCTTCTGGGCTTCGGCCAGCTTGGCGGCGGCGGCCTTTTCGAGCTCGGCACGGCGGGCTTCGAATTCCTTGATCGCGACTTCGGTGGCGCGGCGCGCCTGCTTGGTCGGGATCAGGAAGTTGCGGGCATAACCGTCTTTGACCTTGACGACGTCGCCGAGGTTGCCGAGGTTGGCCACTTTTTCGAGCAGGATCACTTGCATGTCGTCAGCTCCTTAGACCTTGTGCTGGTCGCTGTACGGCAGGAAGGCCAGGAAGCGCGCGCGCTTGATGGACACCGTCAGCTGACGCTGGAAGAAAGCGCGCGTGCCGGTCAGGCGAGCGGGCGTGATCTTGCCGTTTTCGGAGATGAAATCGCGCAGTGTGTCGATGTCCTTGTAGTCGATCTTTTCGACACCGGCGACGGTGAAGCGGCAGAAACGCTTACGACGGAACAGCAACGATTGTTGGTTGCGCTTGGGCTTCTTGTCTTTGGAGAAGCGACCTTTACCACGTGGCGGGGGCATAGAGGACCTCTGTTAAATCTATCCGGATTCAAAACTTCCGGGTTCAGGGAGCAGCGGGTTCGATCACGGTCACATGGGCGATGAAGCCCCGGCCGTTGCGCTGGTGGGTCAGAAAGCCGCGGAACACCGCATGGCCACCGACCCCCAGAGCCTGCAACTCCTTGGCCAACTCGCCCACTGCGACCGCCTTGATCTCCAGGGAGACCTTGCGCGGCTTGCCGGCTTCGATGACTTCGGACTCGGCCTTGAGGCTGGCGTCCAGGGCCATCAGCCCGGCGGGTGTGTAGCGAACTTGTCCGAGTTGCTGGATCTGCGCCTTCAGGTGAAGTTGATTCACGCCGGAGGCACGCTGCTCGAAAAACCTGGTTCTTTAGCGATGGCCTGGGCTCAGGCAGCTTCTTGCTGCTGCGGCGCCTTGCGGGCTTCTTCGCGCTCGACGGCCTTCATCATGACCGAAGGGGTCGTGATGGCCTTGTCCTGGACCACGGTGAGGTGGCGCAGCACGGCGTCGTTGAAGCGGAAGCCGGTCTCGAGTTCACCCAGGATTTCCTTGGTGGCTTCGATGTTCAGGCACAGGTAGTGAGCCTTGCCGAGCTTCTGGATCTGGTACGCCAGTTGACGGCGGCCCCAGTCTTCGACCCGGTGCACGACACCGCCACCGGCGGTGATCAGGCCTTTGTAACGCTCCAGCATGGCCGGAACCTGTTCGCTTTGATCCGGATGGATCAGCAGAACGATTTCGTAGTGACGCATAGGTACTCCTTGTGGATTCCAGCCGGGCGCTGTCGATATGAACTGCCCAGCTGAGGAAGCCGCGCCACGGCGTCTACTCGTGGCCCGGCAAGGGGGAACCCGCGATTCTAGCCCGGACGGCCGAAATGACCAAATCCGCAGCGGATCAGGGCGCCGGGCGGGCCCGCAGCATGGCGACGAACGCCTGCTCACGCTCGCCCGGCGGGCGCGTCAGCAGGCTGACCAGCGCGAGCACCAGCGCCCCCGCCGGCACGCCGAACAGGCCGGCCGACGCCGGCTGTATGCCCCAGATCAGGCTCACCGGCCCGGGCAGGCCGATCAGCGCTCGCAGGCTGGGGTGAGCCATGAACAGGTAGCCCAGGCAGACGGCGAGCCCGGCCAGCATGCCGGCCAGCGCGCCGGTACGGTTGGCGCGGCGCCAGAACACGCCGGCGATCAACGCGGGGAAGAAGGTTGAGCCGGCGATGGAGAAGGCCGCCGTGACAACGGCCAGGATGTCCGCCGGCCGGCTGGACGCCACCGCCGCCGCCGCCAGCGCCGCCGCCAGCAGCAGCGCCTTGGACAGCGTGACGCGGCGCGTGCGCGAAGCCTCGGGGTTGATGGCCTTGTAATACAGGTCGTGCGACAGCGCGCTGGAGATGGCCAGCAACAGTCCGTCGGCCGTCGACAACGCCGCCGCCAGGCCGCCGGCCGCCACCATGCCCGAGATGACGTAGGGCAGCCCACCCAGCTCGGGCATGACCAGCATGACGAGGTCGGGGTGCAGGCGCAACTCGCCCAGTTGCAGCCGGCCGTCGCCGTTCAGGTCCACCGCCGACAGCAGCCCCGGGTCGACGCGCTGCCACTGGCGTATCCAGGCCGGCAACTGGTCGAAGGGGCTGCCGACGAGGTCGTTGAAGACCTCCGTCTTGACCATGACGGCCAGCGCCGGCGCGGTCAGGTAGAGCAGGCAGATGAAGACCAGCGACCAGGCCACGGACTCGCGCGCCGTGGCAACGGACGTCGTCGTGTAGTAGCGCGTCAGCAGGTGCGGCAGGCCGGCCGTGCCCACCATCAGGCACAGCGCCAGCGCGATGAAGTTGCGGCGCGCCTCGCTGGCCTGCTCGCGCTCGGCTGGGCTGCCATCGGGGTTGCCGGCAAAGGGCTGCGTGTGCGGCACCAGGCCGGACAGCGGCTGGGCCAGCCGCGCCTCGCCGACCTGCTCGCGCCGCCAGCGCTCCTCGGCCTCGGCCGGCGTGCGTGGCAGCGCGGCCCGCTGCTTCTCGGCGGCCTGGATCTGCGCGAGCGGCGCGTCCTTGGCCTTCAGTGCCGCCACGCTGGCGGCCGCCCTCGCCTGCTCGTCGGCCAGCGCGGCGGGCACATCGGCCAGGCGCGTGGCGGCGGCGTCGGCCCGCTGCTGGTGGATGGCACGCACCTGCAGCTCGGCCGGGTCACGGATCAGCTCGCGCTCGCGCTCGGCCAGCTGGTGCAGCTGCTGCCCGTAAACGAGCTGCGGCAGCGGCCAGCCGGTCTGCTTGACGCTGAGCCAGATGACCGGCACCAGGTAGGCCAGGATCATGATGAGGTACTGCGCCACCTGCGTCCACGTGACCGCGCGCATGCCACCCAGGAAGGAACAGACCAGCACGCCGCCCAGGCCCACGAAGACACCGACCTCGAAGCCCAGGCCGGTCAGGCGCGTCGTGATCAGGCCCACGCCGTAGATCTGCGCGACCAGGTAGACGAAGGACACCAGGATGGCAGCGCCTGCGCCCACCAGCCGCAGCGCGCGGCTGTCAAAGCGCTCGGCGAGAAAGTCGGCCAGCGTGTACTGGCCGAAGCGGCGCAGATAAGGCGCGATGCACAGCGCCACCAGCACGAAGCCGCCCGTCCAGCCCAGCACATAGGCCAGGCCCGCGTAGCCGCTCGCGTACAGCGTGCCGGCCAGGCCGATGAAGCTGGCCGCGCTCATCCAGTCCGCGCCCGCGGCCATGCCGTTGTACAGCGGCGGCACGCGGCGGCCGGCAACGAAGTATTCAGCCGGGTCCGTCGTGCGGCACAGGATGCCGATGACGGCATAGACCGCCACCGTCGCGCCCAGGAAGGTGTAGCCGATCCAGACCTTGGGCAAGCCACGCTGCTCGCCCAGGCCCAGGGCCACCACCAAGGCGATGAAGCTCAGCGCAAAGAGGGCGTAGCGGCGGTGGAGATGGCGGGCGGGGCCGGTGAACATGGCCGCGATCATGGCAACAAAAGGCCCGGATTCCCCTTACGGAGAACCCGGGCTGGTCGTCAATCGCGAAGATTGGCTTGGCGCCTTACTTGGCAGCCAGGCGCTGCCAGGTCTCGATGACCGTGTCGGGGTTCAGCGAGATGGACACGATGCCTTCCTCGGCCAGCCAGTCGGCGAAGTCCGGGTGGTCGCTGGGGCCCTGACCGCAGATGCCGATGTACTTGCCAGTGGCGCGGCAGGCGCGGATGGCGCGCGAGATCATGGCCTTGACGGCCGGGTCACGCTCATCGAAGTCGCCGGCCAACTGCTCCAGGCCGGAGTCGCGGTCCAGGCCCAGCGTCAGCTGCGTCAGGTCGTTGGAGCCGATGGACATGCCGTCGAAGTGCTCCAGGAACTGCTCGGCCAGGATGGCGTTGCTCGGCACCTCGCACATCATGATGATGCGCAGGCCGTCCACACCACGCTTCAAGCCGCGCTCCGCCAGCATGTCGACGACGCGCGAGGCCTGCTTCACGGTGCGCACGAAGGGCACCATGATCTCGATGTTGGTCAGGCCCATGTCCTTGCGCACGCGCTTCAAGGCCTCGCATTCCATCGCGAACGCGTCCTGGAACTCGCCGCTGATGTAGCGCGACGCACCGCGGAAGCCCAGCATGGGGTTCTCTTCATCCGGCTCGTAGCGGCTGCCGCCGATGAGCTTGCGGTACTCGTTGCTCTTGAAGTCCGACAGACGAACGATGACCGGGCGCGGGAAGAAGGCGGCGGCAATCGTCGCGATGCCTTCGGCCAGCTTGTCCACGTAGAAGGCGCGCGGCGATGCGTGGCCGCGGGCCACCGACTCGACGGCCTTCTTCAGGTCGGCGTCGATGTTCGGATAGTCCAGGATGGCCTTGGGGTGGACGCCGATGTTGTTGTTGATGATGAACTCAAGGCGGGCCAGGCCCACGCCGCCGGAGGGCATCTGCGCGAAGTTGAACGCCAGTTGCGGGTTGCCGACGTTCATCATGATCTTGATGGGGCAATACGGCAGCTCACCGCGGTGCACCTCGCTGATCTCGGTCTCCAGCAGGCCGTCATAGATGAAGCCGGTGTCGCCTTCAGAGCAGGCCACCGTGACCAGTTGACCGTCCTTGAGCTTCTCGGTCGCATCACCGCAGCCGACGACGGCCGGGATGCCCAGCTCGCGCGCAATGATGGCCGCGTGGCAGGTGCGGCCGCCGCGATTGGTGACGATGGCGCTGGCGCGCTTCATGACCGGCTCCCAGTTCGGGTCGGTCATGTCGGTGACGAGCACGTCGCCCGGCTGCACGCGCTCCATCTCGGCGACGCTGTCGACCAGGCGGACCGGGCCGGTGCCGATCTTCTGGCCGATGGCGCGGCCCTCGGCCAGCACGGCGCTGTGGGCCTTGAGCTTGTAGTGGTGCTCGACCTGGCCGGCGGACTGGCTCTTCACCGTCTCCGGGCGGGCCTGCAGGATGTAGATCTTGCCGTCGACGCCGTCTCGGCCCCACTCGATGTCCATCGCGCGGCCGTAATGCTGCTCGATGATCAGCGCGTACTGGGCCAGCTCGGTCACCTCGGCGTCGTTCAGCGAATAGCGGTTGCGCTGCTCGGGCACGGTGTCGACGGTGCGCACCAGCTTGCCGCTGGCGGCCTTCTCTTCAGGCGTCGCGAACTCCATGCGCAGCAGCTTGGAGCCCAGGTTGCGGCGGATGATGGCCAGCTTGCCGGCCTTCAGGGCCGGCTTGTGGACGTAGAACTCGTCCGGGTTCACGGCGCCCTGCACCACTGTCTCGCCCAGGCCGTAGCTGGACGTGATGAAGACGACTTCCTGGAAGCCGCTCTCGGTGTCGATGGTGAACATGACGCCGGCCGAGCCCAGGTCGGAGCGCACCATGCGCTGCACGCCAGCGGACAGCGCCACGTCGCCGTGGGCAAAGCCCTTGTGCACGCGGTAGCTGATGGCGCGGTCGTTGTACAGCGACGCGAACACCTCGCGCATCTTGTGCAGCACGTCGTCGATGCCGACGACGTTCAGGAAGGTCTCCTGCTGGCCGGCAAAGGACGCGTCGGGCAGGTCTTCGGCCGTGGCGGACGAGCGCACGGCGAAGCTCACGCCCGGGTTGTCGGCGGTCAGTTGCGCGAAGGAAGCGCGCACGCCGGCTTCCAGGTCGGCCGGGAAGGGTTGGTTCTCGATCCAGCCGCGGATCTCGGCGCCGGCCTCGGCCAGCGCGCGGACGTCATCGGTGTTGAGCGTGCTCAGGCGCGCCGCGATGCGCGCGTCCAGCCCCTCGTGCCTGAGGAACTGCCGGAAGGCGTGCGCCGTGGTGGCGAACCCTCCGGGGACGCGCACGCCGCTGGCGGCGAGCTGCGAGATCATTTCGCCGAGGCTGGCGTTCTTGCCGCCAACTGCCTCGACATCGGTCATCCTCAGGTTCTCAAACGGTACGACCAGGGCGGTCGCCTCGAACAGGGTGGACATGGGGAAACTCCGGGAGGTTGAAAAACCGGTGTCGTCGCGTCGTCCTGGCCCGGGGCCGAGCCACAGGGCTCAACGCAGGCGCTGCTCCAGCCATTTCTGGATTCTTCTGGGAGGAAGGAGGAGCGCATGGGGCTGATCGCGAGGAATTGCGGCGGATTCTAGGCGTTGGGTTTCACCCGGTAACGGCCGCGGGATGTGCAATAAGTCCCTTCCCGACGCCATGTCCCCTCTTTCGGGGTGGCGTGAGGCCGATGCCCACCGCCTGACGCAAGTCAAGCCGCCCTGGGTTCCGGCTGTGCACAATGCCAGTGTGAGCATCGACGAACCCAGCCCCGAGGAAGTCAACCCGCACTACCTGGATCACGTGATCCGCACGTCCGAGTCGCGCCCCGTCGAGGCCTGCGAGGACATCGTCAGTCACAACGGCATCAAGCTGCTCGCCAAGGGCGCGCAGATCAACGCCAAGGTGCGCGACCGCCTGCTGATGCACAAGCTGCAGAAGCCGCTGGAGGACTGCATCCAGGTCACGAAGGGAGTCATGCCCGAGAGCTTCGGCCCGCTGGGCGAGGCGCTGTTTGAGCAGCATCCTCTGCTGAAGGCGATCTGCGCCCACGATCTCTACCCCAGCGCACCGACCACGCTGGCCACACTCAAGCTCAGCGCGCCCGTGCAGTCGCTGCTGACCGTCTACGCCGATCACCAGGGCGACCGCCTCAAGCACACCGCCGGCGTCGCGATGCTGGCGCTGGCACTGGCGCGGCGCATGCTGCCGGGCGAGACCGAGCAACACCGCATGCTCGCGCTGGCCGGCTTGCTGCACGACGTCGGCGAGCTCTACATCGACCCGAAGTACATGCGCCCCGGTACGCCACTCGGCCCGCAGGAATGGCGCCATGTGGCCTCGCACCCGGTGGTGGGTGAGCGCGTGCTGCGCGGCATGCCAGGCGCCGGCAAGGAGGTGGCCAGCGCGGTGCTGCACCACCATGAACGCCTTGACGGCTTCGGCTACCCCCGCGGCATCCAGGGCGCCGCGCTGCCGCTGGCGGGCCAGATCCTCGCCGCGGCCGAATGGCTGATGGCCCTGATCGAGACCAGCATGACGCCGATGACACGCGCCAGCGTCGCCACCAAGCTCATCCCGGGCGAATTCAGCCGCGAGCTGACCGAGGCCATCGCGATGGCGGCCCAGGCCAGCCTGCCGCAGGTCGCTGCCGTCGCCGACCCCATGCCGCTGGAGTCCGCGATCCCGCGGGTCATCGGCATCGCCTCCACGCTGGAACGGTTTCGCGAGGCACGCCCCTGGATCGAGGAACGCATTGCTGCGGCGCGGCCGGCCTTGCGTGCCGTGCTCGAAGCCGGGCTGCAGCGCCTCCTGCGCATCCAGACCGCGTTCTCCAGCACGGGCCTCGACGCCCACGACCCCGACGCCCTCGTCGCCGGCCTGGCGGAGCAGCGCGACCCGACGCTGCAGGTCGAGCTGATGACGGTCGTCGGCGAACTGGAATGGCGACTGCGCGAGTTGGAGCGCGAGTCCATGCTGCGCGCCGGCCTGCTGGCGCCCACCGAGAGCGCCGTCATGCGCGAATTGATCGCCAGGCTGAAGGGCGAGGCCGCGGGCGCCGCTTGAGCGCTGGCTATCATGGCCAGGCCCCAGCTACACGAGCCGCCGCCATGACCGCCAGAACCGTTTACTTCGTCTCTGACGGCACCGGCATCACCGCCGAGACCTTCGGCAACTCCATCCTCGCGCAGTTCTCCATCAAGCCCCGCCACGTGCGCCGGCCGTTCGTCGACTCCGCCGAGAAGGCCCACGCCGTCGTCGCCGAGATCAACGAGGTGGCCGTGCGCGAGGCGCAGCGACCCATCGTGTTTGCGACGCTGGTGGACCGCGACGTGCTGAAGATCGTCCGCGAACACTGCCAGGGCCGCGTGATGGACATGTTCGGCACCTTCATCGAGCCGCTGGAAGACGAGTTCGGCATCAAGAGCAACCACCGCGTGGGCCGCTTCTCGGACGTCGCCGAGAGCCAGGAGTACCACGACCGCATCGAGGCCATCAACTTCTCGCTGGCGCATGACGACGGCCAGAGCAGCAAGAACCTCGACGTGGCCGACGTCATCCTGGTGGGCGTGTCGCGCTCCGGCAAGACGCCCACATCGCTGTACCTGGCGATGCAGCACGGCATCAAGGCGGCCAACTACCCGCTGATCCCCGAGGACTTCGAGCGCCGCAAGCTGCCGCCGTCGCTGATGCCGCACCGGCGCAAGTGCTTCGGCCTGACCATCGACCCCGAGCGCCTCTCGTCCATCCGCAACGAGCGCCGCCCCGGCAGCAAATACGCCGACGTGCTGAACTGCCGTTACGAGGTCAACGAGGCCGAGGCGATGATGAAACGCGAGGGCATCTCGTGGCTGTCGTCCACGCACAAGTCCATCGAAGAGATCGCGACGACCATACTGCGCGACATCCGGCCCGACCGACTCATGTACTGATGCCGGCCCACGCGCTCGCCCTCGTCCTCACCGCCGCCCTCCTCCACGCGCTCTGGAACCTGGCCGCCAAGAAATGGGGCGGCGGGCCGCATTTCGTTTTCACCTGCGCCTTGGGCGTGACGGTGCTGTGGCTGCCGGCCGTGCTGTGGGTGGGGCTGGACGAGCTGCCCCGCTGGTCGCTGCTGGCCTGGGGCTTCGTCGCGGCCAGCGCCGTCGTGCACCTGGCCTACTTCAATTGCCTGATCGCCGGCTACCGGGCCAGCGACCTGACCGTCGTCTACCCGGTGGCGCGCGGCAGCGGGCCGCTGCTGTCGGCTTGTGCCGCCGTGCTGCTGCTGGGCGAGCACCTGGGCGTGTATGGCGCGCTGGGCCTGGCGGGCGTCGTGGGCGGCATCCTGCTCATCACGATGGGGCCGCGCCTCATCGGCCGCGGCGTGGCGCACGACGCCGAAGCCGCCAGGCGCCGCCGCCACGGTGTCTGGTGGGGTGCGGCGACCGGCACGCTGATCGCCGGCTACACGGTGCTGGACGGCTACTCGGTCAAGGTGCTGGCCGTGTCGCCGCTGATGCTGGACTACTTCGGCAACGTGATGCGCGTGCCGCTGCAGCTGCCCGTCGCGCTGCGCCAGGCCCACAGCTTCTGGCCGGAACTCAGGCGCAGCTGGAAAGGCGTGCTCGCCGTCGCGGGCCTGGGGCCGCTGGCCTACATCCTCGTGCTGCTGGCCATGCGCGAGGCGCCGCTGTCGCGCGTGGCGCCGGCGCGCGAGGTGTCCATGCTGTTCGCGGCGCTGCTGGGCGGGCAGTTGCTGGGCGAAGGCGAGCGCGGCTGGCGGCTGGCCGGCGCGGCGCTGATCGGCGCCGGGGTCATCGGGCTAGCGATCTAGCTCCTTGTAGATCTCGACATAGCGCTGCGCCGCGGCGTCCCAGCCAAAGCGCTGGCGCATCGCCGCCATGCGCACGCGGCCCCAGTACTCCTGCCGGCTCCACAGCGCGAACGCGCGGCGCAGTGCGCGGCGGTAGGCGTCGGCCGTGAAGGCGTCGAAGACAAAACCGGTGGCGGTGCCGGCGGCGAGGTCTTCCAGCGTCGTGTCGACGATGGTGTCGGCCAGGCCGCCGACGCGGTGGACCAGCGGCAGCGCGCCGTAGCTGAGGCCGTAGAGCTGCGTCAGGCCGCAGGGCTCGAAGCGGCTGGGCACCAGCACCACGTCGCTGCCCGCATAGATGCGGTGCGCCAGGCCCTCGTCCATGCCGGTGCGGCGGGCGATCTGGCCGGGGTGCTTTCTGGCCGCGTCGGCGAACGCCGCCTCCAGCCGGGCATCACCGGCGCCCAGGACCACAAGCTGCCCCCCCGCATCGATCAGGTCGTCCAACGCCTCCAGCACCAGCGGCAGGCCCTTCTGCTCGGTCAGGCGGCTGACGATGCCGAACAGCGGCGCGTCCGGCTTCACGGCGAGGCCGCATTCGCGTTGCAGCGCGGCCTTGCAGGCGGCTTTACCGGTCGAATCGTCGGCGTCGTAGCGGGCCGCGATGGCATCGTCATGGTCAGGCGACCAGACGTCGTAGTCCACGCCGTTCAGGATGCCGTGCAGCACACCCGCGCGATGGCGCAGCAACCCGTCCAGCCCGCAGCCCTGCACGGCGGTCTGGATCTCGCGGGCGTAGCTGGCGCTGACGGTGGTGATCGCGTCGGCGAAGTGCAGGCCGGCCTTCATGAAGCTGACCTGGCCGTAGAACTCCAGGCCCTCGACGGCGTAATGCTGCGGCGGCAGGCCCAGGTCGCTGAAATGGTCGGCCGGGAACAGCCCCTGGTAGGCCAGGTTGTGCACGGTGAAAACCGTCTTGGCCTCGGTGCGGCGACGCGAGCGGCTGGCGGCCACGTGCGCGCAGGCCAGGCCGGCATGCCAGTCGTGGGCGTGCACGATGTCGGGCCGCCACGCGCCGTCCACGCCTTCGGCCAGCCGCGCGGCAGCCAGGCCCAACAACGCGAAGCGGCGGTGGTTGTCGGCATAGGCCACGCCGGCAGCGTCGGCATAGGGGTTGCCGGGGCGGTCGAACAGGCCGGGGGCGTCCAGCACGTAGGCGGGCACATCGAAGCCCGGCAGGCGCCCACGCAGCAACGCCGCCCTGCCCTCGCTCCAAGGCAGCGCGACGGGCGCGACGGCGCATTCCTGCACCAGGGCGTCGCGGATGGCCGGGAAGCCCGGCACCAGCAGCCGCGGCTCGGCGCCGGCCGCGGCCAGCGCGGCGGGCAGCGCGCCGGCCACATCGGCCAGGCCACCGGTCTTCAGCAGCGGGAACAGCTCCGCGCTGACCTGCAGGACGCGCGTCACAGGCGCGCGAGCATCTGCCGCGTGATCAGCACGACGCCGTTGTCGGTGCGCTCGAAGCGGGCGGCGTCCAGCACCGGGTCCTCGCCGACGACCAGGCCGTCGGGGATGTCGCAGGCGCGGTCGATGATGGTTTTGGTCAGCCGGCAGTGCCGGCCGATGCTGACGCCGGGCAGCAGCACGCTCTGGTGGATGTTGCAGAAGGAGCGGATGCGCACGTTGTTGAACAGCACCGACTGCACGACGTGCGAGCCCGACACGATGCAGCCCGCGCTGACGATGGTGTTGACCGTCATGCCGTGCATGCCGTTGTGGTCGGGGATGAACTTGGCCGGCGGCAGCTGGCGCTGGTAGGTCCAGATCGGCCAGTCGGTGTCGTAGATGTCCAGCTCGGGGCTGATGGAGGCCAGGTCCAGGTTGGCGGCCCAGAAGGCGTCCAGCGTGCCGACGTCGCGCCAGTAAGGCGTCGCGCCATTGGGGTTCATGATGCAGCTCATGCCGAAGGGATGGGCCACGGCGCGGTCTTCGGAGACAACCTTGGGGATGACGTCCTTGCCGAAGTCGTGGCTGGAATTGGGGTCGGCCAGGTCCTCGGCGAGCAGGCGGTAGAGGTAGTCGGCGTTGAAGACGTAGATGCCCATGCTGGCCAGGCACACGCCGTCGCGGCCGGGCATGCAGGGCGGGTCGGCGGGCTTCTCCTGGAAGGACGTGATGTGGCGCTCGCCGTCCACGGCCATCACGCCGAACGCGCTGGCCTCGGCCCTGGGCACCTCGATGCAGCCGACCGTGCAGCCCGCGCCGCTGGCGACGTGATCCACCAGCATGCTGGAGTAGTCCATCTTGTAGATGTGGTCGCCGGCCAGCACGACGATGTAGTCGGCGCCGGTGCTCTGCACGATGTCCAGGTTCTGGAACACCGCGTCCGCCGTGCCGCGGTACCAGCTCTCGTCGTCGGTGCGCTGCTGGGCCGGCATCAGGTCCACCGTCTCGTTCAGCTCGGCGCGCAGGAAGCTCCAGCCGCGCTGGATGTGGCGCAGCAGCGAATGGCTCTTGTACTGCGTGACGACACCGATGCGGCGGATGCCGCTGTTGACGCAGTTGCTGAGCGCGAAGTCGATGATGCGGAACTTGCCGCCGAAGTAGACGGCCGGTTTGGCGCGCGTGTCAGTCAGCTGCTTGAGCCGGGAGCCGCGGCCGCCAGCCAGGACGAGGGCGATGGCGCGGCGCGCGAGCTGGTGGGGCGAGGCGACGGGGGGCATAACGGTCTCCGGCTGCAAACGCTTGCAGTTTGCGCCCGCCAGGTGGCCGCCTTGCTGCGGGCTTCCCCTCAGGCCTGCGCTTCGAGCCCTTCGTCGGCAGCGGCCTGGGCCAGCGCACGTTCGAAGGCGCTGCGGCTGGGTGTGTCGACGAACACACAGCGCTTGTGGTGGCGCTTGCAGTGGTCCTTCACGCGCCAGTAGGCGTCGTGGCTGATGCAGCCGGTCTGGCAGATGACGAGGTCGGCCGCGGCGAGCTGGGGCTCCAGCTGCGCCGGCTTGTGTTCGCTGCCGCCGTCGTGGTGCAGGAACTGTGCGCCGCAGCCCTCCACCGCCTGGCGGTAATGCGGCACGCTGCCGCCGCGGCCGCCCACGCACAGCACGACGCGGTGCTCCAGCAGCACCGGCGCGGGCGGCGCCTCGCTGGCCGCAGGCAGGGCCGGCACCGCCTCGGCCAGCGGCGGCGTGCGCGACGCCAAGCGGGTGATCTCGCGTTGCAGCGCCTGGTTGCGCTCCAGCTGCTCCATCAGGCGTTCGCGCAACTGCTCGCGCTCGGGCAGGTCGGGCCGCGCGGCCTGCCAGTGCGCCAGCAGCTCCTGCGCCTGCGCGAGCTGGGTCTGCAGGCCGATCTGCACGGCACGGGCCTGCATGCGCTCCTGCTCCCACGCCTGCTGCTCGCGGGCTCGCTCCAGGCTCCAGGCGGTGACGCGCTGCTGCACCTGGGCGTAGTCGCGCGCCAGCGCCTGGTGCTCGGTGGCCAGCTCACGGTGGGCAGCCAAGTCCACGCGCTGCGCGGCGCCGACCTGGTGCTGCAGCATGTGCACCTGGCCCAGCACGCGCATCTCCAGCCAGTCATCGCAGCGCGCATGCGTCAGCGTCGCCCACAGCGCGCCGGCAATCTCGCCCTGGGCGGCGCGGTTGCGCCACCAGGTCATCAGCGTGTCGCGGCACTTGGCCTGCGCGGCGGCGCGCACGTCCAGCGCAAAGCGCTGCTCCAGGTCCTTCTGCACGGCCTCGGCCACGGCGTTGCGGCGCGCGGCGGCGGTGACCAGGCTGCAGTGCAGCGTGTAGTCGTCCTCGTCGCCCTGCAGCACGAGCAGCTTCTTCGCCAGCACGCGCACGCGCTCCAGCGGCAGGCAGACGCCCACGACCGGGCAATGTGCGTGGCTGCCCAGCTCCCACACGCGGCGGCGGCGCGAGCCGGTGGTGGGGGGCAGGGCCGCGTGGGCGGCGCAACAGCTTTCAGCCATTTGATGAGGTCTCCAGGGCGAAGCGGACGGGGAACTCCACCCAGCTGCCGACGGGCTGCACGCCCCGCAACGCCGGCTGGAAGGGGCAGCGGCGGGCTTGCGCCACAGCCGCGTCGTCAAACAGGCGCCAGCCGCTGCTGGCCGCCAGCAGCACCTGGCCCGCGCGGCCCAGCTCGTCGACCCAGACGCGCAGGCGCACGACGCCTTCGATGCCGCGTTCGCGCAGCGCCAGCGGGTGCGGCGCGGGCGCGCAGGCGGCGCGGCGGGCCGATTGCAGCGTGGGTTCGGCGGTGGGTGGTTCGTCGCGCGGTGCGGGCGGCGCGGCATGGGCCGCTTGCATCGGCGCGGCGGCGGACGGCGCAACCACGGCAGGCGGCGTGGGGCGGGCATCGGCCAGCACGTCGAAGCTGGGGGGCGCGATGGCCGCGACGGCTGGCAGGCTCAGCGCCGGCGGCGCGGCGCGGGGCGCGGGCCTGGCGGGTGCGGCGGCGGCAGGCAGGAGCCTCACGGCCAGTTCGCGCCGCGCGCCGGCTGGGCTCACGCGCTGCTGGCCCGGCCACAGCGCGAGCAGTGCTGCGCCATGCAACGCCGCCACAGCCAGCAAAGGCAGCGCTCTCACGCCGCGGCCTCCAGCCGCCTGGCCGACAGCGCCCAGCCGCCGCCCTGCGCCGGCAACGCCTGCAGGCGCAGGCCGAACAAGGCCTCCAGGGCCGGCAGCGCGGCGGCGCCGGCCGGCACGTCGGCCTGCACCTGGCCTCGGCACACCAGCACCAGGCGCTCGAAGCCGTTCAGCGCCTGCTGGATGTCGTGCAGCACGGCCACCAGCGCATGGCCGCGCTCGCGGCAGAAGGTGGACAGCGTGTCCAGCAGCTCCAGCTGCAGGCCGGGGTCCAGCGACGCGAGCGGTTCGTCCACCAGCAGCAGGCCGTGTTCGACATCGGCCAGTTGCGCCAGCACGCGGGCCAGTTGCACGCGCGCCTGCTCGCCGCCCGAGAGCTGGTCGTAGCGCCGGCCCTGCAGATGGCCGGCACTGGCCCAGGCCAGCGCCTGGCGCACCCAGCGGGTGTCATCGGCACCGGCAGACCCTGACCAACGGCCCAGGCCGACGACGAGTTCCACCGGCAGCCCGAAGGCGATCTGGTGCGACTGCGGCAGCACGGCGCGGCGCCGGGCGCGCTGGCGCGGGTCCATGGCCGCGATAGCCTGCCCGTCCAGCAGCGCGCGGCCTTGCGTGGGCGCAAGATCGCCGGACATCAGCCGCAGCAGCGTCGACTTGCCCGCGCCGCTGGGGCCCAGCAGCGCGACCCGCTCGCCGGGGTCCACGCGCAGCGCGAAGGGGCCGAAGCGCTGGCCGTGGCGGAGCAGCGTCGCGTCGTCGAGCAGCAGCATGTGGTGCGTCACCAGCCGCCTCCCACTTCTCGCTGTGCCCGCTTCAGCAGCACGAACAGCACCGGCGCGCCGAGCAGCGCGGTCAGGATGCCGACCGGCAGCTCGGCCGGCACGACGACGGTGCGCGCGGCCGTGTCTGCCAGCAGCAGCAGCACCGCGCCGAACCATGCGGCGGCGGGCAGCACGCGGCGCGCATCGGCCCCCACCAGGCCGCGCGCCGCATGCGGTGCCAGCAGGCCGATGAAGCCGATGAGCCCGCACCAGGCCACGGCCAGGCCGCTGAGCAGCGCCAGCGTCAGCACCAGCACGCGCCGCATGCGCACGACGGGCACGCCAACCTGCGCCGCCACCGCTTCGCCCAGCGCCAGCGCGTTCAGCGCCTGACCCCAGCGGCGCGACAGGGCCAGCACGCCCACCACCGCCGCGCCCAGCACCGCGACGATGGGCCAGGTGGCCAGCGCCAGCGAGCCGAGCTGCCAGAAGGTCAGGTTGCGCAGCTGCTCGTCGGTCGCGAGATAGGTACACAGCCCGACGACGGCCATCGCCAGCGCATTGAGTGCCAGCCCCGCCAGCAGCAGCCCGGCCACGGCGCCGGGCACCAGCAGCCGCGCCAGGCCTTGTAGCAGGCCGCACATGACCCAGGCGCCCGCCAGCGCCGCCACCGGCACCGCGAACGGCCGCCACGCCGCCGGCAGGCCACCGGCCCAGGCGGACAGCACGGTCAGCATCAGCGCGACGGCGCAGATCGCGCCGCCAGGGATGCCCAGCAGCGTGGGCTCGGCCAGCGGGTTGCGGAACACGCCCTGAGACAGCGCGCCGGCCAGGCCCAGCGCCGCGCCCACGACGACGGCAAACGCCACACGCGGCAGCCGCAGCTGCGCCAGCACCATCGCGCCCTGCCCGTCCTCCCCGTTGAGCAGCGCCCGCCAGTCGGCCCAGCCCAGCTTCAGCGCGCCGCTGTTGGCCGCGACGACGATGGCCGCGGCCAGCAGCGCGAATGCGATTGGCCAGCCCGGCAGCGCGGGCCAGCGCAACACTGCCCGATCAAGCCGTGCGTCCATGCAGCTTGCTCGTCAGTTCCGCCACGGCCTGCGGCAGGCGCGGACCGAAACCCAGCAGCAGCAAAGCCTCCATGCCCACCACGCGGCGCGCACGGCCGGCGGGTGTCAGCGCCAGACCCGGTGCCGTCAGCAGGCCATCGGCGCCGCCCTGCGCCACCAGGCCCTGGTCGGTGCAGAGGATGACGTCGGGCGCCGCCTGCAGCGCGGCTTCGGCCGTCAGCGGCTTGTAGCCCTGCACGCCGGCAAAGGCATTGCGCGCACCGGCCAGCGCCAGCATCGCGTCGGCGCCCGTGCCCTCGCCCGCCACGCGCAGCTGGCCGCCGGCATGGGCCAGCACGAACAGCACGCGCGGCAAGGGCGCGGCAGGCGGCGGGGGCCGGGCGGCCCAGTCCTGCTGCAGCCTGGCGACGAGCTGCGCGGCTTCAGCTTCGCGGCCGCACAGCGCGCCAACGCGCCGGGTGCGGGCCAGCACGCCGTCGAAGCGGTGGTGGTCGTCCAGCACCTCCACACGCACGCCGGCGCGTTGCAGCTGGGCCAGCACGGTGGGCGGGCCGGCCTCGCCGCTGGCCAGCAGCAGCTGCGGCGCGAGGGCCAGCACGCCTTCGGCGGACAGCGTGCGCGCATAGCCGACCTGGGGCAGCCGGGTCGCATCGGCGGGAAACAGCGAGGTCGTGTCGACGCCGACAAGCTGGCCTTGCGCACCCAGTGCAAAGATGGTCTCGGTAACGGCGCCGCCGACGCTGACGATGCGCGGCCGGCCCTGGGCCTGCGCCAGCGCGGGCAGCCACGCCAGCGCCAGGCAATCGCGGCGCTTCATGCGGCGCACCCCGCGGTCGCTTCCTGCCAGGCGGGGTCGTCCACCTGCGCGTCCAGCAGCTCGCGCCAGGCGCAGCGCTCGGGCTGGCCAGGCTTGCGCTGACCGAAGAACTGCGCGATCAGCTCGCCGTCCTGCGCGTACAGCTCCAGCGAGCTGACGAGGCCATCCACGGTGGGCTTGCGCACGGCCCAGGCCTGGTGGATGGCGTCTTCGCGCAGATGCAGGTTGAAGCGCGGGTCCAGCACGTTGAGCCAAGGGCCCATCACGGCCACGCGCTGGATGGGGCCGCCGTGGATCTGGATGACGCCGGGGTTGCCGACGAAGACCATGATGGGCGTGCCATTGGCGGCCGCGCTCTGCAGCACGACGCGCGCGGCATGCAGGTCCACCGGCTGCGCGAACCCGGGCGCCGCAAGCTGCATCGCGCTGATGCGGCGCAGGCCATGCTTGCGCAGCAGGCCGAAGAACTCGTGCGTGTCGCGCAGCGCGGCCCAGCCCGCGCGGAAGGCTCCCGCGTCGATGACAGCCGGCTCCACGGCGACGGCCGCAGGCTCGGGCAGCCACTGCGGCGCGGGCGCATCGACGTCCGCCCAGCGCACGCGCAGCGCCTGCCAGGCCGCGAACTGCGTCGCCGGCCGCGTGAAGACCTTGTGCACGGCCACGCCGCGTGCGTCGAAGAACTGCAGGCTTTGCTGCTCACCCTCGCGCACTGCGTAGCCATGGGCCCAGTGGCTGTAGAACAGGCGCAGGTCGATCTCGTCGCCCAGCGCCATGCCCATCTCGCGGCCGGGCTCGCCCTGGGCGCTCAGGTGCTCGTAGACGCCGGTGCGCTCGTGCACGCAATGCGGGTTGCGCGTCAGCGCCATCAGCTCGCCCGCACGGCTCAGCTCGGACAGCAGGCGCGGGAAGTCGCGGCGCAGGCGCTGGGCCTGCAGGCCGCCGTTCGGTGCGCCGACGTGGGCGTCGATCAGCATGCCCTCGGTGACGCCGATCGCCTGGGCGATGTCGCGGTGGCGGGCGGCGCCGGCGGCGCGGGCGTCGGCATAGGCTTGGCGGAGATCCATCAACGCTCCTTCAGAGCTGGGCTTGCAAGACCAGGCCGAACTGGCGGCCAGGGGCGGTGTAGGCGTCCAGCGCCGGGCTGGCCGTCGTCAGGCCGCGCACGTCTGCCCAGCGCCAGTACTTGCGGTCGGTCAGGTTGTCGACGCGCGCCGACAGCGACCACACGGGGCTGATCTGCCAGCCGGCGGCCAGGTCCAGCACCGTGTAGCCGGCCGGTGTGAACGGGTTGGTGGCGTAGACGCGACTGGGCTGCTTGCCCGACGCGTGCAGCACGGTGGCCTCCCAGTGCCAGGCCGCGCGCTGCTGGCGCAGGCTGACCGAGGCCTTGGTGGGCTCCACGGTATCCAGCGGCCGCTTGACGCCGTTGCGTTCCGCATTGCCATGCGTGCGCGCATAGGCCAGGCCCAGGCGCCACTGCCTGTCGAACTGGCCGTTCAGCTTGGCCTCGACGCCACGGATGCGTGCGCCGTCGAGGTTGATGGACTGGAAGACGATCTTGCTGCCGGGCGCGCCGCCGGAGACGACCTCCTGGCTGATGAAGTCGTCGTAGCGGTTGTCGAAGGCGGCGAGCTGCCAGCGCCAACCGCTGAAAGAACCACGCAGGCCCAGCTCGAAGCTGTCGGCGCGCTCGGCCTTCAGGTCGGGGTTGCCGATGGTCTCGTAGTTCTGCACCGGGTTGGAGAAGCCGTTGTTCACCTGCGAGGGCGTCGGCGCCTTGAAGCCCCGGGCCCACTGCGCATAGGGCGTGAGGCCCGGCGCGGCCTTCCACAGCACGCCCAGGCGCGGCGTCACGGCGCTGTCGCTGAGGTTGACGATGGGCGCGCTGTAGCCACTGGCCGAAGGCTCGAGCGAGAAGTGCTCGTAGCGCAGCGCGGGCACCAGCTGCCAGTCGCCGGTCGTGAACTCGCCCTGCACGAAGGCGCCGACGAGGCGGTAGTCGGTGTCGGGGAAGGGCTTGGCCGGCAGCGGGTCGCCGGCGGACGGCGTGACGCCATCGCGCAGGCCGGCCACGGTGTTGCGGCTGGCGTCCAGGCCCACCGTCACGCGCTGCGCGCCCCAGCCGATCTGGCCTTGCGCGGACACGCCGGTCAGCGTTTCGTCGTAACGGTTGTCGCGCGCGCGGTCGGTGCTGGTGCGGTCCTCGAAGGCGGTCTGCCAAACGCGCGAGTCCTGGCGGTAGAGCTGCACGCTGGCCTGCTGCAGCCACTCGGCGTTGGGGTCGTCCAGCGTCCAGCCCAGCGACGAGCGCCAGCGGCGGCTGTCGTCGTCGGCGCGCAGGTCCACTGTGGTGGCGGTGCGGGCGGACAGCACGTTGTAGCGGTCGCGCTGCTTCACGCCTTCCAGCGTCAGCTCCAGGCGCTGCTGGGCGCTGAGCGCCAGGCCCGCCTTGCCGAGCAGCGTGTGGCGCTCGCGGTCCAGCGGGTCGGGCTCGGTGCGCGTGGCGCCATCGCCGCCGATGCTGCCCTTGTTGTCCAGCTCGTGCGAGCGGCGCGTGGCGGCTTGCAGCAGCCAGTCCCAGGCGCCCTCTCGCCAGGCGCCGGCGAGGTTGAGGCCCGCGCCGCCGTCGCCCGTGTAGGCCGAGGCCTGGGCGCGCACCGCCACGTCCTGGCCGGGCTTGAGCAGGTCGCTGGCGCGCAGCGTGCGCAGGGCCAGCGCGCCGGCCAGGCCGTCGCTGCCGAACTGCGTGGACGCGGGGCCGCGCAGCACTTCGAGCTGCTGGGCGCCCTCCAGGTTCAGCAGGCCTACGCGGCCCGTGGCGAAGGGACCGAAGCTGAAGGCCTGCGGCATGCGGATGCCGTCCACCAGCATCAGCACCTGATTGCCCTCCAGGCCACGGATATTGAGGCCCTCGTTGCCGGCGCGGCCCGTCGAGCTGGCGGCCAGGCTGAAGCGCGGGGTGGGCGCGCGCACGGCGAGGTCGACCTCGTTGCGCAGCAGCTCGCGCAGGTCGCGGGCGCCTGGCGCGGGCTTGAACACGCTGACCGTGGCGGGCACCTCGTCCACGCGGCGGTCGCCGCGGGCGGCGGTGTTGGTCAGTTCGGGCAGCTCGGTGGCTGCGTCAGGTTCGGTCTGGGCTTGCGATGCGGTGGCAAGGCAGGCACAGGCGCAGGCGGCGGCCAGCGCGACAGCGGTCTTCAGCACGGGGGCTCCGGTGGGAGGCGCGGGCTGGCAGCGGCTGGCTGGCGCGGGGGTATCGAACGGGGATGAAGGGGTTTACTTGGTCAGGATCAGCTTGCCGAGCGAGGTGACGCGCAGGCGGTAGACCTGCTGCTGATGGACGATGAAGACCTCGCCCTGCGGGCCGAGCAGCGCGGCGCTGTCGATGCGGCGGGCCTGGCCCAAACCTTGACTCAGCGCCGGCGGGGCTGCCGGCGGTTTTGGCGGGTTGTGGTCAGCAAGCATGTCGCCACTGTAATGAGAATCATTCTCGATTGCAAGTCCGATGCGGCCGCAGCGGCGGCTGGCGATCACCCGCGCTGGCGCTCGCTTTCGTACAGGCAGATCGCGGCCGCAGCGGCCACGTTCAGCGATTCCTCGCCGCCGGGCTGCGGGATGCCCACGGTCAGCGCGCAGCGGGCCATCAGCTGGGGCGACACGCCCTGCCCTTCGTGGCCCATGATCCAGGCGCAAGGCGAGGGCAGTACGACGCGGTGCAGCGCGTGCTCGGTGTGCGAGCTGGTCGCGATCAGCGGCACGGCGAGTTGTGCGAGGTCGCCTGCCTCCAGACCTTCGACAAGGCGCAGGCCGAAGTGGGCGCCCTGCCCCGCCCGCAACACCTTGGGCGACCACAGCGCCGCCGTGCCCTTGATGGCCAACACCTGGCGCACGCCGAAGGCCGCCGCGCTGCGCAGGATGGCGCCGACGTTGCCGGCGTCCTGCAGGCGGTCCAGCACCACGCTGGCGGCCTGCGGGTCGATGGCGGGTGCGACCGGCAGCGTCAGCTCGGCGCCGATCTGCGCGGGCGACTCCAGGCCGCTCAAGCCCTTGAACAGGGCCGTCGGCACGACGAGGGCGCGCGGTGCGGATTCGGCCAGCGCCGCAAGCGCGGCATCCTGCATCGCAGCCTCGGTCAGCACGACGAGCGCCGGTACCCGGCCGCGCTGCAGCGCCGCGCGCAGCAGATGGTCACCCTCGATCCAGACGCTGCCGGTCTTGCGGTAGCCGCCGGCGTCCAGCGTCAGCTTGCGCAGTCTGACGAGGGCCGGGTTGTCGCGGGACGTGATGTGGTCGAGCTTCATGCCAGCGTGTTGGTCGTCACGTCCACGCAGACCTCGCGCACCGGCGCGAAGCTGCGGCGGTGCCAGGGGCTGGCGCCGTGGGCTTTCAGCGCGGCCAGATGCTCGGGCGTGCCATAGCCCTTGTGCGCGGCAAAGCCGTACTGCGGATGGCTCTGGTGCATCTGCTCGCAGAACAGGTCGCGCGCCACCTTGGCGAGGATGCTGGCGGCCGAAATGGCCTGCACGGTCGCATCGCCCTTGACGATGGCCTCGGCCGCCATGGGCAGCACGGGCAGCCGGTTGCCGTCGATGCGCACCAGCGCCGGCTTGAGCCGCAGGCCCGTCACCGCGCGCTGCATGGCCAGCATCGTGGCCTGCAGGATGTTGATGCGGTCGATCTCCTCGGTCGTCGCGTGCGCGATGCAGCAGCACAGCGCCTTGGCGCGGATCTCGTCGTACAGCCGCGCGCGCTTGGCCGCCGTCAACACCTTGGAGTCGGCCAGGCCCCGGATGGGCTGCAAGTCGTCCAGGATGACGGCGGCAGCGAACACGGGGCCGGCCAGCGGGCCGCGGCCGGCCTCGTCCACGCCGGCGATGAGGCCGGGCGGCGTCCAGTCGAGCGCGACCTGTTCAGGCACCAAGGAGGCTCGCGATCGCATCGCTGGCACGCCGCGCGGTGTCTTGCCGCAGCAGCTCATGGAGTTGGACAAAGCGCCCATGCAAGGCGGCGCGGCGCGGCGCGTCGGCCAGCAAGGCCTCGGCCTCGCGGGCCAGGTTCTCGGGCGTGCAGCCGTGCTGGATCAGCTCGGGCACCAGGAACTCGCGCGCCAGGATGTTGGGCAGGCCCACCCAGGGCAGCAGCCCCTTGCCCTTCATGCGCCACCAGTTGAGCGCGTTCATGCGGTAGGCGATGACCATCGGCCGCTTGAACAGCGCGGCCTCCAGCGTGGCCGTGCCGCTGGCCACCAGCGTCAGGTCGCAGGCGGCGAGCGCCGCGTGCGATTGGCCGTCGACCAGCTGGATGTCGACGCCGCCCAGCATGGGCTCCACGAGGCCGCGCAGGCCCGGCACCACGGGCATGATGAAGCGGCGGCCCGGCCGGGCCAGCAGCCGGGCCGCGCCGATCAGCGCCGGTGCGATGTACTTGATCTCGCTCTTGCGGCTGCCGGGCAGCAGCGCGATGACGGTGTCGCCTTCGGTCAGGTTCAAGGCCTCGCGCGACGCCGCACGCGGTGGCTCCATGGGAATGGCGTCCGCCAGCGGATGGCCCACGTAGGTCGCACCGATGCCGGCCTTGTGCAGGATCTCGGGCTCGAACGGGAACAGGCACAGCACATGGTCCGCGGCCGCCTTGATCTTCACGACGCGCTCCGGCCGCCAGGCCCAGATGGACGGGCAGACGAAGTGCACGGTCTTGATGCCGGCCTCGCGCAGCCGCGTCTCCAGGCCGAAGTTGAAGTCGGGCGCATCGACGCCGATGAAGACGTCGGGCCGGTTCGAGATGAGGCGCGTGCCGAGCTGCTTGCGGATGGCCAGCAGCTCACGGATGTTCAGCAGCGCGTCGACGTAGCCGAAGATGGACAGCTTGCTGTGCGGCCACCAGGTCTCGAAGCCCTGGGCGATCATCTTGGGGCCGCCGATGCCCTGCGCGGTCAGTGCGGGCCAGCGCGCACGCAGGCCTTGCAGCAGCAGGCCGGCCAGCAGGTCGCCGCTGGCCTCGCCGGCCACCATGCCGAGGCGGGGCGCGGTCTGCATCGGTTCAGCGGACGATGCCGCGGGTTGAAGCGGCAAGGAAATTCAGCATCAGGTCGATGTCGACATCCGCCGCGCCGCCGTCCGAACCACGCAGCGCCTCGATGGCCGTCTTGGCCTCATCCAGCGTGTAGCCCGTGCGGTACAGGAGCTTGTACATCTGCCGGATGACGCCGATGCGCTCGCTGCTGAAGTCGCGGCGCTTCAGGCCGACGACGTTGACGGCGCGCGCCGCGAGCGGGTTGCCGTCCACCGTCATGAAGGGCGGCACGTCCTGGGCCACGTGGGCCTGGAAGCCGATCATCGCGTGGTCGCCGATGCGCATGCGCTGCAGGATGCCGGTCAGGCCGCMGATGGTGACATGGTCGCCCACGCGCACATGGCCTGCAAGCGTGGCGTTATTGGCCAGCACGCACTCGTTGCCGATGACGACATCGTGGGCCAGGTGGCAGTAGGCCATGATCCAGTTGTCGTTGCCCACCGTCGTCTCGCCGCGGTCCTGCACCGTGCCGATGTTCAGCGTGCAGAACTCGCGGATGGTGTTGCGGTCGCCGATGACCAGCGTCGTCGGCTCGCCGGCGTACTTCTTGTCCTGGTTGGCCGCGCCGATGGAGCTGAACTGGAAGAAGTGGTTGTCGCGGCCGACGGTCGTGTGACCTTCGATGACGCAGTGCGGGCCGACCTTGGTGCCGGCACCGATCTTCACGTGCGGGCCGATCAGCGTGTACGCGCCGACCTCGACGCTGCTGTCCAGCTGCGCGCCGGGGTCGACGATGGCGGTGGGGTGGATGGCCATCTGGCGGCGCGCGCTCAGGCTTCGATGCGGCGCATCGTGCACATCAGCTGCGCCTCGGCGGCGAGCTGCTCGCCCACCAGCGCGCGGCCACTGAACTTGTAGATGCCGGCCTTGGCGCGGTCCAGCGTCACTTCCAGGATGAGCTGGTCACCCGGCTCGACGGGGCGCTTGAAGCGGGCGTTGTCGATGCCGGCGAAATAGACCACCGACTTCTCGTCCAGCACCATGTCCATGCTGGCCAGCGACAGCAGCGTCGCGGCCTGGGCCATGGCTTCCAGCACCAGCACGCCGGGCATCACCGGGCGGTGCGGGAAGTGGCCGAGGAAGAAGGGCTCGTTGATGGAGACGTTCTTGATGGCGCGGATGCGCTCGCCCTTGATCAGCTCGACGACGCGGTCCACCAGCAGGATGGGATAGCGGTGCGGCAGGCGCTTGAGGATTTCGTGGATGTCCATCGTCATCGGGATGGCGGTCGGGGTCGGGGTCGGTTCGTTCATTTGTTCTTCTCCAGCGCGCGCACGCGCTCGCGCAGGGTGGAGAGCTGGCGCAGCGTGGCTGCGTTCTTCTGCCAGCTCGAATTCTCTTCGAAGGGATAGGGGCCGCTGTACACGCCGGGCTCGCTGATGCTGCGCGTGACGGTGGTGGCGGCCGAGATGTGCACGCCGTCCACCAGCGTCAGGTGGCCGATGATGTTGGCCGCGCCGCCGATGGTGCAGTTGGCGCCGATGCGCGTGGACCCGGCCACCGCCGCGCAGCCGGCCATGGCCGTGTTGCGGCCGATGTGCACGTTGTGGGCGATCTGGATCAGGTTGTCGAGCTTGACGCCGTCCTCGATGACGGTGTCGGCCAGCGCACCGCGGTCGATGCAGGTGTTGGCACCGATCTCGACATCGTCGCCGATGCTGACCGCGCCGAGCTGTTCGATCTTCACGTAGCCGCTCTTGCTGGGCGCAAAGCCGAAGCCGTCGGCGCCGATGACCACGCCGCTGTGCACGAGGCCGCGCGCGCCGATGCGACAGCCATGGCCCAGCACGGCGCGCGGCGCGAGCCGCGTGTGCGCGCCGACGCTGGCGCCGCGCTCGACAACGCAGTGCGCGCCGATGCGGGCGTGGTCGCCGATGACGGCACCGGCCTCAATGACGGCCAGCGGGCCGACTTCGACACCCTGCCCCAGCGTTGCCTCGGGTGACACCACGGCGCTGGCGTGCACGCCGGCCTGGGCCGGCGGGCGCGTGCGCGCCGCCCACCACTGCGTGAGGCGCGCAAAGTACAGGTAGGGGTCGGGCGTGACGATGGCCGCGCCGCGCGCGGCGGCGACGTCGGCCAAGGCCGGCGCGACGATGACGCAGCGGGCCGCGGTCGTTGCGAGCTGGGCCTGGTAGCGCGGGTTGGCGAGGAAGCTGATGCTGTGCGCGTCAGCCTCGTCCAGCGGTGCAATCCGCGAAACATGCGCGGTGCGCACATCGGACCCACCAAGCAAATCGCCGCCCAAGGCGGCGATCAGCTCGGTGAGCGCGACAGGAGTCGGGCTCATGAGTTGCGCGACTTACTTCTGCGCGTTCAGCGTGTCGATCACCTTCTTGGTGATGTCCACGCGGGCGCTGAAGTGGATCGCGTCCTGCAGGATCAGGTCGTACTTCTCGGCGTCGAAGATCTGCTTGATGACCTTGTTGGCCTTCTCGACCACCACGGACAGTTCCTCGTTCTTGCGCTGGTTCAGGTCTTCCTGCCATTCGCGGCGTTTGCGCTGCAGGTCGCGTTCCTGCTCGACGACGTCGCGCTGGCGGCGGTTGCGCTCGGCTTCGGACAGCGTGGGCGCGTCCTTCTCGAGCTTCTCGGCAGCGCCGCGCAGCTTGGTTTCCAGATCGCGCAGGTCCTTCTCGCGCTTGCCGAATTCCGTTTCCAGCTTGATCTGTGCCGTCTTGGCCAGGTTGGCTTCGCGCAGCACACGCTCGCTGTTGACGTAGCCGATCTTCAGTTCCTGGGCTTGCACGGCCGAGGCGGCCACCATCATCGATGTGGCCAGAGCCACCGATTGCAAGAGCTTGCTCATCATCAGAATGCAGTCCCGATCTGGAATTGGAATTTCTCGATTCTATCCGTGCGTTCCTTGCGGATAGGTTTGCCGTAACTCAGGCGCAGCGGACCCATCGGCGAGATCCAGGACAGGCCCAGACCGGCCGAGGCGCGGATGCTGTCGAACTTCAGCTTTTCGTGCGAGCCCCAGACGTTGCCGGCGTCGGCGAACAGGAAGATGCGGAAGCTCTTGTCGTTGCCGCTGCCGGGCACCGGCAGGTAGAGCTCGGCGTTGGTGTTGAAGCGGCGGTTGCCGCCGCTGTAGGAGCCGGTGTTGTCGACCGGGCCCAGCGAGCCGGCCTCGAACACGCGCACCGAACCCAGGCCACCGCCATAGAAGTTCTTGAAGACCGGATAGGGCCGGCCGCCGAGGCCGACACCCCAGCCCAGCTCGCTGTTGATGCCCAGCGTGATCTTGTTCGTGATGTCGAAGTACTGCTGGTATTGCAGGTTCAGTCGCGCGAACTGGGCGTCACCGATGGGGCTGAGCTCGAAGTTGACGCGCTGGTAGCGGCCCTTCAGCGGGGAGATGACGCTGTCGCGGCTGTCGCGCTGCCAGCCCACCGTCAGCGGCACGGCATTGCTGCGCTGGCCGAACTGGTTGACGAACAGCAGGTAGCTGTTGGGCAGACCCTTGGACGTGGTGATGTCGGTCTGCTCGTAGCCGATGCCGAAGAAGACCGTGTCGACCTCGGAGAACGGCACGCCGAAGCGGATCGCGCCGCCCTTGGTGACGTACTGGTACTCCTCGCCCAACGTGTTGATGGGGCGGGTCGTGCGGTAGAACAGGTCGACCGCGCGGGACACGCCGTCCACCGTGAAGTACGGGTCCACCGTGCTGATCTGCAGCTGCCGGCCGGTGCGCGCCGTCGCCACGTCGATGCCCAGGTAGTTGCCCGAGCCGAACACGTTGTCCTGACGGATGGAGCCGGTGAAGGACAGCTTTTGCTGGCTGGAGTAGCCGGCACCGACCGTGATGGCACCGGTGGGGCGCTCGACGACGGTCAGGATCACGTCCACCTGGTCCTGGGCACCCGGCACCTCCTGGGTGTCGATGGTGACTTCCTTGTCCTTGAAATAGCCCAGGCGTTCGACACGGTCGCGCGAGGCCTTGATCTTCTGGCCGTCGTACCAGGCCGCCTCGAACTGGCGGAACTCGCGGCGGATGACCTCGTCACGGGTGCGCGAGTTGCCGGACAGCACCACCTTGCGCACGTAGACGCGGCGCTGCGGCTCGGCGACGAAGGTGACGACGACCTGGCCGGTGGCGCGATCGATGTCCGGGCGGCTGTCGACGCGGGCGAAGGCATAGCCGTAGGTGCCGAACAGGTCGGAGAACGCACGCGTCGTCTGCGCGACGGCCTCGCCCTGGTAGGCCTGGCCGGGCTTCAGGAAGACGAGGTGCTTGAAGTCCTCCTCGCGGCCGAGGAAGTCACCCTCCAGCTTGACGCCGGTGACGGTGTAGGGCTGGCCTTCGCTGACCGTGATGGCGATGCTGATGCTTTGCTTGTTCGGCGAGATCGTGACCTGCGTGGACGTGACCGCAAACTCGAGGTAGCCGCGGTTCAGGTAGTAGCTGCGGATGGTTTCCAGGTCCGCGTTCAGCTTGGCGCGCGAATAGCGGTCGGTCTTGGTGTACCAGGTCAGCCAGCCGGTCGTCGTCTGCTCCAGCAGGCCTTGCAGCGTGCTCTCGGAGAACACCTTGCTGCCCAGGATGCGGATCTCGGCGATCTTGGCGGGCTCGCCCTCGGTCACGTTGAAGCTGACGTTGACGCGGTTGCGCTCGATGGGCGTGATCGTCGTCGTGACCTCGGCGCCGTACAGGCTGCGGGTCAGGTACTGGCGCTTCAATTCCTGCTCGGCGCGGTCGGCCAGGGCCTTGTCGAAGGGCTTGCCTTCGCCGATGCCGACGTCCTTCAGCGACTTGGTCAGCGCCTCGGTGTCGAACTCCTTCAGGCCGACGAAGTTCACGTTGGCGATGATGGGGCGCTCGTCGATGATGACGACGACGGCGTTGCCCTCGATGCTGATGCGCACGTCCTTGAACAGGCCGGTGGCGAACAGCGCGCGCAGCGCCGCGGCACCCTTCTCGTCGTTGTAGGTGTCACCAATGCGGAAGGGCAGCGACGCGAACACCGTGCCCGGGTCGGTCCGCTGCAGGCCTTCGACACGGATGTCCCTCAGCACGAAGGGATCGACCGCCCAGGCCAGGCCTGACTGGAACATCCCCGTGACAGCCAGAGCCAGCAAGCCGAGGCGGAAGGGGCGACGCTTCGCTCCCGAACTGAAAGAAAAGGACATGGGGAACGGGGAGTTTCAGTGCCAGCCCGTCAGACGGGAGACAAGATCGTTGGAAAGGGCCAAGGCCATCATCAGCATCAGGATCAGCGCACCAGCTCGCTGCAGTTGCCGTTGCCACCATTCGGAGACGGGGCGGCCACTCAGACCCTCGAAAAGATGATACATGAGGTGCCCACCATCAAGCATGGGCAGCGGCAGCAGGTTCAGCACGGCCAGGCTGAGCGAGATCTTGGCGAGGAAATCGAGATAGGGCACCAGGCCGGCGCGCGCGGACTGGCCTGCGTAATCGGCAATGGCCAGCGGGCCGCTGAGGTTCTTCAGCGAGGCCTCGCCGATCAGCATGCGGCCCAGCAGCCGCACGGTGGTCGCGGCCATGTCCCAGCTCTGCTGGGCGCCCAGCCACAGCCCGTCAACAAAGCCGTGGCGGACGAAGACGCGCTCGGGCGGCGAGCCGACGCCGATATCCAGCCGCGCGATGCGGCGCCCCGCCTCGTCGATGAGGCGCGGCGTCGGCGTCAGCTCGACGACCTGGCCCGTCCGCTCGACGCGCCAGGCCATCGCGCGCGGCTGATCGCCATCCACGGCGCGGCGGATCGCGTCGCGCAGGAAGCCGGCATCGGGGACGTTGCGGCCGTCGATGGACAGCACGCGGTCACCGGCCAGCAGCCCGGCCGCCGCGCCAGGACCGCCGGCAGCGACCTGCCGTATCAGCGCATCGGACAGCGGCGCCAGGCCGATCTCGTTGAACAGCTGGACGTCGGGCGCCCGGCCGGCCAGGCGCTCGGTCTCCAGCCGCACACTGCGTGAGGCATGGCCCGGTGCGCCGACCGACAGGTGCAGGCCCTCGCCCAGCGCCTGCGCGCGGGCCACGGCGGACTGCAGGTCGGACAGCGATTCGATGTCCTGCCAGTCCTGGCCATCGGCCGACACGGCGCGGACCGCGTCACCGGCGTGCAGGCCGGCACGTTCGGCCAGCGACCCAGCCGGCGGCGTGCCGAGCACCGCCCGAGGCACCTCGCTGCCCAGCCAGGCCACCGCGGCGAACAACAGCACGGCCAGCACCCAGTTGGCCGCCGGCCCGGCCGCGACGATGGCGGCGCGCTGGCGCAGCGGGCGCTGGTTGAAGGCTTGCTGCTGCTCGTGCGGCGCGACCGGGCCGTCGCGCTCGTCCAGCATGCGCACATAGCCGCCCAGCGGCAGCGCCGACAGCGTGAATTCGGTGCCGTCACGGCCCACGCGGCGCCACAGCACGCGGCCGAAGCCGATGGAGAAGCGCAGCACCTTGACGCCGCAGGCCCGCGCGACCCGGTAGTGCCCCCATTCATGGAAGGCGATCAGCAACGCGATCGCGAGCAGGAAGGGCGGGATGTCGGCGAGCGTCATACCAGCTGCAGCGCGTGCTCGCGGGTGCGGGCATCCAGGGCCAGCAGCGCTTCGACGCTGGCGCAGTCGCCCGGCTGGATGTCGGCCAGGCATTGCGCGTTGATCGCATGGATGCGGTCGAAGCGCAGCCGGCCGTTCAGGAAGGCATCGACGGCGATCTCGTTGGCGGCGTTCAGCACCGTGGTGCTGCCCTCGGCGCCCTTGAGCGCCTGCCACGACAGGTGCAGGCCGGGGAAGCGCACCGCATCGGCTTCTTCGAAGGTCAGGCTGGGCGTCGTCAGCAAGTCCAGCCGGCTGGCGCCCGATGTGATGCGCTCGGGGAAGGACAGGCCGTAGGCGATGGGCACGCGCATGTCGGGCGTGCCGAGCTGGGCCAGCACGGACTGGTCGCGGCAGACCACCATCGAATGGATGATGCTCTGCGGATGGATCAGCACCTTGATCTGGTCCGGGGCGAGGTTGAACAGCCAGCGCGCCTCGATGACTTCCAGCGCCTTGTTCATCATGGTCGCCGAGTCGACCGAAATCTTGCGGCCCATGACCCAGTTGGGGTGGGCGCAGGCCTGGTCGGGCGTCACGTCGGCCAGCGTCTTCGGATCGCGGCTGCGGAAGGGGCCACCGGAGGCCGTCAGCACGATATGGTCGATGCGCTCATGCCACGCCGCGCGGTCCTCCGGCAGGCACTGGAAGATGGCCGAGTGCTCGCTGTCGATGGGCAACAGCGTCGCGCCGCCCTGCTCCACCGCCTGCATGAACAGGGCGCCGCCGACGACGATGGCCTCCTTGTTGGCCAACAACAGACGCTTGCCGGCGCGGGCGGCGGCGATGGCGGGCGCGAGGCCGGCGGCACCGACGATGGCTGCCATGACGGTGTCGACGTCGGGATGGGCGGCGATGTCGGCCAGCTTGTCGGCGCCGTCCAGCACCTCGGTGCGGCTACCGGCTTCGCGCAGGCGCTCACGCAGGCGGGCCGCGGCTGCGCGCTCGGGCATCACGGCAAAGCGCGGCTCCCAGGCCAGGCACTGGGCCAGCAGTTCGTCGACGCGGCTCATCGCGCTGAGTGCGACGACCTCGTAGCGTTCGGGATGGCGCGCGATGACGTCCAGCGTGTTGACGCCGATGGAGCCGGTCGAGCCGAGGACGCAGACACGTTGGCGGGTCATGAGGGGATCACAGGCTGATCAGCGCGAGGGCCAGCGGGAACACCGGCAGCAGCGCGTCGATGCGGTCCAGCACACCACCGTGGCCGGGCAGCAGGTTGCTGCTGTCCTTGGCACCGGCCGCGCGCTTGACGAGGGATTCGAACAGGTCGCCGACGACACTCATCGCGCCCAGGAAGACCAGAGCCAGCAGCGACACGATGCCCTGGCGCTGCACCAGCAGCGTGAAGAGGCTGGACGAATCGACGGTCAGCTTCACGTCGATGACGTGCACCCAGATGAAGCCGAGCAGGATGACGCCGGCCAGGCCGCCCCAGACGCCTTCCCAGCTCTTGCCGGGGCTGATGGCCGGTGCGAGCTTGCGCTTGCCGAAGGCGCGGCCGCAGAAGTACGCAGCGATGTCGGCCATCCAGACCAGGCAGAACACCGACAGGATGAAGTTGATGCCGTGCACCTTGGCCTGCACGATGGCCAGCCAGGCGCCCCACAGCAGCACGGCACCCAGCGCCAGCCGGGCCCCACGCGCGATGCGCGGCCAACCCGTCGGGCCGGCACGCAGTGCGTAGGCACCGCCCAGCACCCAGACACCGCTGGCCAGCCACCAGATCCACGATGGCGGCGCGTTGAGCCCGCCGATCACCAGCGTCCACACGCAGGCCAGCGCCAGCGCCACGCCCGCGGCAATGGCGCCGGTGCCGGGCAGGCCGTTGAGCCTGGACCACTCCCAGCCGGCCGCGCCGATCATCACGACGGTGACCCAGGCGAACGGCCAGGGCGACGCCTGGAACAGCACCGGCAGCAGGATGGCCAGCAGCACGACGGCGGTGATGACGCGGGTTTTGAGCATGGGGACCTCTGCGGCTCAGGCCGCGGGCGCTTCCTTGACGCCGCCGAAGCGGCGGTCGCGCTCGTGGAAGGCGGCGATGGCCGCATCCAGCTCGCGCTCGCCGAACTCGGGCCACAGGCAGTCCGAGAACACGAATTCGGTATACGCCGCCTGCCACAGCAGGAAGTTGCTGATGCGCACTTCGCCGCCAGTGCGGATGAAGAGGTCGGGGTCCGGCGCATAGCTCATGGCCATGAACTCGGACAGCTTGGCCTCCGTCAGCTCCGCCGCCGGCACGCCGGCGGCGATGGCGGCCTTGCAGGCCTGCACGATGTCCCAGCGACCGCCGTAGTTGAAGGCAACGTTCAGCGTCAGCTTGGTGTTGTGGGCCGTGCTGGTCTCCGCCTCGTTCCAGGCGTTGCGGAGCTTGTCGGACACCGCGTCGCGGTCGCCGACGATGCGGATGCGCACACCCATCGCACCCATCTTGGCCAGGTAGCGGCTGACGGCCGCCAGCACCAGGCCCATCAGGCCGGAGACCTCGTCGCTGGGCCGCTTCCAGTTCTCGCTGGAGAAGGCGAAGACGGTGACGTGCTCGATGTTGCGGTCGATGCAGGCCTGCACGACCTTGACAAGCGAATCCACGCCTGCCTTGTGACCGAAGAAGCGCGGCAGAAAGCGCTTCTTGGCCCAGCGGCCGTTGCCATCCATGACGATGGCCACATGGCGCGGCGGCGCTGGACGTTCTTGGGCCACGACCGGGAGCGCGCTCAAACCGCCAGGATCTCGGCTTCCTTGCCCGAGATCAGCTTGTCGATCTCCGAGATCACCCGGTCGGTGAGCTTTTGCACCTCGTCGAGGCTGCGACGCTCGTCGTCCTCGCCGATTTCCTTGTCCTTCAGCAGCTTCTTGGCATGCTCGTTGGCGTCGCGGCGCAGGTTGCGCACGGCCACCTTGGCGTCTTCACCGGCGTTGCGCACGACCTTGGTCAGGTCACGGCGGCGCTCTTCGGTCAGCGGCGGCATGGGCACGCGGATCAGGTCGCCCTGGCTGGCCGGGTTCAGGCCCAGGTCCGACTCGCGGATGGCCTTCTCGATCTTGGCGCCCATGCCCTTTTCCCAGGGCTGCACGGAGATGGTGCGAGCGTCCAGCAGCGTCACATTGGCCACTTGCGAGATCGGCACCATGGAGCCGTAGTAGTCGACGCTGACCTGATCCAGGATGCCGGGGTGGGCACGGCCGGTGCGGATCTTGTGCAGTTCGTTCTTCAGGGCGTCCACCGATTTGGCCATCTTGGCCTCGGCGTTTTTCTTGATGTCGGCAATGCTCATGATCGATACCTATGAATTTGCGGGACAGACCGCCCGAGCGTCAGCGAGTAGCTCTGTCCCCAACTGATTAAGGTTTTAAACGTGCACCAGCGTGCCTTCGTCCTCGCCCTGCACCACGCGCTTCAGGGCACCCGGCTTGAAGATGCTGAACACCTTGATCGGCAGCTTCTGGTCGCGGCACAGCGCGAAGGCGGCGCCGTCCATCACCTGCAGATTGCGGCTGATGGCCTCGTCGAAGGTGATGGCCGAGTAGCGCGTGGCCGTCGGGTCCTTCTTCGGGTCGGCCGTGTAGACGCCGTCGACCTTGGTGGCCTTCAGCACGATCTCGGCGCCGATCTCCGCACCGCGCAGCGCGGCGGCCGTGTCGGTCGTGAAGAAGGGGTTGCCGGTGCCGGCGGCGAAGACGACGACCTTGCCTTCTTCGAGGTATTGCAGCGCCTTGGGGCGGACATAGGGCTCGACGACCTGCTCGATGGCGATGGCCGACATCACGCGGGCCACCATGCCCTCCTGGCGCATCGTGTCGGCCAGCGCCAGCGAGTTCATCACCGTGGCCAGCATGCCCATGTAGTCGGCGGTGGCGCGGTCCATGCCGACGGAGCCGCCGGCGACGCCGCGGAAGATGTTGCCGCCACCGATGACGACGGCGACTTCCACGCCCATCTGCGTGATCTCGCGGACCTCCTGCACCATGCGCACGATGGTCGCGCGGTTGATGCCATAGGCGTCGTCGCCCATCAGGGCTTCGCCGGAGAGTTTGAGCAGGATGCGCTTGTACGCAGGCATGGTGTCCTCGGAAATCGTGGGGGCCAACGGGTGGCCCAGAAGTTTAAAGGGCGCCTCGGTGTTATTCCGGGCGCCCTGGGGGTCAGCTAAGAAGCTTTACTGGCCCTTGGCCGCGGCGACCTGGGCAGCGACTTCGGCCGCGAAGTCGTCGACTTTCTTCTCGATGCCTTCGCCGACGACGTAGAGCGTGAAGCCCTTCACCGTGGTGGCCTTGTCCTTGAGCATGGCGGCGACGGTCTGCTTGCCGTCGGCGGCCTTCACGAAGACCTGGTCCAGCAGCGAGACTTCCTTCAGGAACTTCTGCACCGAGCCTTCAACCATCTTGGCGACGATGTCGGCCGGCTTGCCGGACTCGGCAGCCTTCTCGGTGGCGATGCGACGCTCCTTGTCGACCAGTTCGGCGGACACGTCGGCGCTGGACAGCGCGGCCGGCTTCATCGCGGCCACGTGCATGGCGACGTCCTTGGCGGCGACGTCGTCACCCTCGAACTCGACCATCACGCCGATGCGCGTGCCGTGCAGGTAGGACGCCAGCTTGGCGCCGGTGTAGCGCTGGAAGCGGCGGATCGTCATGTTCTCGCCGATCTTGCCGATCAGGCCCTTGCGCACGTCTTCCACGGTCGGGCCGAAGCCTTCCTGGGACAGCGGCAGTGCCGACAGCGCAGCCACGTCGGCCGGGTTCTGTTCGGCCACCAGGCCAGCCAGCGCATTGACGAAAGCCAGGAAGGCGTCGTTCTTGGAAACGAAGTCGGTTTCGCAGTTGACTTCGATCAGCGCGCCATTGCCGCCCACGACGGCCGAGGCGACGATGCCTTCGGCGGTGATGCGCGACGCCGCCTTGCCGGCCTTGTTGCCCAGCTTGACGCGCAGGATCTCTTCGGCGCGGGCCAGGTCGCCCTCGGCCTCCGTCAGCGCCTTCTTGCACTCCATCATCGGGGCGTCGGTACGGGCGCGCAGTTCGCCCACCATGCTTGCGGTGATTGCAGCCATTTCTCTTCTCCAGATTTCAGTTGGCAAAAGGGGCCATGACGGCCCCTTTCAATGCAGGGCGGAAGGGGCTCAGGCCTCTTCGGAGACCTCGACGAACTCGTCACCAGCCGGGGCAACCGCGGCCAGGACTTCGTTCGTGGCGTTGGCCTTGCCTTCCAGCACGGCGTCGGCGACGGCGCGGGCGTACAGCGCCACGGCCTTGGCCGAGTCGTCGTTGCCGGGGATGACGTAGTCGATGCCTATGGGCGAGTGGTTCGTGTCCACGATGCCGATGACGGGGATGCCGAGCTTCTTGGCTTCAGCGACGGCAATCTTGTGATAGCCGACGTCGATGACGAAGATGGCGTCGGGCAGCGCGGTCATGTCCTGGATGCCGCCGATGTTCTTTTCCAGCTTGGCGATGTCGCGCTGGAACAGCAGGGCTTCCTTCTTGATCGCGGGCTGGGTGCCGGCGTCGATCTGGGCCTGCATGTCCTTCAGGTTCTTGAGGGACGTCTTGACCGTCTTGAAGTTGGTCATCATGCCGCCCAGCCAACGCGAGTCGACGTAGGGCATGCCGGCGCGCTGCGCTTCGGCGGCGATGAACTCGCGGGCCTGGCGCTTCGTGCCGATCATCAGGATGGTGCCGCGCTTGGCAGCCAGCTGGCGCACGAACTTCATCGCATCGTTGAACGCGGGCAGCGTCTTCTCGAGGTTGATGATGTGGATCTTGTTGCGATGGCCGTAGATATACGGGGCCATCTTGGGATTCCAGAAGCGGGTTTGGTGACCGAAATGGACGCCGGCTTCCAGCATCTCGCGCATCGTGACAGACATGGGTCTTACTCCGAAGGTTGTGTCTAAAATCCGGCCCGAATTGCGTTGCAGCATCTGGAAACAAGCGTTTCCCGAAGCCGCAAACCACAACACCTTTGTGTGACCGGTTTGCGATTTGTTGCGACGAGTGGCGACCGAAGGCTTCAGCCACACCACCCTCACAACCGTTCTGCCGAGGCTCGCAGCACTGCAAAAGCGCTGGCCCCTCCGGCAAAACCCGCAGAGTATACACAAACCCATGGCCCTCCCCCGCCGACCCCGCGCAGCGGCCGCCGCCACGCCCGTCCCCGCTCGCCACCGCCAGGTGCGCGCGTGAGCCGCCGCGTCGCGGTCGTCGGCGCCGGGCTCGCCGGCGTGGCCACGGCCTACGAGCTGGCCGCGTTGGGGCTGACCGTGCAGGTGTTCGAGCGCGGCGGCAGCGTCGCCGAGCAGGCCAGCTTCGCCGGCAGCGCGCTGCTGGCGCCCTTCGCGCCCGGCCTGACCGAAGCGGCACCCGCCCCGCTGGCATGGCGCTGGCGGCGCTGGCGAGCCGATCGCCGCGGCGGTGACGCCGGCGCGGCGCTCGCGGCGCTGAGCGTGTTGAGCCTGGCGCGCACCACGGAGCTGCGCCGCAGCCTGGCGCTGGACGACGAAGCGGCTGGCGGCCTGCTCGTCGCGCTGGCCGACGCCCGCCGCGTCGCCGCGGCCGAGGCCCGCCTGGAGGGATGGCGGGCGCTGGGTCTTCAGGTCGAGCTGCTGGACGGCAGCCAGGCGCGCCTGCGCGAGCCCGGCCTGAATGGCGAGGCAACGCTGGCGGCCGCACTGGCATTTGCGCCGGGCGGCGTCGGCAATGCGCGCCTGTTTGCGCAGCAGTTGCGCCACCAGGCCCAGCGGTTGGGCGCCAGTTTTCGCTTCCACACGACAGTGCGCGCCATTGCCAGCGACGGCGCCGGGCTGACACTGCGCCACGAGTACACGCCGCCCCCGGAAGCGCCGACGCGTGGCGTCGAGCGCGACGCGGGCGACACGGTGCCGCAGCTGCTGGGCCCGCAGGACGAGCGTTTCGACGCCGTCGTGCTGTGCAACGGGCTGGATGCCGGCGCGCTGCTGGGCCACGCCATCCGGCTCGCTGCCCAGCATGAGGCCTCGGTCACCGCGCCCTTGCGCCTGCTCGAAGCCCACCCCGACCTCGGCCCCAAGTCCGGCTGGGTCGACCCTGCGCTGGGCCTTGCGATCGCCCGCATCGGCCAGCGCGTGCGCGTGACCGGAGCCCCCACGGTGACCGGCGCGAACACCCGGCTCACCCCCGACTTCGAAGCCCTGCACCGCGGCCTGCAGCACTGGTTCCCCGGCTCGGTACTGCACCAGCAGGTGCAGCACGGCCAGAGCCGGCGTGCACTGCCGGCCGACGGCCTGCCGCTGCTGGGCGCCAGCGCAAGGCCCGGCGTGTGGCTCAACCTGTCGCCCGGCGGCCAGGGCTGGGGCCTGGCCTGCGGCATGGCCCAGGCACTGGCGCAGCAGATTGCCGGGCAAGTGCCGGCCGTCGACATCGCCCCGCTGGGGCCGCAACGCGTGGCCTAAGCTTGCGGGCATGCACGCGCTGCTGCCCACGACCACCACCTTGCCGCTGTTCGATGTCGCCGCCAGCCGGCGCATCGAGGCGCGCGCTCTCACCCACTCGCCCGCCCTGATGGAGCGCGCCGGCCTGGCCATCGCCAAGCTGGCGCTGGCCCTGCGGCGCGGCGACGGGCCGGTCTGGGTCGTCTGCGGACCGGGCCACAACGGCGGTGACGGCCGGATTGCCGCGCGACGGCTGGCCGAGGCCGGCGTCGCAGTGCATGTCGGCCATGACGCACCCGAACGCCCCGCCCTCGTCATCGATGCGCTGCTGGGCCTGGGCCTGAACCGCGCGCCGTCGGCCGACCTGCTCGCCACGATGGCGGGGATGCAGGCCTGCGGCGCCCCCATCATCGCCGTCGACCTGCCCAGCGGCCTGCTGGCCGACACGGGCCAGCCCGCGGGCGAGCGCGCCGTGCGCGCCGACCACACGCTGACGCTGCTGACGCTCAAGCCCGGCTTGTTCACGGGCGAGGGCCGCGCGCATGCGGGGCACATCTGGTTTGACGACCTGGGCATTGCGCCGGATGACGCGCCGACGGCGGAACTGCTGGGGCCAGGGGCCGCACCGCAGCGCGCACCGACCAGCCACAAGGGCAGCCATGGCCAGGTGCTGGTCGTCGGCGGCGCGCCGGGCATGCAGGGTGCCGCGCGCCTGGCCGCCCGCGCAGCACTGGCCTGCGGCGCCGGGCGCGTCTATTTGGACCTGCTGCGCCAGGCTGCCGGCGAGCCCGCCGACGCCGGCCGACCCGAGCTGATGCGCGGCACGCTGGCCGAACTGCCGCAGGCGATCGGTGTTGTCGGCTGCGGCGCCGGGCCAGGCATCGCAGCCGCCCTGCCCGCGCTGCTGCGGCAACTGCCGCGCCTCGTGCTCGATGCGGATGCGCTCAACGCCATTGCCACCGACGCAGCGCTGCAAGGCCTGTTGCGCTGCCGAACTGCAGGCACGACGCTGCTGACGCCACACCCTCTCGAAGCCGCGCGCCTGATGGCACGTGACACAGCCAGCCTGCAGGCCGACCGCCTCGCCGCGGCCCGTGACCTGGCCGACCGCTTCGGCTGCACGGTCGTGCTGAAAGGCTCGGGCAGCGTCATCGCCTCGCCCGGTGAGCGGCCGGCCATCTGTGCCGGCGGCGGCCCGGCGCTGGCAACGGCCGGCAGCGGCGACGTGCTGGCCGGCTGGCTGGGCGGGTTGTGGGCCCAGCAGCCGACGGCGACGGCCCGGTCCATCGCCTGCGCCGGCGTGGACGCGCATGGCCGCGCCGGCGAGACCGGTGGCGTGCTGCGCGCCGGCGACCTCATCGAACGCCTGGCCGCGCAGCGCTGACGGCCGACGCCCTCAGCGGCGCTTGCGCGGTGCCGGCTTGGCGGCCGTCTTCTTGGACGCCTTGCTCGCGGCGCGCTTGGCCGCCTGCTGCGCCGCCTTGACCGGGTGCAGCGCCGCGACGACGGCCTTGCGGCTCTGCTTCACGTCGCGGTCGGTCTGGCGCACCTCGTCCAGCGTCTCGACGGCCGTCTTGGGCGCGCGCTTCTTGGCAGGCGCATTACCTGACGGTTTGCCAGACGACTTCCCCGACGGCTTGCCCGACGCGCCACGGCTGGGCGCTCGCACCTCATCGGCACCACGCACCAGGCGGAAGTCGATGCGGCGGCCATCCAGGTCCACGCGGCTGACCTGCACCTGCACGCGCGCGCCGGTGGCGTAGCGGATGCCGGTGCGTTCGCCGCGCAGCTCCTGGCGCACGTCGTCGAAGCGGTAGTACTCGCCACCCAACTCGGTGATGTGCACCAGGCCTTCGACGTAGAGCGCGTCCAGCTGCACGAACAGGCCGAACGACGTGACCGCACTGACGGTGCCGGCGAACTCCTCGCCGAGACGGTCACGCATGTAGCGGCACTTCAGCCAGGCCTCGACGTCGCGGCTGGCCTCGTCGGCACGGCGCTCGTTGGCGCTGCAGTGCGCGCCGACGACTTCCCAGCGTTCGGCCTCGTTGCGCGCTTCCGCCGGGTTCGGCGGCGCCGCACGGCCGGGGCGCTTGGGCGCCTGCGGCACGTTCATCTTGCTGGCGTCCAGCGTGTACTTCTTGCCGCCCAGCAAAGCCTTGATGACGCGGTGGACCAGCAGGTCGGGGTAGCGCCGGATGGGGCTCGTGAAGTGCGTGTACGCCGGATAGGCCAGGCCGAAGTGGCCGGAGTTGGTGCCGGTGTAGATGGCCTGCTGCATGGAACGCAGCAGCATGGTGTGGATCTGCTGCGCGTCCGGGCGGTCCTTGGTCGCCTGCGCGATGGCCTGGAACTCGCGCGGCGTCGGGTCGTCGGAAACGCCCATGCCGATGCCCAGCGAGCGCAGGTAGTTCTGCAGCGTCGTGCGCTTCTCGGGCGTGGGGCCCTCGTGCACGCGGAACAGCGAGTGGTGCTTGGACGACTGGATGAAGTCGGCCGAGCAGGTGTTGGCGGCCAGCATGGCCTCCTCGATCAGCCGGTGCGCGTCGTTGCGTGTGCGCGGGATGATCTTCTCGATGCGGCCGTTGTCGTCGCAGACGATCTGCGTCTCGGTGGTCTCAAAGTCGATGGCGCCACGGCGACCACGCTCGGCCAGCAGCGCGCGGTAGACCTCGTGCAGGTGCAGCAGATGCGGCACCAGCTCGCGCCGCTTGGCGGCTTCGGGGCCATGCGTGTTGGCCAGGATGGCCGCGACCTCGGTGTAGGTGAAGCGCGCATGCGAACTGATCACCGCCGGGTAGAACTGATAGGCGCTGACCGTGCCGTCGGTGGAGACGAGCATGTCGCAGACCATGCTGAGCCGGTCTTCATACGGGTTCAGCGAGCACAAGCCGTTGGAGAGCTTCTCCGGCAGCATGGGGATGACGCGGCGCGGGAAGTAGACGGATGTGGCGCGCTCGTAGGCATCGGCGTCCAGCGGCTCGCCGGGCTTCACGTAGTGCGACACGTCGGCGATGGCCACCAGCAGCCGCCAGCCCTGGAAGGCGCTCTTGCCGCGCCCCTGCTTGTGTGGCTCGCAGTAGACGGCGTCGTCGAAGTCGCGCGCGTCTTCACCGTCGATGGTGACCAGGGGCACGTCGCGCAGATCGATGCGATTCTTCAGGTCGGCGGCGCGCAGCTTCTCGGGGAGCTTGGCGCTCTGGGCCAAGGTGTCGGGGCTGAAGCGGTGTGGCACGTCGTACTTGCGCACGGCGATCTCGATCTCCATGCCGGGGTCGTCGATCTCGCCCAGCACCTCGACGACTCGGCCCACCGGCTGCGAATACAGCGACGGTGGCTCGGTCAACTCGACGGCGACGACCTGGCCGGCCGTGGCATTGGCGATGCCGTTCTTGGGGATCAGGATGTCCTGGCCCATGCGGCGGTCTTCAGGGGCGACGAGCCAGATGCCGGATTCCAGCAGCAGGCGGCCGATCAACGGACGCCTCTTGCGCTCGAGGATCTCCAGCACCTTGCCCTCGGGCCGGCCGCGCTTGTCGAAGCGCGTGACGCGCACGCGCAGCCGGTCACCGTGCATGACGGCGTGGGTCTCCTGCGAAGACAGGTAGATGTCGGCCGAGCCGTCGTCGGGGATCAGGAAGCCATGGCCGTCCCGATGGCCTTGCAGCGTTCCTTCGATCTCGCCGAGCAGGCCCGCCCCATCGCCCGTAGGCGACGCATTTGTGTTCTTCAAGTTTTTGATGATATAGTCTCTGTTTTCCTGAAATGGCTCAGGACTTCAATCAGAAGTTTTGAGCACCTTGCCCAGGTGGCGGAATTGGTAGACGCACTAGTTTCAGGTACTAGCGGGTAACTCCGTGGAGGTTCGAGTCCTCTCCTGGGCACCAAACAAAAGAAAAAAGGCCGACGCGAAAGCGCCGGCCTTTTTTCTTTGGTGCCCAGGAGAGGGCTCGAAGGGCACGTCACCAAGGACCAAGGGCACGCCCTGAGGCTTGCCCGACGCCTCGGTGAAGGCTTTGCGCTTGCAAGCGCAAAGCCGCCTGCTGGGGTCGCGAGTGTCCGAGTCCCCGACGATGCGCCCTCGATGGGCGCTTCGTCGAGTGGTGGCACAAACCGAGACTTCGATCCGCGCCATAAGCCCACTCCTCAAACGACGAACTTCTTCGCCAACGCCTCAGGCCCCATCCCGTCGTACTCCTCGAACGGCTGATGGATCCAGGGCGAGGTCTCCAGCATCTCGACGTAATAGTCCGGCGTGTAGGCCGACACCTTCTTCGTCCAGATGACGGCCGAGCGCAGTTCGCTGATGGCCGGCATGCCGCGCAGCCGCTCCACCACCGCCTTCAGCGTGACGCCCGAATCGGCCAGGTCGTCCACCAGCAGCACGCGGCCGGCCAGTTCGCCCTTGGGCATGGTGATGTACTTGGCCATGTCCAGGCGGCCCTGGATGGTGCCGGCCTCGGCGCGGTAGGAGCTGGTGGACATGATGCCCAGCGGCTTGTCGAACACGCGCGACAGCACATCGCCCGGGCGCATGCCGCCGCGGGCCAGGCACAGGATCTGGTCGAAATGCCAGCCCGATGCGTGCACCTTGAGCGCCAGGCGCTCGGTCAGCAGGTGGTACTCGTCCCAGGACACGTAGAGATGTTTGCCGTCGTCGGTCAGCATGGTGCGGAAGTCTCCGTGGATGGGGTGTGTAGTTTCAGGCGGAATAGGGGTGGCGCAGCACGATGGTGTGCTCGCGGTCGGGGCCGGTGGAGACCATGTCGATCGGCGTGCCGATGACTTCCTCGACGCGCTTCAGATAGCTGCGCGCATTGGCCGGCAGCGCGTCCCAGGAGGTGATGCCGAAGGTCGTCTCGGTCCAGCCGGGGAAGGTCTCGAACACCGGCGTGCAGGCCTCGATCTCGTCGGCGTCCAGCGGCAGGATGTCGAGCTGGCGGCCATCGAGCTCGTAGCCCACGCACATCTTGATCTCGGTGAGGCCGTCCAGCACGTCCAGCTTGGTCAGGCACAGGCCGGTGATGCCGTTGATGATCATGGAGCGCTTCAGCGCGGCGGCGTCCAGCCAGCCGCAACGGCGCGCGCGGCCGGTGACGGTGCCGCGCTCCTGACCCACGGTGGACAGGTGGTAGCCGACGGTGCCGGGCACTTCCCAATCCAGCTCGGTCGGGAACGGGCCCGAGCCGACGCGCGTCGTGTAGGCCTTGGTGATGCCCAGCATGTAGTGCAGCATCTGCGGGCCCACGCCGGCACCGGCGGCGGCGTTGCCGGCCACGCAGTTGCTGGACGTGACGTAGGGATAGGTGCCGTGGTCGATGTCCAGCAGCGTGCCCTGCGCGCCCTCGAACAAGATGTTGGCGCCGGCCTTGTGGGCCTTGTGGATCATGTAGCCGACATCGGCCAGCATGGGCTTGATGGCCTCGGCCATCTTCATGGCCTGGTCGAAGATGGGCTGGAACTCCAGCGTCTCGCCCTTGAGGTAGCCGGCCAGCGCGAAATTGTGCAGTTCCAGCAGCTCGCGCAGCTTCTTGGCAAAGCGCTCGGGGTGCTTCAGGTCCTGGGCGCGCAACGCGCGGCGTGCGACCTTGTCCTCGTAGGCCGGGCCGATGCCCTTGCCGGTCGTGCCGATCTTGCCGCTGCCGCTGGTCTCGCGCAGCTGCTCGCGCGCTTTGTCCACGGCCACGTGGAAGGGCAGGATCAGCGGGCAGGACTCGCTGATGAAGAGGCGCGAACGCACCTCGACGCCGGCCGCTTCCAGGCGTTCGATCTCGGTCAGCAGATGGGTCGGGTCCAGCACGACGCCGTTGCCGATGTAGCAAGCCACGCCGTCGCGCATGATGCCGCTGGGGATCAGTTGCAGCGCCGTCTTCACGCCCTTGATGACCAGCGTGTGGCCGGCGTTGTGACCGCCCTGGAAGCGCACGACGCCCTGCGCGTGATCGGTCATCCAGTCCACGACCTTGCCCTTGCCCTCGTCACCCCACTGGGTGCCGACGACGACCACATTGCGTCCACGCGCGGTTTGGCTCTGCATCTTGTTTGCCTGCTTAACTTGGGATTGGGAAGGGCCGCCCGCGCTCAGAGCGCTCGGACGACCCAGTCAGTGTGCTCGCGAACCAGTTCGCGGTCACAGTCGAATTCATCGGCCTCGTGCTCATGCCCGGGCAGCACGCAGACCACCGTCTCGCCCTGCTCGCGCAAGGCGCGCACGGCCTGGCGCAGCGAGGCGTCTTCGCCCCACGGCGCACGCACGGCCGCGCGCAGCGGCGAGACAGGTGCCAGCGCCACCAGCGTCTTCAGGTCCAGGCTGAACCCGACCGCCGGGCGGCGGCGGCCAAAGGCAGCGCCGACCTCGTCGTAGCGCCCGCCGCGCAGCACGGCGTCGGAGCAGCCCGACGCATAGGCCGCGAAGCGAATGCCGGTGTAGTAGGCATAGCCCTGCAGGTCGGCCAGGTCGAAGCCCAGCGCCACCTCGGGGTGGACGGCGGCCAGGTGGCCGGCCAGCCAGTCCAGGTCGGCCAGCGCCGCCCTGACGAGCGGATGATCGGGAAGACGACGTGCGGCCTCGGCCAGCACCTCGCGGCCGCCGAACAGGCTGGGCAAGGCCAGCAAGGCCTCGCGCGTGACCGCGGGCAGATCGGCGCTCAACGCGGACAGCGCGGAGAGGTCCTTGGCGGCCAGCGCCGCAGTCAGCGCTTCCAGCGTCTCGGGTGCGAGCTTGATGCCGTCCAGCACGCCTTGCAGCAGGCGTGCGTCGCCCAGGTCCAGCATGACATCGCTGAGGCCGGCGCGGCGCAGCGCGTCCAGCGCCAGCTCATGCACTTCCAGGTCGGCTTCCAGGCCGGCATGGCCGTAGATCTCGACGCCGAACTGGAGCGGCTCGCGGCTGGTGTTGAGGCCGTCGGGCCGCGTGTGGGCGACCGGGCCGCAGTAGCACAGGCGCGTCACGCCCTGGCGATTCAGCAGATGCGCGTCGATGCGGGCCACCTGTGGCGTCGTGTCGGCGCGCAGGCCGAGCGAGCGGCCGGACAGCTGGTCGACCAGCTTGAAGAGCTTGATCTCGGAGCCGCTGCCCGTGCCGGACAGCAGCGAATCCAGGTGCTCCAGCAGCGGCGGGATGACGAGCTCGCAGCCATAGCTGCGGGCCATGTCGAGCAGCTCGCGGCGCAGCTCTTCGATGCGGCGTGCCTGCGACGGCAGGACATCGGCGATGTGCTCGGGCAGCAGCCAAGCAGAGGTCATGGGCGCGGGCTAGGCGGTTAAAAACGGCATTGTACCGGCGCCCTCTGGCCCTCGACGCTTCGGATCAGCGCAACAACAGCAGTCCGAACAAGCCGATCAGGATGCTGGCCAGGCCGACAAAACGGATCTGGCCGTCGCTCAGCGCGAGGATGCGGCTGAAGACCTCACGCCATCGCACCGGGCTGATCAGGGGCATCAACCCCTCGATGACCATCACCAGCGCGAGCGCGCTCAGCAGTTCGCTCACTTGCGCGCGGGCGCGGCGGCAGGGGCGGCGCCGGCGCCGCCCGAACTTCCCCTCATGGCCTTGAAGAAGTCGCTGCTGGGGTCGACAACCATCACATCGCTCTTGTTGCGGAAGCTGCTGCGATAGGCCTCCAGCGAGCGGTAGAACTGCGCGAACTGCGGGTCGCGGCCGAAGGCTTCGGCGTACAGCGCCGAAGCCTTGGCGTCACCTTCGCCCTTGGTCTTCTGTGCGTCGCGATAGGCCTCGGCGACGATGATTTCGCGCTGACGGTCGGCGTCCGCACGGATCTTGTCGCCCTCGGCAGCGCCGGTCGAGCGCGCCTCGGCAGCCACGCGCAGTCGCTCAGACTTCATGCGGTTGTAGACCGAGTCGGTGATGCTCGACGCAAAGTCCACGCGCTTGATGCGCACGTCGACGATCTCGATGCCGAACTGCTTGGCCTCGTCGGTCAGGCGCTTGCGCACATCGTTCATGACCTTCTCGCGTTCGGTCGCCAGCACAGCGATGACGGTGCGCTTGGTGACCTCTTCGTTGAAGGCCGCCTGCACCACGGGCGCGAGGCGGTTCTCGATGTTGCGCATGTCCGAGCCGCTGTTGCGGATGAACTGGCGCGGCTCGGCGATGCGCCACTTGATGAGCCAGTCGATGACCAGGCTCTTCTTCTCGGCCGTGAAGATGGGGCGCGACTCGGGGCTGTCCAGCGTCTGCACGCGGCGGTCCAGCAGCACGACGTTCTGCAGCGGCGGCGGCAGCTTGAACTTCAGGCCCGGCTCGGTGACGACTTCCTTGATCTCGCCCAGCGCATAGATGGCGGCGAATTGCCGCTGGTCGACGATGAAGAGCATCGACGACAACAGCATCAGGATGACGAGGGCGCCGGCGACGATGGCGGCAATACGGTTCATTCGGATGATCCTCGATCAGCGGCCGTCGCGGCTGCGCTGGTTGTCGCGGCTGCGCAGGTCGTTGGAGCCAGGCACGGCCTGCGGCTCGGGCACGGTGGTGGGCTGGGGCGCGGACACGGTCACGCTGCCGCTGCTGCCTTGCTGCAGCAGCTTGTCCAGCGGCAGGTAGAGCAGGTTGGATCCGCTCTTGCTGTCCACCATGACCTTGCTGACGTTGCTGTAGACCTGCTGCATCGTGTCGATGTAGATGCGGTCACGCGTGACTTGCGGTGCCTTCTGGTACTCGGTCAGCACGCTCTTGAAGCGCTGCCCGTCACCCTCCGCCGTGGCGATGACGCGGGCCTTGTAGCCCTCCGACTGTTCGCGCAGCTTGGCGGCTTCGCCCTGAGCACGCGGAATAACGTCGTTGGCGTAGGCCTGGGCCTCGTTCTTGGTCTGTTCCTTGTTCTGGCCGGCCTTGAACGCGTCCTCGAACGCAGCCTGCACCTGCTCGGGCGGCTGCACGCTCTGCACGTTGACGTTCTTGACCAGGATGCCGGCCTTGAGCCGGTCAAGCTGCGCCTGGATGGATTTGACGAGGTCAGTGGCGATCGCGTCACGCTGCTCGTAGAGCACCGAGTCCATCGTGCTCTTGCCGACGATCTCGCGCACCGCCGACTCGGCGGCCAGCATCACCGCATCCTTCGGCTCGCGGTTTTCATACAGGAAGTCGCGCGCATCCTTGATCGTGTACTGCACCGTGAAGCGGATGTCGACGATGTTCTCGTCCTGCGTCAGCATGGACGAATCGCGCAGGCCCGTCGCGGCGACGACCGAGTTGCGGCCCACCTCGACCTGCTGCAGCTGCGTGACCGACACGATCTCGTGCTGCTGCAACGGATACGGCAGGCGCCACTGGAAGCCGGCCTCGACCGTCTTGCTGTACTTGCCGAAGGACGTCACGACGCCCTGCTGGCCTTCCTGCACGATGAAGAAGCCGCTGGCCAGCCAGCCCAAGGCGACGACGCCGGCGATCAGGCCCACGCCGATGCCGGCACCCTTCATGTCGGGACCGCCGCTGGAGCCGCTGCCGCCGGTCGGTCCGCCGGACTTGCCGCCGAACATGCCGGAGAGCTTGCGGTTGAAGTCGCGCCAGAGCTCGTCGAGGTCGGGCGGGCCGTCGTTGCGACCGTTGTTCAGCAGCCGGCCTGCGGCGCGCGCAAGGGGCGTCATCAGGCGCCGAGCCCACGGGCTGCGGGGCGGGGTGTGGGAAGTGCTGCTCATGCCTGGGAGGGGTCTTCTGAGGAAGAGGGCTCGGGGTCGTCCAACGGATCAGCGTCGAAACGTGGGTCCCGTTCGTCGGGAATCAAGGGCTGGGTCTGCATGGCCGACGCGATCAGCTGGCGCAACTCGGCCAGGCCGTTGCCATCGACGGCGCTGACGAAGACACGCGGCGTGGGGCCGGTGCCGCCCGCGTTGCGCAACACGGCATCAACGACCTCGCGCGGGCGCTGGTCGTCGGCCAGCAGGTCCTGCTTGTTGTAGACCAGGATCTGCGGCACGTCGGCCGCGCCGATCTCGGCCAGCACCTTCTCGACCTCGACCATCTGCTCCTCCAGCACGGGGCTGGACGCATCGACGACGTGCAGCAGCAGGTCGGCGTCGGCCGCCTCCTGCAGCGTCGCGCGAAAGGCCTCGACGAGCTTGTGCGGCAGGTCGCGGATGAAGCCCACCGTATCGGACAGCGAGACGCTGCCGCCGGCCTGCTCCAGGTAGAGCGAGCGCGTCGTCGTGTCCAGCGTCGCGAACAGCTGGTTGGCCGCATAGGCGCGCGCCTTGGTCAGCGCATTGAACAGGGTGCTCTTGCCCGCATTTGTGTAGCCGACCAGCGAGACCTTGAAGACGCCGTTGCGCGAACGGGCCTTGCGCTGCGTGCCGCGCTGGCGCTGGACGCGCTTGAGGCGCTCCTTGGTCTGCTTGATGCGGTCGTCGATCATGCGACGGTCCAGCTCGATCTGGGCCTCGCCGGGACCGCCGCGCATGCCGATGCCGCCGCTCTGGCGCTCCAGGTGGCTCCAGCGGCGCACGAGGCGCGTGGCCAGGTATTGCAGGCGGGCCAGTTCGACCTGCAGCTTGCCCTCGTGGCTCTGCGCGCGGGCAGCAAAGATCTCGAGGATCAGCGCGGTGCGGTCGGCGACCGGCACGCCCAGCACGCGTTCGAGGTTGCGCTGCTGGGCCGGCGAGATGGCCTGGTCGAACAGCACGGTGTGCGCCTGGTGGGCGTCCACCAACAGCTTGATCTCGTCGGCCTTGCCGGAGCCGACGAACAGCGCCGCATCGGGCGCCGCGCGGCGGGCAATGACCTTGGCGACCGGCGTGTCACCGGCGGATTCGGCCAGCAGCGCCAGCTCGTCCAGGCTTTCATCGAAGCCGCGGGCGGCGGAGTGACGACCGAAATCGACACCCACAAGAATGGCGCGCGCCGCCTCGGAGGGCGGCGTCGCGGCGTGGGCAGGGGTCGAGGACAAGGGGGCGGGGATCAGGCGTCCGCGGGAGCGTCGCCAGCGTGGAAGTTGACAGCGCGGCCCGGCACGACGGTGGAGATCGCGTGCTTGTAGACCATCTGAGTCACCGTGTTGCGCAGCAACACGACGTATTGATCAAAGGATTCGATATGGCCCTGGAGCTTGATGCCGTTGACCAGGTAGATCGAGACGGGCACGTGCTCTTTGCGGAGCAGGTTCAAAAAGGGGTCCTGCAAAAGTTGGCCTTTGTTGCTCATCGGTATGCTCCGAGTTATCGGGGGGTGGGGGACTACGGGTAAGACCTTAACACAGCGCCCCCACGTGACCGGGCGTCACGCTAGGTCTTTTCGTCGAAGGGATTCTTCGAGGAACGTAGCTCGATCTTCAGCGGCGTGCCGACCAGTTTGTAGTGGGCGCGGATGCGGCCTTCGAGGTAGCGCTTGTAGACCTCGGTGACGCCGTCCAGCGCATTGCCGTGGATGACGACGATGGGCGGGTTCTGGCCGCCCTGGTGGGCGTAGCGCAATTTGGGGCGCGACACGCCCGAGCGCTTGGGCTGCTGGTGCTCCACGGCCTCGGCGATCAGGCGGGTCAGCACGGGCGTCGTCATCTTGCGGTAGGCCGACGCATAGGCGTCGGCCAGCGAGTTCCAGACCGCCGACAAGCCCTGGCGCTTCAGCGCCGAGATGTTGTGCAGCGGCGCGAACTTCAGGAAGGCCAGGCGCTGCTCGATCTGGCGCTGCAGCGTCTCGCGCTGGTAGCTGTCGACGGCGTCCCATTTGTTGATCGCGACGACCACCGCGCGGCCGCTGTCGAGGATGTAGCCGGCGATGTGGGCGTCCTGGTCGGTCACGCCTTGCGTGGCGTCCAGCAGCAGCAGCACGACGTGGGCGTCGGCGATGGCCTGCAAGGTCTTCACGACCGAGAACTTCTCGATGGCCTCGAACACGCGGCCCTTGCGGCGCAGGCCGGCGGTGTCGATGAGCTTGAACTTCTGGCCGTTGCGCTCGAAGTCCACGGCGATCGCGTCGCGCGTCGTGCCGGGCATGTCGAAGGCGACGAGACGTTCCTCGCCCAGCCAGGTGTTGATCAGCGTGCTCTTGCCAACGTTGGGGCGGCCGGCCACGGCAAGGCGGATGACGCCGTCCTGTTGCGGCCCGGCACCGTACTCCTCGCTGGCGTCCTCGAAGGGCTCCAGCACGGCGTCCAGCAGGCTGCGTATGCCCTGGCCGTGGGCCGACGAGATCGGGTGCGGTTCGCCCATGCCGAGCTCATGGAACTCCGCCAGCAGCGGCGACTCGCTCATGCCCTCGGCCTTGTTGACGGCCAGGTGCACGCGCTTGTTGACGCTGCGCAGGTAGCGGGCGATGTCGCTGTCGTGGGCCGAAAGCCCCAAGCGGATGTCGACGACGAAGATGACCGCATCGGCCTCGGCGACGGCCTGCTTGGTCTGCTTGGCCATCTCCTTGACGATGCCGGTGCTGCTGTCGGGCTCGAAGCCGCCGGTGTCGATGCAGATGAACTCGCGGTCGCCCAGGCGGCCGTCACCGTAGTGGCGGTCGCGCGTCAGCCCGGCGAAGTCGGCCACGATGGCGTCGCGCGACTTGGTGAGCCGGTTGAACAGCGTCGACTTGCCCACGTTGGGGCGGCCGACCAAAGCGATGACGGGTTTCATTCGGCCTTGATCGCGAACAGGCCGCCGCTCTTGGTCGCGACCAGCGCGGTGTCGCCCAGCAGCGCCACGGACACGACCTGCGAGCCATCGGTGGCCAGGCGCGAACGGGTCTTGCCCGTCTCGCGGTCCAGCAGATGGACCTGGCCTTCGTAGTCGCCGATCAGCACCTGCTTGCCGACGAGCACGGGCTCCGACAGCTTGCGGTGCTGGAACTGGTCGCCCGACCAGGCCAAGTCGCCGTTGGCCAGCTTCCAGGCGGACAAGCGGTCCGACGCGTCGCCGGCGACGACGACCTGGTCGTCCGCGCCGATGCCATTGGTGCCACCGACCACGCGGTTCCACAGCGCGCTGCCGCGCTCGGCGTTGACGCAGCCGACCGAGGACTGGAAGGCGCGCGCGCAGATCACGTCACCCTGGCGCACGGCCGGGCCGACCAGATCGGCCAGGCGCTCGACCTCGTTGGTGCCGCGCGGCGTGGCCACGCTGGCTTCCCAGCGCAGCTGACCCTTCAGCGGGTCGACACCGGCCAGGCGCGAGCCCTGGCCGACGATCAGCGTGTCCTTGTAGGCCAGCAGCACGCCGGCCTTGGCCAGCGTCAGCGGCTCGCCGGGGCGCTTCAGTTCCCAGATCTTGCGGCCGTCGAGCGCGTCGAACGCGATCACCTGGCGGTCCAGCGTCAGCGCGAAGACGCGTTCGCCGGCCACCAGCGGCGCGGCGATGACGGGCGTGGGCAGCGCCTTCTTCCAGACCACGCGGCCGGCGTCCAGCACGACCAGCTCGTTGTCGCGGTTGACGACGGCGGCGAAGCGGCCATCGCTGCCGATGCCGGCCAGCAGCTTGGCGCCGGCCTCGCCGCGCCACAGCTCGCGGCCGTCCGCGGCGGCCAGTGCGCGCACGCTGCCGTCCGTGCCGGCGACGACGAAGCGGTCAGCCGGCGTGGCGATGCTGAGCGGGAAGTTGATGTTGTCGCCCTTGGCGCTCCAGACGATGCGGCCCGTGGCCGGGCCGGACAGCGTTTCCAGCGCGGCGGGCTTGCCCTTGTCGCTGCCGAACCAGGAATTCCAGGTCGAGCTGATGGTGGAACAGCCCGACAGCGAGACGGCCAGCAGGGAGATCAGGACGGCGCGCTTCATTGCGGGGCTCCGGTGGCGTCGACGGCGGTGGGCACGCCCAGCGTGGCGAGCTTGGCTTCGACGATGCGGCGGTAGTCCTGGTTCTTGTCCAGGCCGGCCAGCGCCTTCTGGTACTCGGCCTTGGCGGCATCGCGCTTGTCCTGCAGCAGCAGCGCGTCGCCGCGGCGGTCGGCGACCAGCGCGGCGAACTCGGTGGACTTGACCGCGTCCAGCGTCTTGGTGGCCTCGTCATAGGCCTTGGCGTCGATCTGCAGGCCGGCCAGGCGCAGGCGCGCCAGGTCGCGGTAAGGGCCTTCCGAGCCCTGCTCGGCAACCCAGCTCAGGCTCTGCTTGGCATCGTCGGCCTTGCCCTTGTCCAACTGCAGCTTGGCGACCTGCAGGTTGGCCTGCGCGGTGTAGCCGGTGCTGGCGAAGTGGGCCTTCAGGTCGCCCGCGGCGGCGGCGGCCTTGTCGAGGTCTTGCGCGGCGAAGGCGCGGTCGAACTCGTCGTACATCGCGGCGGCCTTGGCGGCCTGGTCGCGCTGGTACCAGTTCCAGCCCTGCCAGGCGGCAAAAGCGGCCAGCACGGCGGTCAGCAGCCAGGTGATGAGATTGCCCCAGCGCTTCCAGAAAGCCTTGAGCTGGTCGAGTTGTTCTTGTTCTTCGAGGTCGAGATGCGATGCCATGAGAGGAAGACTGCTGTGCGGGGCAAGGCCCGGGATTATGCGGTGCGCAGTTCGGTGGCCCAGGAGGCCACGTCGGCGAGCGGACGGGCGACCTGTTCGGGGCCTCCGCGCAGGGATTTGAGGCCAACCTCGCCACGTGCGAGCTCGTCGGCGCCGAAGACCAGCGCGAAGCGAGCGCCCGAGGCGTCGGCCTTCTTGAATTGCGATTTGAACGAGCCGCCACCGGCATGCATCTGCACGCTCACGCCGGCTTCGCGCAGCGCCTCCAGCACACCCACCGCCTGCGGCAGCGCGCTCGCGTCGGGCAGGATGGCGTAGGCATCGGGCGCCGACGACGGCACAGGCAGCCCCAGCTCGTCGATCAGCAGCAGCAGCCGCTCTATGCCCAGACCAAAGCCCACGGCCGGCGTCGGCTTGCCGCCGAGCTGCTCGAACAGGCCGTCATAGCGGCCACCGCCGCAGACCGTGCCCTGCGAGCCCAACTGGTCGGTGACCCACTCGAAGACGGTCAGGTTGTAGTAGTCCATGCCGCGCACGAGGCGCGTGTTGACGCGGTATTCGAGGCCGGCCGCGTCGAGGATGGCGCGTACCGCGTTGAAGTGCGCCAGCGTCTCGTCGCCCAGGAAGTCCATCAGCTTGGGCGCCGCCTCGATGACGGGCTGCATCGCCGGGTTCTTGCTGTCCAGGATGCGCAGCGGGTTGCTGTGCAGCCGCTTCTTGCCATCCTCATCGAGCTTGTCGGCATGCGCCTCGAAGTGGGCGATCAGCGCCTCCCGATGGGCGGCGCGCTCGGCCGGCTGGCCCAGCGAGTTCAGCTCCAGGCGCACGTGCTCACCGACCACCAGGCCCAGCGCCTGCCAGAGCCGGCGCACCATCAGGATGATCTCGGCGTCCACGTCCGGGCCGGCAAAGCCCAGCGCCTCGACGTCCAGCTGGTTGAACTGGCGGTAGCGGCCTTTTTGCGGGCGCTCGTGGCGGAACATCGGTCCCATGGTCCACAGCCGCAGCGGCCCGTTGTAGAGCGCGTTGTGCTCGACCATCGCGCGCACGATGCCGGCCGTGGCCTCGGGGCGCAGCGTCAACTGGTCGCCGTTCATGCTGTCGGTGAAGGAGTACATCTCCTTCTCGACGATGTCGGTCACCTCGCCGAGGCCGCGCACGAACAACGCCGTGGGCTCGACGATGGGCGTCAGCATGTACTGGTAGCCATAGCGCTGCAGCACGCTGCGCAGCGTGGTTTCGAACCAACTCCACAGCTCGCTGCTGGGGAGCTTGTCCTTGCGGGTGACGCTGCTCGGCAGGATGTCGTTCATCCCCTTCACGGCGGGGAGGATCTTGGGCTTGTCGCTCATGCAGCAGATGTGGCGCCGAAGCGCTTCTCGATGTAGTTCTCGACCAGCGCGTGGAACTCGTTGGCAATGTTGTCGCCGCGCAGTGTCAGCGCCTTCTGGCCGTCGATGAAGACGGGCGCGGCCGGCGCTTCGCCGGTGCCGGGCAGGCTGATGCCGATGTCGGCATGCTTGCTTTCGCCGGGGCCGTTGACGATGCAGCCCATGACGGCCACCTTCATCTCCTCGACGCCGGGGTACTTGTTGCGCCAGACCGGCATCTGCAGGCGCAGGAAGTCGTCGATCTGCTTGGCCAGCTCCTGGAAGGTCGTGCTGGTCGTGCGGCCGCAGCCTGGGCAGGCGGTCACGCTGGGGTTGAAGTGGCGCAGGCCCAGCGCCTGCAGGATCTCCAGCGCGACGACGACTTCCTGCGTGCGCGACTCGCCCGGCTGCGGCGTGAGGCTGACGCGGATCGTGTCGCCAATGCCCTCTTGCGCCAGGATGCCCAGCGCGACCGACGAAGCCACCGTGCCCTTGGTGCCCATGCCGGCTTCGGTCAGGCCCAGGTGCAGTGCGTAGTCGCAGCGGCGAGCCAGCTCGCGGTAGACCGAGATCAGGTCCTGCACGCCGCTGACCTTGCAACTGATGATGATGTTGTCGGGGTTCAGGCCCAGCTCGGCGGCATAGGCGGCCGAGGTCAGCGCGGACTCGACCAGCGCCTGGTACATGACCGGCTTGGCGTCCCACGGCACCGCGCGCTTGGCGTTCTCGTCCATGAACTGCGCAAGCAGCTCCTGGTCCAGGCTGCCCCAGTTGACGCCGATGCGCACGACCTTGTCGTATTTGGCCGCGGCCTCGACCATCATCGCGAACTGGCGGTCCTTCTTGTCGCCCTTGCCGACGTTGCCGGGGTTGATGCGGTACTTGGACAGCGCCTGCGCCATGGCCGGGTACTCGGTCAGCAGGCGGTGGCCGTTGTAGTGGAAGTCGCCCACCAACGGCACGTCGATGCCCATGCGGTCGAGTTGCTCGCGGATGTAGGGCACCTGCTCTGCCGCCTCGGGCGTGTTGACGGTGATGCGCACCATCTCCGAGCCGGCGATGGCCAGCTCCTTGACCTGGATGGCCGTGCCGATGGCATCCACCGTGTCGGTGTTGGTCATGGACTGCACGCGCACCGGCGCGTCGCCGCCCACGGTGACGACACGGTTGCCCCAGACCACACGGGCCTGGCGGCTGCGGCGCGGGGCCGGCATGGCTTCGGGAATGATCAGTTCGCTCATCACTTCAACTCCAGACGGGCGACGTTGTTGCTGGCGCGCTCGGCAAGGTTGACGGCAGCGCCGCGCCATTCGACGCGGGTGCCGCTGACATTGCCCACGCGCAACTTGTAGGGTGCTGCGCCACCGAAATCCTGCTGCTCGCCCTGGCGCAGCACGCGCGACAGCAGCATCTGGCCCTTGGCGTCGACGACCTCGACCCAGCTGTCCGCCGTGGCCGTGACGCGCAGCGCCTGGCCGGCAGGCACGGAGGCCGCCACCGCCGGCGGCGGGGCGACGTCACGCACCTGCAGCGGCGCGGACGCGACCGGCAGCGGCGCGGGCGCGTCCACGGTGACGGGCACCGACGACGACGACGGCTCGGGCGCCGCGGGCGCCGGGATGAATTCGACCACCGGCGCACTGGCCGCGGCCACCGTGCCCGAAGCGGCCGGGGCTGCGGCCGTTGTCTCACCACGCTCGGGCAACCAGCCGGCGGGAATCCAGTAGACGGCCGCCGCGGCCAGCAGCAGCAGCGCCAGGCCCCAGACGACGGGCCGCTTCAGCACGGCCAGCGCACCACCGTCGACCGGGCCACCGCGCTCGCGGAAGGGCTGGTTCAGGCCGGGGCGCACGTCGAAGGCCTGGCCGGTGCGCGGCAGCAGCGCCAGCACCGGTGCTGGGTCGACCTTGAGCGCGCGGCACATGGCCGTGGCCAGCGCACGCGCGAAGGTGGCGTCAGGCAGCTCGTCGAAGCGGTCGGCCTCCAGCGCCTCCAGCTTGGCCTGCGGCACCTTGAGCATGACGGCCAGCGCGGCGATGTGCAGGCCGCGTTGCTGGCGGGCGTTCCTGAGCCAGGCACCAGCGCTGCTGGCCTGGCTGGTGCGTCCGTCGAATCCCTCGGAGATGGGTTCCATCGTCTCTTCTTGTTGTCGACCGCTGCTCGCGGCTTATTCGTCGTAGCGACCCGCGTCCAGCGACTGGGTCTCGGGCGACTGGGGGTACTTGCGGCGCAGCTGCTGGGCCAGGTCTTCCACCTGCGCGGCGTTGCCCATCTTGCGTTCGATGCGCAGCTGCAGCCACAGGCTCTGCGCGTTGACCTGGTCGGCCTGGCCGTTGACGCGGCGCACGTAGAAGCGCGCGCGCTCCAGCTCACGGTTGCGGTAGAGCACCTCGGACAGGTTGACCGCGACGGCCGGGCTGCCAGGGTCCAGCTCGAAGGCGCGCTGCAGCGTCTTCTCGGCCACCAGCATGCGGCCGGCGCGCGCCTCGCAGACGCCCTTGGCCAGCAGCGTGCGCGCCGGCGCGCGGTAGGTCGACTGGGCCAGCGCCTGGTCGAACAGCGCGTCGGCCGTCTCCCAGCGCCGCTGCTGGCACATGAACCAACCGTAGTTGTGCAGCGTGTCGGGGTCGTTCGGGTAGACGACCAGCGCGCGGCGGAAGGCCTCTTCGGCGAGCTGGTTCTCACCCATCGCGCCGTAGATCAGGCCGCGCAGGTTCACGGCTTCGCGCATGTCGGGCTTGGCCTGCAGCGCGAGCTTGAGCTCGTCCAGCGCCGTGTTGAACTGGCCGCGCGAGAAATAGCCCTGGGCCAGCTCCAGCCGAATGCCGGCGCGGCGGTCGCCGTCGGTCTGGTCGGAATCGGTCTTGATCTCCCGCTCCGCGGTCGGCGCGGTGCCCGTGGTCGCGCAGGCGGTCAACAGGACGGCGGTCAGAACGGTCAGCAATCGCTTCATCGGAATCTCGGCGGTGGACATCAGTCCGATTTGGCCACCGTGACGGGTGCCCTGACCATGCGGATATGCGCGCGGGTGCGGTCCTGCACTTCACCCGCCAGTTGGCCGCAGGCCGCGTCGATGTCATCGCCACGCGTCTTGCGCACCGTCGTGACGATGCCGGCCTGGATCAGCACCTCGGCAAAGGCCTGCACGCGCACATTCGTGCTGCGCGTGAGGCCCGACGCCGGGAAGGGGTTGAACGGGATCAGATTGATCTTGCAGCTGACCTTGCCCTTGAGCAGCTTGACCAGCGCATGCGCCAGCTCCGGCGTGTCGTTCACCTCCTGCAGCATGCAGTACTCGAAGGTGATGAAGTCGCGCGGCGCCTTCTCCAGGTAGCGGTTGCAGGCGTCCAGCAACTCGGCGATCGGGTACTTCTTGTTCAGCGGCACGAGCTGGTCGCGCAGCGGGTCGATCGGCGCATGCAGGCTGACGGCCAGCGCGACCGGGCAGTCCTCGCGCAGGCGGTCGATCATCGGCACGACGCCGGAGGTCGACACCGTCACGCGGCGCCGGCTCAGGCCGTAGCCATGGTCGTCCAGCATGGTCTTGAGTGACGGCACCAACTGGTCGTAGTTCTGCAGCGGCTCGCCCATGCCCATCATCACGACGTTGGAGATGACGCGCTCGTCGGTGTTCAGGCGCTTGCGCAGGTTGTGCTCGGCAAACCAGAGCTGGGCCGTGATCTCGGCCGTCGTCAGGTTGCGGCTGAAGCCCTGGTGCCCCGTGGAGCAGAAGCGGCAGCCCACGGCGCAACCGGCCTGGCTGGAAATGCACAGCGTGCCACGGTCGTCTTCGGGGATGAACACGGCCTCGACCGCGTCGCCGTTCCCGACGTCGAACAGCCACTTGATGGTGCCGTCCGTCGAGACGTGCTCGGAAATGACGGCCAGGGCGCTGATGTGGGCGCGGCCCTTGAGCTTCTCGCGCAAGGACTTGGCGAGGTCGGACATCTGTTCGAAGTCCGACGCTCCCTTTTGGTGGATCCAGCGGAACAGCTGGGTCGCACGGAATTTCTTTTCGCCCAGTTGCTCGCAGTAGGCGGCCAGCCCTTGCAGATCGAATCCGAGCAGGTTGACCGCGTCCATGCGAGCTTCCTGGGCCGGGGTCACCGACCCCGTTGGGGGTTTACTTGGCAGCGTAGACGTTCATGCCCGGGAAGAAGAACGCCACTTCGACGGCGGCCGTCTCGGCGGCGTCGGAGCCGTGCACGGCATTGGCGTCGATGCTGTCGGCGAAGTCGGCGCGGATGGTGCCCTTCTCGGCCTTCTTCGGGTCGGTCGCGCCCATCAGGTCACGGTTCTTCAGGATCGCGCCTTCGCCTTGCAGCGCCTGGATCATCACCGGGCCGGAGATCATGAAGCTGACCAGGTCGTTGAAGAACGGGCGGGCCTTGTGCACGGCGTAGAAAGCCTCGGCATCGGCACGCGACAGCTGCACCAGCTTGGCGGCGACGATCTTCAGGCCGGCGCCCTCAAAACGCGCGTAGATCTGGCCGATGACGTTCTTCGCCACGGCATCGGGCTTGATGATGGACAGGGTGGTTTCGATCGCCATGGAATTCTCCTGAAGGGCTGTATTGGACAAAGCCTGCGATTGTAGCGGGCAGGGATGACCCTAGGTTGTCAGTCGCCGGGGCGCTGCCTCAGCGACGGCCACCGTAGCCGCCACCCGAGCGGCCGCCACCGCCGCCGCCCTTGCCGCCGCGGCCCCCACCGCCGCCGCCACGGCGCAGGAAGGCGTCGCCGCCGATGTAGCCCACGGCCGTCTGCAGCGGATCGGGCTCACGCGGGCCATTGCCCTTGTTGCCGCCGCCCTTGCCGTGCCGGTTGTCCTGCTGGCTGCCGCCGGCGCCGAACCCCTGAGGGAGACCGCGCTTGCCGCTGGTGGCGTGGCGGCGGTCGAAGGTCTGCTCCAGCGGGTTGACGTGATGCGGGATGAAGTCGTCGTCCTCGCGTTCGCCATCTTCATCGCGGCGCGGCGCGCGCTCCTCACGCGGCGGGCGCACCTGCTGCGCCTCGGGCGGGCGGCTGGGGCGCGGGCCGACGCCGGCGTGGCGGTCGTCGTTGCGGCGCTTGTTGCGGTCGTTCTTGTTGCCCTGCTGTTGTTGCGGCTGGCCTTTGCCCTGCCCCTGGCCTTGTCCCGGGTTCTGGCCTTGCTGGCCTTGCCCCTGGTTGCCGGTGTGCCCGGCCAGGCGGCGGATGACGCGCACGTCGTCGTCGCCCAGCTCCACCCAGACGCCGCGCTTGAGGCCACGCGGCAGCACCACGGTGCCGTAACGGATGCGAATCAGGCGGCTGACAACCATGCCGACCGCCTCGAACAGCTTGCGCACCTCGCGGTTGCGCCCTTCGGTGATGACGACGCGGTACCAGCGGTTGGCACCTTCGCCGCCGCCGTCCTCGATGCTCTTGAACGACGCGACCTGCCCTTCCACGTTGACGCCGTCGAGCAGCTTGGCGCGCTGCTCGTCGCTCAGCGCGCCCAAAACGCGGGCCGCGTACTCGCGCTCCACGCCGAAGCGCGGGTGCATCAGCTGGTTGGCCAGCTCACCCGAGTTCGTGAACAGCAGCAGGCCTTCGGTGTTGATGTCCAGGCGACCGACGGACTGCCATTTCTGGCCCTGCACGCGCGGCAGCGTGCGGAACACCGTCGGGCGGCCTTCGGGATCGTTGAAGGTCGACACCTCGCCAGTGGGCTTGTGGTACGCCAGGATGCGCGGGTTGGGCGGCGAAATGCGCACGCGCACATCCTTGCCGTTGACGCGCACGCGGTCACCGAAGGAGATGCGCTGGCCGACATGGGCGACTTCGCCGTTCACCTCGATCTTGCCCTCGGCAATCCAGTCCTCGATGTCGCGGCGCGAGCCGATGCCGGCCTGGGCCAGCACCTTTTGCAGCTTGGGCGCGTCGGCATCGGCGGCCAGCACGCGCTTGGTCTCGCCCTCGGCCTCTTCCGATTCGTCCTCGGCCTGCGCCACCGGCGCAGCGGCGAGCACGGGCGGCTCGGCATCCGGCGCTTCGGATTCAGCGTCCAGGCTGCCCGACAGCACATCGGCAAAGCGCGCCCCCGCGGCCTCGACGAGTTCCGGCGCCAGCAACGGGCCGGCCGGCTTGTCCGTGCCGCCCGCCTCCTGCCCGGTCGCCTCGCGCTCGGCGCGCTCCTTGCGGTTGCGACGACGGTTGCGGCTGCGGCTGCCGCGCTCACCGTCTTCACCCTCACCGCCACCGTCTTCGTCCGACTCGCCACCCTCGCCCGCCGACACGGCCGGCGCGTCCTCACCCAGCGTGAAGAGGGGCGCGGCAGCCGGCGCCGCCGCGGGCGCCTCTGCGGTCACGGGCGCCGGCGCGGCTTCTTCCGTCGCGGCGGCCTTGCGCGGCGCGCGCTTGCGGGCCGGCGCGGGCGCTTCGTCGGCCGGAGCCGCAGCGGCCACGGGTGCCGCAGCAGCCTCGCCGGGCTCGGCCTCGGCCGGCGCCTCGGCCTTGCGGCGGGTGCGCTTCACGGGGACGGCCACGTCGGCGGCAGCCTCCGGGGCGGCTTCGGCCGCGGCCTTGGCCGTCGTGCGACGCCGCTTGGGCGCGGGCGCCTCGGCATCGGTGGCATCAGCGGCGGGAGGCAGGGGCTTGTCTTGATCGGCAGCGTCGTTCATGCGGGTTCGGACTGGGGTTGCGGGGGCGGGTCGGAGGGATCGGGATTGGGAAGTGCCGGCGTGCCGTCGTCGCCGAACAGGCTCAGGCTCGGGGCGGGCACTTCGGCAGGCGCTTCAGCGGGCAGATCTGCGGGAACTTCAGCTGGGGCCACGGCCGGCGTCTCGGCGGGCGCGTCATCGGCGGCGTCGGCCGCCTCGAGCAACTGGCCTTGCAAGGCCTCGAAGGCCGGCGGCTCGCTGCCGCTGACGTCCAGGGCCGGCAGCTGCTCCAGGCTGGCCAGGCCCAGGTCGTCGAGGAAGGACTTGGTCGTCGCGTACAGCGCCGGGCGGCCCGGCGTCTCGCGGTGGCCGATGGCCTCGATCCAGCCGCGGTCCTCGAGCTGCTTGACGATCTGGCTGGCGACGACGACACCGCGGATGTCCTCGATGTCGCCCCGCGTGACCGGCTGACGGTAGGCAATGATGGCCAGCGTCTCCAGCACGGCGCGCGAGTAGCGCGGCGGCTTCTCGGGGTGCAGCCGGTCGAGGTACTCGCGCAGCTCGGGGCGGCTCTGGAAGCGCCAGCCCGAGGCCAGCGCGACCAGCTCCACGCCGCGACCGTCCCAGTCACGGGTCAGTTCGTCGAGCAGGCTGCGCAACGTGTCGGCGCCGAGTTCGTCGGCGAACAGGCTGCGCAGCTCGCGCAGCGTCAGCGGTTGCGAGGCACAGATCAGCGCGGTCTCGAGGACGCGCTTGGCATCCTGGGTGTTCATGAACTCAACTTCGCACCCTCAATGGGCAGAGCTCTGGCGTTGGCCCCGGCCTGGGCGCTTTTGTCACGCTCGTCAGGCGGCTGGGGTGGGTCTTGCACCGGGCGCGGTGCCGGCCGTCTAAGCGGCCGGTCGCACCAGCGGGGTGGTTGACGGCTTCCGGGGTGGACTGCAATCCGGCGGCGGGGCTACCGGGTCCGCATCTCATGACGCTGGGCACGGCGCTCAGGCGCGACAACCGAAGTGCATTGTAGCCATGTCAGGCGGGCAGCTCATCGGCGCCGATCTGGCTCCAGGCCAAAGCCATGTCGGCGGGCAGCGGCGCGGTCAGCACCAGGGCCTCGCCCGAGATCGGATGCGTGAAGCCCAGGCGCGCCGCGTGCAAGGCCTGGCGGGCCAGGCCCAGCGCGGGCGCGCCGCCGTAGAGGGTGTCGGCCAGCAACGGATGGCCGCGGTGCATCAGGTGCACGCGGATCTGGTGCGTGCGGCCGCTGTGCAGCACGCAGTGCACGGCGCTGATCGGCCGCCCCTGTACCTCACCCACGCCGAGCGGATAGACGTCCGTGCGCGCCGGCTTGCCGAGATTGGCGGGCGCGACGGCCATCTTCACGCGCGACACCGGGTCGCGGCGCATCGCCTGCTCGACGATGAAAGCGTCCTCGATGCGGCCCCAGGCCAGCGCCAGGTACTCGCGATGCACCTCGCGCGCGGCGATCTGGCGCACCAGGGCCGTGACCGCCTCCAGCGTCTTGCCGACCACCATCACGCCGCTGGTGTCCTTGTCCAGCCGGTGCACGATGCCGGCGCGCGGCAAGCCGGCAGCCGCCGGGTGATGGGCCAGCAGGCCGTTCATCAGCGTGCCGGACCAGTTCCCAGCGGCAGGGTGCACGACCAGGCCGGCCGGCTTGTTGACGACCAGCAGGTGCTCGTCCTCGAAGACGAAGTCCAGCGCCATCGCCTCGGCGCGGAAGGCGCGGCTCTCGTCGGTGGGCTGCAGTTCGATGACGATGCGCTGGCCCGCGCGCAGCTTGTGCGCGGCCTTGTCCAGCGGCTTGCCGTCGGCGATCACGCAGCCGCGCTCGATCAGCGACTGCAGGTGGTTGCGCGAGAACTCCGGCGCCAGGCGCGTCAGCCAGCGGTCCAGCCGTTCACCATGGCCGGCGGCGTCGACGTCGGCCGTGCGCCGTTCGGCCTCACTGCCCTCCTCGGCCTCCTGCTCGAAATCGTCCTGACCCCCCACCCTATACTCCGCGTCCATTGTTCAGTGTGACCGGCCGGCAGCTAAGCCCCGACTTCAGACATGTTTGTTGAGAAATTCAAGGCCGCCCGCGTCGTCGCCGGCACTGTCCTGATGGCGTTCGCGCTTGGCTTGAGCGGCTGCGGCTCCACCGCCAAGGAGGACCCCAACTCCCAGCAGGCGCTGGACAAATTGTATGCAGACGCCAAGGACGACCTGAACTCCGGCAGTTACGACCGGGCGATCAAGTCGCTGGAGAAGATCGAAGGCCGCGCCGCCGGCACGACGATGGGCCAGCAGGCCACGCTGGACCTGGCCTGGGCCTACTACCGCACGGCCGAGCGCGCCCAGTCCATCGCCACGCTGGACCGCTTCATCAAGCTCAACCCGTCCAGCCCGGCGCTGGACTACGCGCTGTACATGAAGGGCATCGTCAACTTCAACGAGGACCTGGGCCTGTTCGGCCGCCTGGCCAACCAGGACGTCGCCGAGCGCGACCAGCAGGCCTCGCGCGAGGCGCTGCTGGCGTTCCGCCAGCTGGTCGAGCAGTTCCCCGACTCCAAGTACGCCGCCGAGGCGACGACGCGGATCAACTTCATCACCAACACGCTGGCGGCCTACGAGATCCACGTCGCCCGCTACTACTTCAACCGCAAGGCCTATGTGGCCGCGGCCAACCGCGCGCAGTCAGCCGTGGCCGAGTTCCAGTACGCACCGGGCATCGAGGAAGCGCTGTACATCATGGGCGAGAGCTATGACCAGCTCGGCCTGACCCAGCTGCGCGACGACGCGCGCCGCGTGCTGGACAAGAACTTCCCCGACAGTGCCTACGCCAGTGGCGGCGCCAAGCGCAAGAAGCGCTGGTGGCAGTTGTGGTGAGTTCAGTGCGCGGCTGACAGCGCCGTCAGCCAGGCCAGCGCTTCGGCCTCGTTGGCCACCGCCGTCATCGGCGGTAGTGCCGCGCGCAGCCGGCGACCGTAGTTCATGCCCGCCATGCGCGGGTCGCACACCACCAGCAGGCCGCGGTCGGTCTCGGTGCGGATCAGCCGGCCGGCGCCCTGCTTCAGCGCGATGGCCGCCTCGGCGACGAAATACTCCGAGAACGCATTGCGCCCCTGCGCCTCCAGCCGCTGCACGCGCGCTTCCACGAGCGGGTCATTGGGCGGCGGAAAGGGCAGCTTGTCGATCAGCACGCATTGCAGCGCGTCGCCGGGCACGTCGATGCCCTCCCAGAAGCTGGCCGAGCCGACCAGCACCGACGCCGGGTTGTCGATGAAGCGCTGCAGCAACAAGCGCTTCGGCAGAGCGCCCTGCTGCAGCACGGCGATCGCGTCGCCGCCTTCCTCGAAACGCTCGCGCAGCGCATCGGACACGGTCTGCAGGTTGCGCAGCGTGGTCGTCAGCACGAAGGTGCGGCCGCCCAGCGCCCGCGCCAGGCGTGAGGCCAGCAGCGCGACGCTGGCCGGGTGGCTGGGCTCGCTGGGCTTGGGGAAGCCGCGCGGCACGTAAAGGCGCGCATGGGCCGGGTAGTCGAACGGGCTGCCCACGCGCAACACCTCGGCCTCGGTCAGGCCGGCGGGTTCGGTGAACCAGGTCAGACCCTCGTCGTCGCCCAGCGTGGCGGACGTGAACACCCAGGCCTTGGGCGGGCCGGCCAGCTGCTGCTGCATCGCGTCGCGGATGTCCAACGGCGACTCCACGAGGCGGGCCGAATGCGGGCTGATGTCGATCCAGCGAACGTCGCCGGGGTCAGGCTCCGCCGCGAAGGCCTTGGCCAGCTCGCGCAACTCCTGGGCGCGTTCACACAAGCGAGCAAAGTCGGGTGCGGCCTCGCGCACGGCGGTCAGCGCTTCCAGCGCCTGGGCGCAGGCCTGCTCGACGCCGGCCAGCGCCGTGGCAAAGGCCGGCTGGGTCGCACGTTCGCGCCAGCCGAGCTTGAGCGTGCCGCGCAGCTCGCGCCCGGCCGTGGCCAGCGGCCCGGCGGCGGCCAGGCGCAGCTCGCGCGCGGCCTTCTCGACACCGGCATGCAGGCCTTGCCAGTCATGCGCGCCGCGCGCATGGGCCAGGCCCTGGGCCAGCACATCACGCGCGAAATCGATCAGCGACGCCGTGCCGAGCAATGTGCCGAGGAATTGCACGCCGGCCTCGGCCAGCTGGTGGGCCTCGTCGAAGATGGCGATCTCGACGCTGGGCAGCAGCTCGGCCACGCCGGTGTCGCGCAGCGTCACGTCGGCAAAGAACAGGTGGTGGTTGACGACCACGACGTCCGCCTCCATCGCCTCGCGTCGTGCCTTGACGACGTAGCAGCTCTTCCAGTCCGGGCACTCCTGGCCCAGGCAGTTCTCGCGGCTGGAGCTGACGATGGGGATGATGGGCGAGCGCTCGTCCAGCCCGTCGATCTCGGCGAAGTCCCCCGTCGTCGTGCCCAGCGCCCAGCGCTCGATGCGTGCCAGCGACAGCGCCGTGCGACGGTCCGGGAACTCGCCGGACACGCGCGCCTCTTTCATGCGATGCAGGCACAGGTAGCTGCTGCGGCCCTTCAGCAGCGCCAGCCGCACGGGCATCTGCAGCGCCTTGGTCAGGCGCGGCAGGTCGCGCAGGAAGAGCTGGTCCTGCAGGCTTTTCGTCGCCGTGCTGATCAGCGCCCGGCTGCCGGCCAAGAGCGCGGGCACCAGATAGGCGAAGGTCTTGCCGACACCCGTGCCGGCCTCGACGACCAGCGCCTGGCGCCGCGCCAGCGCCCGGGCCACGGCACGGCTCATCTGCAGCTGCGGCTCGCGCGGCTTGTACCCCGGGTCCAGCCGCGCCAGCGGGCCGTCCATGTCGAAGGCGGCGACGACCGCCTGTTCCAGCTCATCAACGGCAGGCGGCGCCAGCGGTGTTGCACCGTCCAGCGCGTCCAGCCAGTCGTCGAGGTCTTGATCGGGCGAGGCCGACTCAGGCGAGGTCATCGGGCTCGACAGTGGCCTCAAGCCGGGCAATCATGTCGCGCAGCGCCAGGCGGCGCTTCTTGAGCCGCTGCAGTGCCAACTCGTCCACAGGTGCCTGTTCGACCAAGCGGTCGATCATCGCGTCCAGGTCGGCATGCTCCATGCGCAACTCGATGAGCCGCCGCGGCAACGAGTGAAGTTGTTCATCCATCCGAGGGTTTATGGGTCAGGTTGCGGCGGGGCGTAAGCTCACTGGCCAGTATAGTTTTCAGCATGCCCTCACCCACCGCCGTCGGATTCCGACTCACCGCCGCCACCGGCACCCATCGCGGGGACCGGGCCTACCAGCAGGACCAGGTGGCCGTCATCGCTCACCCTCGCATCGAGGGCTGCGTGATGGGCATCGTGGCCGACGGTATGGGCGGCAAGAGCGGCGGCCGCAAGGCGGCCGACCAGGTCATCCTGACCGCCCAGCAGCTGTTCGAGCGCTATTCCCCCGGGGACGAATCACCGGCCGAGTTGCTCGGCCAGATCACGTCCGAGGCGCACCTGATGATCAAGCTGACGGCCATCTCCGCCGAGGAAGAGCCGCACAGCACCATCGCCGGTTTCGTCGTCACCAGCGACCGATGCGTGCACTGGATCCACTCCGGCGACTCGCGCATCTACTGGTTCCGCGGCGCGCGGCTGGTCAAGCGCTCCATGGACCATTCCTACGTGCAGCGCCTCGTCGACGAGGGCCAGCTGACCGAGGCCGAGGCCAGCTCGCATCCGCAGAGCAACCTGCTGACGGCCTGCCTGGGCACCGTGCAGGACCCGACGTCGACGTCCGAGCGCTTCGAGGGCCTGGAGGTGGGCGACACGCTGATGTCGTGCAGCGACGGCCTGTGGCATTACTTCACCGCCCAGGAGCTGGGCAGCGTGCTGTACAGCCTGCCGCCCCGCGAGGCGGCCGAGCTGCTGGTCAGCAAGGCGCGCCAGCGCGCGCGCGGGGGCGGCGACAACCTGTCCATCGCCATCGTCAAGCTCGAAAACCTCGACTGACTACTTGGGCGCAGACGACGCGGACGCGCCCGGCAAGGGCAAGGGCGCGGCCGCCGGCTTGCTGCGATTCTTCTGCCGGGCCTCGTGTTCAGCCACGCGCTGCTGCTGGCGTTGCAGACGCTGCTGCGCCTGCTCGCGGCGCTTGCCGGCCTCGACCTCCGCCTTGCCAACCGCCTCGCGGCGCTCCCGCTCGGCCTGCTGCGGGCTGCGGGCCTTGGCGGCATGGGACGCGGGCGCGCTGGGCTGGGGCACAGGTGCGGCGGTCAGCAGGCGTTCGCGGCGCTGGCCCTCGTCCTGAGCCACCGCGAGTTCACGCTCGCGCACCCGCTGCGCCTGGGCGGCGGCGCGGGCGCGGCGCTCTTCGGTGGCCAGTTCATGCTCGCGTTTGACGAGCGGGGCCAGCGCTTCCTGGCGGCGCTGGCGCAATTCTTCCAGGCAGGGGTTGACGGCGAACCGCTGCTCGCACTCGACCTTCTCGCGCGCAAAGCGCTGCTCCACCGCGACGCGCTGGGCGGCGACTTCGGCGCGCGTAGCCGCCTGGTCCAAGGGTGTGGAGGCGGCCGCCGCGGCAGCGAGCAGGATCAACAAGGCGGTCATGTCAGGTCAGCGAGGTGTCGACTTCGCGGCGGGCCAGCGCAAGGTACTCCGCGGAGCGCATCTCCTGCAAGCGCGACACGGTGCGCGGGAATTCATGCGCCAGCGGCCCATCGGTGTAGAGCTGCTCCGCCGGCACCGCGGCCGAGATGATGAGCTTGACGCGGCGGTCGTAGAGCACGTCCACCAACCAGGTGAAACGGCGCGCCTCGCTGGCCAGGCGCACGGGCATCTCGGGCACGTCGGACAGGATGACGGTGTGGAACTGGCTGGCCAGTTCCAGGTAGTCGTTCTGCGAACGCGGGCCGCCGCACAGCGTCTGGAAGTCGAACCAGACAACGCCACCGGCGCGCCGCCTTGCCAGCAGCGCACGGTGCTCGATCATCAGCTTGCGGTCCTCGTCCTTGGCTTCAGACAGCGCCTCGAAGGCCTTGGTCAACGCCGCTTCATTGGCATCGTTCAGCGGCGTCAGATAGAGGTTCATGTCCTCCAGCGTGCGCCGCCGGTAGTCGGTGCCGGCGTCGACGTTGATCACCTCGAGATTGGCCTTCAGCAGCTCGATGGCCGGCAGGATGCGGTCGCGGTGCAGGCCGTTGGGATACAGCTCGTCCGGGTGAAAGTTGGACGTCGTGACGATGGACACGCGGTTGCGGAACAGCGCGTCCAGCAGCCGGTGCAGGATCATCGCGTCGGTCACGTCAGCGACGTGGAACTCGTCGAAGCAGATCAGACGGAACTTGCGCGCGATGCGCTTGCCGAGCTCCTCCAGCGGGTCGGCGATGCCCTTGAGCTCCTGCAGCTCGCGGTGCACCTCGCGCATGAACTCGTGGAAGTGCAGCCGCGTCTTGCGTTGCAACGGCACGGCCTGAAAGAAGCAGTCCATCAGGAAGCTCTTGCCCCGGCCCACGCCGCCATACATGTAGACGCCGCGCGGGATGGGCGGGCGCACGAGCAGCTTGGTGACGGCGTTGGCGCGGCGCGCCTTGTAGCTGGCCCATTCGTCCTGGCAGCGTTGCAGGGCTTCGATGGCGCGCAGCTGTGCCGCGTCGGCGGTGAAGCCACGCTCGGTGAGGATCTGCTGGTAGAGGTCGCTAACGGACGTCATTCAGGGAGGTCATCGCAAAAAAAGGGGCGACTGTCTGGCCGCCCCTTTGGTTTCGCTGCGTGCGATCAGAAGTTCAGCGTGCGCTTGTCGACGGCCAGGGCCGCTTCCTTCGTCGCCTCGGACAGCGACGGATGCGCGTGGCAGATGCGCGCGATGTCCTCGGCCGAGGCCTTGAACTCCATCGCGACGACCGCCTCGGAGATCAGCTCGGATGCGAACGGGCCAATGATGTGCACGCCCAGGATCTCGTCGGTGGTGGCGTCAGCCAGGAACTTGACGAAGCCCGTCGTGTCGCCCAGCGCCCGGGCGCGGCCGTTGGCCAGGAACGGGAACTGGCCGGCCTTGTAGGCCACGCCCTCGGCCTTGAGTTGCTGCTCGGTCTTGCCGACCCAGGCGATCTCCGGGCTGGTGTAGATGACCCAGGGGATGGTGTTGAAGTTGACGTGGCCGTGCTGGCCGGCCATGCGCTCGGCGACGGCAACGCCCTCTTCCTCGGCCTTGTGCGCCAGCATGGGGCCGCGCACGACGTCGCCAATGGCCCAGACGCCGGGCAGGTTGGTCTTGCAGTCGTCATCGACGACGATGGCGCCGCGCTCGTCCAGCTTCAGGCCCACGGCATCGGCACCCAGGCCGATGGTGTTCGGCACGCGGCCGATGGAGACGATGAGCTTGTCGACGTCCAGCGTCTTGGCCTCGCCCTTGGCGTCGGTGTAGGCGACGCTGACACCCTTCTTGCCCGACTTCACCTCGCCGACCTTCACGCCGAGCTGGATGTCCAGGCCCTGCTTCTTGAAGACCTTGGCGGCTTCCTTGGCGACGGACTCGTCCACGGCGCCGAGGAAGGCCGGCAGGCCTTCCAGCACGGTGACTTCGGCACCCAGGCGGCGCCAGACCGAGCCCATCTCCAGGCCGATGACGCCGGCGCCGATCAGGCCCAGTTTCTTGGGCGTGGCGCCGACGCGCAGCGCGCCGTCGTTGGACAGGATCAACTCTTCGTCGAACGGCACACCGGGCAGCGCGCGGGCGTTGGAGCCGGTGGCGATGATGACCTGCTTGGTAGCGATGGTCTCATCGCCGGCCTTGAGCTCATAACCGCCGTCCTTCGCAGCCACGAAGGATCCCCGGCCGTGGAAGAACGTGACCTTGTTCTTCTTGAACAGGTAAACGATGCCGTCGTTGTTCTGCTTCACGACCTGCTCCTTGCGGGCCAGCATCTTGGCGACGTCGATCTTGACGTTGTCGGCCGTGATGCCGTGGTCGGCGAAGTGGTGGTTCAGGTGCTCGTAGTGCTCGCTGGACTGCAGCAGTGCCTTGGACGGGATGCAGCCGACGTTGGTGCAGGTGCCGCCGAGGGCCGGGCCACCCTTGTCGTTCTTCCATTCGTCGATGCAGGCCACGTTCATGCCCAGCTGGGCCGCGCGGATGGCCGCGATGTAGCCGCCGGGGCCGCCGCCGATGACGACGGCGTCGAATTGCTTGGTGCTCATGCTGATCGTTCCTTGGTCTTAGATGTCGAACAGCAGACGCGCCGGGTCTTCCAGCGCTTCCTTCATGGTCACCAGGCCCAGCACGGCTTCGCGGCCGTCGATGATGCGGTGGTCATAGGACATGGCGAGGTAGTTGATCGGGCGCACGACGACCTGGCCGTTCTCGACCACCGCGCGGTCCTTGGTCGCATGCACGCCCAGGATGGCCGACTGCGGCGGATTGATGATGGGCGTGGACAGCATGGAGCCGAAGGTGCCGCCGTTGGAGATGGAGAAGGTGCCGCCGGTCAGGTCGTCGATGGACAGCTTGCCGTCCTTGGCCTTCTGGCCGAACTCGGCGATCTTCTTCTCGATGTCGGCGAAGCTCATCTGGTCGACATTGCGCAGCACCGGCACGACGAGGCCACGCGGCGAGCCGACGGCGATGCCGATGTCGAAGTAGCCGTGGTAGACGATGTCATTGCCATCGACCGACGCATTGATGATGGGGTACTTCTTCAGCGCCGCGACGGCTGCCTTGACGAAGAAGCTCATGAAGCCGAGCTTGACGCCGTGTTCCTTCTCGAACTTCTCCTGGAACTTCTTGCGCATCTCCATGACCGGGGCCATGTTGACCTCATTGAAGGTGGTCAGGATGGCATTGGTCGACTGCGACTGCACCAGGCGCTCGGCGATGCGGGCGCGCAGGCGGGTCATGGGCACGCGCTGCTCGGGGCGGTCACCAAGGTTGGGCTGAACCGGTGCAGCCACGGCCGGCAGCGGCTTGGCCACGGCGGGCGAGGCGGGCACGACCAGCGGTGCGGCCACAGCGGCGGGCTTGGCGGCGGCGCCGAGGGCGTCGCCCTTGGTCACGCGGCCATCCTTGCCGGAACCGGCGACGTCGGTCGCAGCCAAGCCCTTCTCGGCCAGGATCTTGGCGGCGGCCGGCATGGCCACGTCGCCCTTGTTGCCGCCGGTGGCGGCAGCAGCGGCGGCGGGCGCGGGCGCGGCGGGGGCCGCAGCAGGTGCGGCAGCCGCAGGCGCTGCAGCACCGGCCTTGCCTTCGCTGTCGATCTTGGCCAGCAGTTGCTGGCTGGTGACGGTGCTGCCGTCAGCGACCAGGATTTCGGCCAGCACGCCGGACGCGGGTGCCGGCACTTCGAGCACGACCTTGTCGGTCTCGATCTCGACGAGGGTCTCGTCGATGGTGACGGCTTCGCCGGGCTTCTTCTTCCAGGTCAGCAGCGTGCCCTCGGAAACGGATTCGGAGAATTGGGGAACTTGGACGTCAACGATGGCCATGGTGGGAGGCTCCGTGTCTTCTATTTGGGTGTGTGGGTCGCAGGCGCGAGCGAGCGCAGCACCAAGGAACTGGCGCTGCGCTGAACGGTCTTATTTGGTGAGGATGAAGCCCTTGAGCTTGGCGAACGCCTGATCCAGCAGCGCCTTCTGCTGCTCCTGGTGCAGGTGCGCGTAGCCGCAGGCCGGGCTGGCGCTGGCCGGGCGGCCGGCGTAGCCGAGCTTCTGGCCTTCGCTCATGTTCTCGTGCACGTAGTGCTGCACGAAGAACCACGCGCCCTGGTTCTGCGGTTCGTCCTGGCACCAGACGATGTCGGTCGCGTTCGGGTACTTCTTCAGTTCCGCCGCGAAGGCCTTGTGCGGGAAGGGGTAGAGCTGCTCGACGCGGATGATGGCCGCATCGGCGGACTTCTTCTCAGCGCGGGCCCGCACCAGGTCGTAATAGACCTTGCCCGAGCAGACGATGACGCGCTTGACCTTCTCGGCGTTCAGCGTCGTGTCCTGCTCACCGATGACGGTCTTGAACTCGCCCTTGGTGAAGTCGGTCAGCGGCGAGGTCGCGTCCTTGGCGCGCAGCAGGCTCTTGGGCGTCATGATGACCAGCGGCTTGCGGAACATGCGCAGCATCTGGCGGCGCAGCACATGGAAGATCTGCGCGGCGTTGGTCGGCTGCACGATCTGCATGTTGTTGTCCGCGGCCAGCTGCATGAAGCGCTCCAGGCGAGCCGAGCTGTGCTCGGGGCCCTGGCCTTCGTAGCCGTGCGGCAGCATCATCGTCAGGCCGTTGGAGCGGCCCCACTTCACTTCGCCCGACGCGATGAACTGGTCGATGACGACCTGCGCGCCGTTGACGAAGTCGCCGAACTGCGCCTCCCAGATCGTCAGCGTGTTGGGCTCCGCGGCGGCGTAGCCGTACTCGAAGCCCAGCACCGCTTCTTCCGACAGGATGGAGTCGATGACGGTGAACGGCGCCTGGCCTTCTGCGACGTTCTGCAGCGGGATGTAGGTGCCGGCGTCCCAGTTGGAGCGGTTCTGGTCGTGCATGACCGCGTGGCGGTGCGTGAACGTGCCGCGGCCGCTGTCCTCACCGGACAGGCGCACCGGGTAGCCCGACGCCACCAGCGACGCGAAGGCCATGGACTCGCCCATGCCCCAGTCGATGTTGACCTCGCCCCGGCCCATCGCGGCGCGGTCGCCGTAGAGCTTTTGCACCAGGTTGTGGGCGGCGAAGTCCTTGGGAATGGTCGTCAGCTTCTCGGCCAGACGCTTCCACTCGGCCACGGGGATGGCGGTGTCGCAGCTGTCGGTCCACTTCTTGCCCAGGAAGGGCGACCAGTCGGTGGCGAACTTGCTCTTGAAGTTGGTCAGCACCGGGTCGACGGTGTGGCGGCCTTCGTCCATGGCGGCGCGGTAAGCCTTGACCATGTCGTCGGGGCCTTCGGCCGGCAGCACGTTCTGCGCCACCAGCTTGTCGCCATAGACCTTGCGCGTGCCCGGGTGGGCCGCGATCTTCTTGTACATCAGCGGCTGGGTCAGGGCCGGCGTGTCCTGCTCGTTGTGGCCCAGCTTGCGGAAGCAGACGATGTCCAGGACCACGTCCTTCTTGAACTCGGCGCGGTAGTCCATGCACAGCTGCGTGGCCCACACGACGGCTTCGGGGTCATCGCCGTTCACGTGCAGCACCGGCGCCTCGATCATCTTGACGACGTCGGAGCAATACCAGGTGGAGCGCAGGTCGCGCGGGTCGCTGGTCGTGAAGCCGATCTGGTTGTTGATGACGATGTGGACCGTGCCGCCGGTGCGGTAGCCACGGGTCTGGGCCATCGCCAGCGTCTCCTGCACGACGCCCTGGCCACCGAAGGCCGCGTCACCGTGCACCAGCACCGGCAGCACTTGGGCGCCTACGGTGTCGCCGCGGCGGTCCTGGCGGGCGCGCACGCTGCCTTCGACGACCGGGTTGACGATTTCCAGGTGGGACGGGTTGAAAGCCAGGCTCAGATGCACCGGGCCGCCGGACGTGGACACGTCCGAGCTGAAGCCCTGGTGGTACTTCACGTCGCCGGCCGGCAGGTCTTCGGCAGCCTTGTGCTCGAACTCGGCGAACAGGTCGGCGGGCATCTTGCCCAGCGTGTTGACCAGCACGTTCAGGCGGCCGCGGTGAGCCATGCCGATGACGATTTCCTGCACGCCGGTTTCGCCGCCGCGCTGGATCAGCTCGTCCATCGCTGCGATGAAGCTCTCGCCGCCTTCCAGCGAGAAGCGCTTCTGGCCGACGTATTTGGTGTGGAGGTAGCGCTCCAGGCCTTCGGCCGCGGTCAGGCGGTCGAGGATGTGCTTCTTCTCATCGGCCGTGAAGGACGGCTTGCCGCGCGCCTTCTCCAGCCGCTCCTGCCACCAGCGCTTTTCGCCGGGGTCGGAGCCATGCATGAACTCGGAGCCGATGGAGCCGCAGTAGGTCTCGCGCAGCGCCTGCACGATCTGGCGCAGCGTCATCGTCTCGCCACCGAAGTAGCTGTTCACGGCGCTGAACGAGATGTCCATGTCGGACTCGGTCAGGTCGTAGAACGCGGGGTCGAGCTCGGGAATCTTGGGGCGCTCGGCGCGCTTGAGGGGGTCCAGCTCGGCCCAGCGGTTGCCCAGGAAGCGGTAGGCCGCAATCAGCGACTGCACGTGCACCTGCTTGCGGGCGACGGCCAGGTCGGCGCTGGAGGCCTTGTTGGCGAAGGCGTTGGCCTTGGCGCGCTGGGCAAAGGATTCGACCACCGGCGCGTGGGCCACGTCGCGGGCCTCGCTGCCGTCGACCGCCGGGACATGCTGCAGCGCGTCGAAATAGGCGCGCCAGTTGTCCGGGACGGAACCGGGGTTGTCGAGGTAGGCCTCGTACATCTCCTCCACATACGGCGCGTTTCCGCCGAACAGGTAGGAGTTGGACCTGTATTGCTGCATCATCTTTCGCTCACCTCATACCCCGGCTTCCAGGGAGTTGGCTGGTTGAAGAACCTTCCGCGACACGGCTCGACCGGTTGGCGGATTGCGACCCACCTTCGCTGTTGCCAGCAAAAGGGACGGGAAGGATTAAAAGTATCAGGGGACGGACTCTAGCACCGCGGGTTTGCCCGACAAGGTCGCCGGGGTGCCACAAAGTTCACGCACTGGCATGCCGCAAAGTTGACTGACTCGTAAACTTGCGGCCACGCCAGCCCCGCGATTGAATGGCTGCGTCAAGGGACATTCAGGAGATCCCATGCAAGTTCAAGTGGTCGACTACCGCGCACCCGATGCGGCCGAAAAGTTCACCCGCTCCCTGCACGAGACCGGCTTCGGCGTGCTGACCAACCACCCGATCCGCCAGGCGCTGGTCGAGAAGATCTACGCCGACTGGCTGGCCTTCTTCAACAGCGAGGCCAAGCATGGATTCGCGTTCTCCAAGGAGACCCAGGATGGTTATTTCTCCACCGCGATCTCCGAAACCGCGAAGGGCTCCACCCAGAAGGACATCAAGGAATACTTCCACGTCTACCCCTGGGGCCGCATCCCGGAGCAGCTGAAGGCAGACGCCCTCACCTACTACCGCGAAGCCAACGCGCTGGCCGAGGAGCTGCTGGGCTGGGTCGAGAAATACACGCCGCCGGAGATTGCCGCGAAGTACCGCGAGCCGCTGTCGAACATGATCCAGGGCAGCAGCAAGACGCTGCTGCGCGTGCTGCGCTACCCGCCGCTGACGGGCGACGAGCCGGCGGGCTCCATCCGCGCCGCGGCGCATGGCGACATCAACCTGCTGACCATCCTGCCCGCCGCCAACGAGCCGGGCCTGCAGGTGCTGGGCACCGATGGCGCCTGGCATGACGTGCCTTGCGATTTCGGCACGCTGACAATCAACATCGGCGACATGCTGCAGGAAGCGTCGGAAGGCTATTACCCGTCCACGCAGCACCGCGTCGTCAACCCGACCGGCGAGGGCGCGAAGAAGAGCCGCGTGTCGCTGCCGCTGTTCCTGCATCCGCGCGACAACGTCGTGCTGAGCGACCGCTACACGGCGGACAGCTACCTGAACGAGCGCCTGCGCGAGTTGGGCGTGAAGACCTGAACCGGATCATCGCGATCCACCCCGAGGCGCCGCCCAAGCCGGCGCTCGGGGAACCGTGCAACGGCTGCGGCGTCTGCTGCCTGGCCGAACCCTGCCCACTGGGCGTCATGCTGAGCCGGCGCCTCAAAGGTGCGTGCGTCGCACTGCGCTGGGACGGCGCACGCTATGTGTGCGGCGCGCTGACGGCGCAACCGAGCGGGCTGCGGGGCTGGCTGGTGCGACGCTGGATCGCCGCGGGCGCCGGTTGCGATTGCTCACTCGAAGTTGCGGGCAAGCCCTAGCCGGACCACCCTCAGTCGCGGCTAGTATTTTTGACTTCTGCCGTCCCGCAATCTCGACCGAGGAAGCCGCATGAAATCCCTGCTCCGACTCCTGCCACTGCTGGCCGCGCTGACGCTGGGTGCGGCGACAGCCGCCCCGCTGCGCTGGGCCGCCCAGAACGACATCCTGACGCTGGACCCGCACTCGCAGGACCACAACACGTCCAACGCCATCGGCACCCACATCTACGAGGGCCTGACCCGGCTGGGCAAGAACTACCGCCCCGAGCCGTCCCTGGCCACCAAGTGGACGTACACCTCGCAGACTCAGGTGCGCTTCGAACTGCGCAAGGGCGTCAAGTTCCACGACGGCTCACCGTTCACGGCGGACGACGTGGTGTTCAGCTTCGGCCGCATCACGCAGCCGCAGGGCACCAAGCAGACCTATGTGTCGGGCATCAAGGAAGTCAAGAAGATCGACGACCACACCGTCGACCTGCTGCTGGAAGCGCCGACGCCGATGCTGCTGCAGAACATCATCAGCTTCCCCATCATGAGCAAGGTCTGGTCGACCAAGAACAACACGACCAACACGCAGGACTACAAGGCCAAGGAGGAGAACTACGCCTCGCGCAACGCCAACGGCACCGGGCCCTACAAACTGGTCAGCTGGCAGCCGGACCAGGCTGTCAAGATGGTCGCCAACCCCGACTGGTGGGACAAGAACCCGGGCAACGTGACCGAGCTGAGCTACCTGCCGATCAAGAGTGCACCGACGCGCGTGGCGGCGCTGCTGTCCGGCGACGTGGACATCGTCACCGACCTGCCGCCGCAGGACTTCTTCAAGCTCAAGGAAGAAGGCAAGGTCAAGCTGCTGGAGGGCGCGGAGATCCGCACGGTGTTCTTCGTCATGGACCAGGGCAGCGACGAGCTGCGCGAGTCCAGCTTGAAGGGCAAGAACCCGTTCAAGGACAGAAAAGTGCGCGAGGCCATGAACCTGGCGCTGGACCGCGAAGCCCTCAAGCGCAGCATCATGCGCGGACTGTCGGTGCCGGCGGCGCTGATGGTGCCGCCCGGCGTCAACGGCTATGACGCCACGCTGGACGCGCCCATCAAGCCCGACCTCGACAAGGCCCGCAAGCTGCTGGCCGAGGCCGGCTACCCGCAGGGCTTCGAGGTGCCGCTGCACTGCCCCAACAACCGCTACGTCAACGACGAGCAGGTCTGCCAGGCGGCGGTGTCGATGTGGGCCAAGATCGGCGTCAAGGTGCGCCTGATCGCCGCGCCCTTCTCCACGCACAGCCAGACCTTCCAGCGCGGTGAATCACCCTTCTACATGCTGGGCTGGGGCGTGTCGACGTATGACGCGCTGTACGCGATGCAGGCCTGGGGCCACACGCGCACGCAGGGCGCCGACGGCAACTTCAACTTCGGCAAGGTCAGTGACGCGACTCTGGACGGCCTGATCCAGAAGATCAAGTTCGAACCCGATGTGCCCAAGCGCAATGCGCTCATCAAGGAGGCGCTGCTGCGCATCCGCGATGAGTCGCTGTTCGTGCCCATCCATCACCAGATCCGCCCCTGGGCGATGAAGCCGGCCGTGGACACCATCCACCGCTCCAACGACTATTTCGAAGCCCGCTACACCACCGTCAAATGAAGAAACTCATCCCCTTCGCCGCGGCGCTGCTGCTGACGTCCGGCCTCGCCACCGCCAACACCTTGCGCTGGGCCGCGCAGAACGACATCCAGACACTGGACCCGCACTCGCAGAACCACTCCGCGACGACGACGATCTCGGGCTATGTCTACGAGAGCCTGACGCGCTACACGGAGAAGTTCGACGTCGAGCCCGCGCTGGCCGCCAAGTGGACCTACGTGACACCGACGCAAGTGCGCTTCGACCTGCGCAAGGGCGTCAAGTTCCATGACGGCACGCCGTTCACGGCCGATGACGTGATCTTCAGCCTGCAGCGCATCAAGCACCCGGCCAGCAACATGATCATCTATGCCTCCGGCGTCAAGGAGGTGAAGAAGATCGACGACACGACGGTGGACTTCATCCTCGACGGCCCCAACCCCGTGCTGATGCGCAACCTCACCTATGTGCGCATCATGAGCAAGGCCTGGGCGCTGAAGAACAAGGGCGAGAACCCGCAGGACTTCAAAGCCAAGGAGGACACCTACGCCTCGCGCAACGCGATGGGCACGGGGCCGTTCAAGATCGTCAGCTGGCAGCCCGACCAGAAGATCACCATGGTGGCCAACAAGGACTGGTGGGACAAGCCCAAGGGCAACATCGCCGAGGTGACCTACCTGCCGATCAAGTCCGACGCCACGCGCGTCGCGGCGCTGCTGTCGGGCGACCTGGACCTGCTGACCGACCTGCCGCCGCAGGACGTGGCCAAGCTCAAGGCCGACCCGCGGCTCAAGGTCATCGAGGGGCCGGAGAACCGCACCATCTTCTTCGCGCTGGACGTGGGCAGCGACGAGATCAAGGGCGCCAGCGTCAAGGGCAAAAACCCGTTCAAGGACCGCAAGGTGCGCGAGGCGCTGTCGCTGGCCATCGACCGCGAGGCCATCAAGCGCAGCCTGATGCGCGGCCTGTCGGTGCCGGCAGCCCTCATGGTGGCGCCGGTGGCCTATGGGTACTCGGCCGAGCTGGACAGCGTGGCCAAGCCCGACGTGGCGCGCGCCAAGCAGCTGATGACGGAGGCCGGCTACGCCGACGGCTTCGAGGTGCCGCTGGCCTGCCCCAACGACCGCTACGTCAACGACGAGGAGATCTGCCAGGCGGTGGTGTCGATGTGGGCGCGCATCGGCGTGAAGGCCAAGCTGACGACGCAGCCGATGACGCAGCACTCCGCGGCGCTGCAGCGCTATGAACTGCCGCTGTACATGTACGGCTGGGGCGTGACGACCTTCGACGCGCAGTACACGCTGCAGGACATCGTCCACACCAAGACCACCGGCGCCGACGGCAAGGGCAACTACTCGCGCGTCAGTGACGCGAAGGTCGATGCGCTGGTGCAGCAGATGAAGGTGGAGACCGACGTGCCCAAGCGCCTGGCGCTGATGCAGGAGGCACTCAAGCGCACGCGCGACGAGTTCCTGTTCATCCCCATCCACCACCAGGTACGGCCCTGGGCGATGAAGGCCGGCGTGACCATCCCGCACTCGGCCAACGACGCGCCGCAAGCGCGCTGGGCCACTGTGAAATAGCGCAAGGGTGAAGCCGCCCGTCATCAACTTCTCGACGATCCAGTCCGTCGTCGAGATCACCGCCACGGTGGCCTTCGCGCTGTCCGGCCTGCTGGCCGGCGCGCGCAAGCAGCTGGACGTCGTCGGGCTTTGCATCGTCGCCGGCCTGTCGGCCTTTGGCGGCGGCACGCTGCGCGACGTGCTGCTGGACCGGCGGCCCTTCTTCTGGGTCGAGCACGCGGACTGGCTGTGGGCGCTGATGGCGCTGTCCTTCGCCGCGATGCTGTTCATGCGCCGGCGCCACCTCGCGCTGACGGAGAAGGCCATCCAGTGGCCCGACGCGTTGGGCCTGGGTCTGTTCACGGCCAACGGCGCGTTGATCGCGTTGGACATGGGCCAGCCGCCCATCGTCGCGGTGCTGATGGGCGTCATCACGGCCACCTTTGGCGGCGTGCTGCGCGACATCGTCTGCAACGAGATCCCGGCAGCCTTCCACGACCATCGGCCTTATGCGCTGTGCAGCTTCGTCGGCGGCTGGGTCTTGGTGGCGGCCGTGCACCTCAATGCACCGCAGTGGGCCGTCATCACCGCAGCATCGGCAACGGCGGTGCTGCTGCGCGGCCTGTCCCTGTGGACCGGGTGGACGCTGCCCGTCTGGCGGATCAACGCCAAGCGCTGAACGCCAGGCTTCTTTGGCAGCCTCTCGGCGCCGCACGCCAGTCCGGCAGACAAACGGAAAAGGCCCCGCACCGCGGGGCCTTTGTCATGGGTGGAGCCGTCGGCTTACCAGCCGATCGTGTACGTCACTGTCGTCGGCGCCGACGTGTGGATGGACGGGCTGAAGTCGCCCACGTCGTCATAGGCGAAGCCGTAGGCCTTCTTGGCGAGGCTGTGGTCGTGCCAGAACTTGGCGTACCAGTTGCCCAGCTGGCCCGCCGGGTAGTGCGCGGACTGCACGTACCAGTTGGCCGGCGACTCCATCACGTGGCGGTTCAGCGCAGCGCACACCTGGGCCTGGATCTGCAGCTGCGTGCCCGTGTTGGTCGGGTTGCCGCTGGCATCGGCCAGCAAGCCCGCGCCCAGCAGCACCATGGCGGTGTCGGGCTTGCCGTTGATGTAGAAGGTGCCGGCCGGCGAGCCACCGGTGAAGGTGAAGCGGTCGCCGCTGACGCGGCCGCGGAAGGTGCCCAGGTTTTGCAGCGTGAAGACGAGGTCTTCGTTGCGGTAGCGGGCCCAGACGGCGTCGATGTAGGGCTGCAGGTAGTTGGCGTTGGCCTGGCCGGGTTTGAAGGTGCCATGGGCCGGCGCCATGATGCGGTACGGTGAGTACGGCGACTGCGCCAGCGGCTTGAAGGGCGCCGGCACTTCGGCGATGAACTTGCTGAAGAGCTGGTCACGCGTCTCGGCCAGCGCCTCGCCCACCGTCTGGTCGAAGCCGCCACCGCCCTGCACGCGCAGCTTCAGCGGGAAGCCGAAGTGGTCGACGCGCGTCGTGTTGATGAAGATGCCCTGGTTGGCATGGCCGAGCGGCAGGATGGCCATCTCGCCGAAGTCGAAGTAAACGTCGATGTTGGGATCGGTCGGGTTCTCGATGTTGGCGCCGGCATAGCCGATGTTGCCGTTGCCATCGACGACGACCTTGATGTACATCGGCGAGCCCACCGACATCAGCACGCGGGCCGAGTCCAGCGCCGGGATGGTGATGGAGCGGGTGTTGCTGAGCTTGTGGAAGTAGTTGGTGTACGTGACACCGCCCTTGCTCAGCGCGCCGTTGTCGGCCGTGGACATGGGGATGAGGTTGCCCGCGGCGTCCACGCGCACGAACTTGCCGGTGGCCCAGTCCCTGCCGATGATGGCCCAGTAGACCTGATCGTCGGCCCAGCGGCCGGCCGTCTGGTTGACGATGTTGAACGTCGTGCGGCCGTTCCAGCTGGTGGAGCTGGTGCCGACGCGGTAGGACGACGTCAGGTCGTTGAAGCCGCGGTTCACGAGGTTGGGCTCATTGGCCGACAGCGCCAGCGAGCCGCCGCCGTGGTTGACGTCGTTGTACAGCGTGACCTGGTAGCCGGCCTGCACCTTGACGGACGACACGCGGTCGTTCCAGGCGGTGCCTATCCAGCTCGAGTCGGCGCTGGCGCAGAAACTGGCGCCGGTGTAGTTCACGTCGGCATAGAAGCAGACCGGGCCGGTGGCCGTGTCGCCGCCGACGGTGTATGTGAACTTGGGCGTGTCGTACGCCGGTGTGCCGTTGTTGTAGGTGAACCAGTAGCCGATGACATTGCCGGTCGCCACGGTGACCTTCTGCTCATAGCGGCCGTTGGCGGCCGTCATGCGGATGTTCTGCTGCGGGCCGTTGTTGACGGTGTAGTGGGCGTCGACCCAGGTGGTCGACACATTGGATTTGAACCAGAGGGTGGCGGTGGTGCCGCTGACCTCGACGCCTTGTGTGTAGTCCTGGGCCAGCGCCGGCGTGGTGCCCAGCAGGCCCAGGGCCAGCAACCAGCAGGCGCCGAGCAGGCGCATGCAACGCAAAACAAGATTCACCTTTGTCTCCTTTGCCCGCTCGTGAAGAGGTCGGCAGGTCGTTCAGGGGCCCAACGATTGATGAAAAGCGAGGCCGGTGTCTCGGCTGCGAAGGCCTACTGCGCTCCCCCGGCATGCAGCCGCTGCCGGGTCAGGCCGCCAATCGAAAGCAAACTGAAAGCGCTTTCAAATTTGCGTCGCATCCTCCTGGGAGAGGCAAGAAAGCGGTTTCATGGAAAACCCGTGCGAGACGTTTTCATGAGTCGCCGGCTTCTGGGACAGGAAACTCACAAAAGGAAACGGCCGCCTCGTGGGCGGCCGTCGACGGGCAGAGGCTCAGAGCCTCAGTTCAAAGCCAGGCGCTCCCGCGCCGCTTGGTACTCGCGCTTCAACCGCGCCACCAACTGCCCCGCAGGCAGCACCTCGCGCACGGCACCTATGCCTTGGCCGCTGCCCCAGATTTCCTTCCAGGCCTTGGCCGCACTGCCGCCGAAGTTCATCGCGCTCGGGTCGCTCTCGGGCAGGTTGTCCGGGTCCATGCCTGCCGCGACGATGGAGCCGCGCAGGTAGTTGCCGTGCACGCCGGTGAACAGGTTGCTGTAGACGATGTCGTCGCTGTTGCTGGCGACGATCATCTGCTTGTACTCGTCGCTGGCGCGTGCTTCTTCGGTCGCGATGAAGGCCGAGCCGATGTAGGCCAGGTCGGCGCCCATGGCCTGCGCGGCCAGGATGGCGTCACCCGTGCCCATGGAGCCCGACAGCGCCAGCGGGCCGTCGAACCACTCACGGATCTCGTGGACCAGTGCGAATGGGCTCTTCACGCCCGCATGGCCGCCCGCGCCGGCCGCCACGGCGATGAGGCCGTCGGCGCCCTTATCGATGGCCTTCTTCGCGAACTTGTTGTTGATGATGTCGTGCAGCACGATGCCACCCCAGGCATGCACGGCGTTGTTCACGTCCTCTCGCGCACCCAGGCTCGTGATGATGATGGGCACCTTGTACTTGGCGCACACCTGCATGTCGTGCTCCAGGCGCTCGTTGCTCTTGTGCACGATCTGGTTGATGGCGAACGGCGCGGCCGGCTTGTCCGGGTTGGCCTTGTTGTACGCCGCCAGCTCGGTCGTGATCTCGTTGAGCCACTCGTCGAGCAGCTCGGCCGGCCGGGCGTTCAACGCCGGCATGGAGCCGACGATGCCGGCCTTGCACTGCTCGATGACGAGCTTGGGGTTGCTGATGATGAACAGCGGCGAGCCGATGGCCGGCAGCGGCAAGTTCTTCAGGATTGCGGGCAATGCCAAGGGGATGTCTCCGTCAGAAAGCTTCGAGGCTGAGTTCGGTCACGCTGTCCGCGCCATCGACGATGGCCGAGCGCAGCGCCGCGGTGCGCGGCAGGATGTGTTCGGCATAGAAGCGCGCGGTCACGATCTTGGCGGTCATGAATTCCTTGTCAGTCGCCAAGGCGTCTTCCGCGGCCATCAGCGCGCGCGCGAGTTGCCAGCCAGCGACCAGGTTGCCCGCCAGCATCAGGTAGGGCACCGAGCCGGCGTAAGCCGCATTCGGGTTGGCCTTGGCCGAGCCGGCGATGAAATCGACGGCGGCGAGGAAGTCCTCGCGCGAGGCGCGCAGCGCCTTCAGCACCGACTTCGCGGCGGCGCTGTCGCGCTTGGCCAGTTCCCCTTCCGTCACCTCGATCTGCCCGGCCACGCCGCGGGCGAGTTGGCCGCCATCGCGCGTCGTCTTGCGGCCCACCAGGTCATTGGCCTGGATGGCCGTCGTGCCTTCGTAGATGGTCAGGATCTTGGCGTCGCGGTAGTACTGCGCCGCGCCGGTCTCCTCGATGAAGCCCATGCCGCCGTGCACCTGCACGCCCAGCGAAGTGACCTCCAGGCTCATCTCCGTGCTGTAGCCCTTCACCAGCGGCACCATGAAGTCGTAGAACGCCTGGTTCTGCTTGCGCGCGTCGGCATCGGGGTGATGGTGGGCCGCGTCGAATGCTGCGGCCGCCGTGCTCGCCATCGCGCGACAGCCCTCGGTCAGCGAGCGCATCGTCATCAGCATGCGGCGCACGTCGGGGTGATGAATGATGGCGGCGCTGCCGGCCACCGAGCCGTCCACGGGACGCGACTGCACGCGGTCTTTCGCGTAGGTCACGGCCTTCTGGTAGGCGCGGTCGGCGATGGCGATGCCCTGCAGGCCCACGCCGTAGCGAGCCGCGTTCATCATGATGAACATGTACTCCAGGCCGCGGTTCTCCTGGCCAATCAGCGTGCCGATCGCACCGCCGTGGTCACCGAACTGCAGCACGGCCGTCGGGCTGGCCTTGATGCCCATCTTGTGTTCGATGGACACGCAGTGTGCGTCATTGCGTGCGCCCAGGGAACCGTCCGCATTGACGAGGAACTTCGGCACCAGGAACAGGCTGATGCCCTTCACGCCCTCCGGCGCGCCGACCACGCGGGCCAGCACGAGGTGGACGATGTTCTCGGCCATGTCGTGCTCACCGTAGGTGATGAAGATCTTGGTGCCGAAGACTTTGTACGTCCCGTCGCCCTGCGGTTCGGCGCGCGTGCGCACCAGCGCCAGGTCCGAGCCGGCCTGCGGCTCGGTCAGGTTCATCGTGCCGGTCCACGAGCCGTCCAGCAGCTTGGGGATGTAGACCGAACGCTGCTCGTCGCTGCCCGCGGTCAGCAGCGCCTCGACGGCGCCGTCGGTCAGCAGCGGGCACAGCGCGAAGCTCATGTTGGCCGACTGCAGCATCTCGTTGCAGGCCGCCGCGATGGTCTTGGGCGCGCCCTGCCCGCCAAACTCGGTCGGGTGGACCAGGCCCTGCCAGCCGCCTTCGGCGTAGGCACGGAACGCCTGTTTGAATCCGGGCGTCGTCGTGACCACGCCGTCCTTCCAGGACGACGGGTTCTTGTCGCCCTCGAAGTTCAGCGGCGCGATGACGTCCTCGGTCAGCTTGGCGCACTCTTCAAGCACGGCGGCGGCGGTGTCCAGGCCGAAGTCGGCAAAGGCGGGGACTTGTTGCGTCAGCGATTCCAGCCCGGCGAGGTGCTGGATGTTGAAGAGCATGTCCTTGACGGGGGCTTGGTAACTCATTTGTTCCTCCTTGCGGAAACAAAAAGGGCGCCGCGACAGACGAAGTCGAGGCGCCCGAGGTGCGGTCGGCGCGCGGGTTTACAGCGCAGCGACGAGTTCCGGCACGGCCGTGAACAGGTCGGCTTCCAGGCCGTAGTCGGCCACCGAGAAGATCGGGGCTTCCGGGTCCTTGTTAATCGCGACGATGACCTTGGAGTCCTTCATGCCGGCCAAATGCTGGATCGCGCCGGAGATGCCGGCGGCGATGTACAGCTGCGGCGCGACGATCTTGCCGGTCTGGCCGACCTGCCAGTCGTTGGGCGCATAGCCCGCATCAACGGCGGCGCGCGAGGCACCCAGCGCCGCGCCCAGCTTGTCGGCCAGCGGCGTCAGCACTTCCATGAACTTGTCGTTCGAGCCCAGCGCACGACCACCCGACACGATGATCTTGGCGGCGGTCAGCTCGGGGCGGTCGCTCTTCGTCACCTCACGGCCGACGAAACTGCTCTTGCCGCTGTCAGCAGCGGCAGCCAGCGTCTCGACGGCGGCACTGCCACCGGTGGCGGCGGCTGGGTCGAAGCCGGTGGTGCGCACGGTCAGCACCTTGGTCGCATCGCCGCTCTGCACGGTGGCGATGGCGTTGCCGGCGTAGATGGGGCGCTCGAAGGTGTCGGCGCTGATGACCTTGGTCACGTCGCTCAGCTGGGCCACGTCCAGCAGCGCAGCCACGCGCGGCGCGACGTTCTTGCCCGAAGCGGTGGCGGGGAACAGCAGGTGGCTGTAGCCCGACGCCACGGCGATCACCTGGGCGGCGACGTTCTCGGCCAGGCCGTCGGCCAGCGCGGCGGAATCGGCGTGCAGCACCTTGGTGACGCCGGCGATCTGCGCGGCAGCCGCGGCAGCCGCAGCGGCGTTGTGGCCGGCGACCAGCACATGGACCTCACCACCGGTGGCAGCGGCAGCGGTGACGGTGTTCAGCGTGGCGCCCTTGATGTGGGCGTTGTCGTGTTCGGCAATAACCAGAGCAGTCATCAGATCACCTTCGCTTCGTTCTTCAGTTTGTTCACCAGGGCGGCCACATCGGCCACCTTCACGCCAGCGCCGCGCTTGGGCGGCTCGCTGACCTTGAGCGTCTTGATGCGCGGCGCCACGTCCACGCCGAGGTCGGCCGGCTTGACGATGTCGAGCTGCTTCTTCTTGGCCTTCATGATGTTGGGCAGCGTCACGTAGCGCGGCTCGTTCAGGCGCAGGTCCGTCGTCACGACGGCCGGCAGGCTCAGCGACACGGTCTCCAGGCCGCCGTCGACTTCGCGCGTCACGTTCAGCTTGTCGCCGGCCATCTCGACCTTGGACGCGAACGTGCCTTGCGGCATGCCGGTCAGCGCGGCCAGCATCTGGCCGGTCTGGTTGCAATCGTCATCGATGGCCTGCTTGCCAAGGATGACCAGTTGCGGCTGCTCCTTGTCCACCAGTGCCTTCAGCAGCTTGGCGACGGCCAGCGGCTGCAGCTCCTCGGATGTCTCCACGAGGATGGCGCGGTCCGCGCCGATGGCCATGGCGGTGCGCAGGGTTTCCTGGCACTGCGTGACGCCGCAGGACACGGCGATGACCTCGGTCACCACGCCCTTCTCCTTCAGACGCACGGCCTCTTCGACGGCAATCTCGTCGAAGGGGTTCATCGACATCTTCACATTGGCGATGTCGACGCCCGTGCCGTCGCTCTTGACGCGCACCTTGACGTTGTAGTCGACGACGCGTTTGACAGGAACCAAGACCTTCATCGGAAACTCCAGCTCGAATTGACGTAAACGTTAACCAGATTCTACGGGCGCTCCTCGAAGGAGCCGCGCTTAAAAAAGCACGATCGTTCGATTCTAGCCAGACGCCCGCCACCATCGGCAGAACTCTTTTTGGAGAGGCCTCTCGAATCGCGAAGCTAGACTGCTCGCGCTCATGCAGATTGACCCTTCCCAAGGCCGAGAAATCGGCGTGTTCGACTCCGGCGTTGGCGGCTTCACGGTACTGCGCGAGCTCCACGCGATGCTGCCCACCGCCCGGCTGCGCTACCTGGCCGACACCGCCTACGCCCCCTATGGCAACCGTACGCCCGAGGAGATCCGTGCGCGCAGCATGGCCATCTCCGAACACCTGATCGCCCAAGGCGCCGAACTGATCGTCGTGGCCTGCAACACGGCCACCGCGCACGCCATCGAGGCGCTGCGCGCGCGATGGCCCATCCTGCCCTTCGTCGGCACCGAACCGGGCATCAAGCCCGCCGTCGCCGCCACGCGCAATGGCCGCATCGGCCTGCTGGCCACGCCAGCGACGGCGGCGAGCGCGCGTCTGCGCGCCTTGATCGAGCGTCATGCGAACGGGCGGGAGGTCATCGTCCAGGGCTGCCCGGGCGTCGTCGACCGCATTGAGGCCGGCGATCTCGACAGCATGACGTTGCGGGCCCTCGTCGAGCGCCACTGCACGCCGCTGCGCGCGGCTGGTGTCGACACCGCTCTGCTGGGCTGCACGCACTACCCACTGATCGAACCACTGTGGCAGGCCGCGCTCGGCCCTGACGTGCAACTGCTGCGCATCGAGACCGCGGTGGCCCGCCGGACCGTGGATTTGTGGGTGCCAGGCCCCGAGTCGCCGGCGCTGCACATCGAAACCAGCGGCACCCCGGCCGTGCTGCAGGGCTGGATCACGCGCGTCATGGGCTGGCGCGAGGTGGATGTGCGGCACTGGTCAGCCGCCAGTTGAATTCGGCCCTCAAGTTGGCGGAGCAACAGCCGATAGGCCAAAGATGAACATCGCCAATTCCGCCAGCGTCAGCGCGGCTGTCAACAGCGCCTCCAGCAGCGACCTTGGCAGCGTGCAGAGCGCGGCTAGCACCTTGGTGCTCAGGAAGGCGCTCGATGTGCAGGCTGCGGGGGCCATCGCGTTGCTCAATGCGTTGCCGCAGCAACCCGCCCTGGCCACGCAGGGCAGCGTGGGTCGCAACATCAACACCTTTGCCTGACGACCTGTCGTCCTGACCAGCCGGCACTTGGCTTGGTGCCCGGGACGGGACTCGAACCCGTACTTCCGTTTCCAGAAGGCGGATTTTAAGTCCGCTGCGTCTACCGATTTCGCCACCCGGGCGGCGCGCGAATTATCCGGGCCGCACAAAAGAAAACGGGAGATTCGATCAACGAATCTCCCGTGAAGTTTGGAGCGGGATAAGAGGCTCGAACTCTCGACCTATACCTTGGCAAGGTATCGCTCTACCAACTGAGCTAATCCCGCATCGCCGGAACACCCGAAGGCGCACCGTGGCGTCAAACACTGGAGCGGGATAAGAGGCTCGAACTCTCGACCTATACCTTGGCAAGGTATCGCTCTACCAACTGAGCTAATCCCGCAGTGTCTTCTTCTGGAGGCGCGATCCGGAGTCGAACCGGACTAACCGGATTTGCAATCCGGGGCATAACCGCTTTGCTATCGCGCCGCCGTAAACCCGATCAAGGCCGTTTGGCGCGGCCTTGACGAAAAAGGGAAGCCTGGGCTTCCCTTTCGGAAAATCTTGGAGCGGGATAAGAGGCTCGAACTCTCGACCTATACCTTGGCAAGGTATCGCTCTACCAACTGAGCTAATCCCGCTTTGTTCCGTCGGACAGTCAACTTTGCAGTTGGCTATCTAGCGAAGCTGGCATTGTAATCCAACTTTTTGTCGGCTGACAAGCCAGCTGCACTCACTCAGTGAGGGACCACCGTGCTCTTGGCCGCGCCGTCTTCCGGCTTGGCCGCGGCCACGGCCACTTCCTCGTCGGGCAGCGGCGTGGGCATGGTCTCCAGCGCCACCTCAAGCACGCGGTCGATCCAGCGCACGGGCACGATCTCGAGCTGGTTCTTCACGTTCTCGGGGATGTCCTGCAGGTCCTTGACGTTCTCTTCCGGGATCATCACGGTCTTGATGCCGCCGCGGTGGGCCGCGAGCAGCTTCTCCTTCAGACCACCGATGGCGGTGACTTCACCGCGCAGCGTGATTTCGCCGGTCATCGCGACGTCCGCCCGCACCGGGATGCCGGTGAGCGCCGACACGAAGGCCGTCGTCATCGCCGCACCCGCGCTCGGGCCATCCTTGGGCGTCGCGCCATCGGGCACGTGGACGTGCACGTCACGCTTCTCGAAGACCTCGTCCTTGATGCCCAGGCGGCGGGCGCGCGAACGCACCACCGTGCGGGCCGCCTCGACGGACTCCTTCATCACGTCGCCCAGCGAGCCGGTGCGGATGATGTTGCCCTTGCCCGGCATCGCGGTGGCTTCGATGGTCAGCAGATCGCCACCCACCTCGGTCCACGCGAGGCCGACGACCTGGCCGACCTGGTTCTTCTTCTCGGCACGGCCGAAGTCGTACTTGCGCACGCCGAGGAAGTCATGCAGGTTCTCGTCGGTGACGACCACCTTGCCCACGTAGGCCTTGAGCTGGATGCCCTTGACCACCTTGCGGCAGATCTTGGACATCTCGCGCTCGAGCGAACGCACGCCGGCTTCACGGGTGTAGTAGCGGATCACGCCGCGGATGGCCGACTCGGTGACGTCCAGTTCCTCGTCCAGCACGCCGTTGTTCTTGCGTTGCTTGGGCAGCAGATAGGTTTGCGCGATGTTGACCTTCTCGTCCTCGGTGTAGCCCGACAGGCGTATCACTTCCATCCGGTCCAGCAGGGCCGGCGGGATGTTCATCGAGTTCGACGTCGCCACGAACATCACGTCGGACAGGTCGAAATCGACCTCGACGTAGTGGTCGCCGAAGGTGTGGTTCTGCTCCGGGTCCAGCACCTCCAGCAGCGCCGATGACGGGTCGCCGCGGAAGTCCATGCCCAGCTTGTCGATCTCGTCGAGCAGGAACAGAGGGTTGCGCGTGCCGATCTTGGACAGGCTCTGCAGCACCTTGCCCGGCATGGAGCCGATGTAGGTGCGGCGGTGGCCGCGGATCTCGGCTTCATCGCGCACGCCGCCCAGCGCCATGCGGATGAACTTGCGGCCGGTGGCGCGCGCCACGCTCTGGCCGAGCGAGGTCTTGCCGACACCCGGAGGGCCGACCAGGCACAGGATGGGTGCCTTGACCTTGTCGACGCGCTGCTGCACCGCGAGATATTCAAGGATGCGGTCCTTGACCTTCTCGAGGCCGTAGTGATCTTCGTTCAGCACCGCCTCGGCATTCGCGAGGTCGTGCTTGATCTTGGTCTTCTTGCTCCAGGGCAGGTTGACCAGCGTGTCGATGTAGTTGCGCACCACCGTCGCCTCGGCGGACATGGGCGACATCAGCTTGAGCTTCTTCAGCTCGGCGTCGGCCTTCTTGCGCGCCTCCTTGGGCATCTTGGCGGCGAGGATCTTCTTCTCGAGCTCCTCCATGTCGGCGCCTTCTTCGCCGTCGCCGAGTTCCTTCTGGATGGCCTTGACTTGCTCGTTCAGGTAGTACTCGCGCTGACTCTTCTCCATCTGGCGCTTGACGCGGCCACGGATGCGCTTTTCGACCTGCAGGATGTCGACTTCGTGCTCGAGCAGGTCGAGCAGCTTCTCGAGGCGCTTGGCCACTTCGGCCAAGTCCAGCACGGCCTGCTTGGCGTCGAGCTTGAGCGGCAGGTGGGCGGCGATGGTGTCGGCCAGGCGACCCGGATCGTCGATGCCGCCGATGGACGTGAGGATCTCGGGCGGGATCTTCTTGTTGAGCTTGACGTACTGGTCGAACTGCTGCGTCACGGCGCGGCGCAGGGCTTCGACCTCGGGCGCGTGCTCGGTCTCGGGCGGGATGGGCGTGACTTCGGCAACGAAGTGCTCACCCGGCTCGCTGATCGAGCTGGTCGTGGCGCGCTGCAGGCCTTCGACGAGCACCTTCACGGTGCCGTCGGGCAGCTTCAGCATCTGCAGGATGCTGGAGACGCAGCCGACCTCGAACATGTCTTCGGGCTTGGGCTCGTCCTTGCCGGCGGCCTTTTGCGCCACCAACATGATCTGGCGGCCCGCTTCCATCGCGGCTTCCAAGGCCTTGATGGACTTGGGACGCCCGACGAACAGCGGGATGACCATGTGCGGGAAAACGACCACGTCACGCAGCGGCAACAGCGGCAGCGTGATCGGGTCGGCGGGAAGGATGGGATGTCCGGACATGAAGACCTCTCTTTCTCAGGCCGATATCAGGCCTGAGGGGGCGATTGCAAGTTGAGGGCTTGGGAGGAGCTCAGGCGCTGGCCTTGGCCTGCTCGCGATAGACCAGCAAGGGGCGTGCCGACGTGTCCTCGATGTTGTGCTCGTCCAGCACGACCTTCTCGACGCCATCCAAGGCGGGCAGGTCGAACATGGTGTCGATCAGCGACTGCTCCATGATGGAACGCAGGCCGCGGGCGCCAGTCTTGCGGGCCAGCGCCTTGCGGGCGATGGCAGCCAGGGCCGGCTTGCGGATTTCGAGTTCAACGCCATCCATCTCGAACAGCTGCTGGTATTGCTTGACCAGCGCGTTCTTGGGCTCGGTCAGGATCTGCACCAGCGCGTCCTCGGTCAACTCGCCGAGTGTGGCGACGACGGGCAGGCGGCCAACCAGTTCGGGGATGAGGCCGAACTTGATGATGTCCTCGGGCTCGCACTCGCGGAAGACTTCGCCGACGCGCTTGTCGGACTTGCTCTTCACGGTCGCGCCGAAACCAATGCCGGACTTCTCGCTGCGGTTCTGGATGACCTTTTCCAGGCCGTCAAAGGCGCCGCCGCAGATGAACAGGATGTTGGTCGTGTCGATCTGCAGGAAGTCCTGGTTCGGGTGCTTGCGGCCGCCCTGAGGCGGCACCGAGGCCATCGTGCCTTCGACGAGCTTGAGCAGCGCCTGCTGCACGCCCTCGCCCGACACGTCGCGCGTGATCGACGGGTTGTCGGCCTTGCGCGAGATCTTGTCGATCTCGTCGATGTAGACGATGCCGCGCTGCGCCCGCTCGACGTCGTAATTGCAGTTCTGCAGCAGCTTCTGGATGATGTTCTCGACGTCCTCGCCGACGTAGCCGGCTTCGGTCAGCGTCGTCGCGTCGGCGATCACGAACGGCACGTTCAGCAGTCGTGCCAGCGTCTGCGCCAGCAGCGTCTTGCCGGAGCCCGTCGGGCCGATCAGCAGGATGTTGCTCTTCGACAGCTCGACCGAATCCTTGGTCGACGCCATGTGGCGCAGCCGCTTGTAATGGTTGTACACGGCCACCGCCAGCGTGCGCTTGGCGACATCCTGGCCGATGACGTACTGATCGAGGCTGGACTTGATCTCGCTGGGCACGGGCAGGTCGGACTTGCCGGCGCGCGCGGCCGGTGCCGGCGCCGGGATCTCGTCACGGACGATGTCGTTGCACAGCTCGATGCATTCATCGCAGATGAAGACCGAGGGGCCTGCGATCAGCTTCTTGACCTCGTGCTGGCTCTTGCCGCAGAACGAGCAGTACAGAACTTTTTCGCTGGAGGTGCCTTTTTTGTCGGCCATGGGTCTGCTCGGGGAATGCCAGTGGACAGGCGGGTGCCTGAATGATGATAGTCCAAACGATCTCGGGGCCCTTGTGGGGATAAGGGCCCCGATTTCGCTGCGAATCCGGGGGCCGGTTACAGCCCCTCACGACTTACGGCCGGTGTTCCAGCACCTGGTCGATCAGGCCGTAGGTCTGGGCCTCGGCCGCGGACATGAAGTAGTCACGCTCGGTATCCGACTGGATTTTCTCCAGGGTCTGGCCCGTGCGCTCGGCCAGGATGCGATTGAGAGCCTCACGCGTCTTCAGGATTTCACGCGCATGGATCTCGATGTCGGTCGCCTGGCCCTGCGCGCCGCCCAGCGGCTGGTGGATCATGACCTTGGCGTTGGGCAGCGAGAAGCGCTTGCCCTTGGCACCGGCCGCCAGCAGGAAGGCGCCCATGCTGGCCGCCATGCCCATGCAAAGCGTCGAGACTTCGGGCTTGATGAAGTTCATCGTGTCGAAGATGGACATGCCGGCCGACACGCTGCCGCCCGGGCTGTTGATGTACAGCGAGATCTCCTTGTCGGGGTTCTCGCTTTCCAGGAACAGCATCTGCGCGACGACGAGGTTGGCGACGCCGTCATTGACGGGGCCGACCAGGAAGATGATGCGTTCGCGCAGCAGGCGCGAGTAGATGTCGTAGGCGCGCTCGCCACGGCCGGACTGTTCGATGACCATGGGCACGAGGCCGAGATTGCTGGTGTCGAGAGCGCTCATTCAGATCCTTGAAAACAAATCAGTAACAGCTGTTATGGGGGCAGATTATGGCCACGCAAGTAAAAAGGCGCCGGGCCTTGCGGCACGGCGCCTTCGTCAGGCGAGGGGCTCTCAGTTGCCCGCGGCCATCAGCTCGTCGAACGGCAGGGACTTGTCGGTCACCTTGGCCGTGGACAGCACGAAGTCCGTGACATTGTTCTCGACGACGACGGCTTCGACTTCGGCCATGCGCTCGCGGTCGCTCAGGTACCAGCGCATCACTTCGGCGGGCTTCTCGTAGCTCTGCGACAGCTCTTCGATGTGTGACTGCAGCTGGGCCGGCTTGGCCTGCAGGTTATTCGAGCGCACCAGCTCGGCGACCACCAGGCCCAGGCGCACGCGGCGCTCGGCTTGGGGCTTGAAGATGTCGGCGGGGATCTCGGCCTTGTCGGCGTCCTTGACGCCGCGCTTCTTCAGGTCCTCGCGGGCCTGCTCGACCATGCGCTCGGCTTCGCCTTGCACCAGCGCGTTGGGCACATCCAGTTCGGACACGGCAACCAGCGCGTCCATGACGGCGCCCTTGTTGCGGGCCAGCACGCGGAACTTCACTTCGCGCTCGAGGTTCTTCTTGATGTCAGCGCGCAGGGCTTCGACGGAAGCATCCTTGATGCCCAGCGACTTGGCGAACGCCTCGTTCACTTCGGGCAGGTGCTGGGCCTCGATCTTCTTGACCGTGACGAGGAAGTCGGCTTCCTTGCCGGCCACGTCCTTGCCGTGATAGTCCTCGGGGAACTGCAGCGGGAAGGTCTTGCTCTCGCCGGCCTTCATGCCACGCACGGCGGCGTCGAACTGCTCCAGCATCTGGCCTTCGCCGATCAGGAACTGGAAGCCTTCGGCCTTGCCGCCCTGGAAGGGCTCGCCGTCGATCTTGCCTTCGAAGTCGATGGTGACGCGGTCACCGGCGGCGGCCACGTCGGCGGCGGCGCGCTGGGCGAAGCTGCGGCGCTGCTTGCGCAGGATCTCGACGGTCTTGTCGATGGCTTCGTCGGTCACGTCGCTGGTGACGCGCTCGACGTCGGCCGCGGCCAGGTCGCCGATCTTGACTTCGGGGTAGACCTCGAAGGTGGCGTCGAAGGCCATCTGGCCTTCCGGCGCCTGGTCCTTCTGCTCGATGCGCGGTGCGCCGGCGACGCGCAGCTGCGCTTCGTTGGCGGCGGTGTTGAAGGCGGCGCCGAGCTTGTCGTTGACGACTTCGTACTGCACCGAGTAGCCGTAGCGCTGGGCGACGACGTTCATCGGCACCTTGCCGGGGCGGAAGCCGTCGGCCTTGACGGTGCGGGCCAGCTTCTTCAGGCGGGCTTCGACTTCGCTGTTGATCTCAGAGGCCGCCACGTGCAGGGTGATGCGGCGTTCCAGCTTTTCGAGGGTTTCGACGGTGACGGCCATGATGGACTCGGGAACAGTTGAAGGACAGAGGTGGTGCGCGGGGCCGGACTCGAACCGGCACGCCCGTGAAGGCGTCAGGACCTAAACCTGGTGCGTCTACCAATTTCGCCACCCGCGCGGGTCTTGCTTGGGCTGCCCCACTTGCGTGAACTGGCAACCCCGTAGGCGATTCGGCAAACCGGCGATTGTAGCGATGCCGCGCGGCCTGCCCGCCGCCCCGGTCCACGGGGCGGCAAAACCCTAGCAAAACAGCTTAGAGCTGTTCGCCGGGTTCGGTGTGCAGCCGGCTGTGCATGCGGCTGTGCTCCTCGGGCCGCTCGACGCGGAACCAGGCCGCGTACATGGCCGGCAGTGCCAGCAGCGTCAGCACGGTGGCGACGATGAGACCGCCCATGATGGCCACGGCCATCGGGCCCCAGAACACGCTGCGCGACAGCGGGATCATCGCCAGCACCGCCGCCGCGGCGGTCAGCACGATGGGACGGAAGCGCCGCACGGCGGACTCGACGATGGCCGACCAGTCCGGCACGCCACGGGCGCGGTCCTGCTCGATCTGGTCGATCAGGATGACCGAGTTGCGCATGATCATGCCCATCAGCGCAATGACGCCCAGCAGCGCGACGAAGCCGAACGGCCGGTTCAGCAGCAGCAGCGCACCCGCCACGCCGGCGATGCCCAGCGGGCCGGTCAGGAAGACCAGCATCGCGCGGCTGAAGCTTTGCAGCTGCAACATCAGCAGCGTGAAGGTGATGAACAGCATGATGGGCACGCCGGCCGCGATGGAGCCCTGGCCCTTGCTGCTTTCCTCCACCGCGCCGGCGATCTCGATGCGATAGCCGATGGGCATGCGCTTCTGCAACTCGTCCAGCTGCGGCCAGACCTCCTTGGTCACCGTGGCGCCCTGCAGGCCTTCGGCGACGTCGCCCTGCACAGTGACCGCGTAGTTGCGGCCCTCGCGCCACATGACGCCGGGCTCCCAGTCGAACTCGACCTTGGCGATCTGCGTCAGCGGGATGGTGCGGCCCGAGCTGGTGGGCAGGTTGGCATTGGCGAGGTCGGTGATGACGGCACGCTCGTTCAGCGGCTGGCGCAGCACGATGTCGATGAGCTTGTCGGCCTCGCGGTACTGGCCGATGACGGTGCCCGACAGCAGCGTGCGCGACGCCTGTGCCAGGCCCTGGCTGGTCACGCCCAGCGCACGCGCCTTGTCCTGGTCGACACGCAGGCGCAGCATCTTGACGTTCTCGTTCCAGTTGTCGTTGACGCCGCGCATGTTGGGGTTGGTGCGCAGGATGTCCTTGGCCTTGTCGGCCCAGTCGCGCACGATCTTGGGGTCGGCCCCGGCGACGCGGAACTGCACGGGGTAGGGCACCGGCGGGCCGTTGGGCAGCAGCTTCACGCGGCCGCGCGCCTCCGGGAATTCCTCGGCCAGCAGGGCCGGCAGGCGCTTCCTGAGCTCCTCGCGCTCGGTCAGGCTCTTGGGCACCAGGATGGACTGCGTGACGTTGGCCTGCGGGAAGATCTGGTCCAGCGGCAGGTAGAAGCGCGGCACGCCGGAACCTATCCAGGTGGTCACCGTGGCGATGGCCGGCTCCTTCAGCATGCGCGCCTCGAAGCGCTTGGCCAGCGCTTCGGTCTCCTGGATGGTCGAGCCCTCGGGCAGCCACAGGTCGACCAGCACCTCCGGGCGGCTGGAGTCCGGGAAGAACTGCTGCTGCACCCGGCCCATGCCGACGATGCCCAGCGCGAACACCAGCAGCGTCAGGCCGATGGTCTTCCAGCGGTTCTCCACGCACCAGCGCACGACGCCGCGGAAGCGGTTGTAGAACGGCGTGTCGAAGAGTTCGTGCACCTCGCCCTCGGCAGCGGGCTTGGCCTTGAGCAGCAGCGCGCCCAGGTAGGGCACGAAATAGACCGACACGCCCCAGGAGATGACCAGCGACGCAGCCGTCACGGCAAAGATCGCGAAGGTGTATTCGCCCACCGTCGACTTCGCCAGACCGATGGGCAGGAAGCCGACCGCCGTGATGAGCGTACCGGTCAGCATGGGCATGGCCGTCACGTCGTAGGCGTAGGTCGCCGCGTGCATCTTGTCGTAGCCCTCTTCGAGCTTGCGCACCATCATCTCGACCGCAATGATGGCGTCGTCGACCAAGAGGCCTAGCGCAATGATCAGCGAACCCAGCGAGATCTTGTGCAGGCCCACGCCCCAATAGAACATGGTCGTGAAGGTGATGGCCAGCACCAGCGGGATGGTGATGCCGACGACCAGACCGGGCCAGATGTCGATGCGCAGCGGCTTGGTGTGCAGGCCCAGCGAGATGAAGCTGACGGCGAGCACGATGACGACGGCCTCGATCAGCACATGGACGAATTCGCCCACCGACGTCGACACGGCCTTGGGCTGGTCCTGGATCTGCTCCAGTTGCACGCCGGCCGGCAGGTCGCGGTCTATGGTCTTGAGCGCGGCATTCAGCGCCTTGCCCATCGCAATGATGTCGCCGCCCTTGGCCATGGACACGCCCAGCGCCAGCACTTCCTTGCCCTGGTGGCGCACCTTGGTGGCCGGCGGGTCGACGTAGGCGCGCTTGATCTCGGCGATGTCCCCCAGGCGCATCTGGCTGGCCACACCGCTTTGCGGGTTGACGGCGCGGATGGGCACGTCGGCCAGCGCCTGCGCCGTCGTGAACTGACCCTGCACGCGCACCTGGAAGTTGGCGCTGCCGGCGTTCAGCAGGCCGGCGCCCTCGACCGCGTTCTGCGCGCCGATCTGGTTGATGACCTGGTTGAAGTCCAGGCCCAGCTGCGCAAGGCGCTTCTGCGAGACCTCGATGAAGAGCTTCTCGGGCTGCACGCCGAAGATCTCGACCTTGGCGACGTCCTTGACCTGCAACAGCGCCTGGCGCACACGGTCAGCGTGCTCGCGCAACTCTTCGCGGCTGAAGCCGTCGGCGGACAGCGCGTAGATGGAGCCGTAGACGTCGCCGAACTCGTCGTTGAACACCGGCCCCAACACGCCCGCGGGCAGCGTGCCGCGCATGTCGCCGATCTTCTTGCGCGTCTGGTACCAGAGGTCGGAGACCTCCTTGGGCGGCGTGTTGTCCTTGAGCTGGAAGACGGTCAGCGACTCACCGGGCTTGGTGTACGAGCGGATCTTGTCGACATGGCTCACCTCCTGAAGCGTCTTCTCGATCTTGTCGGTGACCTGGTCGGCCATCTGCTGGGCCGTGGCGCCCGGCCAGAAGGCTTGGATGACCATCGCGCGGAAGGTGAACGGCGGGTCCTCGTCCTGGCCAAGCTGGAAATAGGCGACGAAGCCCATCAGCATCAGCACCACCATCAGGTAGCGCGTCAGGGCCGGGTGCTCCAGCGCCCAGCGGGAGACGTTGAACCCACCCACTTGGAGCTGCTTCGGTGTCGGGGAAGTCATGCGCGGCCCCGGCTCAGCGAGACGCTGCGGGAGCCGCAGGGGGGGTGGGCGAACTCGCCGTGCGCGGCGGCACGTAGCGCCTGACCTTCTGGCCCGGGTTCAGCACATGCACGCCGGCAACGACCACCTCCTGGCCTGGCGTGAGCCCCGCGGCGACGATGACCTCGTTGCCTTCGGCGCCGGCCACCTGCACGGCCTGCGGCTTGACGGTCATCGATGCGCCGTCCAGCACCCAGACCGAGGTCTTGCCGCTCTGCTGCAGCACGGCCGCCAGCGGCAGCTTGATGACGCCCGCCGTCTGCGGCAGGTTCAGCACGACGATGGCGGACTGGCCCAGCTTCACGTCCAGCTTGCCGGCATCGGCCTTGACGAGGAAGGTGCGCGTCACCGGGTCTGCCGCGGCGGCCACCTCGCGCAGCTTCAAGGGATAGACCTTGTCGCCCCCCCACAGGCGCACGTTCAACGCGCCAGGCAGTGCGGCGGCGGCCTTCACGCGCACGACCTGGTCCTCGGGCACGGCGAAGACGATGTCACGCGGCCCGTCCAGCGCGATGCGCACGACCGGCGTGCCGGCGGCCAGCACCTGGCCCGGCTCGGCATCCACGCCGGTCACGACACCGGCGCCGTCCGCCACCAGCTGGGCATAGCCCGCCTGGTTGCCCTGCACATCGGCCTGGGCCTTGGCCTGCTCCAGCTGGGCCTGGGCAGACTTGAAGGCGGAATCGCGGCGCTCCAGTTCGGCGGCGCTGATGAAACCCTGGCGCTGCAGGTCGACGAAGCGCTTGTAGTCGGCGCCGGCCTGGTCACGGTTGGTTCTTGCGGCGTTCACGCCGGCCATCGCTGCGGCCTCGGCCAGCTTCAGGTCCTGGGCATCGATGCGGGCCAGCACCTGGCCGGCCTTGACCGTGTCGCCCAGATTGACCGCGCGGCTCAGCAACTTGCCGTTGACGCGGAAGGACAGGCGCGACTCGACGCGCGCCTTCACCTCGCCCGCATACTCATGGCTGGCGCTCGCCGTGCTGGCGCTGACGAGCTGGGTGCGCACCGCGCGCTCCGGCTCTGGGGCGGCGGCTTGCTTGCTGCATCCCGACACCAGGGCCGATAGCAGGACCGCCAACAACAGGGGCGGTGCGAGACGCAGAAGATGGGGCATGCAGACCTCGTCAGGGTGAACGGCCTAAAATTTAATGACCGGCGGGTCAGTAATGTATGCAGGCCTGGTGACAACTGTCAAACCTCATTGACAAATCGAAGATTGAGCTCGATGAGCGTCGACCATTACGAAAACTTTCCCGTGGCCTCGTGGCTTTGCCCGCCGGCGCTGCGACCGGCCGTCGTCGCCATCTACCAGTTTGCGCGCACCGCCGATGATCTCGCCGATGAAGGCGACGCCACCAGCGCCGAACGCGTGCAGGCGTTGCGCGATTACCGCGCCGACCTGAGTGCCGTGGTCGCCGGGCGAGCACCGTCGCGGCGCTGGCCGCAGGTCTTCGTGCCACTGGCGCGCCAGTTGCCGCGCCTGCAGCCCAAGCTGCTGCACGACCTGCTGGACGCCTTCGAGCAGGATCTGGCGCCGCCGCGTTACCGCGACCGCGCCCATCTGCTGGACTATTGCCGCCGCTCGGCCGACCCCGTCGGGCGCCTGCTGCTGGGGCTGTACGGGGTGGCCGATGCGACGTCGCTGCGCCGTTCGGACGCGATCTGCTCGGCGCTGCAACTGATCAACTTCTGGCAGGACTTCAGCCGTGACGGCCCGAACGAGCGCCTCTATGTCCCGCAAGCTGATCTGGACCGCCACGGCGTTGCGGCCGCCGACGTGCTGGCCTGCCGCGACAGCCCGGCCGCCCGGGCGCTGATCCAGGATCTGTGCGGCTGGGCGCGCACGCTGATGCTGGAGGGCGCGCCGCTGGCGTTGACGCTGCCCGGCCGCGCCGGCTGGGAGCTGCGCTTCGTCGTGCAGGGCGGCCTGGCCATCCTCGACAAGATCGCCGCCCGCGGCTACGACAGCCTGCTGCATCGCCCCGCACTCGGGGCCTGGGACTTGCCGCGCCTGGCCTGGCGCGCGCTGACAATGCGGGCCAGATCATGACCCCCGAGCAATACGTCCAAGAGAAAGCCGCCGCGAGCGGCTCGAGCTTTTACTACGCCTTCCTGTTCCTGCCGCCGCCGCGCCGCGCCGCGATCACCGCCTTCTACGCCTTCTGCCGCGAGGTGGACGACGTCGTCGACGAGACACAGGACGCCGGTGTCGCCGCGACCAAGCTGGCCTGGTGGCGCAAGGAGGTGGCCAGCGCCTTCGCCGGCCAGCCAAGCCACCCGGTGATGAAAGCGCTGATGCCGCACACCGCCACCTACGACATCCGCATCGACCACCTGAACGCCGTCATCGAAGGCTGCGAGATGGACTTGCAGCAGACGCGCTATCTGGACTACCCCGGGCTGGCGCGCTATTGCCATCTGGTCGCCGGCATCGTCGGCGAGGTCGCCAGCAGCATCTTCGGCCGCACGCAGCCGCAGACCATCGCCTACGCCCACAAGCTGGGCCTGGCGATGCAGCTGACCAACATCATCCGCGACGTCGGCGACGACGCGCGGCGCGGGCGCATCTACCTGCCGGTGAACGAGCTGCAGCAGTTCGGCGTGAAGGCCAACGAGATCCTGCTGCGCAGCGCGCCCTGGGGCTACAGCGAGCGCTTCACGGCGCTGATGAAGTTCCAGGCCGAGCGCGCCCACCAGACCTACGACGAGGCGCTCGGGCTGCTGCCCGAGGCCGACCGCGCGGCGCAAAAGCCGGGGCTGATGATGGCCAACATCTACCGTGCACTGCTCGTCGAGATCGAGCGCGAGAACTTCCAGGTGCTGCACCAGCGCATTGCATTGACGCCGCTGCGCAAGCTGTGGATCGCGATGAAAACCAATTGGCGCGGCCGTTGAAAGTCGCCGTCGTTGGCGGCGGCTGGGCCGGCATTGCGGCGGCCGTGGCGCTGGCCGATGCGGGTCACGACATCGCCGTCTTCGAGATGGCGCCGCAGCTGGGCGGCCGCTCGCGCAGCGTCCCGGGCGAGCCGCCGTACGACAACGGCCAGCACATCCTCATCGGCGCCTACCGTGACAGCCTGGCGCTGATGCGCCGCCTCGGCGCCGATCCAGAACAGGTGCTCAAGCGCCTGCCGCTCGCCCTGCCCTACCCCGGCGAAGCTGGCCTGCAGCTGCCGCCAGGCGCGCCGTTGATCAGCTTCACGCGCGGCGTGCTGGCGCATCGCGGCTGGCCGCTTGCGGCGCGGCTCGGTCTGCTGATGGCGGCCGGCGGCTGGCTGGCGCGCGGTTTCAGCTGCGATGCGCGCCTCAGCGTGGCCCAGCTGTGCGCCGGCCTGCCAGCGACCGTGAAGCGCGACCTCGTCGAGCCACTGTGCGTGGCCGCGCTGAACACGCCGGCTCCGCAGGCCAGCGCCCAGGTGTTCCTGCGCGTGCTGAAGGACGCGCTGTTCAGCGGCGCGGGCAGCGCCGACCTGCTGCTGCCGAGGCGCCCTCTGTCCGACCTGCTTGCCGGCCCAGCGACCGCTTGGCTCGGTAACCGGCTGCGGCTGGGCCATCGCGTGCAACAGATCGAGCCGGGTTGGCGCGTCGACGGCGAGGCCTTCGGCGCCGTCCTGCTGGCCTGCACCAGCGTCGAGGCGGCACGCCTGACCGCTGCCCTCTCACCGACCTGGTCGGCCACCGCGCAGGCGCTTCGCTTCGAGCCCATCATCACCGTCTACCTGCACAGCCCCGGCAGCGCCCTGCCGGCGCCAATGCTGGCGCTGCGTGAGGGGCCGGAGGCGCCGGCCCAGTTCGTCTTCGATCACGGCCAGCTGGGCGGCGCGCCGGGGCGCTTCGCCTTCGTCGTCAGCGGCGCGGCCGACTGGGTCGCACGCGGCGGCTGCGCCGAAGCCGTGCTGGCGCAGGCGCTGCGCGAGCTGCGCTGGGCCACACCGCCCGTTGTCGACAAGGTGCTGACCGAGAAGCGTGCGACGTTTGCCTGCACGCCCGGCCTCGCTCGGCCGTCGACTCAGATCGCGCCCGGGCTGTGGGCTGCCGGCGACTATGTCGATGGCCCCTACCCCGCCACGCTGGAAGGCGCCGTGCGGGCCGGCCGGGCTGCGGCTCAGGGAATCGGCACCGTCGCGAACGGCGCCGCCAGCGGCTCACCCACGAACACGCCCTGAGCCGGCCAGGCGACGCTGTGCCAGTAGGCCTCCAGCGCGCTGACGCCCTGGGCATAGGCCTGGATCAGCATCTGCGGGTGGGGAAACTTCTGCACATGGTTGCAGGGCTCGCTGACCGTGCCGTAGGTGGCCGTCACGCCGGCGTCAATCCAGTCCAGCACATTCATCTGCCCGTCGCCCACCGGCCGCTCCAGCTGGCCGCCGAACGAGGTCAGGTGATCCGCCAGCGCGCCGGGCAGCCATTCGCCGCCCAGCGGCGCCGGCACGCGGGCCAGGCCCGTCTCGTAGACCAGCGTGCGGCGCATCACCGGCAGCGCGTCGCTCCTGACGCGGGCGACCTCGAAGCCCGTGACGCCAGGCACCGCGCCCGCCGGCGGGAAGAGGCGCTCGCGCACATTGCGCGCGGCGTCGGGCGTGGCGGCCAGATAGGCCATGGCCGGTTCGGGCGTGCCCGCGGCCAGCGTGTGGTCGGACGCGATGCCGCGCTCGATCATGGCCAGCGCGGCCGGCACCGAGCGGGCGGCCAGCTGCATGGTCGGGCGCAGGCCGATGACGATCCAGGGCTTGGCGCCGAAATAACCGGTGTACGGATTGATGCGCGTCGCCGCGCAGTGGTTGGCGCAGACATCGGACTGCAGGCCCATGCCCAGCGCACTGGTCAGCGAGTTGCACTCCACCGCATAGGGCTGCACCCAGGCCAGCGCCAGGCCGTTGACATGCTCCGGCATCTGGCTGCGTATGGCCTGGTCCAGCGCCGTGAACTCCTCGCGCGTCAGGCTGTTGCGCGGCGGCAGTTGCACGCGCACGATCTGCCCCGCCGGGATGCCGCGTCGCTTGGCGTAGTACTCGCCGACGCTGACCGAGTAGGGATCGGCCGTGTTGATGACCAGGCCCAGCTCATTGGCCGTGACGCGGCCGTACAGGCGCGGCACCCGGCTCCAGCGCGCTTCGGTCCCCGCTGGGGCCGGCTCGGCGGCCTGGCTCACGGCACTCCAGGCCAGCAAGGCCATCGCAACAGCTTGCCACCTGCTGAACCCTGCTTTCGCCATACAAAACACCAGCAATCTCCCCCACAATGACGCCATGAAACCGAAAGAGGCCCAGCAGACCCCGGCGATCCAGGTGTTGGAGCGCATGTTCTCGCTGCTGGACGTGCTGGCCAGCCACCAGGATCCGGTGTCGCTGAAGGCCTTGTCCGAGGCCACGGGCCTGCACCCGTCGACGGCGCACCGCATTCTCAATGACCTGACGCTGGGTCGCTATGTCGACCGACCGGAAGCCGGCAGTTATCGCCTGGGCATGCGCATGCTGGAGCTGGGCAACCTGGTGAAGGCGCGGCTGGACGTGCGCGACGCGGCGCTGCCGGCCATGCGCGAGCTGCACAAGTTCACCCACCAGCCGGTCAACCTGTCGGTGCGCCAGGGCGACGAGATCGTCTACATCGAGCGCACCTATTCCGAACGCTCGGGCATGCAGGTCGTGCGCGCCGTCGGCGGCCGTGCGCCGCTGCACCTCACGTCCGTGGGCAAGCTCTTCCTGGCCAGTGACGACAGCCCACGCGTGCGCGCGTACGCAACGCGCACGGGCCTGTCTGGCCACACGCGCAACAGCCTGACCGACATCGGCGCGCTGGAACGCGAGCTGGCGATGGTGCGCCAACGCGGCATCGCGCGCGACGACGAGGAGCTGGAGCTGGGCGTGCGCTGCATGGCCGCCGGCATCTACGACGACCAGGCCAAGCTGGTCGCGGGCCTGTCGATCTCGGCACCGGCCGACCGGCTGGAGGAGAACTGGGTCGTGCGGCTGAAGGAAACCGCTGCGCAGATCTCGTCGGCGCTGGGCCACCGAGGCTGAGCACAGCCACCAAGCAAAACGCGGCGCCTCGGCGCCGCGTTTTGCTTGGGATGCCCTGCGGTTCAGAGCTTGGCGGAAGCCGTCGCCGGCTGCTCGCCGGGCAGCGTCGCCAGCCACTTGCGCATGCGCTCGGCGTCGGCAATCCGCGACGCCTTGCCGCTGGAGTCCAGGAACACCATGATCAGCTTGCGGCCGGCCATGCTCGCCTGCATCACCAGGCACTTGCCGGCTTCGTTGATGAAGCCCGTCTTCTGCAGGCCGATGTCCCACACCGGGCTGGACAGCAGGCCGTTGGTGCTGCGGAACTGCACCATGCGCTTGCCCAGTGCCACGCGCGCCTCGCGGGACGTGGACAGGTCACGCAGCAGCGGTACCTGGCTGGTCACGTTGACGAGCTTGGCCAAGTCGGCTGCGCTGCTCTGGTTGCGGCTGGACAGGCCTGTGGGCTCGACATAGTGGGTGTCGGCCATGCCCAGACTCAGGGCCTTGGCGTTCATCGCGCTCACGAAGGCGCTCAGGCCACCCGGATAGTGCCGGCCCAGCGCATGGGCGGCGCGGTTCTCGCTGGCCATCAGCGCCAGATGCAGCATGTCGCCACGTGTCAGCGTCGTGCCGACGGCCAGGCGCGAGCGGGTGAACTTCTCGTTGTCGATGTCCTCGTCGGTCACCGTCAGCTTCTCGTCCAGCGACAGGCCGGCCTCGACGACGACCAGGGCCGTCATCAGCTTGGTGATGGACGCGATGGGCAGCACCGCCTGCGGGTTCTTGGAGAACAGCACCTCGTTGGTGTCCTGGTCCAGCACGTAGGCGACGCTGGACTTCAGCGCCAGCGGGTCGTCCACGTCATGCAGGCCGGCGACTTGGCCGAAGGTGGGCACGGCGGGCAGGACGGGGATGGCGACGGCCTGCTTGCGCAGCACGACGGACTTGACCTTGCGGGTCTGCGTCGCGCTGGTTTTGGACTTGCTGGCGGTGGCGGCGGCCTGGGTGGTGCCCACAAAGGACAGCAGGCTCAGGCTCAATAGTGCGGCGGCAAAAGGCTTCAACGGGGTCCCCAACAGCTGGGCGGCAGTGTAAGCGCCACCAAAAACACTGACAAGATAAGAACTTAAGTGAAACACCTCAAGTGAACTCTTGCCCCGCTTATGGGGGAAAGGCACCACAGGCCTGCCACCGGCTCTCTCGCTTTGCAGCTGACTCCAACGCTCGCAAGTAGGCCTTGGCCGACAAGGCTTAGGAATCCGGGCGCGCCCGAATGCCAAGGATTGCCGGCCAGCCGAACCGCACGCTGCCTGCGGACCTGACCTCTGGACGCAATTCTGAGGTCGCCGACCCGCTTTCGAGCCTGGAGCAGCGCGGTCTTTCCGCGCCAGATTCCACGCCGGCTGGTAACGATTGCGACAGGCGTGACGCGGGTCACGCCGGTTACACGCGGCCCGGCGGCTTCCCAGCCCCGGGGAGCGTCAGCCCTGGGCCGCTACGCGTTCGGTCTTGCTCTGCAGCTTGTTCAGCGCCGACAGATAGGCCTTGGCCGAGGCGACGATGATGTCCGGATCGGCGCCCACGCCGTTGACGATGCGGCCGGCGTGCTGCAAGCGCACCGTCACCTCGCCCTGCGACTCCGTGCTGCCGCCGGTGATGGCGTTGACCGAGTACAGCAGCATCTCGGCGCCGGACGACACGATGGACTCGATGGCGCGCAGCGTGGCGTCCACCGGGCCGTTGCCGTCGCTCTCGGCGCGGTGCTCCTGGTGGCCGATCGAGAAGACGATGGCCGCGTGCGGGCGCTCGCCGGTCTCGCTGCGCTGGGACAGCGACAGCAGCCGGTAGTGCTCGTCATCCGCAATGACGGACTCGTCCATGACCAGCGCAATGATGTCCTCGTCGAAGATCTCGTTCTTGCGGTCGGCCAGGTCCTTGAAGCGCTGGAAGGCCGCGTTGACCTCGGTCTCGCTCTCCAGCTGGATGCCCAGTTCCTGCAGCCGCGCCTTGAAGGCGTTGCGGCCCGACAGCTTGCCCAACACGATCTTGTTGGCGGCCCAGCCCACGTCCTCGGCACGCATGATTTCGTAGGTGTCACGCGCCTTCAGCACGCCGTCCTGGTGGATGCCCGAGGCATGTGCGAAGGCGTTGGCACCGACGACGGCCTTGTTGGGCTGCACGACGAAGCCGGTGGTCTGCGACACCAGCTTGGAGGCCGGCACGATCTGCGTGGTGTCGATGCCCACGTCCAGGCCGAAGTAGTCGCGCCGCGTGCGCACGGCCATGACGACCTCTTCCAGCGAGCAGTTGCCGGCGCGCTCGCCCAGCCCGTTGATGGTGCACTCCACCTGGCGCGCGCCACCGATCTTCACGCCGGCCAGCGAGTTGGCGACCGCCATGCCCAGGTCGTTGTGGCAGTGCACGCTCCAGATCGCCTGGTCGGAGTTGGGCACCTTCTCGCGCAGCCGGCGGATGAAGTCGCCGTACAGCTCGGGGATGCCATAGCCCACCGTGTCGGGGATGTTGATCGTGCCGGCGCCTTCCTTGATGACCGCCTCGCAGACGCGGGCCAGGAAGTCGATGTCGGAGCGGTAGCCGTCCTCCGGCGAGAACTCGATGTCGCCGCACAGGTTGCGCGCGAAGCGCACGGCCAGCGTGGCCTGCTCCAGCACCTGCTCGCGCGTCATGCGCAGCTTCTTCTCCATGTGGAGTTCGCTGGTGGCGATGAAGGTGTGGATGCGCGACCGCTGCGCGGGCGCCAGGGCTTCGGCTGCGCGGGCGATGTCGCGGTCGTTGGCGCGGGCCAGCGAGCAGATGGTGCTGTCCCTGACGGCCGCCGCGATGGCCTTCACGGCCTCGAAGTCGCCGTTGCTGGACGCCGCAAAGCCGGCCTCGATGATGTCGACCTTCATGCGCTCCAGCTGGCGGGCGATGCGCAGCTTCTCCTCGCGCGTCATCGACGCACCCGGCGACTGCTCACCATCACGCAGCGTGGTGTCGAAGATGATCAGCTTGTCGGTCATCGCACGTTTTCCTCTCGTGTTTGCGGTACGGCCACGGGTGCGCGCGACAGGCCGGACAGGATGGCCTGCATGGACGCACGCACGATGCTGCCATCAATGCCCACGCCGTGGCGTGTCACGTCGCCGACGCGCAGCTCGAGGTAGGCCACGGCGCGCGCATCGGCGCCGCTGCCGATGGAATGCTCGTGATAGTCCAGCACCCTCACCTCCTGCCCCAGGCGGGTCGACAACGCGTTGACGAAGGCGTCGATGGGACCGTTGCCCTCGCCCTGCACATGGCCCATCCAGCCGCCCAGCACGACTTCGGCGGACAGCCGCATCGCGCCGCCGGTGACCTCGGTCATCTGCGGCTGCACGACGGACGCTGCGGCGTCGCCGATGCCGTACTCGCGCTCGAAGATGGCGTAGATGTCCGCGGCGGTCAGCTCCTTGCCGGCATCGTCCATGACGCGTTGCACGACCTGGCTGAACTCGATCTGCAGGCGGCGCGGCAGCTCCAGGCCGTACTCGGCCTCCAGCAGGTAGGCGATGCCGCCCTTGCCGGACTGGCTGTTCACGCGGATGACCGCGTCATAGCTGCGGCCGAGGTCCTTGGGGTCGATGGGGAGGTAGGGCATGTCCCAAATTTCCCCCTCCTGGCGGGCCGAGAAGGCCTTCTTGATGGCGTCCTGGTGCGAACCGGAGAAGGACGTGTAGACCAGGTCGCCGACGTAGGGGTGGCGCGGGTGCACAGGGATCTGCGTGCAGTGCTCGACGCAGCGGCGCACCTCGTCGATGTCGGAGAAATCCAGCTGCGGGTCCACGCCCTGCGTGTACAGGTTCAGCGCAATGTTGACGAGGTCGACATTGCCGGTGCGCTCGCCGTTGCCGAACAAGCACCCCTCGACGCGGTCGGCACCGGCCATCAACGCGAACTCACCCGCCGCCGTGCCGGTGCCGCGGTCGTTGTGCGGGTGCACGGACAGCACGATGCTGTCGCGGCGCTCCAAGTGGCGGTGCATCCACTCGATCATGTCCGCGAAGATGTTGGGCGTGCTGTGCTCGACGGTGGACGGCAGGTTGATGATGCACTTGCGATCCGGTGTAGGCGCCCAGACGGTCGTCACGGCATCGACGACGCGCTTGCTGAAGGCCAGCTCGGTGCCGGAGAACATCTCGGGCGAGTATTCGAAGCGCCAGTCCACGCCCGGCCGCGCGGCGGCCAGTTCCTTGATCTGGCGGGCGTGCGAGGCGGCCAGCTCGACGATGCCGTCCTCGTCCTGCCCCAACACCACGCGGCGCATGATGGGCGCCACCGCGTTGTAGACATGGACGATGACGCGCCGGGCACCGTCCAGCGACTCGAAGGTGCGCTCGATCAGGTGGGCGCGCGCCTGCGTCAGCACCTGGATGGTCACGTCGTCGGGGATGTGGCCGCCGGCTATGAGCAGGCGGACGAAGTCAAATTCGGTCTGCGATGCCGACGGGAAACCGACCTCGATCTCCTTGAAGCCGATCTTTACCAGCTGCTGGAACATGCGCAGCTTGCGGGCAATGTCCATCGGCTCGATCAGCGCCTGGTTGCCGTCACGCAGGTCGGTGCTCAGCCAGATCGGCGCGCGGGTCAGCACGGCGTCGGGCCAGGTGCGGTTGGCCAGGGCGATGGGCGCGAAGGCGCGGTACTTTTGCTGCGGTTGCTTCAACATGGGTCTTCCATCCGAGGGTGGGTGGCGCAACCAGCAGCCTTTGAAAACACGAACGGCCCGCTGCGGTTGCATACGGGCCGTTGGGGTCAGAGTGAGCGTGTAGGCGTGACTGACTAGCGAACCCGTGGTTCCTCTAGGGCTAGTAGCAGGCTAATTCGCGTGGCGCGGCTCATGGGTCGTGAATCTAGCATGAAAGCTTATTGATGCAAGCCGCGTTCATCGGGCTCGTCGGTGCTGGTCGAGATCACGCTGACGGGCTTGCCCTTGGACTTGCGCCAGCCGTAGATGACATAGCCAGACAGGCCGTACACGCAGAAGATCACAAACAACACCGTGGGCGGATCGAGGGCAATGAGGCCGATGCCGAGCATGATGGCCACCAGCACGATGAACGGCACGCTGCGCCGGCGGTCGAAGACTTTGAAGCTGTAGAAGGGCGCATTCGTGACCATCGAAAGCCCGGCAAACAGCGTCACACTGAACGCGGTCCAGCGCAGCCACGGCATGTTGCTGACGCCGCTGTACCAGGGCGCATCAACCGCGCACCAGATGAGCCCCATGACGATGGCCGCCGCTGCCGGGCTGGGCAGGCCCTGGAAGAAGCGCTTGTCGACCACGCCGATGTTGACGTTGAAGCGCGCCAGCCTGAGGGCTGCGCCAGCGATGTAGACGAAGGCCGGGATCCAGCCTGGTTTGCCCATGTCTTTCAGCGCCCACATGTAGACGATCAGCGCCGGCGCGGCGCCGAAGGCGACCATGTCGGACAGGCTGTCCATCTGCTCGCCGAAGGCCGACTGCGTGTTGGTCATGCGGGCCACGCGGCCGTCCAGGCTGTCGAGAATGGCGGCGGCGAAGATGGCGACGCAGGCGACCTCGAAGCGGCCATTCATCGCCATGATGATGGCGTAGAAGGCGCTGAACAGCGCACCTAGCGTGATCGCGTTGGGCAGCGCATAAATGCCTTTGCGGCGGGGGCGGACGGCGAGGCTGGGCTCGTCGTCCTCGATGGGGTCGGGAGTCATGGGCGGCAGGATAGCCCAGCGGCCTAGGATGCACCGCATGAAACTGATCGAAGTCCGCACCTAAAAGCTCAAGCCCGGCTGTGCCGAGCGTTTCGTCGCCGCCGTGCAGGCCGCGCTGCCGCTGGTGCGCGGCAGCGGCATGGACGTCGTCGCCTTCGGCCGCTCGGACCATGAGCACGAGAGCTTCTACCTGATCCGCGCCTTCGCCAGCCGCGAGCAGCTGGTCGCGCAGCAGGACGCGTTCTATGGCTCGGACACCTGGCGCAACGGACCGCGCCAGGGCCTGGTCGATTGCCTGGACGACTACCTCAACACGCTGCTTTGGTTGCCCGAGGAGGCGGTCGAGGCGCTGCGGGCGAACAACGGCATGCCCGCTGCATGAGCCTGGAACGCTTTGTCGAGGCGCAGGCTGGTCGCTACGAGCAGGCGCTGGCAGAGTTGAAGGCGGGTCGCAAGAGCGGCCACTGGATCTGGTTCGTGCTGCCGCAACTGCGCGGGCTGGGCCGCAGCGCGGCGGCGCATGAATACGGCATCGCCGATCGCGCGGAGGCCCAGGCCTACCTGGCGCATCCGCTGCTGGGCGAACGGCTGCGCGACTGCGTGCAAGCGATGCTGGCGCACAGCGATCGTTCGGCGATCAGCGTGCTGGGTGATGTCGACGCGCTGAAGTTCCGCTCCTGCCTGACCTTGTTCCATGCGGTCTCGGACGAGCCGTTGTTCCGCCGAGCGCTGGACGCGTTCTACGACGGCCAGCCCGACGAGGCGACGCTGGCGCTGCTCTGAAAGAAAAAAGGGCCGGCGCCTTGCGGCACCGGCCCTTCCTGTTCGCTGCAAGGCGATCAGTTCTTGGACTTGTCGACCAGCTTGTTGGCCTTGATCCAGGGCATCATTTCGCGCAGCTTCTCGCCAACCTGCTCGATGGGGTGCTCGGCCGTCAGGCGGCGACGGCTGATCAGCGTCGGGGCGCCGGCCTTGTTCTCCAGGATGAAGGACTTGGCGTACTCGCCGGTCTGGATGTCCTTCAGGCACTGGCGCATCGCGTTCTTGGTGTCTTCCGTGACGACGCGCGGGCCGGTCACGTATTCACCGTACTCGGCGTTGTTCGAGATCGAGTAGTTCATGTTCGCGATGCCGCCTTCGTAGATCAGGTCCACGATGAGCTTGAGCTCGTGCAGGCACTCGAAGTAGGCCATCTCGGGGGCGTAACCAGCTTCGGTCAGCGTCTCGAAGCCCGCCTTGATCAGCTCGACGGCGCCGCCGCACAGCACGGCCTGTTCGCCGAACAGGTCGGTCTCGGTTTCTTCGCGGAACGAGGTCTGGATGATGCCGGCCTTGCCGCCGCCGTTGGCTGCGGCGTAGCTCAGGGCCAGGTCACGCGCCTTGCCTGTCTTGTCGGCGTAGACGGCGATCAGGTGGGGCACGCCGCCACCTTGGCGGTAGGTGTTGCGCACCGTGTGGCCGGGGGCCTTGGGGGCGACCATCCAGACGTCCAGGTCGGCGCGCGGCTGCACCTGGCCGTAGTGCACGTTGAAGCCGTGCGCGAAGGCCAGCGACGCGCCCTGCTTGATGTTGGGCTCGACCTCGTTCTTGTAGACGTCGGCGATCTGCTCGTCGGGCAGCAGGATCATGACCACGTCGGCCGTCTTCACCGCATCGGCGATCTCGGCGACCTTCAGGCCCGCGCCTTCGGCCTTGGACCAGGACGCGCCGCTCTTGCGCAGCGCCACGGTGACCTTGCAGCCGCTGTCGTTCAGGTTCTGCGCGTGGGCGTGGCCTTGTGAGCCGTAGCCGATGATGGTGACGTTCTTGCCCTTGATGAGGCTGAGATCGGCGTCCTTGTCGTAGTAGACGTTCATGATGGGTCGCTCCAGGAAAAAACTGTGGTGTAGGGGTGGGACGGATCAGACGCGCAGGATGCGCTCGCCGCGGCCGATGCCGCTGGCGCCGGTGCGTACGGTTTCGAGGATGGACGCACGGTCGATCGCATCGATGAAGGCGTCGAGCTTGCCGGCGTCGCCGGTCAGCTCGATCGTGTAGGTCTTCTCGGTCACGTCGATGACGCGGCCGCGGAAGATGTCGGCGGTGCGCTTGATCTCCTCGCGCTCCTTGCCGACGGCTCGCACCTTGATGAGCATCAGCTCACGCTCGGTGTAGTTGCCCTCGGTCAGGTCGACGACCTTGACGACCTCGATGAGGCGGTTCAGGTGCTTGGTGATCTGCTCGATGACCTCGTCGCTGCCGGTGGTCACGATGGTCATGCGCGACAGCGACGGGTCTTCCGTCGGCGCGACCGTCAGGCTCTCGATGTTGTAGCCGCGGGCCGAGAACAGGCCGACGACGCGCGACAGCGCACCCGGCTCGTTCTCGATGAGCAAAGCAATGATGTGTTTCATGGGGTCTTCGTCCTTCGCGCTCTTCAGTGCCGGCGGCGGTAACCGCCGGACCTTGGCTGCGCTTGATCGAGTGAATGGATTCGCTGCGGTGCCGGACTGATCGCGCTGTTCACCGGAAGTCCCGACTGGCGCGGTAACGCCAGCCAGAGCTTTCGGCTTCAGGCACTCACAGGTCTTCCGATCCCAGCAGCATCTCGGAAATACCCTTGCCCGCCTTGACCATGGGCCAGACGTTCTCGGTCGGATCGGTGCGGATGTCCAGGAACACCGTGCGGTCCTTGAGGCGCATCGCTTCCTTCAGCGCCGGCTCCACGTCCGACGGCTTCTCGACCAGGATGCCCACGTGGCCATAGGCCTCGGCCAGCTTCACGAAGTCGGGCAGCGCATCCATGTAGCTGTGCGAGTAACGGCCGCCGTAGTCCAGCTGCTGCCACTGGCGCACCATGCCCAGGTAGCGGTTGTTCAGCGAGACGATCTTGACCGGCGTCTGGTATTGGAAGCAGGTCGACAGCTCCTGGATGCACATCTGGATGCTGCCCTCGCCGGTGATGCAGAACACATCCGACTCAGGCTTGGCCAGCTTGATGCCCATCGCGTACGGCAGGCCCACGCCCATCGTGCCCAGGCCACCGGAGTTGATCCAGCGGCGCGGCTGGTCGAACTTGTAGTACTGCGCCGCCCACATCTGGTGCTGGCCGACATCCGACGTGATGTAGGTGTCGCGGTCGCGTGTCAGGCGCCACAGCGTGTCCACGACCATCTGCGGCTTGATGACCTCGTCCGAGCCCTTGAAGGCCAGGCAGTCCTTGCGGCGCCAGTCGTTGATCTGGTTCCACCACGCGCCGATGGCGGCGGCGTCCGGCTTGGCCTGGGCTTCCTTGATCTGCACGATCAGTTCCTGCAGCACGTCCTTGACGTCGCCGACGATGGGGATGTCGACGCGCACGCGCTTGGAGATCGACGAAGGGTCGATGTCCACGTGGATGATCTTGCGCTCCACGGAGCCGAAGTGCTTGGGGTTGCCGATGACGCGGTCGTCGAAGCGCGCACCCACGGCCAGCAGCACGTCGCAGTGCTGCATGGTCATGTTGGCCTCGTAGGTGCCGTGCATGCCCAGCATGCCCAGGAAGCGCGGGTCGGTGCCGGGCATGGCGCCCAGGCCCATCAGCGTGTTCGTGCAGGGGAAGCCCAGCAGGTCGACCAACTCGCGCAGCTCGGCCGTGGCTTCACCCAGGATGACGCCGCCACCTGTGTAGATGTAGGGCCGCTTGGCCTGCAGCAGCAGCTGCACGGCCTTGCGGATCTGGCCGCTGTGGCCCTTCTTGACCGGGTTGTAGGAACGCATCTCGATGCGGTCCGGGTAGCTGAAGGTGGTCTTGGCGAGAGACACATCCTTGGGGATGTCCACGACGACCGGGCCGGGGCGGCCGGTGCGGGCGATGTGGAAGGCCTTCTTCAGCGTCAGCGCCAGGTCGCGCACGTCCTTGACCAGGAAGTTGTGCTTGACGATGGGCCGTGTGATGCCGACCGTGTCGCACTCCTGGAAGGCATCCAGGCCGATCGCCGGCGTGGGGACCTGACCCGTGATGATGACCATCGGGATCGAGTCCATGTAGGCCGTCGCGATGCCGGTGACGGCATTCGTGACGCCCGGCCCCGAGGTGACCAGCGCCACACCCACTTCGCCGCTCGCCCGGGCAAAGCCGTCGGCGGCATGCACGGCGGCCTGCTCGTGGCGCACCAGCACATGCTGGATGCTGTCCTGCTTGTAGAGCGCGTCGTAGATGTAGAGCACCGCGCCGCCGGGGTAACCCCAGAGATGGCGCACCCCTTCGGCCTGCAGGCAGCGAACGAGGATCTCGGAGCCATTGAGCTCCGTCGGTGTTTGGGAGGGGGAAGTTTGCGGCTGCGCCAGGACGGCGCGCTTGATTTCCGCGGCAGACATATCCATTTTTAGAACCTCTGTGATTTTCTCTAACGAAAAACCATTGGTGCCCCTCTTCTCGTCCTCGTGAGACGGATTCGGAACCTGCGCGTCAACAGATGGGGCCCCAGTCGGGCGACCACTGAGAGACCATGACTCTTTGTGCGAAGCAACATTATGCCGAGCAAAATCGCGCGAGCCTTCGTATGAGACGAATGCAGTAGCCGATGCGATAATTTGTGTTGCTGCCCGGATAGCCTGCCGCCTTGGCCACCGACAAAGAACTCAACGATTTCCTGCGTACCGTGGACCGCCGCGCCTTCAAGCGCACGGCCTATGTCGTCCGCGATGACGATGCCGCCCTGGACATCGTGCAGGACGCCATGATCAAACTGGCGGAAAACTACTTCGACCGCCCCGCGGCCGAGTTGCCGCTGTTGTTCCAGCGCATCCTGTCCAACGCGACGATGGATCATTTCCGTCGGCAGAAGGTGCGCAACGCCGTCATGACCAACATGTCGGACTTCGAAGGCGGCGATGCCGACGGCGATTTCGACCTGCTGGAGATCCTGGAAACCCAGGACGGCGCCATGGGCGCGCTCAGCGCCGCCGACGAGGTCGGCCGGGCGCAGATCTTGCAGCGCATCGAGGCCGAAGTCGAACAATTGCCGACGCGTCAACGCGAAGCCTTCCTGCTGCGTTACTGGGAGGAACTGGATGTTGCAGAGACCGCCTCGGTGATGGGCTGCTCGGAGGGGAGTGTGAAAACACACTGCTCACGAGCCGTTCATGCATTGGCCAAGGCGCTCAAGGCCAAGGGGATCACGCTATGACGTCGCCGAATTTTTCCGCCCTTCCTGCCGAGTTGGACGCTCGCGTCACGCGCTTCGGGCTGCGCGTGGCTGCCGGCCTGACCGAGCGCAGTGCCGCGCTGCCGCACGATGTGTCGGAGCGCCTGCGCTTCGCGCGTGAACAAGCCCTGGCCCGTGCCACCCAGGCCCGCGCCGCCGCCAGCACGAAGCTGAGCACCGCCAGCCCCAGCCTGGTGCAGATGGGGACCACGGTGGCCCTGAGCGGTGGCCCGCGCGGCGCCGGCGGTGACGGCGGTCTGTGGTCCAAGATCGTGTCCTTCCTGCCGTTGATCCTGTTGCTGGCCGGCCTGCTATTGATGCAGCAGGGCCAGATCCACGAGCAGATCGCCGCAGCCGCCGAAGTGGATACCGCGCTGCTCAGCGACAACCTGCCACCGTCCGCCTTCAGCGACCCGGGTTTCGCGGAGTTCCTGCGAGATGGGGAAGAATGACCGGATGCGCATGACCCGAGCCGCTCCGACGCTGCCCGCCCCATCACCCCGCCTGCTGATCGCCCTGCTGCTCAGCGCAGCGGGGCTTTGTGCTTTTGCGCAGGCGCCTGAGGCCGCCTCTGCTCCAGAAGCGGCCGCCAGCGTCGCGCCCAAGGTCAAGCCCGTGCCTGTCGCCAAGCCGGTGGCGCCGGGGCTGACTGCGCCACCGGCCTGGAACGGCTTGACGCAGAGCCAGCAGGCCTTGCTCGCACCGCTGGCGCGCGACTGGGACGGCATCAGCCCCACACAGCGCAGCAAGTGGCTGAGCGCCACGCCGACGCTGGCCACGCTGCCGGCGCCCGAACTGGCCCGCGTGCATGACCGCATGCGCGACTGGGCACGCCTGTCACCGTCCGAGCGGGTGAACGCCCGCATCGGCTTCCAGGTCGCCAAGCAGGTCGACGCCGAGCAGCGCCAGGCCAAGTGGGAGGCCTACCAGGCCTTGACGCCCGAAGAGCGCCAGGCGCTCGGCGAGAAAGCCGTCGCGCGCCGCCAGGCTCAGGCCGCCGCGCCCGCCCATTCGGCCAAGCGACTGGCCACCCAGACCAAGTCCAACATCGTTCCGGCGGCACCCAAGCTGCTGCCGCCCATCCCCGTGACCGGCAGCCTCATCCAGGCCAAGCCGGGCGCCACCACCGTGCTGATGACGCGCGGGCTGGCCTTGCCCAGCCACCACGCAGCGGGTGAAGCCAAGGTCGTGGCCGACCCCGCGCTGGTCGACCCGAAGACGCTGCTGCCCAAGTCGCTGAAGGCGCCCACCGCGTCCGCACCGAGCCGATGACCGCGCCGGTCGATCTGCACGCCGCGCCCCCGGGCCTGGCGAGACGCTTCGCCGCCTTCCTCTACGAAGGCGTTTTGCTGTTTGGCGTGCTGTTCTTCACCGGCTTCCTGTACTCGGTGCTGACGCGCCAGCAGCACGCCATGCAAGGACGCGTCGGCATGGGCGTCTTCCTGTTCGCCGTGCTGGGCCTGTATTTCGTCGGCTTCTGGACCCGTTCCGGCCAGACGCTGGCGATGAAGACCTGGCATCTGCGCGTCGTCGATGCCGCCGGACAGCCGCTGGGCTGGGGCCGCGCGCTGCTGCGGTATGCCTTCAGCTGGCTCTGGTTCCTGCCCGCGCTGGTCAGCGTCTGGGCGCTGGGTCTGCATGGCGGCGGCGCCATCATCGGCAGCCTGATCGCCGGCGTGGCCGCCTATGTGTTGATCGCACGCCTGCACCCGCAGCGACAATTCCTGCACGACGCGCTCAGCGGTTCGCGCGTCATCACCCAGCTTCCGCAGCGTTCATGAGCAATCCCCACAAGGGCCGCACCGGCCTCGACCGCATCGTGCACGCCGCCGGCTACTCATGGGCCGGCCTGAAGGCCGCGTACACCGGCGAGAGCGCCTTCCGCCAGGAAACCTGGCTGGTGGTCGTCGCCACGCCGCTGGCCTTCTGGCTGGGCAACGACTGGGTGCAGATCGCGCTGCTGCTGGGCTCGCTGCTGCTGCTGCTCATCGTCGAGCTGCTGAATTCGGCCATCGAGGCCGTCGTCGACCGCGTGTCCTTCGAGCTGCATCACCTCTCCAAGCGCTCCAAGGACATCGCCAGCGCGGCCGTGCTGCTGTCGCTGGTGCTGGCCGGCGGCGTCTGGGCGGCAGCCATCTGGCAGCACCTGCGCTGACGCGGGCTGTGCCACAGTCGGGGCCGCACCTGCCCCGACGCGATGAAGAAGACCCCCGGCTTTCGACTGCTGCGCTGCAGCCTGGATGGCGCCGACGCCGTCGTGGCCGACTCGGCCCATGCCTTTGGCCGGCACACGCATGACCAGTTCGGCATCGGCCTGATCGAGCGCGGCGCGCAGAAGTCCGCCAGCGGGCGGGGCGTCGTGCAAGCCGGCCCCGGCGACCTCATCACCGTCAACCCGGGTGAAGTGCACGACGGCTCACCCCTCGATGATGCCGGCCGACGCTGGCGGATGCTCTATCTGGCCCCGGTCCACCTCCTCGACGCCGGGCGGGACATCACGCCCGGCTCGCACTTCGAGTTCACGGCGCCGGTCATCCGCGATGCGGCGCTGACGCTGCGCTTTCGCGCCCTCTTCGACGCCACAACGGCCGACGACGACGCACTGCGCGCCGAGACAGCCCTGCTGGCGCTGGTCGGCGGGCTGCTGCGGCCAACCGTGCATGGGCGCCCCGCTGTGGGCGCCGGCGTCGCCGCGGCGCGTGAGCGCATCGACGACGACCCGGCGGCCACGCCGACGCTGTCGGACCTGGCCAACCAGGCCGGCCTGAGCCGCTACCAGTTCCTGCGCGCCTTCACGCGGCTGACCGGCCTGCCGCCACACGCCTACCTGCTGCAGCGCCGTGTGCAGCATGCCCGACAGCTCGTGCGTGGCGGCGCAGCGCTGGCCGAGGCCGCGGCCGCCAGCGGCTTTGCGGATCAGAGCCACATGACGCGCTGCTTCGTGCGCAGCTTCGGGCTCACACCCGGCGCCTTCGCGCGGGCCTGAAATTTCGTTCAAGACCGGGCCGCATCGCCCACGCAGCATGGCGTCCTCAATGAGGAGCGCCTGCATGAACATCGAATTCCTGACCATTTCGCTGCTGGTCGTCGCGTCACCCGGCACCGGCGCCGCGGTGACCATCGCCACGGGCCTGTCGCGCGGCACGCGCACAGCCGTCGTCGCAGCCTTCGGCTGCACGCTGGGCATCGTGCCGCACATGCTGGCCGCGGTGACCGGCCTGGCGGCGCTGCTGCATGCCAGCAGCCTGGCCTTCGAGGCCATCAAGATCGCCGGCGTGGCCTATCTGCTGTACCTGGCCTGGATGACTTGGCGCGAGCAAGGCGTGCTGAAGATCGAGGCAGACGGCGCGCGGCGCACCGACGGGCAGGTCATCCGGCACGCCGTGCTGGTGAACCTGCTCAACCCCAAGCTGTCGATGTTCTTCCTGGCGTTCCTGCCGCAGTTCATCGCCGCGGATGACGTGGCACCGACGGTGACGATGCTGCAGCTGTCGGCCATCTTCATGGCCATGACCTTTGCGGTGTTCGCCGTCTATGGCGCCTTTGCGGCGCGCATGCGCCAGCACGTGCTGGGCAACGCCACCGTGCTGGCCTGGCTGCGGCGCAGCTTCGCCGCGACCTTTGTGGGCCTGGGCGTCAAGCTGGCGCTGACCCAGCGCTGACCAGCGCTTAGACCGCCGCTTCGTCCGTCTCGCCGGTGCGGATGCGAACGACCTGCTCGACCGGCAGCACGAAGATCTTGCCGTCGCCGATCTTGCCGGTCTTGGCGGCCTTCAGGATGGCGTCGATGCAGCGGTCGACCTCGTCATCCTTCACGACGACCTCGACCTTGACCTTGGGCAGGAAGTCGACGACGTACTCGGCGCCGCGGTACAGCTCGGTGTGGCCCTTCTGGCGGCCGAAACCCTTGACCTCGGTGACCGTCAGGCCCGAGGCGCCCACCTCGGCCAGCGCCTCGCGCACCTCGTCGAGCTTGAAGGGTTTGATGATGGCGGTGATCTGCTTCATTGCTGGCACTCCAAGTTGGCAAGGTTCACCCAAGTTTACGCACGGAACTTGGACGTGATGGGATATCTCCAGTCCCGTCCGAAGCCGCGATGGGTGATGCGTATGCCCACCGGCGCCTGACGGCGCTTGTACTCGTTGATCTTGATCAGCCGCGTGACGCGCTCGACATCCTCGGGCTTGAAGCCGGCCGCGACGATCTCCGCGATGGACTGGTCCTGCTCCATGTAGAGGGCCAGGATGGCGTCCAGCACCGGATAGGGCGGCAGGCTGTCCTCGTCCTTCTGGTCGGGACGCAGCTCGGCCGACGGCGGGCGGGTGATGATGCGGTCGGGGATGATTTCCTTGCCCTGCGCATTGCGCCAGCGCGCCAAGCGGAAGACCAGCGTCTTGGCCACGTCCTTGATGACCGCAAAGCCACCGGCCATGTCGCCGTAGAGCGTGCAGTAGCCCGTCGCCATCTCGCTCTTGTTGCCGGTCGTCAGCACGATGCTGCCGAACTTGTTGGACAGCGCCATCAACAGCGTGCCGCGGATGCGCGCCTGGATGTTCTCCTCGGTCGCGTCCAGCGGCAGGCCCTGGAACTCATCGGCCAGCGTCGCGTTGAAAGCGTCGAACATCGGCACGATGGACTTCTCGTCGTAGCGCACGCCCAGGCGCTCGGCCATGTCGCGGGCGTCTATCCACGAGATGTCGGCCGTGTAGGGCGACGGCATCATCACCGTGCGCACCTTGTCGGCGCCCAGCGCGTCGACGGCAATGGCCAGCACCAGGGCCGAGTCGATGCCGCCCGACAGGCCGATCAGCGCACCGGGGAAGCCGTTCTTGCCCAGGTAGTCGCGCACGCCGGTCACCAGCGCCTGCCAGACCTGCGCCTCCATCTCGGGCTCGGGCAGGATCTCGCCCTGCAGCCGCCCCGTCGCATCGACGTCGATGACGGCCAGCGCCTCCGCGAACATCGCCGCGCGCGCGGCCAGCGTGCCGTCCGCCTGCACGGCGAAGGAGGCGCCGTCGAAGACCATCTCGTCCTGGCCGCCGACAAGGTGGGCGTACAGCAACGGCAGGCCGCTCGCCCGCGCGCGCTCGGCCATGCGCTCCTCGCGCTCGGCCACCTTGCCCACGTGGAAGGGCGAGGCGTTGACGACGCACAGCAGCTCGGCGCCGGCCGCCTTGGCTGCCGCGGCGGGCTCCTCGAACCAGGCGTCCTCGCAGATCAGCAGGCCGACCTTGAGGCCGCGCACGTCGAAGACGACGGGCTGCAGGCCTGCATCGCGGCCCGAGTAGAAGTAGCGGCGCTCGTCGAAGACCTGGTAGTTGGGCAGCTCGCGCTTGGCATAGGTGTGGCTGATGCGCCCGCTGGCGACGACGGAGGCCGCGTTCAGGCAGGGCGGCAACGACCAGCTGCGCTCACGCGCGACGCTGCCATCACGGGCCATCGGGTGGCCCACGACGACCTGCAGCCCTGGCAGATCGGCCAGTTCGGCGGCGATGCGCGCCAGTTGCTCCTCGCAACCGGCCAGGAAGGCCGGGCGCAGCAGCAAGTCTTCGGGCGGGTAGCCGCACAGCGCCAGCTCAGGCGTGACGACCAGATCAACCCCAGCCGCGTGCGCCGCGCGCGCTTGGGCAATGATGCGGTCCGCGTTGCCCACAAGATCGCCCACGGTGACATTGATCTGGGCAAGGGCGACTTTCACGGGCTGCGAGGGCATGGGACTCATTTCGATGGAGGCTGCAAAAAATTATGTCATCCGGGTCGATGCCGACCCGGCGGCATTGCCTTGTGCCGCCTGGGACGCCCTGCTCGCGGCCCAGGCGCGGCCCACGCCCTTCATGCGACTGGCCTATCTGCAGGCGCTGCACGCGTCCGGCAGCGCGGTGGCCGAGACCGGCTGGCAGCCGCAGTTCGTGTCGATCTGGTCCGGCGACGAGCTGGTGGCCGCCTGCCCGGCCTATCTGAAGAGCCACTCTTACGGCGAATACGTCTTCGACTGGGCGTGGGCCGACGCCTACCGACGCCACGGCCTGAGCTACTACCCCAAGCTGCTGGTGGCCGTGCCGTTCACGCCGGTGCCGGGCAGCCGGTTGCTGGCGGTGGACGACGAGGCCCGGGCGCTGCTGGCGCATGCGCTGCGGGCGCTGGCCAAGGAGGCGGACGCGTCGTCGCTGCACGTGCTGTTCGGCGACGAGGCCGACCAGGCCGCGCTGGCTGATGCCGGCTGCACGGCGCGGGCGGGCGTGCAGTTCCACTGGATGGCAGAGGGCGATGCGGACTTCACGGCCTTCCTCGCGCGGCTGCATCGTGACAAGCGCAAGAAGATCCAGCAGGAGCAGCGCCGCGTGCGCGAGGCGGGCGTCGTCTTCGAAGCGCGCTCGGGCACAGAGATCACGCCCGACGACTGGGACTTCTTCTACCGCTGCTACCAGCAGACCTACCGCGAGCACCACAGCACGCCCTACCTGAGCCGCGACTTCTTTGCGCGCATGGCCGCTGACATGCCGGAGCACTGGCTGATGTTCACGGCCCGGCGTGGGGACGAACGCGTGGCCATGTCGCTGATTGCCCTGGACCCCGACCGACGCGCCGCCTTTGGCCGCTACTGGGGCGCCGTCCAGCACATCCCCAACCTGCACTTCGACGCCTGCTATTACCAGCCGCTGGCCTGGTGCATCGCCAACGGCTACCAGCGCTTCGAGGGCGGCGCCCAGGGCGAGCACAAGATGGCCCGCGGTCTGATGCCCACGCCCACCGCCTCCAGCCACTGGCTGGCGCACCCGTCGTTTGCGGATGCGGTGAACGACTTCCTGGCCCGGGAGGGCGAGGCGATGGCGGGCTACGTCAACGAACTGGGCGAACACACGCCCTTCAAAACAAAAGACGCCGCGGATGCGGCGTCTTTGCAGGCAGGCCAAGGCTGATTACTTCTGCAGCGTCTTGGCGTAGTTGGCCATGCCTTCGGTGATCTCGGACTTGGCCTTTTCCGGGCCTTCCCAGCCCTTGACCTTGACCCACTTGCCGGCCTCCAGGTCCTTGTAGTGCTCGAAGAAGTGCTGGATGGCCTTGATGCGCATCGGGTTCACGTCCTCGATCTTTTCCCAGTGGCTGTACATGGGCAGGATCTTGTTGGTCGGCACGGCGAGCAGCTTGGCGTCACCACCGGCCTCGTCGTCCATCATCAGCACGCCAAGCGGGCGGCAGGTCACGACGACACCAGGTGTCAGCGCGAACGGGGTGATGACCAGCACGTCGACCGGGTCGCCGTCGTCCGCCAGCGTCCTGGGGATGTACCCGTAGTTGCACGGGTAGTACATCGGCGTCGTCAGGAAGCGATCGACGAACAGCGCGCCGCTGTCTTTGTCGACCTCGTACTTGATCGGGTCGGCATTCATCGGGATCTCGATGATGACGTTGAACTCGTCGGGCGCCTTGGCGCCGGGGGTCACGTTGTGCAGGCTCATGGTCGTCGTTGTAGTTAAAGGAAAACCCGCATTCTAGATTTCCCCAACATCGCTGGTAAACGCGCAACTGTGGCGCCAAACCCGGCCCTTAAGCTCAAACCGCCGAGCCCACGCATACCCTGCTGCGGGCCATGGATCACACGCTAAACAGGAGACTCATACATGTCGACGGAAATGGCGCTGTATTTCGCGCTGGCCTGCGGCCTCGCGGCCGTTCTTTATGGCTTCATTCAACGAAGCTGGATCCTCAGCCAAGACGCGGGCAATGCCCGTATGCAGGAGATCGCCGCGGCGATCCAGCAAGGTGCCGCCGCCTACCTGGGCCGGCAGTACCGCACCATCGGCATGGTGGGCGTCGTGCTGGCCATCGCCATCGCGGTGGTGCCGGGCCTGGGCACGACGACGGCCATCGGCTTCGTCATCGGCGCGGTGCTGTCGGGCATCTGCGGCTTCATCGGCATGAACATCTCCGTGCGCGCCAACGTGCGCACCGCGCAAGCCGCCTCCAAGGGCATCGGCCCGGCGCTGGACGTGGCCTTCAAGGGCGGCGCCATCACCGGCATGCTGGTCGTGGGCCTGGGCCTCTTGGGCGTGGGTGGTTTCTACATGGCCATTGGCGGCGGGCATGACAGCACGGCGCTCAAGCCCATGCTGGGCCTGGCCTTCGGCTCGTCGCTGATCTCCATCTTCGCGCGCCTGGGCGGCGGCATCTTCACCAAGGGTGCGGACGTCGGCGCCGACTTGGTGGGCAAGGTCGAAGCCGGCATCCCCGAGGACGACCCGCGCAACCCGGCCGTGATCGCCGACAACGTGGGCGACAACGTCGGCGACTGCGCCGGCATGGCGGCCGACCTGTTCGAGACCTACGCGGTCACGCTGATCGCCGCGATGGCGCTGGGCGCGCTGATGATCACCGGCAGCAGCGCGCTCGCCGGCGTCGTCTACCCGCTGGCGCTGGGCGGCGTGTCCATCCTCGCCTCCATCGTCGGCTGCTACTTCGTCAAGGCCAGCCCGGGCATGAAGAACGTGATGCCGGCGCTGTACAAGGGCCTGATCGTGGCCGGCGTGCTGAGCCTGATCGCCTTCTTCTTCGTCACCAAGGCGATGTTCCCCGGCACCATCGAGCTGAGCACCGGTGGCACGACCACCGCGATGGCGCTGTTCGGCGCCTGCACGGTGGGCCTGGTGCTGACGGCCGCCATGGTCTGGATCACCGAGTACTACACCGGCACGCAATACCACCCGGTGCAGCACGTGGCGCAGGCCTCCACCACCGGCCACGGCACCAACGTCATCGCCGGCCTCGGCGTGTCGATGAAGTCCACCGCCTGGCCCGTGCTGTTCGTCTGCGCGGCCATCTACTCAGCCTATGCGCTGGCCGGCCTGTACGGCATTGCCGTCGCGGCCACGTCCATGCTGAGCATGGCCGGCATCGTCGTGGCGCTGGACGCCTACGGCCCCATCACCGACAACGCCGGTGGCATTGCCGAGATGGCCGAGCTACCTGCCAGCGTGCGTGACGTGACCGACCCGCTGGACGCCGTGGGCAACACCACCAAGGCCGTCACCAAGGGCTATGCCATCGGCTCGGCGGGCCTCGCCGCGCTGGTGCTGTTTGCCGACTACACGCACGCACTGGAAGCGCGCGGCATGCACGAGGTGTTCTCGCTGTCCGACCACAAGGTCATCCTGGGCCTGTTCCTGGGCGGCCTGATCCCCTTCCTGTTCGCCGCCATGGCCATGGAAGCCGTGGGCCGCGCGGCCGGTGCCGTCGTCGTCGAGGTGCGCAAGCAATTCGCCGACGGCGCCATCATGGCCGGCCAGCGCAAGCCGGACTACAGCGCCGCGGTCGACATGCTGACCACCGCTGCCATCAAGGAAATGATCATCCCCTCGCTGCTGCCCGTGGTGGCGCCCATCCTGGTGGGGCTGATCCTCGGCCCGGCAGCGCTGGGCGGCCTGCTGATGGGCACCATCGTCACCGGCCTGTTCGTGGGCATCTCGATGTGCACCGGCGGCGGTGCCTGGGACAATGCCAAGAAGCTGATCGAGGAAGGCTTCACCGACAGCAACGGCGTGCTGCACAAGAAGGGCTCGGAGGCGCACAAGGCCGCCGTCACCGGCGACACCGTGGGCGACCCCTACAAGGACACCGCCGGCCCGGCCGTGAACCCGCTGATCAAGATCATCAACATCGTCGCGTTGCTGATCGTGCCGCTGCTGCCGATGGCGGCGGGCGGCAAGGCGCCGGAGCCAGTGCCTGTGCCGGCCGCGGTGTCGGCCGCGCCGATGGAGCCGGCCGCCACCATGGCCGAGCTGCCCGCGTCGGGAGCTTCCCAGTAAATCTCTGGTAAACCCCGTGAGCAACGGCCCGTTCGCGGGCCGTTCGCACGTCTGCGCACGGCAAAATCCAGCCATGGCGAGCATGGCGATCACCCGGCACGAACTGACAAGGCGACGCGAGCAACTGCAGGACATGCAGCGCTACCTCGCCGTGCTGGAGGCCGACCACGACGGCGCCCGCGCCAAGCTGTTGGGTTTTCGCCTGCGCTATCTCGAAGCGTTAGGCCCGTTGATGCGCGAGCTGGACGAGCTGGAAGGCCAGTTGCAGCAGGCCACCGCACTGTTGTCGGAGGCGCTGAAACGCCAGGGTGTGGATGCTCCGCTGTCCGCCAGACCCAGCACCAAGCCCTGGCCCGACATCCCGGCCCTGCCCGACGCGACACCGCTGCCGCCCGAGCCCACCGGCCCGCTGACCGACCTGCCGCCGCCCAGCCTGAAGACGCTGTACCGGCGCGCGGCGATGCGCTTCCACCCCGACTTGGCCCCGTCAGGCCCCGAGCGCGAGGTCTGCGAGCAGCGCATGATGGTGGTCAACGAGGCCTATGCCGGCAGTGATCGTCACAAGCTGGAGACGCTGCTGCTGGCGGCCGGCGAACTGCCCGAGAAGGTCATCGGCGGGCCGGCGGACGCCGTGCGCGCCTGGCTGGGCCTGTGCGAGCACATGGTGCAAGGTCGCATCCGTGTCGTGCAGGCGCAGACGCTGGTGCTGGAGAACCTGCAGATGCACCAGTTGCGTATCGCCATCGAGCGCGCCGAGACGGGCGGCATGAAGCCGCTGGACATCATGGCCTCGAGGCTGCGCGCGCAGATCGCCGAGCGGCGCCAGGAGCTCTACATCGGACAGCGGCTGCTGCCCGATTCGGACCTGGCCGAGAGCTTCGTGAAGCAACGCCAGGCCCGTATCGGCGGGCGTTGAACGTCACCTCCCGCATGCGGCGGGAGGCGCTGACCGCCTAGCGCTCGTCGTTCTGCGTCTGCGGATCGGCGCTGGGATAGAAGTTCAGCATGTCACCCGCATCGCTCACCTGGACGAACAGCAGGACCACGCCGCGCGTGGTGTAGTTGTTGGCGCCCCAGGGGATGACGACGGCATCCACCCAGCCGTCGCCCGACTGCGCACGGGTGGCCGGCAGGTAGTTGTAGGGATTCATGGTCGGATCGTTGCCCACCGTCTTCGCCGCCGCGCCGACCAGGCGGAGGTTCTCGCCATCCACGGTCGCTTCGGTGAAGGAGATGGTCAGCTCGCCGACCTGACCTTCAGGCGTGGACGTGGTGAGCGGGGCATCCGGCGGCACCTGCACGCCGTTGCCATCGACATAGGTGCATTGCGACAGGCCACCGACGGTGCTGGTGACGGTGACGGTGTAGGGAGGAACAAGTGTGGGCACGGAAACTCCTTGGGGGCTGGGGAAGAAAGGCGCCGGACAGCCATGAGCCGGCGCCGGGTCAGGAATCGCGTTGCCGCTGCAGCCAGGTTTGCGCGGCTTGCCAGTCGGGCCGCTCGCTCGCTCGCGGGTCCAGGCAGGTCTGCACTTGAAGCCATCGCTGGGTCAGATCTGCGTGCGATTGCGACCAACCATCGCGACGCTGCAGCAGGCCCTGCGCGCGGGCACACGCGGCCTGGCTGGTCGATCGATCAGCGGCGGCGTGCGGTTGTGCCTTGAGCAACTGCAGGCGCACGGCCGCATTCAAGGTTTGCAGCGGCGTGGCTTCAGGCCGGTTGGCAATCACCGTGTCCAGGCGCTGCTCGGCCCGCGACAAGGCCTGCTGCCAGGCGGCGCAGTCCTCTGGCGCACAGCCCGGGCTGGCCATGAGTTCCACCAATGTGACCCACAGCGGCAACCAGTTGTCCAGGGGCGGCTTGCCTGGCCGCAAGCCGTCCAGCGCCTGCATCAGCGCCAAGGCCTGGCGACCTCGCGCGGTGGGCGCCAGGTCGGGCCTCTGCGCCAGCAGATCGGCCTCGATGTCCAAGGCGAGCACGGCCCAGCTGACGTTGGCCGGGTCGCCACGGCGCAACTGATCCGCGGCGGCCTTCGCCCGAGTCAGTGTCGGCATGGCGTTGCGGCCTGCGCCCACCTGCGCTCGACCGAGTTGAAACAGCAGGCTCGCTTCGCGTTTCAGCCACTCCAGGTCGGCGGGATGTTGCTGGCGCAGCGATTGGATGGGCGGCAATGCGCGCTCGAAGGCCTGCGCAGAGCCCTCGTACCGGCCCGTCTGTTGCAGCAGCCGGCCTATCCAGCTGACGGTGTCGCTCCAGTCACTGCGCAGGCCCGGATCGTCGGGCCGCCGCGCCAGCACCGCCTCCTTGAGCGCCAGCGAGTGCCGGAAGGCCTGTTCCGCCTCAGCGAACTGGCCCCGCCCCAGGCGCAGGCTGCCCAGGCTGTTCTCGGCATAGGACAGCTCCAGCTGCGCGTCCGCAGCGTTCGCATCGGCCTGCAGCCAACTCGCGCTCACGTCGCGATACCGGGCCCAGTGCCGCTCGGCCTGGTCGAGCTGACGCTGGCGGAAGAACACTTCGCCCTGCCAGAACGCCGCGGCGCCTTGCGCCTTGCGCCACGCCGCCGTCATGTCGCCGGCCGGCGGATCGAATTGCAACAGCTCGGCGGCCGCCTGCAGTGGCTCCAGCGCCGCGTCGAGCTCCCGCTTTGATACCCGCACCTCACCGATCACGGTCAGGGCCTTGGCGCGCTGCAGCCGGTCCGCCGGGCTGAGCGGGCCGTCTTGGTCAAGCACCTTCAACGCCTTGCCGCCCACGCTGTCGAGCAACTCCAGCCGTCCGATGGGGCGCAGCTTGTCGGCGAACTCGCCCAGCATGAAGCTGAGCACATCCTCGGCCTGGTGGCGGCGCGCCTGGGCCTGCTGCTCGGCTTGCTCCGCGCGACGGGCCTGCAACAGGCTGACGGTCGTCAGGGCCAGCAGCGCGCACGCCGCCAGACCGCCGGCAGCCACGGCCACGCGATGTCGCCGCACGAAACGCCCCAGCACATAGAGCCGGCTGTCCGGCCGCGCGCGGATGGGCTCGTGGTCCAGCCAGCGTTGCAGGTCTTCCGACAGCGCCTGCGCATTCGCATAGCGTTCGCCCGGCGTCTTCTTCAGCGCCTTGGCGACGATGGTGTCGAGATCGCCACGCAAGCGCCGGGCCTGGCCGGCTATGGAGCTGTCGTCCTGGCTGGCTGCCACATCCGACAGCCGCCGCGGCACATGCTCGACAACGGCCTTGAGCCGGTCCAGCTGGGTCTGCGTGTCGTCGGCCGTCGGATGGCTGCCGCCCAGCAGCAGGTAGAGCAGCACGCCCAGGGCGTAGACGTCGGTGGCCGTCGTCACGTCGGCCTGCTGCACCTGCTCGGGTGCGGCGAACTGCGGCGTGAAGGCACTGCCGGCGCGCTGGGTCAGTTCGGTGGCCGCGGCGCCCTGCTCGGCCTGCGTCGCGTCGTCCAGCAGCTTGGCGATGCCGAAGTCCAGCAGCTTCACGTCGCCCTGCTCCGTGACGAGGATGTTGCTGGGCTTGAGGTCGCGGTGCAGGATCAGCCGCGCATGCGCATGGGCCACGGCGGCCAGCACGTCCAGGAAGAGGCGCACGCGGGCCTCGACGTCGAGGTGGTGCACGCGGCAGTAGACGTCGATGGGCCGCCCGTCCACGTACTCCAGCACGAGGTAGGGCTGCTGGTCCGGGCCGGCCTGATGCAGGCCGGCATCCAGCAGCCGGGCGATGTGGGGGTGGGACAGGCGCGCCAGGATCTCGCCCTCGCGGGCGAAACGACCCGCGTCGCCGCGCCCGAGCAGGCCGGCCATCAGGAACTTGACGGCCACCTGGCCCTCGAAGCGGCCGTCGGCGCGGCGCGCCAGCCAGACCGTGCCCATGCCGCCCTGCCCCAGCTGGCGCTCCAGCAGATAGGGGCCGATGGCCTGGCCGGCCAGGTCGGGCGGCGGCGCGTCGTCGGGCACCGAGGCCAGGGCTTCATGCCATTGGGCCACGACCGGCTCGCTGAGGAAGCCTTGCTGTTCCAGGCTTGTCGCCCGGGCCAGCAGGCGCGTCAGGTGCTCGGCAGCCTCGGGGTCTTCGGTCCGCAGGGCGGCCAGGCGCTCGTCGCGAGCGGGCGGCTCGAGGTCCAGCAATTCATCCAGCAAAGGACTCAGCGCGAGCCAGTGTTGCTTGTCCAAGGCGTCCATGCCGGCGTCAGGCACCAAGGCTCAGGGACAAGAACAGCCGGGCCTTCTGCCAGTCGCGCTGGACGGTGCGCTCCGTGATGCTCAGCGCCTCGGCGATCTCCTGTTCGCGCAGGCCGGCGAAGTAGCGCATCTCGACGACCTGGGCCAGGCGGGGCTCCAGCTGGGCCAGTTCGTCCAGCGCCTCGTGCACGCGCAGGATGTCCATGTCGCCCTGCGGCAGCTGCTCGGCGATGGCCGTGTCCAGCGTCAGGTGGGCCTGGCCGCCACCGCGGCGCTCGGCCTGGCGGGCGCGCACCAGGTCGATGACGACAGAGCGCATCGCTTGAGCGGCATAGGCCAGGAAATGGCGCCGGTCCGGGAAGCCGGCCTCCTGGTTGCCGGCCAGGCGCAGCCAAGCCTCGTGCACCAGCGCCGTGGTGTCCAGCAGCGTCAGATGACCCGCCTGGCGCACCTGGCGGCGCGCCAGGCGCTGCAGGTCCGCATAGAGCTGCGCCACCACCTGGTCGGCGGCGGCGCGGTCGCCCTGCTGGGCGGCCTGCAGCAGTTGGGTGATGTCATGCACCGGCCGGACTCTAACGGCTGGCGCTGTCGGAGCGCAGGCCCGGCAGCCGGGTCAACGCCTTGGCGGAAAACTTTTTTTGAGGGCCATGTCGGGTTTGGCGACTGCCTTGCGTTCTGGTGGATGAGGGCCGATGGCGAAGACGGGCCAGGGAGGCCGGCACGAGCCGGTCCGTGGCGCCATCAAGCCCTCACCTTTTGCGCTCAACCTCCACCGGAGTGATCCCGTGTCCCACGCCCAACTGCTCGCCACCGACGCACCTGCGCCCACCCGCGGCAGCACGCCCGAGCCATTGCCCCAGGTGGACTCGCTGGCCACCTATGGCCTGCGCGTGTCGCGCCAGTTCGCCCAATGCCGCCGCGGCGGCGGGCAGCTGGCGCTGCTGTGGATAGAGCTGGACGTGCTGGGCGGTCACGGCGCCAGCTTGAGCGACGCGGCGCGCGACAGCCTGATCCAGCTTGTCAGCCTGCGCCTGCGCAACCGGGTGCGCGGCACCGACGACGTGCAGCGCGTGGGCGAGCAGAGCTTTGCGGTGCTGCTGGCGGCCGGCGCGGCCGAGGCGGCCATTGCCGAGCAACGGCTGCTGAAGACCGCCCGGGGGGCCTACAACGTCGACGGGCAGGTGGTGCAGGTGGGCGTGCGCCTGGGCACGGCGGTGTTCCCGCAAGCCGGGCGCAACGGCACCGAACTGGCCGAGGCCGCCCGCGCCAGTCTGGGCGCGGTCAGCGCCGATTAGGGACTGATAACGCTACGGCAATGGGCCCGCGTTGTGGCCACAAAGGCCGCAAGCAAGGCACAAACCGCAGCCGGGTTGGACACCCGGCGAGGATCTGCAACACAGCGCGTGGCCTTTCCGGCCACAGCCCGAAGGGAAGGTCCATTGCCGTAGCGTCATCAGCCCCTAGACCTCCAGCCACTCCTTGCGGATGTAGGCGTTGGCGCGCAATTCCGCGGGCGTGCCCTCGAAGACGATGCGGCCGTGGCCCATCACATAGCAGCGCTCGGAGATCTCCAGCGCGATGGCCAGCTTCTGTTCGACCAGCAGCACGGCGATGCCACGGTTCTTCAGCTCCTTCAGGTACTCGGCCACCAGCTCGACGATCTTGGGTGCCAGGCCCTCGGTGGGCTCGTCGATCATGATGAGGTCGGGGTCGCCCATCAGCGTGCGGCACAGCGTCAGCATCTGCTGCTCGCCGCCCGACAGCACGCCAGCCTCGGTGAACTGCCGCTCCTTGAGGCGCGGGAACATCTTGTACATGTCGTCGAAGCCCCAGCGCGGGCTCTTGGCGCCGCTCTTCTGCCCCAGCAGCAGGTTCTGATGCACCGTCAACTTGGGGAAGATGTCGCGGTTCTCGGGCACGTAGCCCAGGCCCATGTGGGCGATCTCGTAGGCCTTGCGACCCACCAGCTCGACATCGCCGAACTTGACCGAGCCCTTGGCGTCGACCTGGCCCATGATGGTCTTGACCGTCGTCGAGCGGCCCGCACCGTTGCGGCCCAGCAGGCTGACGATCTCGCCCGGGTTGACCTCCATGCTGACGCCATGCAGCACATGGCTCTTGCCATAAAAGGCGTGGACGTTGTCCAGTTTGAGTTGACGTCCGGTCATTGGTACCCCTCGCCTTGCGAGTACGCCAGGCGGTCCCCCAGGGGGACGCGCGCCGGCTCGGGAGCGGCCCAGCGCTCGGCGCTCATGCCGCTGCCGCCTGTGTTTCGGCCAGAACCGAGCCGAGATAGGCCTCCTGCACGCGCGCGTTGGCCCGCACCGCATCGGGCGTGTCGAAAGCAATGACCTCGCCGTAGACCAGCACGGCGATCTTGTCGGCCAGGCCGAAGACGACACCCATGTCGTGCTCCACGGTCAGCAGCGTCTTGCCGACCGTCACGTCGCGGATCAGCTGGATGAAGCGCTTGGTTTCGCTCTTGCTCATGCCCGCCGTGGGTTCGTCCAGCAGGATGACGCTGGAGCCGCCGGCGATGGTGATGCCGATCTCCAGCGCGCGCGCCTCGGCATAGGTCAGGTTCATGGCCAGCACGTCGCGGCGCTTGTCGAGCTTGATCATCTCCAGGATCTGCTCGGCGCGGTCGTTGGCGTCGTCCAGGTCGGCCAGGAACTTCCAGAACGCGTAACGGTGGCCCAGGCTCCACAGCACCGCGCAGCGAATGTTCTCGAACACGCTCAAACGCGTGAACAGGTTGGAGACCTGGAAGCTGCGCGACAGGCCCAGACGGTTGATCTCGTAGGGCTTCTTGCCGTGGATGCGCTGGCCGTGCAGCTGGATCTCGCCCGAGGTCGGCGCGAAGCGGCCGCTGATCAGGTTGAACAGCGTGCTCTTGCCCGCGCCGTTGGGGCCGATGATGGCGACACGCTCGCCGGCCTGCACGGCCAGGTTGGCGCCGCGGATGATCTCGCTCTTGCCGAAGCTCTTGCGCACGTCGCGCAGTTCGAGGGCGTATGCGGTGCTGCTCACAGCGCTTCCCTCCGTTTGATTTCCTTCTCGATCTCTTCCTGGATCTCGCCCCACTGGTGCGCGTAGTGACGCCGCACCAGCTCGAACAGGGCGATGCCCACGACCATCAGCCAGCAGGCGCCGAACCAGGCATCCACGCCCGAACTGTTCAGCGTCGCGCCCATGAAGCGCAGTTCCGGGCCCAGGGCCTCGTTGAGCTGGCGGTGGTAGACCATCTCGATCATGGCCGCCGCGCCCGTCAGCGCCGCCAGCGCTGTGCCGGCCAGCGCCAGGTAGGACGTCCAGATGCGGCCCAGCTTGCCGAAGGCCGCCACGCGCAGGTTCATCAGGATCAGGCTCGCGAAGCCGCCCGGCGCGTACATGACCATGAACAGGAACACCAGGCCCAGGTAGAGCAGCCAGGCGCTCGTCAGCTCCGACAGCAGCACCAGCGCGATGACCATCAGCACCGCGCCCAGGATGGGCCCGAAGAAGAAGGTCGCGCCGCCCAGGAAGGTGAAGAGCAGGTAGGCGCCGGAGCGCGATGCGTGCAGCACCTCGCCGTTGACGATCTCGGTGTTGATGGCGCCCAGCCCCCCGGCGATGCCGGCGAAGAAGCCGGAGATCGTGAAGGCCATGAAGCGCACCCAGTGCGTGTCGTAGCCGACGAACTCGACGCGCTCGGGGTTGTCGCGCACGGCGTTCAGCATGCGACCCAGCGGCGTGCGCGTCAGCGCGAACATCGCCGCCGTGCAGATGAAGCAGTAGAGGGCGACGAGGTAGTAGACCTGGATCTGCGGCCCGAAACTGATGCCCAGCAGCGGTTTGCCGATGACGCGGTTGCTGGACACGCCGCCCTCGCCGCCCGAGAACTCGGGCAGCATCAGCGCCAGCGCGAACACCAGCTCGCCGATGCCCAGCGTGATCATCGCGAAGGGCGTCCCGGCCTTCTTGGTCGACACATAACCCAGCAATGCCGCGCACACCAGGCCGGCCAGGCCGCCCACCAACGGGATCAGGCTGACGGGAATGCCCAGCGTGCCGGCGCCGGCCATGTTCAGCGCATGGATGGCCAGGAAGGCGCCCATGCCGCTGTAGACCGCGTAGCCGAAGCTCAGCATGCCGCCCTGGCCCAGCAGGATGTTGTAGGCCAGGCAGGCAATGATGCCGATGCCCATCTGCGTCAGCATGGTCTGCGCGAGGCCGCTGGTCCAGATGCGCGGTGCGACGAGCAGGATCAGCGCGAAGACGCCCCAGACGATCCAGCGCCCGACGTTGTAGGGCTTGAAATGAAACTCTTGCGCCTTCATCAGTCTTCTCGCGTGCCCAGCAGGCCCTTGGGCCGGAAGATCAGGATCAGCACCATCAGCAGGTAGGGCAGGATCTGCGCCACGTCCTTCAGCGCCAGCCGCAGCACCGGGTAGCCCGGCGTGGATGGCGTGACGGTGAAGCCCATGGACGTCAACGCCGATGCCAGCGAGGCGTCCACCGTCAGCGGCAGCGTCTGCAGCAGGCCGATGACCAGCGAGCCGACGAAGGCGCCGGCCAGCGAGCCGATGCCGCCCACCACCACCACCACGAAGATGATGGAGCCGACGATGGCCGCCATGTTGGGCTCGGTCACGAAGGTGATGCCGCCGATGACGCCCGCCAGCGCCGCCAGCGCGCAGCCGCTGCCGAAGACCAGCATCAGCACGCGCGGCACGTTGTGGCCCAGCGCCTCGACCATCTCCGGGTGCGTCAGCGAGGCCTGGATGACCAGGCCCACGCGGGTGCGCGTCAGCAGCAACCACAGTGCCACCAGCATCAGCAGTGCGACGAACATCATGAAGGCGCGCGTGATCGGGAAGGTCGAGCACAGCGCGGCCGTGCAAAGCTCCGGCGCGGCCTTGCCCAGCGCGAAGGACATGCCCTGCACGGGGTGCGAAATGATCGTGAACGCGGAGCCCTGCAGCTCGGGCGGCGGCGTGAACGGCACCGCCGTGCGGCCCCAGATCAGCTGCACCAGCTCCAGCACCACATAGGACAGGCCGAAGGTGATCAGCAGCTCCGGCACATGGCCGAACTTGTGCACGCGGCGCAGCGCCAGGCGCTCGAAGCCCGCGCCCATCACGCCAACCAGCAGCGGCGCCAGCAGCAGCGCCGGCCAGAAGCCCAGCACGCCCACCAGCGAGTAGGCGACGTAGGCGCCCACCATGTAGAAGCTGGCATGCGCGAAGTTCAGCACGCCCATCATGCTGAAGATCAGCGTCAGCCCGGAGCTGAGCATGAACAGCAGCAGGCCGGACGACAGGCCGTTCAGCAGGTTGATGAAGACTTGATCCAAAGCGGCAGCCGGCAAGGTCAGGAGAACGCGCCGCCGTGGAAACGGACGGCGCGGCGAGTCAGGCGCTCAGGCGATCAGCCCGGCCTTTTCATTTGGCAGGACGTCGGCGTGGATGACACGTAAGCGTCGTACTGCTTCACCGGCGCCAGCGTCATGCCGGTCTTCTCGGGGCTGTAGGAGTACTTGGCGTCGGCCTTCTGCCAGACCGAGATGAACAGCGGCTGCTGCAGCTGGTGGTCGCTCTTGCGCATCGTCACTTCGCCGTTGAAGCTCTTGACGGACAGGCCCTCGAGCGCCGCCGCCACCTTCACCGGGTCGGTGGACTTGGCGTTGGCCATGGCCTGGCTCAGCAGCGTGTAGATGTGCTGGATGCTGAGCGTGTACATGTCGTCGTTGAACTTCTTGTTGTATTCCTCGGCATCCTTCTGCGCCTGGCCGCCCATGTTGTAGTGGCTGTACGCCACCTGGAACACGCGGCCCGCGCCGCCGGTGCCCAGCGCCGTCGGCGTGCCGGTCACGCCGGTGTAGTAGGTGAAGAACTTGCCGTTGTAGCCGGCCTCGTTGGCCGCCTTGACGAGCAGGGCCAGGTCGGAGCCCCAGTTGCCCGTGATGACGGTATCGGCGCCGCTGGCCTTGATCTTGGCGACGTAGGGCGCGAAGTCGCGCACCTGGGCCAGCGGGTGCAGGTCTTCACCCACCACCTGCACGTCCGGGCGCTTGCGGCCCAGCATTTCCTTGGCGTACTTGGCGACCTGGTGGCCGTGCGCGTAGTTCTGGTTCAGCAGGAAGACCTTCTTGACGTCCGGCTGGTCCTTCATGAAGGTGGTCAGCGCCTCCATCTTCATGGATGTGTCGGCGTCGAAGCGGAAGTGCCAGTAGCTGCACTTGCTGTTGGTCAGGTCGGGGTCCACCGCCGAGTAGTTGAGGTAGACGATTTCCTTGCCGGGGTTGCGCTCGTTGTGCTTGGCGACCGCGTCGCTCAGCGCCAGCGCGACGCTGGAGCCGTTGCCCTGCATGATGTAGCGGATGCCCTGGTCGGCCGCGGCCTTCAAGAGGTTCAGCGACTCGGCCGGGCTGAGCTTGTTGTCGAACGTGACGATCTCGAACTTCACGCCGGCGGGATTGCTCTTGTTGAACTTCTCGCCGAGGAACTGGAAGGTCTTGACCTGGTTCTGGCCGACCGGTCCCATCAGGCCCGACAGCGCGTCGATGTAGGCCAGCTTGACCGTCTCGCCCTTCTGGGCCTGGGCGCCGGCGGCGGCCAGCACCAGCGTGGCGGCTGCGATGGCACGCAGTGGGGAGCGGGTCGAGGTGATGTCGAACATGCTTGTCTCCTGTTGTGATGGCTCGAATGTGAACGGAAGTTAATGCAGCCGGGTCGCAATGGCGTCCCGTGCTTACCCCAGACGACTCAGGTCGTCGGCAACTTGTGGTGCAGGAACTGCTCGCGCAGCTTGAGCTTTTGCACCTTGCCGGTGGCCGTGTGCGGAATCTCGGTGACGAAGGCGACGTCGTCGGGGACCTGCCACTTGGCGATGCGGCCGTCGAAGAAGGCCAGCAACTCCTCCCGTGTGACGGTGGCGTCAGGCTTCTTGACGACCACCAGCAGCGGGCGCTCGTCCCACTTCGGGTGGCGCGCGGCGATGACGGCGGCCTCGTGCACGCCCGGGTGGGCCATCGCGATGTTCTCGAGGTCGATGGAGCTGATCCACTCGCCGCCGGACTTGATGACGTCCTTGCTGCGGTCGGTGATCTGCATGAAGCCATCGGCATCGATGGTCGCCACGTCGCCGGTCGGGAACCAGCCTGGCTCGCCGTCGACGCTGATCAACGGCGACTCGTCATGGTTGAAGTACTGGGAGATGACCCAGTGCCCGCGCACGACCAGGTTGCCTGCGCTGGCGCCATCCCAGGGCAGCGAGCGGCCCTCGTCGTCGATGATGGCCATGTCCACGCCGTAGATGACACGGCCCTGCTTCTCCAGCAGGCGCTGCTGCTGTTCGGCCGACAGCTCGAGCTGGCGCGTTGTCAGCTTGGACAGCGTGCCCAGCGGCGACATCTCCGTCATGCCCCAGGCGTGGATGACCTCGACGCCAAAGTCCTGCTGCAGCGACTTCATCATGGCCGGCGGGCAGGCCGAGCCGCCGATGACGGTGCGCTTGAACGTCGAGAACTTCAGGTTGTTGGCCTTGACGTAGTTCAACAGGCCCAGCCAGACGGTCGGCACGCCGGCGCTGAAAGACACCTTCTCGTTCTCGAACAGGTCGAAGAGGCTTTTGCCGTCCAGGTGCGGCCCGGGCAGCACCAGCTTGCAGCCGACGATGGCGGCGCTGTAGGGCAGGCCCCAGGCGTTGACGTGGAACATCGGCACGACGGGCAGGATGACGTCGCGGCCGGAGCAGTCCATCGCGTCCGGCAGCGCGGCGGCATAGGCGTGCAGCACGGTCGAGCGGTGGCTGTAGACGGCACCCTTCGGGTTGCCCGTGGTGCCCGACGTGTAGCAGATGCTGGACGCGGTGTTCTCGTCGAACTGCGGCCAGTTGTAGTCGCCGGTCTCGGCGTCCAGCAGGTCATCGAAGCACAGCAGGTTGGGAATGGCCGTGGTCGCTGGCATGTGGGCGCGCGAGGTCATCAGCACGAAGTGCTTCACCGTCTTCAGCAGCGGCGCGACCTTCTCGACCAGCGGCAGGAAGGTTGCGTCAAAACACAGCACGCGGTCCTGCGCGTCGCTGGCGATCCAGACGATCTGCTCGGGAAACAGGCGCGGGTTGATCGTGTGGCAGACCAGCCCGGAGCCGGAGCTGCCGTAGTAGATCTCCATGTGGCGGTGGCCATTCCAGGCCAGCGTCGCGACACGGTCGCCGCTCTCGCAACCCAGGCGTGCAAACGCCTGCGCGGCCTGACGCGAACGGCGCGCAAGCTCGCGCCAGTTGCTGCGGTGCAGGTCGCCCTCGACCCGCTTGCTGACGATCTCGGTCTCGCCCGAATGCCGCTCGGCGTGCCTCAGCAGCGACGAGATCAGCAGCGGATCCGACATCATCCGGCCCATCAATGCCATGGTTGTCTCCTGGCGGTCTTATCGACCCAGTCTAGCCCCCGCCTCCGGCAGCCGACCGTCACAACCGCGACCCTTGGACCCCGGGGAAACACCCAGGCCAGCGGGGCAAAACGCCTCGTCACTAAACTGGTGCGATGAAACCGCTCGAGGGTCTGGCCTGGACCAACCGCTTCGCCGCACTGGGCACCGAATTCTTCACCGAGCTGCCCGCCCAAGGCCTGCCCGACCCGCACTGGGTCGCCCAGAGCACAGCCTGCGCGGAACTGCTCGGCTGGCCCGCCGACTGGGCCTCGCGTCCCGAGGCGCTTGCGGCGTTCTCCGGCAATGCCACCTGGCCCGGCATGCGGCCGCTGGCCAGCGTCTACAGCGGCCACCAGTTCGGCGTCTGGGCCGGCCAGTTGGGCGACGGCCGCGCGCTGTGGCTGGGCGAGGTCGACACGCCCCATGGCCCGCACGAACTGCAGCTGAAGGGTGGCGGCCAGACGCCCTACTCCCGCCGCGCGGACGGCCGCGCGGTGCTGCGCTCCTCCATCCGCGAGTTCCTGTGCTCGGAGGCGATGGCCGCCTTGGGCGTGCCGACGACGCGCGCGCTGTGCATCACCGGCTCGCGCCTGCCCGTCATCCGCGAGACGGTCGAGACCGCCGCCGTCGTCACGCGCGTCGCGCCCAGCTTCATCCGCTTCGGGCACTTCGAGCATTTCGCCCACCACGACCAGCTGGACGCGCTGCGCCGCCTGACGCATTTCTTCATTGCACACCACGCGCCCGAATGCGCCGACGCGCCCGAGCCCGCCGTCGCGCTGCTTCAGCGCGTGTCGTTGCAGACGGCCGACCTCGTCGCGCACTGGCAGTCCGTCGGCTTTTGCCACGGCGTCATGAACACCGACAACATGTCCATGCTGGGCCTGACTCTGGACTACGGCCCGTTCGGCTTCATGGACGCCTTCGACCCGGGCCACATCTGCAACCACAGCGACGACCGCGGCCGCTACGCCTATGCACGCCAGCCGTCCGTCGCGTTCTGGAACCTGCATGCGCTGGCCCAGGCCTTGCTGCCGCTGCTGGACGGCGAGCCCGAGGCGGCCGGCGAACGGCTGCTGGAGGCCGTCGAGGCCTACCGCGGGCGCTTCGCCAGCGCGATGCTGGGCCGCTTGCGTGCCAAGCTGGGTCTGGACGGCGAGACCACCGACGACCAGGCCCTGGCCGATGACTTCCTGAAGCTGATGGCCGCGTCGCGCGCGGACTTCACGCAGAGCTTCCGCCGCCTGTCCCGAGCGCTGACCGATGCCGGGCCGCTGCGCGATCTCTTCATCGACCGCGACGCACTGGATGCCTGGCTGGCGCGCTGGCGCCCGCGCGCGGCGCCCGACGCCGAGGCGCGCATGCTGGCCGTCAACCCGGCCGTCGTGCTGCGCAACCACCTTGCCGAAGGCGCCATCCGTGCGGCGCAGAGCGGCGATTTCAGCGAGATCGACCGTTTGCTGAAAGTTCTGAGCCGCCCGTTCGACGAACCGGTTCTCCCCAGCGACGCCGCCCTGCCGCCCGACTGGGCCCAGACCCTCGAAGTCTCCTGCTCCTCCTGAGGCCGACATGACCGACAAGCCCTACCCCGTCCAGAAAACCGATGCCGAGTGGCGCGAGCAGCTCGATCCCCTGCAATACCAGGTCGCCCGCCAGGCCGGCACCGAGCGCGCCTTCACCGGCAAGTACTGGGACCATTTCGAGAACGGCCACTACAACTGCGTGGGCTGCGGCACGCCGCTGTTCGAGGCCGACACCAAGTTCGACGCCGGCTGTGGCTGGCCCAGCTACTGGGCGCCGGTGAACAGCGAGGTGGTCGAGCGCATCGTCGACCGCAGCCACGGCATGGTGCGCGTGGAGGTGCGCTGCAACAAGTGCGGCAGCCACCTGGGCCATGTCTTCCCCGACGGCCCCGAGCCGACCGGTGAGCGTTTCTGCATCAACTCCGCATCGATCGATTTCGTCGGGGACAATTCCTGAACTCGGGGACAGACCGCCCGAGCGGAGCGAGTCGCTCTGTCCTCGACTGATTCAACATGAAGTTATTGCTCGACTTTCTGCCGCTGATCCTGTTCTTCGTCGCCTTCAAGGGCGCCGAAGGCAACCCGGATGCCGCCGCGGCGTTCGCGACCCAGCACTTCGGCTTCCTCGTGCAGGGCGGCGTCGTCGGCCCGCAGGAGGCGCCGGTGCTGCTGGCCACGGTGGTCGTCATGGTCGCGACACTGGCCCAGGCGGCCATCCTGAAGCTGCGCGGCAAAAAGATCGACCTGATGCTGTGGATCAGCCTGGCGCTGGTCGTGGTGCTTGGCGGCGCCACGGTCTGGTTCCACAACGAGACCTTCATCAAGTGGAAACCCACCGGCCTGTACTGGGCGATGGCGCTGACGCTGTGGGTGTCGCAGGCCTGGTTCGGCAAGAACCTGATCCAGAGCATGTTGAGCGCGGACCTGGCGCTGCCCGACGCGGTGTGGCTCAGGCTCAACCGCGCCTGGGTGCTGTTCTTCGCCGCGATGGGTGTCGTCAACCTCTACGTGGCCTACCACTTCTCGACCTCGGCCTGGGCCAACTTCAAGGTCTTCGGCGTGACCGGGCTGATCCTGCTGTTCACGCTGGCCCAGGGGCTGTACCTCAGCAAGCATCTGCCACCGCAGGAAGAGGACAGCAAGCCGTGAGCCTCACCACCGAGATCGAGGCGCGGCTGCGCGCCGAACTGGCGCCCACGGCACTCGCCATCCGCGATGACAGCGCCCAACATGCCGGCCACGCCGGCGCCCGCGAGGGCGGCCACTTTCACGTGGCTGTCGTGTCGGATCGCTTTACCGGCCTGCAAAGATTGGCCCGTCACCGCCTCGTTTATCATTCTTTGTCTGACCTGATGCAGCGCGGCATTCACGCGCTGGCGATCGATGCCCGCGCCCCGGGCGAGGCCGAGTCAGGTCAAGCGTGATCGAACCACGCGCCCATCCCGGGCGCGATTTTTTTAGCCAGAGTCACACCCCCACCCCATGAAGAAGTTTGCGCTCGCCGCCGTCGTCGCGGCCACCATCTCGGCCCTGCTGCCGGCTGCCGCAATCGCGCAGAACGTCGCCACGGTCAACGGCAAGCCCGTGCCCAAGGCCCGCGTCGAGACGCTGATCCAGCAGGTCACCAAGAGCGGCCAGCAGCAACGCTCGCCCGAACTGGAAGCCCAGGTCAAGGACGAGGTCGTGCGCCGCGAGATCTTCATGCAGGAAGCCGAGAAGCGCGGCGTCCCGCAGAGCGCCGACTACAAGGCGCAGATGGACCTGGCCCGCCAGATGCTGCTGATCCGCGGCCTGATGGACGACTTCAAGACCAAGAACCCCATCAGCGACGCCGATGCCCAGGCCGAGTACGACAAGTTCAAGGCTGCCAACAGCGGCAGCGAATACCGCGCCCGCCACATCCTGGTCGAGAAGGAAGAAGACGCCAAGGCGCTGATCGCGAAGATCAAGGCCGGCGGCAACTTCGAGGAACTGGCCAAGGCCAACTCCAAGGACACCGGCTCCGCCGCCAACGGTGGCGATCTGGACTTCGCCAACCCCAACAACTTCGTGCCCGAGTTCAGCAAGGCCATGACGGCGCTGCAAAAGGGCGAGATGACGCAGGAACCGGTGAAGAGCCAGTTCGGCTACCACATCATCAAGCTGGAAGACACGCGCGCGGCCACCTTCCCGGCCTTCGACGACGTCAAGGCACAGATCAAGCAGCGCATCGAACAGCAGAAGATGGCCGAGTTCCAGGACGGCCTGATCAAGAAGGCCAAGACCGACTACACGTTCTCGAAGTAAGCCAGGCGCCGAACCGAAACGATCAAGCCCGCCTCCCGGCGGGCTTTTTCTTAGGACCTGTTAACGCTACGGCAGTAGGCCGCGAAGGCCCTAGACGGCCAGGCGGCCGGCCTCGATGCGCAACTGTCGCTCGCAGCGCGTCGCGATCTCGCGGTCATGGGTGACCAGCACCAGCGTCGTGCCAGCCTCGCGGTTGAGCTCGAACATCAGCGCCATCACCTGCGCGCCGGTGGCGAAGTCCAGGCTGCCGGTCGGCTCGTCGGCCAGCAGCAGCGCCGGGCGCAGCACGAAGGCGCGCGCCAGCGCCACGCGCTGCTGTTCACCGCCGGACAGCACGCGTGGGTAGTGCGACAGCCGCTCACCCAGGCCCACGCGGGCCAGCATGGCCGCTGCCTGATCGCGCGCGTCACGCTCGCCGCGCAGCTCCAGCGGCAGCATGACGTTCTCCAGCGCCGTCAGGTTGGGCAGCAGCTGGAAGCTCTGGAACACGAAGCCCAGTTCGCGTGCGCGCACGGCGGCGCGCTGGTCCTCGTTGAGCGTGAACAAGTCCTGGCCGCGCAGCTTGACGGTGCCGCCGCTGGGCGTGTCCAGGCCGGCCAGGATGGCCAGCAGCGTGCTCTTGCCCGAGCCCGAGGCGCCGACGATGGCGACGGACTCCCGCGCGGTCAGCTCGAAGCTGATGTCATGCAGAATCGTCAGCTCCCCGGTCGCGTCGCGCACGCGCTTGGTGATCTGATCAACTTGAACAAGGGCTTCGGGCATGTCGGGACTGCGTCGGCGGGCGGTGGTGGCGCACTTTAGCCTGGGGGTGCTGGCCGGCTGGTCGTCAGGGGTTGCTGCGGCCGCCGAGGCGCCGGTCATCCTGGTGGTGGGCGACAGCCTGTCGGCCGAATACGGCCTGAAGGCGGGTGCCGGCTGGGTGGCGTTGCTGCAGGCGCGGCTGGCCGAGCAGAAGAAGCCGCATCGCGTCGTCAATGCCAGCATCAGTGGCGACACGACGTCCGGCGGCCGCAGCCGCCTGCCGGCCGCGCTGCGCACCCACAAGCCGGCCATCGTCATCCTCGAACTGGGCGGCAACGACGCCTTGCGCGGCCTGCCGCTCGCGAGCACGCGCGACAACCTGCTGACGATGGCGCGCACCGCGCAGGCGGCTGGTGCCAAGGTCATCGTCGTGGGCATGCAGGTGCCGCCCAACTACGGCAGCAGCTATGCGCGCGACTTCGAGGGGCTGTTCGCGGACGTCGCCAAGCAGGCACGCGCCGGCCTCGTGCCGTTCCTGCTGAAAGGCGTGGCCGAACGCGCGGACGCGATGGACTGGTTCCAGCCCGACCGCATCCACCCGCTGGCCAAGGCGCATCCGCTGATGCTGGACAACGTCTGGCCGGCCCTGAAGCCGCTGCTTTAGCGCTCGTTTTCCTTGCGGTCGCCGCGCTTGTCGCTGCGCACCGGCACGCCGTCCTGACGGCCACGCTGCGGTCCTTCGTCGCGCGGCTGGGCGCGGGGAGGCTGGACCTGCGGCTGCGCTTGTTGCGGCTGCGGTTGCGGCATCTGCACGCGCGGCGGCTCCGCCTGGCGTTGGGGCTCCGGCTGCGGCATGCGGCGCTGCTGCTCTTCCCGGCGCTGCTGCATCTCGCGCTGCTGCATCTCACGCTGCTGCATGTCGCGTTGCTGCATGTCGCGTTGCTGCGCCTCGCGTTGCTGGGCTTCCCGTTGGTGGGCCTCCCGCTGCTGCACCTCGCGCTGCTGCATCTCGCGTTGCTGCTGCGCTTCCCGGGCCTGCTGTTGCTGCTGCTGCTGCTGCTGTTGCTGTTGCTGTTGTGCACGCCAGGGCATGTTGTCGCCACCACGCTGCGGCTCGGCACCCGGGCGCGGCTGCATCGGCACCGGCTGGGCCTGCGGCGGCTGCGGCTGGACGATGGCGGGCGTCACCGGCTGCGTGGCCGGCGCATCGGGCCCGCGATGGCTGTCGCGGCGCACGGGCACCTGGCCGTCGCTGCGCCAGCCCATGCCGGGCTCACGGTCGCCGCGGTCGCGGTCACGCTGGCGGGGCGAGTCGGCTTCCACCGGCCGTGTCGGCGCGGCGGGCAGCACGGCTGCGAAGTCTCCACGGCCCGGCGCCGTCGGCAGCGGGCGGGTCCAGCCCGGCTCGGGCTTGCGGTCCGGGCCACGCACGGGCATGGGCTGGATGCGCGCTCCGGGCGCCGGCAGCGTACTGACGGCCGTGGGCACGTCGCGGTAGCGGTGCGGGCGCTGCACGGTGACGGGGTCGCGCACGTCGCGCGGGTCGTTGATGCGGTTCACGTAGCGCGGGCTGTGGTGGTAGGCCGGCCGGTAGACCTCGCGCGGCGCCAGCGGATACCAGCCGTAGCGCGGCGGCGGTGCGCGACCGCCGATGCTGATGCCTACGCTGACGGCGCCACCGCCCACCCAGCCGACCAGGGCCGGCGCGTAGACGGGCCGGTGCACGTAGGCGCCCGGCGCCCAGCACCAGCGCCCGCCCCAGCTGACCCAGCGGCCGTAGTGGAAGGGCGCGAAACCCCAGGGCGCGTCGTCCACCCAGGTCCAGCCCCAATGGCGCGACCACGCCCAGCGGCCGTAGCGGTAGGGCGCCCAGTCGGCGACGACAACGGTGGTGGGAATCCACACTGTGCCGTACTCGGGTGCGGTCTCCCAGCGGCCATAGCGGTCCAGATCCTCGGCGCCGGTCATCTCGGGCGACACGTAGCGGGCCACCGGCCGGTCGCCCTCCTCACGGCTCTCGGACAACACCCAGTCGCCGAAACCGTCGCTGTACAGCGGCGAGCGCTCGGCACGCGGGCCGTCGGGCCACCACAGCTCCACCTGCTCGCCGGTGCCCACGTGCACGGGCGAGGCGCCGCGCGCCCATTCAAAGCGCATGCGGCCCTGCCAGACGTAGAGCTTGCTGCCGCGGTCCAGCTGCTCGACGCGGTACAGGCCTTCGCGCTCGGGCTGGGCCGTGCCCTCGCGGGTGCGCAGCCGCGTCTCGGCGGCGTTCTCGGGCGAGCGCAGGCGCAGCGCGACGTCGCCGCGGTCCAGTTGCAGCAGCGTCTGGCCTTCGTCGAGCTGGCTCAGCTCCAGGTCGCTGCGCTCGTCGACCCAGATCGTCGTGGAACCGGCGCGCAAGCTGATGCGGGCGCGGTCGTCGGTGCGCAGGCGGTCACCCTCGCCCACCGTCTGGTTGCGCGTCAGGCGCGTCCATTCGCGCGTGTCGTTGTCGAACAGCCAGGCATCGCCGACGACGTCGACGACACGGGCCGCGCGCGACGGCGGGTCACGGTCGGCATCCTGCGCCTGGACGCCGGGGGCGATGGCGACCAGGAGCGTCAGCGCCAGGACGCGCCAGGTGCGACGGTTCAGGACGAGCTTGGAATCGGCGAGCGTGGCCATGGAAAGGCTCCTTTACGCCACGCTAACGCACCAGCGTCGCAGCCGGTGGACGCCGCTTACAAAGGTTTCAATCATCCGCATTCGCGTCCAGCTCCGGGAAAAGCACCGACGTGAAGCCGAAGCGGGTGAAGTCGGTGACACGCATCGGGTACAGGATGCCGTCCAGGTGGTCGCACTCGTGCTGCACGACGCGGGCATGGAAGCCCTCGGCGATGCGGTCGATGGGCTGGCCGTCGGCGTCGAAGCCACGGTAGCGCAGGCGCTCGTCGCGCTCGACGACACCGCGCAGACCCGGCACCGACAGGCAGCCCTCCCAGCCCTCGGTACGGCCACCGTCCAGCACCTCGATCACCGGGTTGATCAGCACCGTGGGCGGCACCGGCGGTGCGTCGGGGTAGCGCACGTTTTTCGTGTAGCCAAAGATGACCAGGCGCAGGTCCACGCCGATCTGCGGCGCCGCCAGGCCGGCGCCGTTGGCGGCGGCCATGGTCTCGAACATGTCGGCGATCAATTGCTTCAGTTCAGGCGTGCCGAACTCGGTCACCGGCTGCGCGACGCGCAGCAGGCGCGGGTCGCCCATCTTCAGAATCTCGTGAACGGCCACCGCGGGCTCCTTCGGCTATCGTGACCGGCGATTCTAGGAAGCCTCCTCTCCATGCTTGATTTCATCGAAGACCTCGGCCAGGGCATCTACGCCATCGACACCGGCTTCCAGCGCCCGCGCTTCGACGCCGCCTACCTGATGGTGGAGGACGGCCGCGCCGCCTTCATCGACACCGGCACCAACCACGCCGTGCCGCGCCTGCTCGCAACGCTGGCCGCGCTGGGCCTGGGCACGGACGCCGTGGACTGGGTGATCCCGACCCATGTGCACCTGGACCACGCCGGCGGCGTGGGCCTGTTGACGCAGGCGCTGCCCCACGCCCGCGTGCTGGTGCACCCGCGCGGGCTGCGCCACATGGTGGACCCGAAGGCGCTGTGGCTGGGCGCGCTGGCCGTCTACGGCGAAGAAGAGATGCAGCGCAGCTACGGCAAGCTGATGCCGGTGCCGGCCGAGCGCGCCGAGGCCAGCCATGACGAGCAGGTCATCCACCTCGCCGGCCGGCCGCTGCGCCTGATCGACACGCCGGGCCATGCCAAGCACCACCACGCGATCTGGGACGAGCAGAGCCGCAGCTGGTTCACCGGCGACACCTTCGGCCTGTCCTACCGCGCCTTCGACATCGCCGGCCGCGCCTGGATCCTGCCCACCAGCACGCCGGTGCAGTTCGAGCCCGGCCCGCTGAAGGCCACGGTGGCCCGCCTGCTGGCCGCCGAGCCGCTGGCCATGCAGGTCACGCACTACGGGCGCATCGGCGGCACGGTGGCCGAGTTGCAGCGCCTGGCCGCCGTGATGCTGGAACAGGTGGACGAGATGGTGACCTTGGCCGAGTCGCTGCGCGCGGTGCCGGACCGGCATGAACGGCTCAAGGCCGGCCTGCTGGATAGCTACCTGGCCCGGTTGCGGGCCCACGGCCACCCGGCCGATGCCGAAGCCGCCGACTGGCTGGCGCTGGACGCCGAGCTGAACGCGCAAGGGCTGGAAGTGATGCTGGACCGCCCGGCCCGCTGACGGGGCGACCCGCCCCGCGCCGGTGCGCGCCACCGCACCGCGCCAGTGCCGCGCCGCCGTGCGCGGTGCTCCACCCCCAGGGCGCAGCCCGAATCCGACGCAGGCATGCGTCTTGCGATGACTTGCCTGAGGTGCTGCGCCGAAGCCGCCCTCTGCTGACAAAGCATCGCCACAGACGGCGAACTCATCCAGGCCCCGACCGAGCAGACCGCTGCTCTCGGGGCTTTCTTACTTGTCGCTCCGACCTGGCCCGCAATGCCCGGTCGGCGCAGCCTGCTTCGCCAGAACAGACCATGCACATCGTCCTCATCGGCCACGGAATGGTGGGCCAGAAGTTTCTCGAATCCCTTGCGGACGGCCCCGCCGCGGCCGACGTGCAGGTGACGGTGCTGTGCGAGGAGCCGCGCCCGGCCTATGACCGCGTGCACCTGTCCGAGTTCTTCTCCGGCAAGTCCGCCGAGGACTTGTCGCTGGTGGCGCCGGGCTTCTTCGAGAAGACCGGCTTCACGCTGCGCCTGGCCGCCAAGGCCGTGGCCATCGAGCGCCGCGACCACAGCATCACGCTGGCCGACGGCGAGGTCATCCACTACGACAAGCTGGTGCTGGCCACCGGCTCCTACCCCTTCGTGCCGGCCGTGCCGGGCCGCGACCGGCCGCACTGCCATGTCTACCGGACCATCGAGGACCTGGAGGGCATGAAGGCCAGCGGCGCCGTGTCCAAGTCCGGTGTCGTCATCGGCGGCGGCCTGCTGGGCCTGGAATGCGCCAAGGCGCTGCGCGACATGGGCCTGCAGACGCATGTGGTCGAGTTCGCGCCGCGCCTGATGGCCGTGCAGATCGACGAGACCGGCGGCCGCGTGCTGCGCACCAAGATCGAGGAACTGGGCGTCGAGGTGCACACCCAACGCAACACGGTGGAGATCACCGACGGCGCGATGGCGCGCCACCGCCTGGTCTTCACCGACGGCACCTGGCTGGAGACCGACATGCTGGTGTTCTCCGCCGGCATCCGGCCGCGCGACGAGCTGGCGCGCCAATGCGTGCTGGCCATCGGCCCGCGCGGTGGCGCCGTCATTGACGACCACTGCCGCACCAGCGACCGCAATGTCTACGCCATCGGCGAGGTGGCGGCCTGGAACGAGCAGACCTATGGCCTGGTCGCGCCAGGCTACGAGATGGCCCGCGTCGCGGCCCGCCACATCGCCGGCGATGCCGCAGCCGCCTTCCCCGGCGCGGATCTCTCCACCAAGCTCAAGCTGATGGGCGTGGACGTGGCCAGCATCGGCGACGCACACGGCAAGACGCCGCACTGCCGCAGCTACCAGTACGTGGACGAGCGCAAGCAGGTCTACAAGAAGATCGTCGTCAGCGAGGACGGCAGCACGCTGCTGGGCGCCGTGCTGGTGGGCGATGCGGCCGAGTACGGCACCTTGCAGCAGATGCAGCTCAATGGCATCAAGCTGCCGGCCGAGCCCGAGTTCCTCATCCTGCCGAGCAGCGACGGCAAGGCCAAGGTGGGCATCGGCCCCGACGCGCTGCCGGACAGCGCACAGCTGTGCTCGTGCAACAACGTCAGCAAGGGCCAGATCTGCGCAGCCGTCGGCGACGGCGCGACGACCATGAGCGCCATCAAGGCCTGCACCAAGGCCGGCGCCACCTGCGGCGGCTGCGTGCCGCTGGTCACGCAGGTGATGAAGTTCGAGATGGCCAAGCGCGGCATGGCTGTCAACAACCACCTCTGCGAGCACTTCCCGCATTCGCGCCAGGAGCTGTACCACCTGATCCGCGTGGGCGGCATCAAGAGCTTCGGCGAGCTGCTGGGCCGCCATGGCCATGGCCTGGGCTGCGACATCTGCAAGCCCGCCGCCGCGAGCATCTTCGCGTCGTGCTGGAACGAGTTCGTGCTGGAGCCCAAGCTGGCCGCGCTGCAGGACAGCAACGACTACTACCTCGGCAACATCCAGAAGGACGGCAGCTACTCCGTCGTGCCGCGCATGCCGGGCGGCGAGGTCACGCCCGACGGCCTCATCGCCGTGGGCCAGGTGGCCAAGAAGTACGGCCTGTACACCAAGATCACCGGCGGCGCGCGCGTGGACATGTTCGGCGCCCGCGTGGAGCAATTGCCCTTCATCTGGGAAGAACTGATCGCCGCCGGCTTCGAGAGCGGCCATGCCTACGGCAAGTCGCTGCGCACGGTGAAGAGCTGCGTGGGCAGCACCTGGTGCCGCTACGGCGTCGACGACTCGGTCGGCCTGGCCGTTGAGATCGAGAACCGCTACAAGGGCCTGCGCGCGCCGCACAAGATCAAGTTCGGCGTGTCCGGCTGCACGCGGGAATGCGCCGAGGCCCAGGGCAAGGACGTCGGCATCATCGCCACGGAAAAGGGCTGGAACCTCTACGTCGCCGGCAATGGCGGCATGAAGCCGCGCCACGCCGAGCTGATCGCCAGCGACCTCAGCAAGGCCGACCTGATCAAGTACATCGACCGCTTCCTGATGTTCTACGTGCGCACGGCCGACCGCCTGCAGCGCACCAGCACCTGGCGCGACAACCTCGAAGGCGGCCTGGACTACCTGAAGGACGTCGTCATCCACGACAGCCTGGGCCTCGCCGCCGAGTTGGAGGCGCAGATGCAGGCCGTCGTCGACACCTACCAGTGCGAATGGAAGACCGCCGTCACGACGCCGGAAGTGCGCCAGCGCTTCCGCTCCTTCGTCAACAGCGACAAGCCGGACGAGCAGATCGTCTTCGTGGAAGAGCGCGGCCAGATCCGCCCGGCACGCCCGGATGAGCGCGCCGAAGAACGCGACGAAGCCACCGCCTGATCAAGGAAGCCCCATGACCTACACCCCCATCTGCGCCGTCGACGACATCCTGCCCAACACCGGCGTGGCCGCCCGCGTGGGCGACCGCCACGTGGCCGTGTTCCGCGTCGGCCAGGAAAGCTTCCACGCCATCGACAACATCGACCCGCGCTCCGGCGCCAGCGTGCTGGCACGCGGCCTGGTCGGCAACCTCGGCGAGCGCATCGTCGTCGCGTCGCCGCTTTACAAGAACCATTTCGACCTGAGCACCGGCGAATGCCTGGAAGCACCCGAGCAATCGGTGCGGGCGCATGCCGTGCAGGTGCAGGACGGCCGCGTGCTCGTCGCGCTGCGTTGATGACTATTTGATTGGCGAAAGAGGAGACAAACCATGGCCTACGTCGTACCCACCGAGTTCGTGACCAAGATGGTCGATTCGGGTGAATCCAAGCTGCTGATGTCCACGCGGGACACGCTGATCCGCGCCTACATGGCGGGCGCCATCCTGGCGCTTGCCGCGGCCTTCGCCGTGACGGTCAGCGTCAACACGGGCAACCCGTTGCTGGGCGCCGTGTTGTTCCCGGTCGGCTTCATCCTGCTGTACCTGATGGGGTTCGATCTGCTGACCGGCGTGTTCACGCTGGTGCCGCTGGCCGTGCTGGACAAGCGCCCCGGCGCGACCTGGGGCGGCGTGTTCCGCAACTGGACGCTGGTGTTCTTCGGCAACTTCGCCGGCGCGCTGACGGTGGCGGTCTTCATGGCCATCATCTTCACCTTCGGCTTCAGCGAGGCGCCCAATGCGGTGGGCGTGAAGATCGGCAGCATCGGCGAAGGCCGCACGGTGGGCTACGCGGCCCACGGCGCCGCCGGCATGCTGACGCTGTTCATCCGCGGCGTGCTGTGCAACTGGATGGTCTCCACCGGCGTCGTCGCGGCCATGATGTCCACTTCGGTGTCTGGCAAGGCCATCGGCATGTGGATGCCGGTCATGGTGTTCTTCTACATGGGCTTCGAGCACAGCATCGTCAACATGTTCCTGTTCCCATCGGGCCTGATGCTGGGCGGCAAGTTCACGATCATGGACTACCTGATCTGGAACGAGATCCCCACCGTGGTCGGCAACCTGGTCGGCGGCCTGACCTTCGTCGGCCTGTCGCTGTACGCCACGCACTACAAGACCGCGCCCAAGCGCGTGCTGACCTGACCTCGCCATGGCCGCGGCGGGCCTGAGCATCCGGCTGGGCCAGCACTCCGACGCTGGCCCGAAAGCGCTGAACCAGGACTTCCACGGCGCTGCGCTGCCCACCGACGCGCAGCGCCGCTCGCGCGGCATTGCGCTGGCCATCGCCGATGGCATCAGCAGCAGCGCCGTCAGCCAGGTCGCCAGCGCCGCGGCCGTGCGCGGCTTCCTGGAGGACTACTACGGCACCTCCGAGGCCTGGACCGTGCGCCGCGCCGCGCAATGCGTGCTGGCCGCCACCAACGGCTGGCTGCATGCGCAGACGCAGCGCGGCGACGGCCGCTTCGACAAGGACCGCGGCCATGTCTGTACCTTCAGCGCGCTGGTCTTCAAGGGCCGCGAGGTGCACCTGCTGCATGTGGGCGACACGCGCGCCTACCGCGTGCACGCCACGGCGCTGGAGCAGCTGAGCCAGGACCATCGCGTGCGCCTGGACGGTGGCCAGACCTATTTGGGCCGCGCGCTGGGCATCAGCCCGCATCTGGAGATCGACCACAGCTGCTGGCCCACCGAGGTCGGCGAGACCTTCCTGCTGGCCACCGATGGCGCCTACGAGCACCTGGACGCGGCCGTCGTGCAGGCGACGCTGGCGCGGCATGGCGACGACCTGCAGGCGGCCTCGCAGGCCCTGGTGAGCGCGGCGCTGGCGCGTGGCAGCCAGGACAACGCCACCGTCATGCTGGCACGCGTCGAGTCCCTGCCCGACCAGCTCGCGCCGCCGGTGCGCCGCGACGGCCTGCGCCTGCCGCCGCGCCTGGCGCCGCGCATGGATTTCGAGGGCTATCGCGTCGTGCGCGAGCTGTACACCAGCGCGCGCAGCCAGGTCGTGCTGGCCGTCGACGTGGACGGCCGCGAATGGGCGCTCAAGCTGCCGTCGGCCGAGCTGGGCACCGACGCGCAGGCGCTGGACCGCTTCGCGACCGAGGAATGGGTGGCGCGCCGCGTCGACAGCCCGCATGTCATCAAGGCCGCGCCGCCCGAGCGAAGGCGCGAGCACCTCTTCACCGCGATGGAGTTCGTGCCCGGCCAGACGCTGGCGCAGTGGATGACCGACCACCCGGCGCCGGGGCTCGATGACGTGCGCCAGCTGGTCGACCAGATCGCCCGCGGCCTGCAAGCGCTGCACCGCAAGGAGATGCTGCACCAGGACCTGCGGCCGGAGAACCTCATCATCGACCGGCATGGCACGGTCGTCCTCATCGATCTCGCGTCGGCCCATGTGGCGGGCCTGAGTGAAGGCCTGGGCGACGCACGGGCGCGCGAGATCGCCGGCAGCCTGCAGTACACGGCGCCGGAGTACTTCACGGGCGAAGGCGGCTCGCCGCTGTCCGAACTGTTCTCGCTGGCCGTGCTGACCTACCAGATGCTGACCGGCGCCCTGCCCTATGGCCTGCAGGTGCCGCAGGTGCGCGGGCCGCGCGACCTGCACAAGCTGCAATACGTGCCGCTGCGCACGCGCCGCCCCGACCTCCCTGAATGGCTGGACCGCGTGCTGCGCAAAGCGCTGCAGCCGCTACCCGGCAGGCGCCAACAGGCGCTGTCGGAGTTCCAGCACGACCTGCACGCGCCCGGCGGCGAGTTCCTGAAGCGCGACCGCACGCCACTGCAGCAGCGGCATCCGCTGCTGTTCTGGCGCGGGCTGACGCTGCTGTTAGGGCTGGCGACGCTGGTGCTGCTGGGCCTGCGCGTGACCGGTCGCTAGACGTCCAGACCCAGTTCCTGGATCTTGCGCGTGATGGTGTTCCGCCCGATGCCCAGCTTCTGCGCGGCCTCGATGCGCCGGCCACGTGTGATGTCCAACGCGGTCAGGATCAGCTGGGCCTCGAAGCGTTTGGTCAGCGCGTCCCACACATCGGGTTCCCCCGCCAGCAATCTGGCGCGAGCGTCGGCGGCCATGTCGGCCAGCCAGCCTTCGCCGCTGCTGGTGCTGGCAGGAGCTGCGGCCGGCAGCGGCGCGGCGGCGCTGGGCTGGGCCAGCGCGGGGCTGGTCATGGCCGTTGTGGACGGCGCCGCGACATAGCCGGGCTGCAACTCGTCCGGCAGGTCCTTGGGCTCGACCACCTGGCTGGGTGCCATGACGCTGAGCCAGTGGCAGATGTTCTCCAGCTGGCGCACGTTGCCGGGGAAGTCGAAGGCCGTCAGCACGGTCAGCGCCGCATCCGACAGGCGCTTGGGCTCCACGCCCAGTTCGGTCGCGCTACGCTGCAGGAAGTGACGGGCCAGCGAGGCGATGTCCTCGCGGCGCTCGCGCAGCGGCGGCAGGCGCAGGCGGATGACGTTGAGGCGGTGGAACAAGTCCTCGCGGAACACGCCCTGCCGCACACGGTCTTCCAGGTTCTGGTGGGTGGCGGCGATGACGCGCACGTTGCTGCGCATCGGGCTGTGGCCACCGACACGGTAGAACTGGCCATCGGACAGCACGCGCAGCAGGCGCGTCTGCAGCTCGAACGGCATGTCGCCGATTTCGTCGAGGAAAAGCGTGCCGCCGTCGGCCTGCTCGAAGCGGCCGCGCCGCGAGGCCTGGGCGCCGGTGAAGGCGCCGCGCTCGTGGCCGAAGAGCTCGCTTTCCAGCAGGTCCTTCGGAATCGCTGCCGTGTTGATGGCGACGAAGGGGCCTTCGCCACGCGGGCTGTGCTTGTGCAGCGCGCGGGCAACCAGCTCCTTGCCCGAGCCGCTCTCGCCCGTGATCATCACCGTGACATGGCTCTGCGAGAGGCGCCCGATGGCGCGGAAGACGTCCTGCATCGCTGGCGCCTGGCCCAGCATCTCGGGCACTTGCGCGGCGGCTTCCTGCTCGCCGGCCTCGCGCTGGCTTTCCTCCTGCGCGCGGCGGATCAGCTCCACGGCGCGCGGCAGGTCGAAGGGCTTGGGCAGGTACTCGAAAGCGCCACCCTGGAAGGCCGACACGGCACTGTCCAGGTCGGAGTAGGCTGTCATGATGATGACGGGCAAGGCCGGCAGGCGCGCCTTGACCTTGGCCAGCAGCTCCAGCCCCGAGCCGCCGGGCATGCGGATGTCGGACACCAGCACCTGCGGTGAGTCGTCGTCGAGCGCGGCGAGCATGTCGCGCGCATTGCTGAAGCTGCGCACCGGCAGCCCCTCGCGGGCCAGGGCCTTCTCGAGCACGAAGCGGATCGAGTGGTCGTCGTCAACAACCCAGATGGATTTCATGCGGTTCCTCAGCCGCGCCCCTCACCTTGTGAGTTAGGGCAGCGGCAGCGTGATTCGGAAATTCGTCAGGCCCGGCTCGCTCTCGCAATCGATCATCCCTTGGTGCTGTTGGGCGATCGTCTGCGCGAGCGTGAGTCCGAGCCCCGAGCCGCCCTCCCGCCCTGAGACCAGGGGAAAGAAGATGCGATCCCGGATCTCGGCGGGGACGCCGGGACCGTTGTCCTCGATATGCAATTCCAATGCCAAGCGCCAGCGCTGCTTACCGATGGTCACCTGTCGGGCCACGCGCGTGCGCAGCACGATCTGCGCGTCACCCGCCGCGATGCGCGATACCAGCACCTGCGCGGCGTTCTGCACGATGTTCAGCGTCATCTGGATGAGCTGCTCGCGGTCGCCGCGGAAATCGGGCAGCGAGGTGTCGTAGTCGCGCTGGATTTCCAGGCCGCGGGGGTATTCGATGAGCACCAGCGCGCGCACGCGCTCGCAGATCTCGTGGATGTTGACGTCGCCGACGACCTGGGCCTTGCGGTGTGGCGCCAGCAGCCGGTCGACGAGGCTCTGCAGCCGGTCCACCTCGTGCACGATGACCTGCGTGTATTCGGTCAGCTCGGCATCACCCTCGGCGCCGCCCAGCTCCAGGGCCAACAGTTGGGCCGCGCCGCGGATGCCGCCCAGCGGGTTCTTGATCTCGTGGGCCAGGTTGCGCGTCAGCTCCTTGGTCGCCTGAACCTGGTCGAGGCTGCGCTCGTCGCGGTCCTGGCGGGCCTGCTGGGCGATTTCGATCAGCTCCACCAGCACGCGCGGTGAGCCGTCCGCGGCGGCGTCCATCTGCGACACGATGGCGTGCACCGGCAGGCCGTCTTCGTGAGCCCAGGCGCCGCGGCGCAGCAGCGCGTCGAAGCGGCTGCTGGAGTATTGGTTGGCGGCCACGCCGGCCAGCGTCTCGGTCAGGCGCTGGGCGTCGTCGAACCAGTCGGGCAGCTGCGCCTTCTGCACCGCGCGGCGCGACAGCCGCATGATGTTCTCGAAGGCGGTGTTGGCGAACAGGCATTCGCCTTCGGCGCTGGTGACGACGACCATGGTCGCCAGCAGGTCCAGGCCGGCGAACTCGGCCGGCAGCAGGGAGGTATCAGTCATGGCGCGCGCCGGCGCCATGCCGGCGGTCAGGGAAGTTTTGCGATCTCGCGCTTGAGCGCCTGCACATCGGCCTCGTAACGGGCGATGTTGTCCTTGAGCTCGGCCATGCGGTCGAGGTACTTCTGGTAGTTGCGCTCGTCGCCGCGACGCTCGCCCTGGCCACTGTTGAATTCCTTCTGGGCCATGGTGAGGCGTTCCTCGGCCTGGCGCAGTTCGGTCTGCAGCACGCGCTTGCGCTCATCGTCGCGCACGCGCTGCTGGCCGGCGTCGACGCGGCTCTCAGCACCCCGCGCTCCATCCACGGTGGACGACGGCACTGTGGCGCCGGCCCGCGGCTTGACGGTCTGCACGACGGTGATGGGCGTGCCCTCGATCGTGCGGCAACCCTTCTCGTGCGCCTCCTTCGCGGACAGCGCGTCGGTGTACAGCACCGGCGGGCCGGGGCAGCGGTAGACCGTGCCCTGCGCCTGGGCACCCAGGCTCGCGACGACGATCAGCAGACCCAGCAGTCGATTCAGCATGGCGGCATTGTGGCGCAGGCAAACGGCGAGCCGACGCCATCGCCCGACGCATAAAAAAGGGGCCGCACGGGCGGCCCCTGTCCGTCGACAAGGCAGCGTTGAGGCTGCCCATGACGATCACAGCGCGTAGTACATGTCGAACTCGACCGGGTGGGTCGCCATGCGGAAGCGGGTAACTTCCTGCATCTTCAGTTCGATGTAGGCATCGATGTAGCTGTCGGTGAACACGCCACCCTTGGTCAGGAACGCACGGTCCTTGTCCAGGTAGTCCAGCGCCTGGTCCAGGCTGTGGCAGACGGTCGGGATCTTCGCGTCTTCTTCCGGCGGCAGGTGGTACAGGTCCTTCGTGGCGGCTTCGCCCGGGTGGATCTTGTTCTCCACGCCGTCCAGGCCGGCCATCAGCAGCGCGCTGAAGGCCAGGTAGGGGTTGGCGGAAGGATCGGGGAAGCGCGCTTCGATGCGGCGGCCCTTGGGGTTGCCGACGTAGGGGATGCGGATCGAGGCGGAGCGGTTCTTGGCCGAGTAGGCCAGCTTCACCGGGGCTTCGAAGCCGGGCACCAGACGCTTGTACGAGTTCGTGCCGGGGTTGGTGATGGCGTTCAGCGCGCGGGCGTGCTTGATGATGCCGCCGATGTAGTACAGCGCGAATTCGCTCAGGCCGGCGTAGCCGTCACCGGCGAACAGGTTCTTGCCGTCCTTCCAGACCGACTGGTGCACGTGCATGCCGGAGCCGTTGTCGCCAACGAGGGGCTTGGGCATGAAGGTCGCGGTCTTGCCATAGGCGTGGGCGACGTTCTGGATGATGTACTTCTGCAGCTGCAGCCAGTCGGCGCGCTGGACCAGCGAGCTGAACTTGGTGCCGATTTCCATCTGGCCGGCGTTCGCCACTTCGTGGTGGTGAACTTCGACGGGGATGCCCATCTGTTCGAGGATCAGGCACATCTCCGAGCGCATGTCCTGGCCGCTGTCGACCGGGGGCACGGGGAAGTAGCCGCCCTTGACGGTGGGACGGTAGCCGGAGTTGCCGTGCTCGTATTCCTTGGATGAGTTCCAGGCGCCTTCTTCGGACTCGATCTTGAAGAACGAGCCGGACATTTCATTGCCCCAGCGCACGCTGTCGAAGATGAAGAACTCGGGTTCCGGGCCGAAGTAGGCGGTGTCGCCCAGGCCGGAGGCCTTGAGGTAGGCCTCGGCGCGCTTGGCCAGCGAACGCGGGTCGCGCTCATAGGCCTTGCCGTCGGCGGGGTCGACCACGTCGCAGGACAGGATCAGCGTCGGCTCTTCGAAGAAGGGGTCGACGTTGGCGGTGTTGGGATCGGGCATGAGCAACATGTCCGAGGCTTCGATGCCCTTCCAGCCGGCGATCGAGGAGCCGTCAAAGGCGTGACCCGACGTGAACTTGTCGTCATCGAAATGGGAAACGGGCACCGTGACGTGCTGTTCCTTGCCACGGGTGTCGGTGAAGCGGAAGTCAACGAACTTGATTTCGTTGTCCTTCACAAGTTGCATCACATCGGCGACGGTCTTGGCCATCAATAGCTCCTAGCGGGATCGAGAGGGGTGGGTTGCTGCCATCGGCGCACACGCGCCAGCGGCCACGGGGGGAATCAAAGCAGGTTGCATGCCAGATGCACCGACATGGGTTGCCGCAGGGTGGGCGCGAGCATTATGGGGTGGGTGTCGCCGGAGCAGTGCGAGTCACCGCACCAGTTCGGTGCTTATGATGGCACCAAACTGGATCACGCCCCGTTTCAGCGCATCGTAGGCCGGGTCGAGCTGGGTCGGCTCGCCCTTCACGCCCAGCTCGATGCAGCGACCCCACTGCGGGTGATCGACGCTCGGCAGGCTGAACACCTTGATGCCCGTGTACTCGGCTTCCACAGCCACCATCAGGGGCGTCAGGCTGGCTTCCATGGCGCCTTGGACGATCAAAGAACGCTCGATGACATCGACCGCGCGGTGAAGTTGCGGGTAGCGGTCCAGCACCCAGGCCATCATCGGATGGGCCATCACGGGGAAGCCTGGCACGAAGTGGACGTTGCCGACGAAGAAACCCGGGATCTTGTTGTAGGGGTTGGGAACGATGCCGGCGCCCTCGGGGAAGACGCCCATCTCCAGCCGGCGCAGGCTGTCGGGCTCGTCCGGCGTGACCGTCTTGCCCTGCTCGGCCGCCGTCTGCTGGATGCGTTGCCAGATCAGCTCGCGCGCCTCGGGCTGCAGCGCCAGCGGCCGACCCAGCGCGGCGGCGGCGGACTGGCGCGTGTGGTCGTCGGGCGTGGCGCCGATGCCGCCACAGCTGACGACGAGGTCACCGCCGGCGAAGGCGTCGCGCAGTTTGCCGACGAGCAGCTCGCGGTCGTCGCCGAGGTACTGGGCCCACGCCAGCTGCATGCCGCGCGCCGACAGCAGCTCGATGAACTTGGCCAGATGCGAGTCCTGGCGTTTGCCGGACAGGATCTCGTCGCCAATGATGATGAGACCCACTTGCATCGTTTCAGACTCCTGGCAGGACTTCGGAGATGACGACCGGCTCCGCCGCTCGCCGCGCCTGCAGGGCCGCGAGCGCGTAGTGCGTGAACCAGGCGGTGGAGAAAGCGAACACCAGCGTGTAAAGCCAGATCGCCAGCAGCACGACGAAGGGCGCAAAGATGACGGCCGTCACGCCGGAGATGGCCCAAATCAGCGATGGCACGGCGCCCAGGTAGCCGCACAGGATGCCCATGACCAGCATGGGCATGCGGTGCGCCTTCAGCAGCGCGCGGCGCTCGTCGGCCGAGGCATGCTCGGCCAGCACGTCGAAACCGAACACGCGGTAGGTCAGCCAGCCCCAGATCAGCGGCGGCAGCACCATGACCAGCGGCGGGATCAGCCACAGCGGCATGGACAGCAGGATGAGCACGAGGGCCAGCAGCGTCGCGCCCAGCGATGCGGCGACGCTTTGCGCCAGCGTGCCGCCGCGCTTCTTCTCCAGCAGCGGAAAGCGCCGCTCTGCCACCAGGCGCACGATGGCCGGCGTCATGCACAGCGCGACCAGCAGCAGGCTCAGCAAGATGACGACCGGCAGCACGCCGGCCAGCACGACGACGGCAGCCAGCGCGCTGCGAAAGGACTGCAGGCCGAAGGAGTCCAGCCAGTGCAGCAGGCTCTCGATCAGCATCCAGCTTTCCAGCGTCGCGCGCACGCCGGCGATGGCCGACTCCCAGAAGAAGAACATGAAACCGAACACCAGCACGCCGGAAATCACCAGCGGCAGCAGCGACAGCGCGATGACGCGCGGATGCAGGCAGTAGGCGACGGCGCGCCAGAAGGAGTCGGCGAGACCTTGCATCCCTTGCATCAGGCGGGCTTTCTGAAGGAGTGGGCGAGCCGGGTCAGCCCCAGCCATTGCTGGCGCCAGAAGCCGCTGCCGTAGTCACGGCCGCCCTCTTCGGGCAGCTGATCGCGAACGCCAGTGGCGTCGAAACGGTTCTCAAAGTTGTGCGTGCGGAACAGCATGTCCCACAACGGCAGCAACACGCCGAAGTTGTGCCCGCCCAGCGTGCCGCGGCCGCCGGATTCGTGGCCGATGCCGATGCTGTGGTGAAGGCGATGGAAGCGCGGGCTGACCAGCAGGCGCTCACCGATGGCGCCGAAGCTGATGCGTGCGTTGGCGTGCTGCAGGCTTTCGTGCAACTGAGTGATGACGGTGATGGCGACGAACTGCCCGGGCTCGACGCCGATGAAGCGAGCCAGCAGCGCGAAGGCCGTGCCCATCAACACGTCGTCCAGCAGGTGGTTGCGGTTGTCGCTCCACATCGTCATCTGGCGCTGGCTGTGGTGCAGGCTGTGCAGTGCCCACCACCAGTTGACGCTGTGCTGCCAGCGGTGCAGCCAGTAGCCGACGAAGTCGAACACGACGAGATACAGCAGCAGGCTGACCCAGGCGATGTCGGTCACGCCGGGCCAGATGCCGTCCAGCTGCCAGGTCGGCAGGCCTGCCAGCCGCAGCTCGCTGGCAATGCTGTCCCAGACCGGTTCGATGCTGAAGAACATCAGCAGCCGCACCAGGCCCAGGCGGTGGATCAGCGTGTAGACGACGTCGGTGCGCACGGCCGCATGGTCGGTGACCGGCTCGACGGGCCAGCGCCGCTCCAGCAGTCCGATGCCGAGCAGGATGACGCCGATCTGGATCAGGCCCAGCAGCAGCCAGCCGGTCGCGTCGAAGGCGTCCTCCAGCAGGTTGCCGAAACCCAGCGCGAACACCACCGGCTGCACGACGGTCTCGTACAGCGCGAGCTGCAGGCTGTCGAAGGTGTTGGCAATCCAGTCGATCACGGCTTCTTGAACAGGGGCGCGTAGCGTGGGTGGTCGCGCAGCGAGGCGAAGCATAGGCCGCGCTGCTCCAGGCCGGTCATCAGCGGCTCCAGCACCGCGGGCGCCCAGGGGTCTTGGCGCTCCCAGATGCCCAGGTGGGCGACCAGGATGTCGCCCGGCTTGATATCGCGCAGCGCCTTCTCCAGCAGCTGCGCGTTGGGGGCGCTCTGGCTGGGCAGCTCGTCGCCCAGAAAGCCGGCGCGGCTCCAGCCCACATGCGTGAAGCCGCAGGCCCTGGCCGCGTTCAGCAGCGCCGTCGACGTGCGCCCGGCGGGTGCGCGGAACAGCGGCGAGAGCGGCTTGCCGGTCATCGCCGTGAAACGGTCGCCGACCTTCTTCAGGCTGGCGCAGTACTGCTCGGCCGTCAGTTCGCGCACGACCGGCGGGTTCACGCCGGCCTGCGTGCGCACCTTGAAGCGCGTGACCTTGCCGTCGGCGTCGAGGATGTCCTCCAGGAACACATCGTGATCCCAGGTGTGCGAGCCGAACTCGTGACCCTCGGCCACGCGTTCGCGCCACCAGGGCGCCCAGGTCTCGTCCAACGTCGTGCCGCCGGTCAGCGTGGGTTCGCTGGCCAGGAAGAAGGTCGCCTTGGCGTTGTGCTTCTTCAGGGTCTCGGCGATCAGCGGCGCGACACCCATGTGACCGGTGTCGAAGGTGAGGTAGACCGGCTTGTCGCAAGCAGGCTGCGCAGTGGCAGCGGTGGCCACGAGCGCCAACAGCAAGGCCTTCATAGCCGCGGCTGGTGATCCAGCGTCCAGATGCCGTGCGGTGACTTGCCCACCTTGACCTGGCGCACGACCTTGCGCGTGGCCGTGTCGATCTGCGTCAGCTTGCCGGCCCAGCGCGACGTGACCAGCAGCGTGCGGCCATCGGTCAGCAGCTCCATGTCGTCAGGCCCGGCCGGTGCGGGGAACTGGTCAACGACGGTCAGCGTGCCGAGGTCGATCTTGCTGATGGTGTTGCCGGCGCGGTTGGACACGAGCACGTGGCGCTTGTCGCCCCAGGCGCGGAAGGAGTGGGCGCCGGCGCCGGTCTGGATGCGCCGCGCCAGCTTGGGCGTCGCGCCGCTGACGTCCCAGGCCTCGACGAACTTGTCGCCGGTCAGGCCCACGAGCAGGTACTTGTCGTCCGGCGTCAGGTAGATGTCGGCGGGCATCTTGCCGACCGGCTGCTTCCACTTGATGGCCTGCGTCGCCAGGTCGATGGCCAGCATCTCGTCGCTGTCCTGCAGGCTGACGTAGAGCGTCGTGCTCTTGGTGTCGATGTTCAGATGGCTGGGCGTCTTGGGCGCCGGGATGCGCTTGACGAGTTGCAGCGGCTCCGCGGCCAGGCTGCCTTGCCAGCGGTAGAGGTCCACGCGGTCCAGACGGTTGGAGGCCGTCACGAACCACTTCATGTCCGGTGAGAAGCGCAGGTGGTAGGGGTCCGGCACGCCGCGCACGACGCGCTGCACATCGGCCGTGCGCGGATCGATGAAAGTCAGCGAATCGCCCAGCGCGTTCGCGACGATCAATGACTTCTCGTCGGGCGACAGGTAGAGGTGGTGCGGCTCCTTGCCGGTCGGGATGCGCTTGACGACGGCGAAGCTGGCGGGGTCGACGACGGCGATGTCGGCGTCCAGCGAGTTCAGCACGAAGACCGGCGGGCGCCCTTGCTGGACTTGCTGGGCCTGGGCTCCCAGAGCCGCCACGAATCCCAAGGCCACCGCCCAACTGCGCAACATCCAGCTCTCCAATGGAAAGGGCGGCCCGTTGCCGCCCTGTGCGCTGGAGTTTACCCGGGGGGTCTGTCTGGGCCCTGACCCAGGTCAAGCCCGTTCAGTCGTCGTCGCCGCCCAGCAGACCACCCAGCAGGCCGCCGCCGGCAAAGCCGCCCAGCACCGAGCCCTCTTCCTTGCTGCCGCCGCGCTGCGGCGCCGCCGCGAAGATGCGCGAGGCCAGGCGCGAGAACGGCAGGCTCTGCAGCCAGATCTCGCCCGGGCCGGTCAGCTTGGCCAGGAACAGGCCCTCGCCGCCGAACAGCGCCGTCTTGATCTTGCCGACGTACTGGATCTCGAAGCTGACGCTGGGCGTGTAGGCCACCACGCAGCCGGTGTCCACCAGCAGCGTCTGGCCGGGCTGCAGCGTGCGGCGCACGACGGTGCCGCCGGCATGCACGAAGGCCAGGCCGTCGCCTTCGAGCTTCTGCATGATGAAGCCCTCGCCGCCGAAGAAGCCGGTGGACAGCTTCTGCTGGATGGCGATGCCCAGCGACACGCCGCGCGCGGCGCACAGGAAGGCGTCCTTCTGGCAGATCAGCGTGCCGCCCAGCTGGCGCAGGTCCATCGGCAGGATCTTGCCCGGATAGGGGGCCGCGAAGGCCACGCGCGCCTTGCCGGGGGCGTTGTTGGTGTAGATCGTCGTGAACAGCGACTCGCCGGTGATCAGGCGCTTGCCGGCACCCAGCAGCTTGCCGAAGAAGCCACCCTGGGATGCCGAGCCGTCGCCAAAGATCGTGTCCATGGCGATGCCCGCGTCCATGAACATCATGGAGCCGGCCTCGCCGATGGCTGCCTCGCCGGGGTCCAGTTCGACCTCGACGAACTGCATCTCGGCACCCTTGATCTCGTAATCGACTACATCCATGGCCATGCTCAAACTCCCGGCTTAAAAACGGGCCGCATGATAGCCATGACCGGCTGCGGCAGTTTTAATTTCTTTATTGACAGAAATTTCAGACGTCGTAAGCTTGCGGCCATGGAACTCACCGACATCAGCCGCCGCTTCATCGTCCACTGGGGCGAGATGGGCTCCAACTGGGGCGTCAACCGCAGCGTCGCGCAGATCCACGCGCTGCTCTACGTGCACGGCCAGCCGTTGCACGCCGAGGACCTGGCCGACACGCTGGCGCTGGCCCGCTCCAATGTCAGCAACAGCCTGAAGGAGTTGCTGAACTGGCGGCTGATCCGCGTCACCCACCTGCTGGGCGACCGGCGCGACTACTACGAGACCTCGGGCGACGTGTGGGAGCTGTTCCGCACCATCGTGCGCGAGCGCAAGGAGCGCGAGTTCGACCCCACCGTCGCTCTGCTGCGCGAGCTGTCCAGCGACCCAGCGCTGGAGAAGGAATCCCCCGCGATGCAGGACCGGCTGCGCAGCACGCTGGACTTCATGCAGACGCTGGGCAGCTGGAGCGACGAGATGCTGCGGCTCTCGCCCGCCACACTGGAGAAGATCCTTAAGCTGGGTGCGCAAGTGCAGCGCTTCGTGCGCCCGGCCGATGCGGTCGACACCGCGCCCAGCATCTTTCCCGTCACACCGCCGATGCCGCCGATCGGATGACCGCCCCGGACTCCCAGCGAGTCCCTTTTTTTGACTTCATATTTCATTTTTGACAGAAATAACCGCCGTGACCGCAAATACCCACCTCATCCACACCGTCTACTACGACGGCGCCTGCCCGCTGTGCAGCGGCGAGATGGCGCTGCTGATGCAGCGCAACGGCGCCGGCCGGCTGGCGTTCGTCGACATCGCCGCGCCCGGCTTCGATGCCGCGCCGCTGGGCGTCTCTCTGGACGCGATGCTGCATCTGATGCATGTGCGCCGCCCCGATGGCGGCTGGCTGATCGGCATCCCCGCCTTCGTCGTCATCTACGAAGCCACCGGCTTCGACGGCGTCGCGCGCTGGCTGCGCCGCCCCTGGTTCGCCCGCCTTGCCGCGAAGGCCTACCCCTGGCTCGTGCGCCACCGCTACCAGTTGCCGCACACGCTGGTGCAGGGCTTCTTCCGCTTCCAGGACCGCAGCTGCCCGGCCGACGGTGCCTGCCGTATGCACTGATTCAACCCAAGGAGACAACCATGTCCGAGCTGAACTTTTCCGTCACCCTCTTCATCGCCATCCTCGGTCCCGTCATCGCCATCGGCTATCTGCAGCCCATCCTGCTTGTGGTGCTGGACTCGCTGTGCACAGAGCCGCTGCCCGGCAAGGTCGGCGCGCATTTCTGGGTGCGCAGCGCCTACGTGCTGGCCATCGCCGGCACGCTGGTGCTGGCCCTGACCTTTGGCGAGTTCTACGGCAGCCTGCTGGGCGCCGTGCACCGCGCGCTGTGGCTGACGGCGGCGGGCAGCTTCGTCAGCATCGCCCTCATCACGCGCCGCGTCTGGGCGCCGGTGCAGGACAGGATGGCGAAGCGGGCCGCGCCGGTGGCGCCCCTCGGCCCCGTTGCCGCAGCGGCTTCCAGGACGGGGGGCTGAGCCATGAAGATCCTCGTCGTCGGTGCCGGCGGCTTCATCGGCCGTCATGTCTGCGCGGCGCTGGCCGCGGCCGGGCACGAAGCCCTGCGCCCCGAACTGCGCCCCGTCCAAGACTGGGGCAGCGCCGGCGCGTGGGCGCCCTCGCTGCACGGCATGGACGGCGTCGTCTACGCCGCCGGCTGCCTGCGCGACCGGGCCGATGGCGTGGACGACCTGCTCGACCTGCTGCACCACCGCGCGCCCGCCGCGCTGGCCGATGCCTGCGAGGCGGCCGGCGTGCAGCGCCTGGTGCACATCTCGGCGCTGTGCGGCGGTGTCAGCGCCTATGCGCGCAGCAAGCACGCCGGCGAGATCTCGCTGGCGGGGCGGGCCTGCATCGTGCGGCCCAGCCTCGTCGTCGGCGCGGGCGGCGTCAGCAGCCGCACGCTGGACCTGCTCGCCCGCCTGCCTTGGCTGCCACTGCCGGCCGCCATCGCGCGCTGCCGCGTGCAGCCCATCCGCGTCGAGGACCTGGCCGCCGGCATCGTCGCGGCACTTGTCGCACCGCGGCCCGCCGCGTCGTGGACGGCGGTCGGGCCTGAGGCAGCGCCAGTGGTCGAGTGGATCGCCCGGCGCCGCACCATGCGCGGCCACGCCGCCGCGTGGCACATCCAACTGCCCGACGCGCTCACTCGAGCGTCGGCCCGCCTGGGCGACCTCGTCGCGCTGGGCCCCTGGTGCAGCACCGCGCTGGAACTGCTGGCGCACGACAGCGCGGAGCCTGCCGCGACCTCGCCGCTGGGCCGACCCCTGCGCGACGCGATGGAAGGCGCCTGGGCATGACGAGCTTCGCCCGCGCGTCCCTGCTGCTGCTGTGGTGGGGCACGGTCGCGGCCAGCCTGCACGACGGCGGCGAGGCCGGCATCGCGCTGCTGCAGCAGGCCACCGGCGTGGGCCCGGGTGCTGCGCTGGCCCTCGTGCTGCTGGGCTGCGCCTGGGACGCCGCCATCGGCTTGCTGCTCCTGCTGCAGCCCGGCGCCTTCACCTACCGCCTCGCGGCGGCCGGCGTCATCGGCATGACGCTGCTGGCCAGCGCGCTGCTGCCCACGCTGTGGCTGGACCCTTTCGGCGCGCTGCTGAAGAACCTGCCGGTGCTGGCGTTGCTGGCACTGCTGGCGCGATCGGCTCGGAAGGAGGGCCGCGCATGAACACCTACCTGCTCGTCAAGTGGCTGCACATCGTCTCCAGCGTCGTGCTGGTGGGCACCGGCTTCGGCTCGGCCTTCTACCTGTTCTTCGCCAACCGCAGCGCCAGCCTGGAAGCCCGCGCCGTCGTCGCCCGCCTGGTCGTGCGCGCCGACCTGTGGTTCACGACGCCGGCCGTCGTCGCGCAGCCGCTCAGCGGCGCGTGGCTGGCGCACGCGGCCGGCTGGCCACTGACGACGCCCTGGCTGCTCGCGTCGCTGCTCCTCTACGCGCTGGCCGGTGCCTGCTGGCTGCCGGTGCTGTGGCTGCAGTTGACGATGGCGCGCGAGGTGGATGCGGCGCTCGCCGAAGGACGGCCACTGCAGGCGCGCTACCAGCGCTGGCAGCGGGCCTGGGAATGGCTGGGCTACCCGGCCTTCGCGGCCATGCTGGGCGTGTTCTTCCTGATGGTGAACAAGCCCGCGCTCTGGAACTAGCGCTGCGCGCCGTGCGTTTTCAGCAACGGCGCCTGTCCCCTTTTTCCTGGGACGCGCAAACCCCAGGGGCGCCACGGCGCTGTAGCGCCATGGCCACCGGCCTTCATGGGTGAGCGCCCGGGCGGGCACGACACCCGCTGACGGCCACCCGCCTTGCACTCTTCGGGGAAAACCTTCCTATTCAGTAAAAAAGCTCACTACCCTCGCGCCGGTTTTTTGTGGATGGCGATGCCGGCATGGCCCGGCTCGCTGACGGCTCCCGCCCCAACAGCCCTGCAACGAGGACCCCATGAAAGCTCCCTTCGCCCCCCGCGCGCTTGTCGCCGCCCTGCTGCCCGTCCTGCTCGCCGCCTGCGGTGGCACCTCCGAGCCGCCCCAGGCGCAGGCCATGGAATCCGACCACCTGGCCAAGGCGCAGCAGGCGCACCCCAGCGTCAAATACCCCGACCACCACGAGTTCGAGGCTGAGCTGCAGGTGCCCTTCACCAGCAGCAACGCGAGTGGCGCCCGGCGCTTCACGGTGACGCTGGACTACCTCGGCGCGCCCGACGGCGAGCAGCTGGCCTACCGGCTGGAGCTGGTGGCGCCGGATGGCAGCGTCGTGCAGCGCTATGCAGGCATCGAAAAATACGCCGGCAAGCCCGTCACGCTGAGCTTCGACTGGGCCGGGCGGGGTTCTGCCGCGGCGCTGCCCGACGGCGTCTACGAGGCCCGCCTGACGGCCTTCGCCGCCGATGCCGGCGTCAGCAGCCAAGGCACCGTCGAGTCGCTGCAGGCCAACGCCGATGCCCACGGCCATGCGCCGCATGAGCTGAGCTTCAAGTTCGCGATGGGCGCCGCGCCCACCGCCAAGATGCCGGCCTACCGCGCGATGCCGCTGGCCAGCCAGCTCAACGGCGAGGAGCAGCCCCGCGCCCGCGCGATGGCCGCCGCGGCCATCGCCAGCTGGCCCTACACCGTCTACTACGGCTCGCTGCACGGCCAGACGAACGACTCCGACGGCGGCGGCGCGGTGGCCAGCTGCAGCTCGTCGCAGGCAGCGCAGACGGGGCAGTACGGCCCGTCCTCGGCCTTCCCGTATGCCAAGGGCAAGGGCCTGGACTTCTTCGGCAACACCGACCACAACCACTACTTCGACGGCAGCTCGAGCCTGGGCACCATCCCGGCCACCACGGCCAAGTCGCGCTACACGGCCGGTGTGACGACCGCAAACAACTACAGCGCCAGCAACCCCAGCTTCCTGGCCATGTACGGCATGGAATGGGGCGTCATCAGCAATGGTGGCCACCTGAACATCTTCATCAGCGACGAGCTCTACAGCTGGGAGTACGACCCCAGCAACCAGCTCTACGGCCACCGCTTCGTCGCCAAGAACGACTACGCATCGCTGTACTCGGTCATGCGCGCCGCGGGCCAGGTCGGGCAGTTCAACCACCCCGACACGTCAGGCCAGTTCATCATCAACGGCGTGGACTTCGGCTACACGGCCGACGGCGACGAGGTCATGGTGCTGGCCGAGATCTCCAACACCAGTGCCTTCTCCAACGTCGAGGATGAGAGCCAGCAGCCGGGCTCCGGCTACGAGAGCGCCTTCCGCAAGATCCTGGAGCGTGGCTTCCACGTGGCGCCCGCCACCAACCAGGACAACCACTGCGCCAACTGGGGCGCGGCCTACACCAACCGCACGGCGGTGCTCATCCCCAACGGCACGGCGCTGAGCAAGGCCAGCTTCACCGAGGCGCTGCGCGCCCGCCGCGTGTTCGCGACGCATGACAAGAACTCCCAGCTCGTCTTCAGCGCCAACGGCGCCATCATGGGCTCGCGCATCAACAACAGCGGCACGCTGAACCTGAACGTCGGCTTTGCCAGCACCACCGGCAAGACAGCGTCGCTCGTCGAGATCTGGGAAGGCGTGCCGGGTCGCGGCGCCACCATGACGCTGCTGACCAACAACGCGACGCACAGCTTCACGCCCAGCACCGGTGCGCACATGTACTACGCCAAGCTCACGCAGAGCGACGGCAAGATCCTGTGGTCCGCGCCCATCTGGGTGACGCAGGGCACGGGCGGCGGCGACACCACACCGCCCACCGTCAGCGCCAGCGAGACGGGCACCAGCGGCAGCATCACGCTGTCGGCCCTGGCCAGCGACAACATCGGCGTCACCAAGGTCGAGTTCTGGGTCGACGGCACGCTCAAGGGCAGCGACACCACGTCACCCTTCAGCATGACGCTGGACTCGTTGACGCTGGCCAACGGCAGCCACAGCCTGGTCGCCAAGGCCTTCGACGCGGCCGGCAACAGCACGTCGTCCAGCACGGTGAGCTTCAGCGTCAGCAACACCAGCGCGGCGATGAACGAAGCGGAGTCCAACAGCACCATCGCCACGGCCAACAGCGTGGGCACCGCCACCACCGTCAACGGCTTCATCAGCAGCACCAGCGACAAGGACTATTTCAAGGTCAGCCTGGCCGCCAACAAGAAGATCCGCGTCGACATGACCGGCCCGAGCGGCGTCGACTACGACCTCTACCTCGTCAATGCAAGCGGCACCACGCTGACCTCGTCCGAAGGCACGACGGCGTCGGAGTCCATGACCTACACCAATGGCAGCACGGCCACGACGGTCTACATCAAGGTGCAGAGCTACAGCGGCTCGAGCACCTCGGTGGGCTACAAGCTGACGATCAGCTATCCCTGAAGACGGGTGACCGCATGGCGCGCTGCCGGCACTTGCCAGCGGAGCCCAACGGCTTGGCGTCTTTGCGCCATGATGGGTGCTCCGTCCGAACGACCTCCTCGATCGGAGACCGCACCCGATGAACACCTTGTTGTGGGTCTTGCAAGGCCTGGCCGCGCTGGTCTACGGCGCGTCTGGCGTCATGAAGATCTTCATGTTCGACAAGATCAGCGCCGACGTTCGCTCGTTCGATGCTCTGCCGCGGCACATCTGGCGAGACCTCGGCATGCTGGAACTGATCTGCGTCGTGGGCTTGATTGCCCCTGTCCCGCCGCACTGGCAGCAGTTGCTGGTCAGTTTGGCCGCCGGGATGCTCGCACTGGAAAGCCTCGTGTTCATCCGCGTGCACCTCAAATACCGCGAGGTGCCGTCCATCGTCATGAGCGCCGCACTGGGCCTGCTGATGGCCTTTGTCGCCTACGGGCGAGCCGTGCTGGCGCCGTTCGTCTGAGTCAACCCGGCGCAGAGGCCGCCGCTGCTGCGGGCGCCATGCAGGCGTCGGGCTGGTCGGCGCGGTACTGCGCCAGCAACTGGTCGGCCTGCGCCTCCTCCAGCGCCGTGAGCGGGCGATAGAAGCGGCCATAGCCCCAGCCGTAGCCCCGGCGGAACGGGCTGGGCAGGTAGGGCGTGCCGCCGGCGCGCACGCCGGTCTTCATCGTCTGCCCCAGTGCCTGGTCACCCGTGGCGGCGCGCACGCAGGCCTTCAGCTCGTTGTCCGCCACGCGCCGCGCTTGCGCCGTACCGCCGCGCCAGTACGCCATGTCGTGCGCCACGCAGCAGCAGCGCCACGCCTTGCCCGACACCACGTCACGATCCGGGAACAGGCTGCAGCCGTCGGTGGCGAACTGCTGCAGGACGCCCGTGTTGGCACAGCCCGCGAGCGCGCCGGCCAGCAGGGCCAGCGAAGCCAGACGGAGGTGACGCAGACCGCTCATCGTCGATGGGCCCGGCAGGACGCGCGGCGGCCGTTGCAGCCGCCGGCGAAGGAACGATCGGAGCCCGGCCGGGCTCCGTGAAGCGCTCGGGCCATCAGCCCATGTGCATGCCGCCGTTGCAGGAGAAGTCGGCACCGGTCGAGAAGCCGGAGTCGCCGCTGGCCAGCCAGGCGACGATGGAGCCGATCTCCTCGGGCGTGCCCAGGCGCTTGACCGGAATCGTCGCGACGATCTTTTCCAGCACCTCGGGCTTGATGGCCTTGACCATGTCGGTGCCGATGTAGCCGGGGCTGACGGTGTTGACCGTCACGCCCTTGGACGCCACTTCCTGCGCCAGCGCCATCGTGAAGCCGTGCATGCCGGCCTTGGCGGCCGAGTAGTTGGTCTGGCCAGCCTGGCCCTTCTCGCCGTTGACGGACGAGATCTGGATGATGCGGCCCCAGCCCTTCTCGACCATGCCCGGCACGACCTGCTTGGTCACGTTGAACATGGAGTTCAGGTTGGTGTCGATGACGGCCTTCCAGTCCTCGGGGCTCATCTTCAGGAACATGCGGTCGCGCGTGATGCCGGCGTTGTTGACCAGCACGTCGATGGCGCCATGCTCCTGCACGGCCTTGGTGAAGGCCTCCACGGTGGAGTCCCAGTCGGCCACGTTGCCCACCGAGGCGTAGAAGGTGTAGCCCAGCGCCTTTTGCTCGTCCAGCCACTTCTTGAAGTCACGGCTGGGGCCGCAGCCCGCGATGACCTTGAAGCCTTCCTTGTGCAGGCGCTGGCAGATGGCGGTACCGATGCCGCCCATGCCGCCGGTGACGTACGCAACTTTCTGGCTCATGGTTTGTCTCCTTCAGTGGTGATTTGAATTGCTCTCAACGCTCGACGGTAAGGGCGACGCCCATGCCGCCGCCAATGCACAGCGACGCGATGCCCTTCTTGGCGTCGCGCTTGATCATCTCGTGCAGCAGCGTGACCAGCACGCGGCAGCCGCTGGCGCCGATGGGGTGGCCCAGCGCAATGGCGCCGCCGTTGACGTTGACCTTGCTCATGTCCCAGCCCATCTCGTTGTGCACGGCGCAGGCCTGGGCCGCGAAGGCCTCATTGATCTCCAGCAGGTCCAGGTCGGCGGGCTTCCAGCCGGCACGCTCCAGCGCCTTCTTGGCCGCCGGCACCGGACCCATGCCCATGTAGGCCGGGTCCAGGCCGGCCGAGGCGTAGGAGGCGATGCGCGCCAGCGGCGTCAGGCCCAGCGCAGCGGCCTTGGCGGCGGTCATGACGACCACGCCAGCCGCGCCGTCGTTCAGGCCCGAGGCATTGCCGGCCGTCACGCTGCCGGCCTTGTCGAAGGCGGGGCGCAGGCCGGCCAGGGCCTCGGCGTTGGACTTGCGGTTGATGAACTCATCGGCGGCAAACACGATGGGGTCGCCCTTCTTCTGCGCGATGCTGAAGGGCACGATCTCGTCCTTGAAGCGGCCGGCGTCCTGGGCGGCAGCGGCCTTCTGCTGGCTGCCCAGCGCCAGCGCGTCCTGCTGCTCGCGGGTGATGCCGTACTTCTTGGCGACGTTCTCGGCGGTGATGCCCATGTGGTACTGGTTGTACACGTCCCACAGGCCGTCAACGATCATCGTGTCGATCATCTTCCAGTCGCCCATGCGCTGGCCGTCGCGCGAGCCCGGCAGCACGTGGGGGCTGAGGCTCATGCTCTCCTGCCCCCCGGCGATGACGATGTCGCTGTCGCCGTCGCGGATGGCTTGCGCGGCCAGCATGACCGCCTTCAGGCCCGAGCCGCAGACCTTGTTGATGGTCATGGCCGGCACGACGTTGGGCAGGCCCGACTTGATGACGGACTGGCGCGCCGGGTTCTGGCCCACGCCGGCCGTCAGCACCTGGCCGAGGATGACCTCGTTGATCTGGTCGCCCGCCAGGCCGGTGCGGCGCAGCAGGTCCTGGATGACGGCGGCGCCCAGTTCGCTGGCGGGGGTCTTGGCGAGCGTGCCGCCGAACTTGCCGATGGCGGTGCGCGCGGCGGCGACGATGACGATGTCTTGCTGGCTCATGCTTGTCTCCTAAAAAACGATCAGGCTTTGACCTTGACGTAACGGCCCGGTGCGGGCTCGATGGCTTTGAAATTGCGGCTGCCAGGCGTCTTGGGCGCCGGCTTGCTGGCACCCGCGTGCGAGGCCAGCCAGGCGGACCAGTCCGGCCACCAGCTGCCGGCGTGCTCGGTGGCGCCGGCGAGCCAGGCGTCGGCATCGGCCGGCGTGGCCGCGCCCTTGGCGATCCAGTGGCTGCGCTTGGGTGGCTTGCCCGGCTTGGGCGGCGGATTGATGACGCCGGCGATGTGACCCGAGGCACCCAGCACGAAGCGCTTCTTGCCTTTCAGCACCTGCGTGCTGCGGTAGGCGCTGGTCCAGGGCACGATGTGATCCTCGCGCGAGCCGTAGATGTAGACCGGCGCGTCGATGGCGCCCAGGTCCAGCTTCTCGCCACAGACGGTCAGCTTGCCCGGCTGCTTCAACTCGTTTTGCAGGTAGGTGTGGCGCAGGTACCAGCAGTACATGGGCCCCGGCAGGTTGGTCGAGTCGCCGTTCCAGTACAGCAGGTCGAAGGCCGGCGGCGCCTCGCCCTTCAGGTAGTTGCCGACGACGTAGTTCCAGACCAGGTCGTTGGGACGCAGGAAGCTGAAGGTGGTGGCCAGCTCCTGGCCGTGCAGCAGCTGCGGACCCTTGGGCGAGTCCGGGCCCAGCGTGGCCTCGCGCAGCCGCACGCTGGCTTCGTCGACAAAGATGTCCAGGATGCCGTTGTCGGCAAAGTCCAGCAGCGTCGTCAGCAGCGTGACGCTGGCGGCCGGCTGCTCGCCACGCGCGGCCAGCACGGCCAAAGCTGTGGCGAGGATGGTGCCGCCGACGCAGAAGCCCAGCGTGTTGATCTGCTCCTGGCCCGAGATCTCCTGCACGACGCGGATGGCCTCGATGGCGCCGGTCTCGATGTAGTCATCCCAGCCCAGCTGCTTGATGGACTCGTCGGGGTTGCGCCAGCTGACGACGAAGACGCGGTTGCCTTCTGCCACGGCATAGCGGATCAGCGAGTTGTCGGGCTGCAGGTCCAGGATGTAGAACTTGTTGATGCAGGGCGGCACCATCAGCAGCGGCCGTGCCTTCACGTTGGCGGTCAGCGGCGCGTACTCGAGCAACTGGAACAGCTCGTTCTCGAACACGACATGACCCGCGGTGGTGGCCACGTTCTTGCCGACCTCGAACGCGCTCTCGTCCGTCTGCGACACATGGCCGCGCTGCACATCGCCCCACAGGTGCTGCAGGCCGCGGGTCAGCGTCTCGCCCTGGCTGTCCAGCGCCAGCTTCTGGGCCTCAGGGTTGAGCGCCAGGTAGTTGCTGGGCGAGACGGCATCGACGAACTGCTGCACCGCGAAGCGGATGCGCGCCTTGGTCTTGTCGTCGGCCTCCACGGCCGAGGCCATCTGCGCCAGCGTACGGCCGTTGAGCAGATAGAGCTGGGTCATGAAACTGGCGGCCGGGTTGGCCCGCCATTCGGGCGCCGCGAAGCGCCGGTCGCTGACCGCCGGAGCCTCGCCCTGGCCCAGCGACGCGTTCCACAGCGACGTGGCCTGTTTCAGGTAGTCGGCCTGCAGCTCGGCCAGCGCCGTGGGCGAGATCTGCGGCAGATGCGCCATCTGCTGCATCAGGTCCGCAAACGGCTGCCCCTCCATGGGCGGCGACGTGTCGTTCTTCTTGCGAGTGGCCATGTGTTCCTCGGAGCTCCCGCCTCGGCGGTGTTGTCTCGTTCCGTTGCAATAAGCTTGCCACATCTCGTAGACCCTGTTTGTACTCCTGCGCACTGACGTGCCAATGACAGCCCCATCATGTACCTTGTTGCCATCGCCTGGGCCTATGTCGCGCTGCTGATGGCCGCAGCCGAAGCGCTCAGTCCACAGGGCTCGCTGTTCGGTGCCTTCGTCACGCTGATGCTCTACGGCGTACTTCCGCTGGGCCTGCTGCTCTACATCCTCGGTACGCCGGGCCGCAAGCGTCGGCGACGCGCGGCCGAAGAGTCAGCGCGCCAGAGCGATGCAAGCGGCCATGCGACCGCGGGGCCGGCCGAAGGCCTCGCCCCGGAACGAGAAGAAGCGTGAATCATCAGTCAGCGTGCACCACGAGCCGCCGCTGATTTGGGTGACATTGACCGAGATCAAACGTTCGCGAGCCAGCAGGGGCAAGTCGGCACGCCAGCGCGGCTCGGGATTGGGGCGGTACAGGAAGCCGGGTTGGTCGTGCGGCAGCGCCTCACGGCCAAACGCGGCGACAACTTCGGGGCCGACCTCGAAAGCCTCGGGGCCAATGCAGGCACCCAGCCAGGCCCTCACGTCGCGCGGCTCGCACCCGGCCGCAGCGCACAACTCGGCCACCGTGTTCTCCAGCACGCCGGCGGCCAGCCCGCGCCAGCCGGCATGCGCGCCCGCCACGCCGCCAGGCGCGGTGAACAGCACCGGCAGGCAGTCGGCCACGAGGATGGCCACGGCCAGTTCGGGGTCCGTGGACACGGCCGCGTCGGCCTTGGGTGCGTTGCCGTCGTGCCAGTCCGCCTGCAGGCGCACGACGTCGGCGCCATGCACCTGGTCGAGAAAGATCGGCCGTGCGCCCAGCAGGGCGGCAAGCTGCGCCCGGTTGGCATGGGCGACGTCGCGGTCACCGGCCTTGCGACCGAAGTTGGGGCCTCGCGTCGTCATGAAGGCGGTGACGCCCGCCCAGTCAGGCTGCAGCCACGGCGTCGGATCAAGCGGCATCGGGACAGACGCTGGGGTGAGTGTTGGCAAACGCCGGCTGCGCCAGGCAGGCCGCGTTCACGCGCAGCACGGTGGGGTAGTCGTCCAGCGGGCACTCGAAGCGCTGCGCGTTGTAGACCTGGGGCACCAGCAGGCAGTCGGCCAGACCGGGCGTGTCGCCGAAGCTGAACACGCCGGCCGTGCCGGCCAGCCGCTGCTCGACGATGGCCAGGCCGGTGGCCACCCAGTGCAGATACCAGCGGTCCACCGTGGCCTGCTCCTGGCCCAGGTCGTTCTTCAGGTAGCGCAGCACGCGCAGGTTGTTGATGGGGTGGATGTCGCAGCCGATGTCCTGGGCCAGCGCCCGCACCTGGGCGCGCGCCAGCGGGTCCTTGGGCAGCAGCGGCGGCTCGGGATATGTCTCGTCCAGGTATTCGAGGATGGCCATGGACTGGCTCAGCCACTGGCCGTCGTCCAGCACCAGCGCCGGCACGAGGTGCGAGACCTGCTGGTTGGCGAAGGGCTCGGCGAACTGCTCGTTCCTGGCCAGGTGGACGGCCGCGTAGTCGTAGTCCAGGCCCTTGAGCGCCAGGCCGATGCGCACGCGCCAGGAGGCCGAGGAGCGGAAGTAGTTGTAGAGCTTCATGTCAGTGATTCATTCCGTAGCCACAGTGTCTGCGGGCCGAGCGCCGGGCGGCTCCCAAGCCGGCCCGCCGTGGGCGACGTGCTTGCCGGTCGACCCGGCAAGCGTCGCCGTCCCCCCGGGGGACCGGCCAAGGTAGTCCTTGGACGAGGGGCTCACATTTTGGACCTCTAAACTCGGCCGCATGCCTTTTCCCAGCCGCTTCAAGCACTGCCCCAACTGCGGCGCCGCCGTGGACTACCGCATCCCGGCCGACGACAACCGCGAACGCGCGGTCTGCCCGGCCTGCGCCAGCATCCACTACCAGAACCCGCTGAATGTCGTCGGCACGCTGCCGGTCTGGGAAGCGGACGGCCGTGTGCTGCTGTGCCGCCGCGCGATCGAGCCGCGCCACGGCCTGTGGACGCTGCCGGCCGGCTTCATGGAGCTGGGCGAGACCACGGCCGAGGGGGCGCTGCGCGAGACACAGGAGGAGGCCGGTGCCGACGTGGAGATGGGGCCGCTGTACACGCTGCTGAACGTCGTTCGCGTGGGCCAGATCCACCTCTTCTACCGCGCCACGCTGCGCTCGCCGGACTTCAACCCGGGGCCGGAGTCGCTGGAGGCGCGCCTGTTTGCCGAGGAAGAGATCCCCTGGGACGAGATCGCCTTCAAGACGACGCGCGAGACGCTGCGCTGCTTCTTCGACGACCGCCGCGCCGGCCGCGGGTTCACGCTGCATTCCATCGACATCGCCTGAGCGGCGGCGCATCATCGGCGCCATGCCGACACGCCGTCTCTGCCTCCACGCGGGCCTGGCCTGGATGGGCGCCGCGGGGCTGGTCGCGCCCGCACGCGCGGCACCGCTGCGGGCCGTCGGCGCGCAGTTCGCGCGCATCTTCGAAGGCAGCGAGGGCCAGCCGCCCAAGGGCCTGGCGGTGGACCTGCTGGGCCAGCTGTTCGGCGACGGCATCCGCTGCGAATGGCTGCCCTGGCCGCGCGCCCAGCTGATGCTGGAACAGGGCGAGGCCGACATCCTCGTCGGCCCCTACCGCACGCCGGAGCGCGAGGCGCGCATGCTGTTCAGCGTGCGCTCCTTCTACTCGGACGCGATGGTCTGGTATGCCCGGCGCGGCGAAGAAGCGCGCTGGACGGGCGAGTTCGGCGAGCTGGCGCAGACGCCGGTGGCCGCCGTGCGCGGCTGGGCCTACGGCAGCCGCTTCGAGCGCATGAAGCCATCCATAGCCCAGCTGACCTGGGTGCAGAGCGTGGAGGCGGGCCTGCAGATGCTGGTGAAGCGCCGCATCGAACTGTTCGCGGCCAATGATCGCAACTGCCAGCCGGTGCTGCAGCGCCTGGCGATGACGGACGCCGTGGCGCGCTGTTCGCCGCCGCTGGACGTGCTGCACGGCCACATGGCCTTCGGCCGCAGCGCCGGCGGCGAGGCGCTGTCGCAGCGCTACGACCAGGCCTTCGAGCGCTGGCTGCGCGGCAGCGACGCGACCGAGCTGTACCGACGCTGGGGCGTCGACAAGCCCGTCACCGCCACCTAGCGCCCGCCCAGCACGCGCGCCGGCAGCATGACGACGGCGCGCAGCAACCCGAACACGCCGTCGACCGCGATGCCCAGCAGCCTGAAGGGCAGCGTGATCAGCCAGACCAGCGGCCACAGCAGCAGCGCCAGGATGGCCAGCGGCCAGCAGATCACGAACAGCACGCACCAGAGCAGAAAGCTGAACATCGCGGTCTCTCCTTACTTGCCCAGACCGGGCTTCAGGTACTTGTCAAGGAACTCGACCATGCGACGGTTCGCTTCCAAGGTGTTCTTCTTCTTCGAGAAGCCGTGGCCCTCGTCGTCGAACACCAGGTAGTCCACCGGCACGTTGTTCTTCTTCACGGCGGCGACGATGTCGTCGCTCTCGGGCTTGATGACGCGCGGATCGTTGGCGCCCTGGATGACCATCAGCGGCTTCTTGATCTCGCCGGCATGGAACAGCGGTGACGTCGCCATCAGGCGCTCGCGGTCCTTCACCGGGTCGCCGATCTCCTGGTACAGCGCCAGGCGCTGCGCCTCCCAGTAGGGCGGGATGCTTTCCAGCGTGCGGATCCAGTTGGCGACGCCGAAGATGTCGATGCCGACCTTGAAGGCCTCGGGCCGGAAAGCCATGGCCGACAACACCATGTAGCCGCCATAGCTGCCGCCGACGATGCCGATGCGCTCGTGGTCGATGACGCCCGTGCTGGCCAGGAAGGTCTTGGCCTCGATGCAGTCCCACAGCGGCTCGCGGCCATGCTTGCCGTCGTCCGACGTGAAGAAGGTCTTGCCGTAGCCCGAGCTGCCGCGGTTGTTGATGCCCAGCACCGCGTAGCCGTTGTTGACGAAGTACTGCATCAGCGCCGAGTAGCCGCGCATGGTCTGGCCGCCGGGGCCGCCGTGCACCCAGACGATGGCGGGCACCTTGTGCGCCGGCGAGGCCTCCTTGGGCAGCATCAGCACCGAGGGCACCACCATGCCGTCGAAGCTCTTGAAGCGCACGATGGAGGCGTCCACCAGCTCGGCCGGGTCGATGTCCTTGGACAGGCTCTGCGTCAGCTGCCTGGGTGCGGCGTTGGACCCCACGTCGGCGACGAACAGGTTGCTGGGCGAGCGGTCACCGTTGACGTAGAAGGCCATGCGCTTGCCGCTGCGCGAGAAGGACACGCCGCGCACCTCACCGCCGGGCAGCGTGGGCAGCGCGATCTGCTTGCCGTCGCGGTACAGGCGCAGCGCGATGCTGGCGTCGGCGTTGATGCCGGTGACGCGATGGCGGCCGTCCTTGGAGAAGGCCGTATAGGCCACGTCCCAGTCGGCCTTCTCGACCTCGCGGGTCTTGCCGCTGGCCAGGTCGTAGGCGATGACGCGGGTGAACTCGCCGCCGTCATTGGTCGTCATCAGCAGCTCGCGGCTCTCCGGGTCGAAGTCCTGGGAGGCGTACTGCGCCAGGCCCTGGTGCTTGCTGATGTGCTTGATCTCGCCGCTCTTCAGGTCGACCAGGTGCACGTCGGCATCGGCCGTCGTGTTGGTCTTGCCCAAGGCGAGCCAGCGGCCGTCGCGGCTGATGTCGCTGACCTGCCAGCCCGCCTCGTTCTTGAACACCACCGTGCGGGCGTAGGTCTTGGCGTCGTAGCGGTACAGGTCGAAGAAGCGCGCATCGCGCTCGTTGGTCGCCACGTAGAAGGCCGTGTCGTCGCCGCTCCAACCGCGGAACTGCGCCTTGAGCTTCTCGCCCGGCGTCAGGTCCTTCTCGCTGCCGTCCAGCTCGCGCACGTAGAGGTGGTTGAGCTCGTTGCCCGACTGGTCGCGGGTGTACAGGAAGCGGTCGTCGCCCGGGAAGAAGCCGACGGCGTAATGGCTGTCGGTCTTGGAGCTGGTCAGCTGCACCGGCTTGCCGCCGGCCACGGGCATCGCGTAGACGTTGAAGATGCCCGTCTCGTTGCTGTGGAACAGGATGCGGCTCTCGTCGGACGAGAAGCTGGCGCCGCCGATGTTCACGGTGGCCATGAACTGCTCGATGGTGTAGCGCTTGGCGGGCTTGGGCGCGGCGGCTGCGGGCTTGTCGGCAGCCAAGGCGGCCTGAGGCGCACCGGCCAGCAATGCAAGGGACGCAACCAGGGTCAGCAGGGGTCGGCTCATGGAGTCTCCGTGAAATGAAGTGGGCAGACTCTAGCCAGCCTCAGCGCCCTCCCCCATCAGGGTTGTGACGAAGCGGCGGATTCGCGGGACAGGCAGTTCAGACGCGCTGTTCACCTGCCACGTAGCAGGCGGCGAGGTTGCGCTCGTCGGCCAGCGTCATCCAGGCGAAGACACGTTCGTGCAGCTCGCGTGCGACCGCGTCGCGCGCCTCGGCGACAGGGCCTTTGGCCCAGTCCCAGACGCAGAGGTCCGCCGTGTGGCCTACCGACAGCCCGCCGATCTCGTCGCCCAGCTGCAGCGCCTGGGCCGCGCCACGCGTGGCGGCATGCAAGGCTGCCCAGGCGGTCAGACGGTCGCCGCGCAGCGCCTGCACCTTGTAGGCGTCGGCCATGTTGCGCGGCAGGCTCAGCGTGGTGCCGCCACCCACATCCGACGCCAGGCTGACGTTGAACGCCGCGCCGGGCCAGTCGAACAGGCCGCTGCCCAGGAACAGGTTGCTGGACGGGCAATGCGCCACCTGCGCGCCGCGTTCGGCGATGACCACCTTGTCCCGCGCATCCAGCCAGATGCCGTGGGCCAGCACCGCGCGCTCGTGCACCAGGCCGACGGCGGCGTAGACGTCCAGGTAGCTGCGCGCCTGCGGGAACAGCTGCGCCACCCAGTCCACCTCGGCACGATTCTCGGCCACATGGGTCTGCATGTAGAGGCTGGCGTCGGCCCGGCACAGCGCGCCGGCCATGGCCAGCTGCTCGGGCGTGCTGGTCGGCGCAAAGCGCACGGTGACGGCATAGGCCAGGCGGTCGCGGCCGTGGAAGCGACCGATGAGGTCGATGCAGTCCTGCTCGGCCTGCCGGACATCATCCCGCAGGCCGTCCGGCGCGTGGCGGTCCATCAGCACCTTGCCGGTGATCAGCCGCATGCCGCGCGCCGCAGCGCTGTCGAACAAGGCCTCGGCGGACACCTTGTGAACGGTGGGGAAGACCACCGCCGAGGTCGTGCCGCTGGCCAGCAGTGCGTCCAGGAAGACCTCGGCGCCGGCACGGCTGCGTGCCGGATCGGCAAACGCGCACTCGGCCGGGAAGGTGTAGCGCTTCAGCCAGTCCAGCAGCTCGGTGCCGTAGGAGCCGATGACCTCCAGCTGCGGGCAGTGCACATGGGTGTCGATGAAGCCGGGCAGCACCAGCTGTCCGGCATGGTCCTTGCGCGCCCAGGTCTCGTCCGGCGCGGTCGCCTGGCGGCCGACGATGCGGCCGTCCTCGACCAGCAGCCAGTGGTCACGGTCGAAACGCACCGCCGGCGATTCGGTATCGCCCCAGCTTGGGGCGGCCGTGAAGTCCAGCAGATCGCCCCGCAAGGCCCATCGCCTGGGGCTGTCGGCGAATTTTTCCTGGTTAGTAAAACTCATATGGCAATTCTGAGGCAACGCTCGACAATCGGAGCCAGCATGAATACGCGTCCCATCCGTTTTTTCCACCGCGGCGAGGTCGTCGAGGTGACCGACCTGCCCCCCACGACCACCGTGCTGCAGTACCTGCGCGAGCATGCCGCCTGCACCGGCACCAAGGAAGGCTGCGCCGAAGGCGACTGCGGCGCCTGCACGGTCATCCAGGGTGAGCTGGACGCCGCGGGCCAACTGCAGCTACGCAATGTCAATGCCTGCACGCAGTTCCTGCCCACGCTGGACGGCCGCGCGCTGCTGACCGTGGAAGACCTGGGCGGCCCCGCGCAGCTCAGCCCCGCCCAGCAGGCGCTGGTGGATTGCCACGGCTCGCAATGCGGCTTCTGCACGCCCGGCTTCGTCATGAGCCTGACCGCCTGCTACGAGCATCACCAGGCCGCCGGCACCACGCCCACGCGCCAACAACTGGCCGACGCCTTGTCCGGCAACCTGTGCCGCTGCACCGGCTACCGGCCCATCCTGGACGCCGGCGAGCGCATGTTCGACGCGCCGGCGCGCTGCCTGGACCGTGCGCCCATCACCGCGGCGCTGCAGGCGCTGAGCAGCGACGAACCGCTGGACTACGGCCACGCGGGCGCGCGCTTCCATGCGCCGCAGAGCGTCCACGACCTGGCGCTGCTGCGCGAGACCTACCCGCAGGCCACGCTGCTGGCCGGCTCCACCGACGTGGGGCTGTGGGTCAACAAGCAGTTCCGCGACCTGGGCGACGTCATCTACACCGGCCGCGTCGCGGCGCTGCGCGAGATCCGGCCCGAGGACGGCGGCCTGTGGATTGGCGCCGCCGCGTCGCTGGAAGACAGCTGGGCCGCGCTGGCCGCCGCCGTGCCGCGCCTGCGCGAGCTGTGGCTGCGCTTCGCGTCGCCGCCGGTGCGCCATGCCGGCACGCTGGGCGGCAACATCGCCAACGGCTCTCCCATCGGCGACGGCGCCCCGGCGCTGATCACACTGGGCGCCGACGTCATGCTGCGCCGCGGCGCGCAGCAGCGCCGGCTCAAGCTGCAGGACTTCTACCTGGACTACCAGAAGAAGGACTTGCAGCCCGGCGAGTTCGTCGAGGCGCTGCACGTGCCGCTGCCCTCCGCCGACTGGCGCCTCAGCGCCCACAAGATCTCCAAGCGTCACGACAGCGACATCTCGGCCGTGTGTGCGGTGCTGGCGGTGCGCGTCGACGCCGGCATCGTCCGCGAAGCCCGCTTCGCGTTCGGCGGCATGGCGGCCATCGTCAAGCGCGCCGCTGCCGCCGAGGCCGCCGTCGTCGGCCAGCCCTGGACCGAAGCGGCCGCCCAAGCTGCGGCCGCCGCGTTGGCGCAGGATTTCAAGCCCATGACCGACATGCGCGCATCAAGCGGCTACCGGCTCAGGGTCGCGCAGAACCTGTTCACCAAGCTGTGGCTGGAGACCGGCAGCGCCCGCACGCTGCCCATCGGCGTCTGGCCGTCGCTGCAGGAGGTGGTGGCATGAACAAGCCCGAAGTCCTCCCCGTCGCGCAACCGGTGGTCGGCAAGTCGCTGCCGCACGAGTCGGCGCATCTGCACGTCAGCGGCGCCGCGCCCTACATCGACGACCTGCCCGAACCCGCCGGCACGCTGCACGCGGCACTGGGCCTGTCGCCCATCGCCCACGGCAAGCTGCTGGGCATCGACCTGGCGCGCATCCGCCAGATGCCCGGCGTCGTCGCCGTGCTGAGCGCGGCCGACATCCCGGCCGAGAACAACTGCGGCCCGCTGCTGCACGACGACCCCATCCTTGCGGCCGACGAGCTGCGCTATGTCGGCCAGCCGGTGTTCGCCGTCATTGCGACCCACCGTGAGCTGGCGCGCCGCGCGGCGGGGCTGGCCAGGCAAGTCATCCAGGCCGAACCGCTGCCGCCGGTGCTGACCGCGCTGGACGCGCATGCGAAGCAGCAATACGTGCTGCCGCCCATGCACCTGACGCGTGGCGAGCCCGACCAGCACCTGGCCAGCGCGCCGCACCGCCTGCAGGGCACGTGGAGCCTGGGCGGCCAGGAGCAGTTCTACCTGGAGGGCCAGATCAGCCTGGCGGTACCGCAGGAAGGCGGCGAGGGCCTGCTGGTGCATTGCTCGACGCAGCATCCCAGCGAGATGCAGCAGCTGGTCGCGCATTGCCTGGGATGGCATGCGCACCGCGTCGTCGTGCAATGCCGGCGCATGGGCGGCGGCTTTGGCGGCAAGGAATCGCAGTCGGCGCTGTTCGCCTGCGTCGCAGCCATCGCCGCCTTGAAGCTGAAGAAGCCCGTCAAGCTGCGCGTGGACCGCGACGACGACTTCCTCGTCACCGGCCGCCGCCACGGCTTCGACTACCGCTGGGACGTGGGCTTCGACGCCGACGGCCGCATCCTGGCCGCGGAGATCGACCTGATCTCCAACGCCGGCCACAGCGCCGACCTGTCCGCGCCGGTCATGGCCCGCGCGCTGTGCCACTTCGACAACGCCTACTGGCTGCCGCACGTGGCCATGCACGGCTACTGCGCGAAGACCAACACGCAGAGCAACACCGCCTTCCGCGGCTTCGGCGGCCCGCAGGGCGCCATCGCCATCGAGATGATCCTGGACGGCGTCGCCCGCCGGCTGGGGCTGGACCCGGCCGAGGTGCGCCAGCGCAATTTCTACACGGCAGGGCAGGACACGACGCCCTACGGCCAGCAGGTCGAGGAGCTGCATGCTCAAGCGCTGACGGCGCAACTGCTGGCCAGCAGCCGCTACGCCGAGCGCCGCGCCGAGATCGCCGCCTTCAACGCCGCCAGTCCTGTGCTGAAGAAGGGCCTGGCCTTCACGCCGGTCAAGTTCGGCATCTCCTTCAACGTGGCCCACCTGAACCAGGCCGGCGCGCTGGTGCATGTCTACACCGACGGCTCGGTGCTGGTGAACCACGGCGGCACGGAGATGGGCCAGGGGCTGAACACCAAGGTCGCCCAGGTCGTCGCGCATGAGCTGGGCCTGCCGCTGGCCAGCGTGCGCTGCTCGGCCACCGACACCAGCAAGGTCGCCAACACGTCCGCCACGGCGGCGTCCACCGGCAGCGACCTGAACGGCAAGGCCGCGCAGGACGCGGCACGCAAGATCAAGGCGCGGCTCGCGGCCTTCGCGGCCGAACGCTTCGGCTGCGCGGCCGAGCTGGTCGCGTTCGCCGACGGCCATGTCACCGGGCTCGGGCAAAGCCTGCCCTTCGAGGATCTTGTCGCCGCGGCCTACCTGAAGCGCGTGCAGCTGTGGAGCGACGGCTTCTACGCCACGCCCGGCCTGCACTGGGACCGCAGCAAGCTGCAAGGCCACCCCTTCTATTACTACGCCTGGGGCGCCGCGGTCTGCGAGGCGGTCGTTGACTCGCTGACCGGCGAGAGCCGCATCACGCACGCCGACATCCTGCACGACGTCGGCAGCAGCCTGAACCCCGCCATCGACGTCGGCCAGATCGAAGGCGGCTTCATCCAGGGCATGGGCTGGCTGACGATGGAAGAGCTGGTGTGGCACCCGGTGACGGGCCTGCTGACGACGCACGCACCCAGCACCTACAAGATCCCGACCGCCAACGACTGCCCGCCCGAGCTGAACGTGGAGCTCTTCAATGTGCCCAACGCCAGCGAGACCATCCACCGCAGCAAGGCCGTCGGCGAGCCGCCGCTGCTGCTGGGCTTTGCGGCGCTGCTGGCCATCAAGGACGCCTGCGCGGCCTGTGGACCGGAGCGCTGCGACCCGCCGCTGCGCGCGCCGGCCACGGCCGAGGCGGTCCTCAACGCGATCGACGCCGTCCGATGAAACGCATTGCCTGCCTCGCGCTGTCTTTGGTCCTTGCCGGCTGCGCCAGCACCCCGCCGGCGCCGCCGATCGTCCCCGTCGAGGCCTGGGGCGGCAGCTCGGTCGCCAGCAGCGCGCCGCCACAGCAGATCACGCACATCACGCTGCACCACCAGGGCGAGATCTGGAAGGACGGCACCGATGTCGAGGCCTATCTGCGCCGGCTGCAGCAGTGGTCGCGGCTGACCAAGCGCTGGGCCGACATCCCCTACCACTACGTCATCGCGCCGGATGGCCGCATCTACGCGGCGCGGCCGCTGACGCAGGCGGGCGACACCAACACCGAGTACGACCCGCGCGGCCATGCGCTGGTCATGCTGGTGGGCAACTTCGAGGAACAGCAGCCCACGCCGGCGCAACTGAAGGCCGCCGTCGACGTGACCGCCTGGCTGGCCCGGGAGCACCACTTGGGCCTGGACGCGATCGCCAGCCACAAGGAGCACAGCAGCCAGACCGTCTGCCCGGGCAAGAACTTCTACGCCTACCTGGAATCGGGCTGGTTCAAGGCCGAGGTCGCCAAGCGCCTTTAGGAAGGCGCGCTTCCTCAGGAGCGCATCTTCTGCGTGGCGATCAGCACGGCCTGCGTGCGCGAGTTGGCGCCCAGCGCCTTCAGCACGGCGGCGACATGGTCCTTCACCGTCTCGACGCTGACGCCCAGCTCGCGCGCGATCAGCTTGTTGGACAGACCCTGCGTCAGCAGGTGCAGCACATGCTTTTGGCGCGGCGTCAACGGCAGCCCGGCCCAGTCCTGCGGCACGGCCTCGGCCGACACGGCCGGCTCGGGGGCGTCGTCGACCCGCGGGCGCAGCGGCGGCACATAGGTGCCACCGGCCAGCACCAGGTGCAAGGCCTGCACCAGCGTGTTCAGGTCGCTGCGCTCGGGCACGTAGCCCATCGCACCGGCGCCGATGGCCTGCAGCGCATCCTCGGTTTCGTCGCTGCCTGAAATGACCACCACGGGCAGCAGCAGGTGCTCGCGGTGCAACTGCTGCAGCAGCTCGAAGCCGCCTTCCACGTGCAAGTCCAGCAGCACCAGGCGGGGAATGGCCTCGCCCAGCGCCACCCGTGCGGCGGCCGCGGTGTCGACGCCCTGCACCTGGGCGCCGGCAAAGTGCTGCTCGATCAGGCCGGTGAGCGCAGCGCGCACCATCGGAAAAGCATCGACCAGCAGAACCCTCATCGCCCAACCTCTCTTCAATGGGCGCCGATGATAGTCAACGCAGGGCGGCCGCCAGCAGAGGCTTGGCCCACGCGGGCACCGCCCGCAACGGTGCATGCGCAACGACGCGGCCCGCCTGCATCTGCAGCAGCAAGACCGGCTGCGGCCGCCGCCCGGACCGTGGGTCGGCCTCGAAGCTGTTGTCGAAGAGGCGCAGGCTGGCCAGGTGCGGCATCAGCTTGACGAGGTTGGCCCGGCTCGCGTCGAAGCGCTCGCGCACCTTGGCCTGCGGGATGTCATGCCCACCCGCCAGCACACGGGCGGCGATGCGGCGCAGGTGCAGCTCCGGCGTCGCCAGGCCGGCGAACCACACATGGACCTCGGCACCGGCGCGGGCGCCGTCCAGCAGCAGCTGGGTCATGCTGGTGCCGCCCAGCGTCGTCTCGAAGGCGTAGGTCAGGCCTGACGCCAGCGCCTTCTCCAGGCCACGCCGGCCCAGCGTCCAGGCCAGGCCGTTGGCCTGTTCGGCGGACAGGCCGGGCTGCTGCTCGCGCAGCCGCGCGGCTGCAATGTCGGGGTTGAAGAACTCGGCACCGCTGGCCTGGATGGCCGCACCGCCCAGCGAACTCTTGCCGGCGCCGTTGACGCCGGCGAGCACGAACAGTTTGGCGGGCAAGGCTCAGGCGGCCTTGCGAACAGCCTTGCGAGGCTTGGCGGCCTTCACGGCGGCCTGGCCGACAACCTCGGGGGGCATCGCGAAAGCATCCGCCAGCGCCTCGCCCTGCCCTTGCATGCGCGCCAGCATCGCGTCGAACTCGCCGCCCAACGCGCTCAGATCGGGCTCGGCGGCGCGCTGCATCTCGCGATAGCGCTCCACCGACATCAGCACGAAGGCGGGCTGGTCGTGCTTGGTGATCAGCACCGCGCCATGGGCGGCCACGGTGCGGCCGACCTTCTGGATGCCGGCGACGAGCTGGGTGGCCGAGACGCTGGGCAGTTCGGCAGCGAACTCGGCAATGACGGGCTGGTCGACGAAGGCGGACATGGAAGTGCTCCCACTAAGCATGTCCGCTATTTTGCCTAATTTACGGAAATTGGGGAAATCAGGGATTTTCAGCGCGCCTCAATGCGCCTCGTCCCAGTTCGGGCCCACGCCCACCTCGGCCAGCAACGGCACCTTCAGCTCGGCCACGCCGGCCATCAGGCGTGGCACCTCGGCGCGCAGCCAATCCAGCTCGGCCTCGGGCACCTCGAACACCAGCTCGTCGTGCACCTGCATGACGATCTTGGCCTGTTTGCCCGCGCGGTCCAACTCCGCCTGCACGGCGAGCATGGCCAGCTTGATCAGGTCGGCCGCCGTGCCCTGCATGGGCGCGTTGATGGCCTGGCGCTCGGCGCCGGCGCGGCGCGGCCCGTTGCCGCCACGGATCTCCGGCAGGTAGATGCGCCGGCCGAACAGCGTCGAAACATAGCCGAGTTCGGCCGCACTCGCCTTGGTCTCGTCCATGTAGCGCTTCACGCCGGCAAAGCGCGTGAAATAGCGCTCGATGTAGTCCTTGGCGGCCTTCTGCTCGATGCCCAAGGCCGCGGCGAGACCGAAGGCGCCCATGCCGTAGATCAGGCCGAAATTGATGGTCTTGGCATAGCGGCGCTGCTCGTTGGAGACCTCAGCCAGCGGCACGTTGAAGACCTCGCTGGCCGTCGCACGGTGCACGTCCTGGCCTTCCTGGAAGGCGCGCAACAGGCCGGGGTCCTCGCTGATGTGGGCCATGATGCGCAGCTCGATCTGCGAGTAGTCGGCGCTGACGATCTTGAACCCCTGCGGTGCGACGAAGGCCTCGCGCACGCGCCGGCCCTCGGTCGTGCGGATGGGGATGTTCTGCAGGTTCGGCTCGTTGCTGGACAGCCGCCCCGTCACGGCCACGGCCTGCGCGTAGTTGGTGTGCACGCGGCCGGTGTGGGCGTTGATTTGCAGCGGCAGCTTGTCGGTGTAGGTGCTCTTGAGCTTGGACAGGCCGCGGTATTCCAGGATCTTGGCCGGCAGCGGGAAGTCCGCCGCCAGCTCGGTCAGCACCTCTTCGTCGGTAGACGGTGCACCGGTGGCGGTCTTCTTGACGACCGGCAGACCCAGCTTCGTGAACAGGATGTCGCCGATCTGCTTCGGCGAGCCTATGTTGAAAGGCTGGCCGGCGATCTCGTAGCACTGCTGCTCCAGCAGCACCAGGCGCTGGCCGATCTCATGGCTTTGCATCTGCAGCCGGCCCGCGTCGATCAGCACGCCGTTGCGTTCGATGCGGGCCAGCAGATCGGCCGTGGGCATCTCGATGTCGCGGTAGATGTGCGTCAGCCCGGCGTCGGCCTCGATCTGAGGCCACAGCACGCTGTGCAGGTGCAGGCACATCTCGGAGTCCTCGCCCGAGTAGGTGGTCGCCTTGGCCACGTCCACCTGGGCGAACGGGATCTGGTGTGCGCCCTTGCCGCACAAGTCCTCGTAGCTCAGGCCCTTGCGGCCCAGGTGGCGTTCGGCCAACGCTTCCAGGTTGTGGGTCTTGTGGGCTTCGAGCACGTAGCTCTCGAGCAGCGTGTCGTGCTGCACGCCGGCCAGGTTGATGCCGGCATTGGCCAGCACATGGCGGTCGTACTTGAGGTTCTGGCCGATCTTCTTGGCGGCGTCGTCCTCCAGCCAGGGCTTCAGGCGCGCCAGCACCTCGTCCATCGGCAGCTGCTCGGGCGCATCCGGGCCGCTGTGGGCCAGCGGGATGTAGGCCGCCTCACCGGCCTTGTCGGCGAAGGAGATGCCGACGATGCGCGCGGTCATCGGGTCCAGCGAATCGGTCTCGGTGTCCAGCGCGCACAGCGGCGCGGCACGCAGGCGGGCGATCCAGGCGTCGAGCTGTTCGAACGTCAGGATGGTGTCGTACTGGCGCGCCAGATCGCCCGCATCAGCAGCCGCGCTGGCGGGCGACTCGGCTTCGTCGAACAAGCCGGGGTTGGCCGCCGGCGCCGCCTTGGCCTTGGGCGCGGGTGCCTCGCCGGTCAGCTCCTCCAGCCAGGCCTTGAAGCCGTTGCGCTTGTAGAACTCGGCGAGCGGCGCCTTGTCCGGCTCGCGGAAGGCCAGTTCCTCCAGCTGGGGCCAGCCAGCCACGTGCTCGGCCAGCTCGCAGTCCAGCTTCACGGTGACCAGCTTGCGGCCCATGGGCAGCCAGTCCAGCGCGGCACGCAGGTTCTCGCCGGCCTTGCCCTTGATGGCTGGCGCCGCGGCGATGACGCCGTCCAGCGAGCCGTACTCGGCGATCCACTTCGCGGCCGTCTTGGGGCCGACGCCGGTCACGCCCGGCACGTTGTCGACGGTGTCGCCCATCAGCGTCAGGTAGTCGATGATGCGGTTGGGCGGCACACCGAACTTCTCGAACACGCCAGCTTCGTCCAGTCGCTCGTTGCTCATCGTGTTGATGAGCTCCACGTCCGGGTTCACCAATTGGGACAGGTCCTTGTCACCGGTGGAGACGATGACGCGGTGGCCCTGGGTGGCGGCGATACAGCAGAGCGTACCGATGACGTCGTCCGCCTCCACGCCCGCCACCGTCAGCGTGGGCCAGCCCAGCAGCTTCACGACCTCATGGATGGGTTCGATCTGCGCGCGCAGCTCCGGCGGCATGGGCGCGCGCTGGGCCTTGTACTCGGGGTACCAGTCGTCGCGGAAGGTCTTGCCCGGCGCGTCGAACACGCAGACGGCGTGCGCCGCGCCAATGTCGCTCTGCAGCTTCTTCAGCATGGCCACCATGCCGCGCACCGCGCCGGTGGGCTGGCCCTCGGGGCCGCGCAGGTCGGGCATGGCGTGGAAGGCGCGGTACAGGTAGCTGGAGCCATCGACCAGCAGCAGGATGGGTTTACTCATGGGCAGGGATTCTCGATCAGCACGCCGCCTAGAATCGACAGCATGCTGCGCCTTGCCGTACCCCTGCTGATCGCCGCCCTTTGTGGCGGCGCCTTCGCCGACCCGCCGCCCGAACCCAAGGTCGAGCGCACCGTGGCGGAGGATGACCAGGTGCGCATCGAGGAGCTGAAGGTGCGCGGCGAGGCCAAGAAGGTCACGGTCAAGAACAAGATCACCAAGGCGCCGGACTACGAAATCGTCGTCAACGACGCGGGCCGCGAGTCGGCCGGTGGCACCGGCACCGGCCTGAGCAAGAGCGGCTCGGGCACGCGGGTCTGGCGAGTCCTCAACTTCTGACCGCGCGCGGCCTGCGGGCCGTTTCAGTCGCTTTCCCCCGACCCATGGCCGTTTTCACCGAAGTCAGCACCGCGCAGGCCCAAGTCCTGCTGGACCATCTTTCCCTCGGGCGCCTCACGTCGCTGCGCGGCATCGGCGCCGGCATCGAGAACACCAACTACTTCGTCGACTGCGAGTCGGGCCATTACGTGCTGACGCTGTTCGAGCGCCTGACGGCCGAGCAGCTGCCCTTTTACCTGCGCCTGATGCAGCACCTGGCGCAGCGCGGCGTGCCGGTGCCCGAGCCGCATGCCAATCAGGCCGGCGAGATCCTGTTCGACGTGGCGGGCAAGCCGGCGGCCATCGTCGACCGCCTGCACGGCGGCCACCAGCTCGCGCCCGACGCCTTCCACTGCCGGCAGGTCGGCGCCACGCTGGCGCGCATGCACCTGGCCGGCCGCGACTTCGCGCTGCAACAGCCCAACCTGCGCGGCCTGGCCTGGTGGCGCGAGGTGGCACCGCAGCTGCTGCCCTTCCTGGACACAGCGCAGGCCGAGCTGGTGCGCAGCGAGCTGGCCTACCAGGAGCAGCTCGCCGCATCCGCCGAGTACGCGCACCTGCCGGCGGGGCCTATCCACGCCGACCTGTTCCGCGACAACGTCATGTTCGAGCCCGGTGAAGGCCCCGGCCGCGAGCGGCTGACCGGCTTCTTCGACTTCTATTTCGCGGGTTGCGACACCTGGCTGTTCGACTTGGCCGTGTGCCTGAACGACTGGTGCATCGACCTGACGACCGGCTGCCTCATCGAGGAGCGCGCCAGCGTCTTCGTCGCCGCCTACGAAAGCGAACGGCCGCTGTCCGGCGCCGAGCACCGCCTGCTGCCGGCGCTGCTGCGCGCGGCGGCCTTGCGCTTCTGGCTGTCGCGCCTGTACGACCTGCACCTGCCGCGCGAGGCCAGCCTGCTGAAGGCGCACGACCCCAGCCACTTCGAGCGCGTGCTGCGCGAGCGCATCGCCAAGCCCTGGCATGCGCTGGCGGGAGGTGGCGAAACATGAGCCGCGCAGCGCTGGGCCGCCCCAAGCAAGCGGCCATCCCCCTGGGGGATCGGGCAACGTACTCGTTGACCGACGGGCAGACATGACCATGCAGCTGCACCTGCAAGACGTGCCGGCGCGCAACGGCCGGCTCTGGATACGCCACGGCTTCAAGGTCTTCCAGCGCCAGCCGCTGGCGCTGGCCGGGCTGTTCGGCATGTTTCTGTTCGCGGGCTTTTTCGCGATGCTCATCCCCGGCGTGGGCCTGATGCTGACCATGGCCTCGCTGCCGCTGCTGTCGCTGGGCTTCATGCTGGCCACCCACCTGGTACTGCAGAAGAAGACGCCGACGGCCACGGTCTTCGTCGCGCCGCTGAAGCTGACGCCCCAGCGGCGCAACGCCCAGCTGATGCTGTGCCTCAGCTACGCCGGCGCAGCGCTGCTGATCGGCCTGCTGGCCGACTGGGTGGACGGCGGCAGCACGCGCGACCTGCAGCGGCTGATCGCCGAGAACGCCGACAACGACGCCATCGCCAATGCCGCCACCGACCCGCGGCTGTTCTGGGGCATGGCCACGCGGCTGGGCCTGGTGGCGCTGCTGTCGGTGCCCTATTGGCATGCGCCGGCCCTCGTGCACTGGGGCGGCCAGGGCGTGGCCCAGGCGTTGTTCTCCAGCACGCTGGCACTGTGGCGCAACAAGGCAGCGTTTGCGTTGAATGCGCTGCTGTGGGGCGGCCTGCTGATGGGCGTGGCCGGCGTCGTCAGCCTGGCCTTCGCGATGCTGGGCCTGGCGCAGTTCGCACCCATGGTGCTGATGGCCACGGGGTTGCTGCTGTCGACAGTGTTCTACGCGTCGCTGTACTTCAGCTTCGTGGACTGCTTCATGTTCGGCGCGCCGCCGGGCCTGCTGGACGACCAGGCCTGACCCGACACGGCCCTCGGTTTTTCACGAGGCCGACATGCAAGTTGCATAGATTGCCGCGCTTCCATTGCTCGGGCAGTCACTGCCGCTTCCATGTCCCAGTCCAACGTTCTCCATCGTCGCCAAGCCCTGAAGTTCCTGGGCACCCCGCTCATGCTGCCGCTCGGCGGCACTGCCCTGGGCAGCCTGCTGACCGCCTGCGGCGGCGGCAGCGACGACGACACGCCACGCCCCAGCTTCGCATCGGCCAGCTTCACCGGCATGGCCGCACCCAGCCTGGTCACGCCGGCCGACATGGCCAGGACGCTGGTCAGCTCGACATTGACCGTCAAGTTCAGCGACGACAGCACGCAGGGCTTCACGCTGGCCTACCAGCCCTTCTTCACGACCGGTGACCTGGTGCCGGACGGCAAGGGCGGCACCATCCTGGCGGGTGGTTATGTCGACTTCGCCGGCAAGGCCATCGTCGATACAACGGTGGCCGCCAGCCCGCGCCAGTTCTTCAGCGACTCGCCGGACGGCACCTCGCTGCTCAAGCTCGACAACGCCGCCGTCCCCGGCGTCAAGGGCAATACCGTGTTCGCCGTCGTGCAGTTCGAATACACGACCTGGGCGCAGGACGGCAAGACCGACATGTACGGCAAGCTGCCCTCGCCCATCGCCGTGCTGACGCTGGACCAGGACCCCGCCACCGGCAAGCTGTCGCTGGTCAAGTACCACAACGTCGACACCGCGCCGGCCATGGGGCTGTGGATCACCTGCGGCGCCAGCCTGTCGCCGTGGAGCACCCACCTGTCCAGCGAGGAGTACGAACCCGACGCGTTCACCATCGCCAGCAACGCGCAGTTCAAGGCCTACAGCAAGAACCTGTTCGGCAGCGAGACGCAGGCCAACGTCTACCACTACGGCCACCTGCCCGAAGTGACCGTCAACCCCGACGGCACCGGCACGATCAAGAAGCACTACTGCCTGGGCCGCATCTCGCATGAGCTGATCCAGGTCATGCCCGACAACCGCACCGCCATCATGGGCGACGACGCGACCAACGGCGGCTTCTTCATGTTCGTCGCCGACAAGGAGAAGGACTTGTCGGCCGGCAGCCTGTATGTCGCCAAGTTCGGTACCGGCTTCTCGCTGGACCCGGCCGCCGCGGGCGCGGCCATCACGTGGATCAAGCTCGGCTCGGCCGCCAGCGCCGAGGTCAAGGCGCTCGCCGACACGCTCAAGCCCACCGACATCATGGACGTGGCCACCACCGACCCGCTGGACGCCAGCTACACCAAGATCTGGTTCAGCGGCAAGGTGCAGTGGGTGCGCGTGAAGGCCGGCATGGACAAGGCGGCCGCCTTCCTGGAGACCCACCGCTACGCCGCGCTCAAGGGCGGCTCCATGGCCTTCACGAAGATGGAGGGCACGACCATCAACGCCAAGGACAAGATCGCCTACTCGGCGCTGCAGAACATGCAGAGTTCCATGGTGAAGGGCAACGCCGCCTGGAACCCGGACTTCAACATCACCATCGACAAGGCGTTGAATGCCGGCGGCGTGCTGGCCCACACGCTGAGTGCCGGCCAGAAGGACACGGCAGGTGCCGTCATCAACAGCGAGTGGGTGCCGTCGCTGACCAAGGCGCTGCTGGTCGGCGAAGACCTGGCCGCGGCCGACGCCCTGGGCAACCTCGCCAACCCCGACAAGATCGGCGCGCCGGACAACCTGAAGTTCTCGGAGAAGCTGCGCACCCTCTTCATCGGCGAGGACAGCAGCTACCACGTCAACAACTTCGTCTGGGCCTACAACGTCGACACCAAGGTGCTGAGCCGCCTGGTCTCCATGCCCTCGGGTGCCGAGGCCACGGGCCTGGGCGTGGTCGACGACCTGAACGGCTGGACCTACATCACCAGCAACTTCCAGCATCCCGGCGACTGGGGCACGCCGTTGCACAACATCGTCAAGGCCACGCTGGACCCGCTGGTGCGCGCCAACTACAAGGACCGCTTCGGCGCCCAGGTGGGCTACCTGACCGGCGCGGCCACGGGCATGAAGTTGGCGAAGATCGCCTGAAGGAGGACTTGATCGTCGAGTGATGGAAGGGGCGGCGGGAGCAGCCCCTTTTTCGTGGGGCGCGGCAAGAGCCCTTCAAGCGCTTGCCGGCGCCTATCGCATCACCGTGGTTCGGCCGCGGGTGGCGCCTCATCGTCGAACTCGCGGGCCACGTCGGCGCTCAACTCGCCGGTGCCCGGATGGCGCCGCTGGCGGTCCTGCTGCTTGCCCAGCGCCGATTCGAGCGCCCTCGTCAACTTGTCGGCTGCGCCCTCGATCGCCAGGTGCAGGCTTTCGGCCTGGTGCTTGACCGCGATGTTCTTCAGCCCCGTCACACGCGCCTCGAGCACGCAGCGCATGTCGTCGGGGCCCGATTTCTCGCCGCTGTTCATGTCGCCCAGGTGCGCCTCCACATGCGTCACCTGGCCCTTGTAGTGGTCAACCGCGTCGCGGATCACGCCCTCGACATGCTCAATCAGCTTCTCACGGCCATCCACATGGTTGTCGGTCTCGATCTGCACCTGCATTGCATTCCCTTCCGGCGCACGGACGTCACGCGCTTGGAAAGAAGGGGGCAAGCGGCGTGCCGTGCGGTCTTCGTCTCGAAGTCCGCAACGGGTCAGTAGCGGCCAATCCTTGCGCGTATCGACCGACGGGCTGCGTCCGAAAGGCCTCAGCGCTCCCGCGGAATCGCGTAGGTGCCCGTCGCGTGCGCCACCGGCTCGTCCTCGCCATCGGAGTAGATCCACACCTCGCCCACCGCGAGCGTCTTGCCCAGCTTCATCAGCCGGCAGCGCGCGACGACGCGCCGATCCGCGCGCGGCTTGCGCAGGAAGTTGATGGCCAGGTTGGTCGTCACCGCCAGCGGCACGATGCCGATGCGCGCCAGGATGGCGATGTACAGCGCCACATCGGCCAGCGTCATCATGACCGGCCCCGACACCGTGCCGCCGGGCCGCAGCTCGGCCTCGCCGACGGGGTGGGCCACGACGACGCTGCCATCCTCGTCGAGCTCCTCCAGCGTGCAGCGGTTCTGCGGAAACTCGGCCTGCAGGAAGGCGGTCAGCGCCGCATGTGTAGGACGGTGTTCAGTCATGGCATTTGCAAGCAATTGCGTGGAAAGCGGCGGCCAGCCTAGCACCGGCTCAGAATCGGGCGCATGAACCTGGCCGACCGGGGCTTCACGGGCTCCATCCCGCAGCTGTACGAGCACTACCTCGTGCCGCTGATCTTCGCGCCCTATGCGCAGGATTTGGCGGCGCGGGCGGCTGCGCTGCGCCCGCAACGGGTGTTGGAGCTGGCGGCTGGCACCGGCGTGCTGACCCGCCATCTGGTGGCCCAGTTGCCCGCCGAGACGGCCATCGTCGCCAGCGACCTGAACGCGACCATGCTGGACATGGCCGCCACGCTGGGCACCGACCGCCCCGTCGAATGGCGGCTGGCCGACGCGCAGGACCTGCCCTTTGCCGACGAGAGCTTCGATCTCGTCGCCTGCCAGTTCGGCGTGATGTTCCTGGACCGTCCGCGCGCCTTTGCCGAGGTCCGCCGCGTGCTGCGGCCTGGCGGCGTGTTCCTGTTCAACGTCTGGGACCACATCGGCAGCAACGAGCTGGCCGACACCGTCACGCAGGCCATGGCCCAGGCCTTCCCGGACGACCCGCCGCGCTTCCTGGCGCGCACGCCGCATGGCTGCCACGACCTGGACGGGCTGCGCGCCGATCTGACCGCGGGCGGCTTCGAGCACCCGGCCGACGCCGTGACGCTGCCCATGCGGGCCTGTGCCGAGTCACCGTCAGGGCCGGCGCTGGGCTATTGCCAGGGCACGCCGCTGCGCAACGAACTCGAGAGCCGCGCGCCGGGCCGGCTGCCCGAGCTGACGGCCCACGCCGCCCAGGCCATCGCGGCACGCTTTGGCGTCGGCGCCATCGACACGCTGATCCAGGCCCACGTCGTCATCGTCGGCCGCTGAGCTCTGGCTGCCTTTTTCGGGCCGAGCGCCGGGCCGCTGAAGGGCTGCGGCACTGCCGCAGCGCGGTCTGCAGGGCCGACCAGACTCGCTCGCTTTCCGCGATGGGAGGCTGGGCGAGGGGCATGTCAATCCGTCGGGGTCAATTTCGCCACCGACAGTGCCAGCCACTTCGTGCCGTGCCGGCCGAAGTTGACCTGCGCGCGAGCATCCGCGCCGCTGCCTTCCAGCGTCAGCAGCACGCCCTCGCCGAACTTGTTGTGGAACACGCCCTTGCCCACGCGCAGGCCGCCGTGCTCGTTCGACACCTTCTGCCGCATGGCCGCCGGCACCGGTGGCTCCACCCAGGCAGCCTTCTCCACACGGCCGGCGCCCACCATGCCCTTCAGGCCCGAGCCCCGGTCCCAGGCCTGCTGGTATTCGCGCGCAAAGCCCGAGCCAAAGCCCTGGTTGCGCGGCGTCAGCCACTTCAACGCGTCTTCCGGCAGCTCGTCGAAGAAGCGGCTCTTGATGTGATAACGCGTCTGTCCGTGCAGCATGCGCGTCTGGCAGAAGCTCAAAGAGAGCTTCTTGCGCGCCCGCGTGATGGCCACGTACATCAGGCGGCGCTCTTCTTCCAGCCCGTCGTGGTCGGACATCGCGTTCTCGTGCGGGAACAAGCCCTCTTCCAGCCCGCTGATGAAGACCGCGTCGAACTCCAGCCCCTTGGCCGAGTGGACGGTCATCAGCTGCACGGCGTCCTGGCCGGCCTGCGCCTGGTTGTCGCCGGCCTCCAGCGACGCATGCGTCAGGAAGGCCACCAGCGGCGACATGATCTCGCCCGTCTCCGCATCGGGCACCGCGCCGGGCGCGCCCGCCTCGGCGACTTCATCGACGGGCAGGCCCACGGCGTTCTTGCCGAAGCCCTCCTGCATGACGAAGGCCTCGGCCGCGTTGATCAGTTCGTCCAGGTTCTCCAGCCGCTCGGCGCCGTCCTTGTCGGTGCGGTAGAAGTCCAGCAGGCCCGAGGTCTCCAGCACCTGCTCGATGATCTCGCGCAGCGTCATGCCCTGTGTCAGGTTGCGCGTGGAGTCGATCAGGTTGGTGAAGGCCAGCAGGTTGGCGCCGCCCTTGCCGGTGATGGCGCCCACGCTCTGGTAGAGGCTGCGGCCAGAGCTCTTTGCGGCGTCCTGCAGGTTCTCCAGTGTCTTGGCGCCGATGCCGCGGGTCGGGAAGTTGACGACGCGCAAAAAGCTGGTGTCGTCGTTGGCGTTCTCCAGCAGCCGCAGATAGGCCAGCGCATGCTTCACCTCGGCGCGCTCGAAGAAGCGCAGCCCGCCGTAGACGCGGTATGGGATGCCCGAGTTGAACAGCGCCGACTCGATGACGCGCGACTGCGCATTGCTGCGGTACAGGATGGCGATCTCCTGCCGGTCCAGGCCGCCGCGGTGCAGGCTCTGGATCTCCTCGATGATCCACTGCGCCTCGGCGAAGTCGCTGGGCGCCTCCTGCACGCGGATGGGCTCGCCCAGGCCCGCGTCGGTGCGCAGCGTCTTGCCCAGGCGCTGGCTGTTGCGGCTGATCAACTCGTTGGCGGCGTCCAGGATGTGGCCGAAGCTGCGGTAGTTCTGCTCCAGCTTGATGACCTTCTTGACGCGGTACTCGCGCTCGAAGTCGGCCATGTTGCCCACGCGCGCGCCGCGGAAGGCGTAGATGCTCTGGTCGTCGTCGCCCACCGCCAGCAGGCTCTGGCCGTTGCCGGCATTGGGCGGTGCAAACATCTTCAGCCACGCGTACTGCAGCTTGTTCGTGTCCTGGAACTCGTCGACGAGGATGTGCCGGAAGCGGCGCTGGTAATGCTCGCGCACGGCCTGGTTGTCGCGCAGCAGCTCGTAGCTGCGCAGCATCAGCTCGGCGAAGTCCACCACGCCTTCGCGCTGGCACTGGTCCTCGTAGTTGGCGTAGATCTCGATGAGCTTCTTCGTCTGCTCGTCGCGAGCCTCGACGTCGCCGGGGCGCTGGCCATCTTCCTTGCAGCCGGCGATGAACCAGCCGACCTGCTTGGGTACAAAGCGTTCTTCATCGAGCTTCATCGCCTTGATGACGCGCTTGACGGCCGAGGTCGTGTCGCTCGCGTCCAGGATCTGGAAGGCCTGCGGCAGGTTGGCCAGCTTCCAGTGCGCGCGCAGGAAGCGGTTGCACAGGCCGTGGAAGGTGCCTATCCACATGCCCCGCACGTTGAACGGCAGCATGGTCGACAGACGCGTCAGCATCTCCTTGGCGGCCTTGTTCGTGAAGGTCACGGCCATGATGCCGCCCGGGCTGACCTGGCCCGTCTGCAGCAGCCAGGCTATGCGGGTGGTCAGCACACGGGTCTTGCCGGAGCCGGCACCGGCCAGGATCAGCGCGGGTGCCGGTTCCGCCGTCACGGCGGCAAGCTGCTCGGGGTTGAGGTTCTTCAGGAGGGGACTGTGCTGAGCAGCGACCGGCTCAGGCGCGTCAAGGCCATCTGGCGAGGGATTCATCGACGCATTTTAAAGAGGCTACCTCCGGCGGGTCTTTCCGGCCCGGCCGGCCTTGGACCATTCATAGGCCTCGCCGTCCGGCGTCCTGCCCGCCTCGACGGCTGCGACGCCCGCCTGGCCGACCCGGTCCTCCAATTCGGTCGAGATGCAGACATGGCGGTGGCCCTGCCTGCGCCGCGCCTCTGCGCAGGCCAGCGCCTGCGTCAACTGCTGGCTGCTGAACGACTCACAGCCCGGTTCGGCCTCGCCGCCCACGGGCACTTCCAGCCAGTACACAACGATGCCCACAACCCACTCCCGTCGATCAGCCAACCTAGAGCGTAGTCGCCGAATAAATGATTGCCAAAAGCAAGCATTTTGCCGATGATCGCACCCATGACTGTCGATCACGCGCTGGACGTCCGCGCCTTCAACCGCTTCTACACGCGCCGCATCGGCGTGCTCTCGCCCAAGCTGTCGGGCAGTGACTTCACGCTGCCCGAGGCGCGCCTGCTGTGGGAGCTGGCGCACCACGCGCCGGTCAGCGCGTCGGCGCTGAGCAAGCGCCTGCAGCTGGATGCCGGCTACCTGAGCCGCCTGCTGCGCGGGCTGAAGAGCCGCGGCCTGTTGGCGGAACAGGCGCACCCCAGCGACGGCCGCCAGACCTTGCTCAAGCTCAGCCCCGCCGGCAAGCGCGCCTTCGCGCCGCTGGACCGCAGCAGCCAGGCCGAGACCGAGGCGTTGCTGGCACCGCTGGCGGCGCCACAGCGCCAGGCACTGGTGGGCGCCATGTCGCGCATCCAGGCGGTGCTGGAGCCCGACGCGGCGGCGGTCGAGCTGCGCCCGCCACAGCCCGGCGACCTGGGCTGGCTGATCGAGCGCCACGGCGCCATCTATGCCGCCGAGTTCGGCCTGGACGCCCGCTTCGAGGCGCTGGTGGCGCGCATCTGCGCCGACTTCGTCGACCGCCTCAAACCCGAGTGCGAGGCCTGCTGGATCGCCGCGCGCGGCGCCGACCGACTGGGCGCCGTCATGCTCGTGCAGGCGCGCGACGACGCCAACGGTCGCGTGCGCGCGGGCGTGGCCCAGTTGCGCCTGCTGCTGCTGGAGCCGCACGCTCGCGGCCTGGGGCTGGGCAAGCGCCTGGTGCGCCAGTGCAGCGAGTTCGCTCGCGCCGCAGGCTACAAGCGCGTCACGCTTTGGACGCAGAGCGCGCTGACCGCCGCGCGGGCCATCTACGCGGCGGAGGGCTATCAGCTCGTCAGCAGCGAGGCCTTGAACAGCTTCGGCCAGGACGTCATCAGCGAGCGCTGGGAGCTGGTGCTGTGACGGCGCCCTGCCCTTGCGGCTCGGGCTCTGCGTACAAGGCCTGCTGCGGCGCGTTGCATGCCGCCTTCACAGCCGAAGAGCGGTTGACCGCGTCAACGCCCGAGGCGCTGATGCGCTCGCGCTACGCCGCCTTCGCGCTGGACCTGCGCCCCTACCTGCTCGCCAGCTGGCATGCCAGCACCCGCCCAGCCAACCTGGAGGCCCCAGAACCCGGCCTGACATGGCTGGGTCTGGCCGTGAAGCGCAGCGCCATGCAGGACACCGACCACGGCACGGTCGAGTTCGTCGCGCGCAGCAAGCTGGGCGGCCGCGCGCACCGGCTGCACGAGGTCAGCCGCTTCGTGCGCGAGGACGGCACCTGGTTCTACGTCGACGGCGACCTGTCTTGACGCTGGCCATCCTCCACCAGGACGAACACCTCGTCGCCATCGACAAGCCGCCCGGCCTGCTGGTGCACCGCACACAGCTCGCCGCCCACGAGGACGAGGCCGCGCTGCAGCGGCTGCGCGACCAGCTGGGCCAACCGGTCTGGCCCGTGCACCGGCTGGACCGCGGCACCTCGGGCGTGCTGCTGTTCGCGCTGTCGGCCGACGTGGCCTCGCTGCTGGGCCCCATGTTCGAGCAGGGGCAGATGCGCAAGAGCTACCTCGCCCTGGTGCGCGGCTGGCCGGTTGAAGACGCCGGCGTGGTCGACCACCCGCTGGCCCGCGACCCCGAGCTGCCGTCCACCGGGCAAGCCCTGCTGGCGGCGCAGACGCGCTGGCGCGTGCTGCGCCGCATCGAATGGCCGCTGGTGACCGACCCGCGCTTCCCGACCACGCGCGTCGCGCTGCTGGAGGCCGAGCCGCTGCAGGGCCGCCGGCACCAGATCCGCCGCCACCTGAAGCACATCGCCCACCCCATCCTGGGCGACGCCACGCATGGCAAGGGCCCGCTGAACCGCGCCGTCGCGGCCCACCTGGGCACGCAGCGGCTGTGGCTGCATGCACGGTCGCTGGCGCTGACTCACCCCGTCAGCGGCGCGGCGCTGCAATTGCTGGCGCCGCCGGATGCGCAATGGCCCGCCGCAGGTTGAGAATCGGCGACCCACAACGCAGGAGACTGGCATGAGCATCCCAGGCATCAAGGCGCAGTACGAACAACGCGGCCCGGTGCCGCACGACGTCATCCATGCCGTGCCCTTCGAGCCAGCCGCGCCCGGTGCCGGCCAGGCGCTGGTGGCCGTGCTGGCCGCGCCGGTCAACCCGTCCGACGTGCTGATGCTGACGGGCGGCTACGGCATCCTGCCGCCGCTGCCGGCCACGGGCGGCAGCGAGGGCGTGGGCCGCATCGTCACGCTGGGCGAAGGCGTCAGCCATCTCAGCGTGGGCCAGACCGTGCTGCTGCCGGCCGGCAGCGGCACCTGGGCCAGCCACCTGGTGGCCGACGCCAAGCGCCTGGTGCCGCTGCCCGCCGGCGCGGACGCGCAGCAACTGGCCATGCTGACCGTCAACCCGGCCACGGCCTCGCTGATGCTATCGGAGTTCGTCACGCTGCAGCCCGGCGACTGGGTCATCCAGAACGTCGCCAACTCCGGCGTGGGCGGCTACCTGACGCAGCTGGCCAAGCTGCGCGGCCTGCGCACCGTCAACATCGTGCGGCGTGAGAGCGCGGCCGCGGCGGTGACCGCCGACGGCGGCGACGTGGTGCTGGTGGACGGCGACGACCTGGCCAAGCGGGTCAAGGACGCGGTCTCGGGCGCGCCCATTCGCCTGGGCATCGATGCGGTGGGCGGCAAGGCCACCAACCGGCTGGCCAGCTGCGTGGCCGAGGGCGGCACGGTCGTGAACTACGGGCTGATGAGTGGCGAGCCCTGCGTGGTGTCGCCGCAGTCCTTCGTCTTCAACGACTTGACGCTGCGCGGCTTCTGGCTGGCCAAGTGGTTCCGCGTCGCGTCACGCGAGGCGCAGCAGGCGCTGTACGGCGAGCTGACCAGGCTGCTCGCCACCGGCCAGCTGAAGGCACGCATCCACGCGACCTACCCGGTGGAGCGCATCCAGGAGGCGATCGCCGCCGCCAACGCCGGCGAGCGCGACGGCAAGATCCTCATCGTGCCCCAGCAGTGATGCTCACGCTGATGGGTCAGCGCGGCGGCGCTGTCAGCACCTTCACCTCCAGGCCCGACGCCTGGCCGGCCCAGCGGTAGAGCTTCTGCGTCGCGGCCTGGAAGTCCTCGGGCCGTGCGCTGCGGATGGGCACGAAGGTCTGCGGGTTGCGGTCGATCAGCGGGAACCAGCTGCTCTGCACCTGCACCATGATGCGGTGGCCGCGGCGGAAGCTGTGGTTCACGTCCTGCAGCTCGACCTTCAGCGCCTCGACCCGGCCGGGCACCATGGCCTCGGGTGCGGTGAAGCCGTTGCGGAAGCGGCCGCGCAGCGGGTCGGCACGCACCAACTGCTGCAGGCCGCCCAGCACGGCCTCCTGCGGTTCGACGTCCTCCGTGCGCTTCTTGCGCTTCGGGCGCTCGTCGGGTTCCAGCTCGCTCGGGTAGACGTCAATGAGCTTGACGACCCAGTCGGCGTCGCTGCCGCTGGTGGACGCGAACAGCCGCGCGGTGATCGGGCCGGCCAGCGTCACGTCCTCCTCCAGCACGTCGCTGCGATAGGTCAGCACGTCGGGCCGCGTGGATGCGAAGCGCTGGTCGCTGACCATGAACTCCTGCGGCACGCCCAGCGTCGCATAGCCGACGAAGGGCACGGGCTTGGCGGGGTCGCTGATCCAGCTGTCGAACTCGGGCTGCGCCGCCGTGGGCGCCGTGAAGCCCAGCTTGCCGCCAGGGCCGAAGTACAGCGTGCGCGATTGCGCCTCCCGTGGCGGCCAGGCGTCGTAGCGGCGCCAGACGTTGGTGCCGGTCTCGAAGACGGTGGCGCGCGCGATGGGCGCCTTGGGCGCCACCTCGCGCAGGTGCTGCTCGAAGAAGGGCAGCAGCACGTCCTTCTGGAACTGCTCGGCCGTGGGCTGGTGGAACTGCACGCGGCCCAGCTGGCGGCCCGGCGCGCCGACCCAGCCGCCGTGCACCCAGGGCCCCATGACGAGGCGGTTGTCGGCCGCGGGGCTGAGCCGGGCGATGGCGCGGTAGGTGGCCAGCGTGCCGGCCAGGTCCTCGGCGTCGAACCAGCCTCCCACCGTCAGCACGGCGGCGCGGATATTCTTCAGGTGCGGCGTGAGGGCCCGCGAGCGCCAGAACTCGTCGTAGCGGTCGTGCGCCAGCTGCACGTCGAAATAGGGGTTGGGGCCGCCCTCCCTGGCCATGCGCGCGGACATCGCATCGAGGTTGGTGAACTGCAGGAAGAACTCGTAGCCGTCCAGCGTGCCCCAGTCGAACAGCGGGCGTTGCTTGGGCGGCGGCGTGGGCCCCTGCTGCGGCTTGAAGCCGGTGTAGAAGCCGAAGTTGCCCGCCAGCATGAAGGCGCCGCCGTGGTAGCTGTCGTCGCCCATGAAGAGGTCGGCGATGGGCGCCTGCGGTGACGCGGCCTTGATGGCCGGATGCGAGTCGATGATGGACGCCGACGTGTAGAAGCCCGGGTAGGAGATGCCCCACAGGCCCACGCGGCCATTGTGGCCGGGCACGCGGTCCAGCAGCCACTGCACGCTGTCGTGGGTGTCCGAGCTTTCGTCGACCTCCGACGCGAGCTTCTTGACCGGCCGGTGCGGCGTCATCTCGATGAACTCGCCCTCGGACAGGTTGCGGCCGCGCACGTCCTGGCAGACAAAGATGTAGCCGGCCTTCAGGAAGTCCTCGCTGGGCGCCAGGCCCTTCAGGCCGTCGCGGTCCACGCCGTAGGGGCCGCAGCCATAGGGCGTGCGCACCATCAACACGGGATATTTCTTGCTCTGGTCCTTGGGCTGGTAGACCACCGTGAACAGCTTCGCGCCATCGCGCACCGGCACGCGGTACTCGTACTTGGTGTAGTGCTCGCGCGGCTCGTAACGCGGCACAGGCGGTGTCTCGTCGTCGGCGGCATGGGCGGCGGCGCCGGCCAGACCAAGCAGCAGCAGGAGGGAGGCGCGAAGCAAGGACATCGGTGTCGCAGTGAGATGAACGAGGGGCGAAGTCTGACACCGGGCGGGCAGGCAACGGCGTTAGGCTGGGGCCTCGTCGTCTGCCGCGAGGTCATGCCATGAAGATCGCCACCGAGGACTACCGGGTCGCGCCCGGCCGCAAGGTCAAGCTCAAGCGCTGGCCCACGGCCGTGGAGCCGCTGTACCGCGACGAGGGCGACTACGAGCACCAGCTGGGCGCCCATGTCGAGCGCCTGAGCGAGCTGCAGAACCTGCTCTACGCGCACAACCGCTATGCGCTGCTGCTGATCTTCCAGGCCATGGACGCGGCCGGCAAGGACGGCGTCATCAAGCATGTGATGTCGGGCGTGAACCCGCAAGGCTGCCAGGTGTTCAGCTTCAAGCACCCGAGCGCCCAGGAGCTGGACCACGACTTCCTGTGGCGTACGACGCAATGCCTGCCCGAGCGCGGGCGCATCGGCATCTTCAACCGCTCCTATTACGAGGAGGTGCTGATCGTGCGCGTGCACCCGGACATCCTGAAGGCGCAGTCACTACCCAAGGAGGCGGCGAAAGCGCCCAAGATCTGGGCCGAGCGCTATGCGTCCATCAACGCGCTGGAGCAGCATCTGCATCACAACGGCACGCGGGTCATCAAGTTCTTCCTGCACCTGTCCAAGGACGAGCAGCGCAAGCGCTTCCTGGCACGGCTGGACGACCCGGCCAAGAACTGGAAGTTCATGAGCAGCGACATCGACGAACGCGAGCACTGGCCGGACTACATGCAGGCCTACGGCGACGCACTGAGCGCCACCAGCAGCAAGCAGGCGCCCTGGTACGTCGTGCCGGCGGACGACAAGCGCAACGCGCGGCTCATCGTGTCACGCGTCATCGTCGAACACCTGAGCGCGCTGAAGATGCACTACCCCGAACCGAGCTTCGACGCCGCGGAGCTGGCGGACATCCGCGCGCGGCTGGACAAGGCCTGATTCAGCCGAACTTGACGGCGTAGATGGGCGGCAGATGGGCTGACACGGTCTGCCAGCTGTCGCCGGCATCGCCACTGGCCCACAGGCTGCCCGTCGTGGAGCCCATGACCAGTTGCTCGCCGCTGTCGTCCACCGCCAGGCCGTGGCGGAAGATCAGGTCGTAGCAGTGCTGCTGCGGCAGGCCGTTGCGCAGCACCTCGAAGCTTTGGCCGCCGTCGCGCGTGCGGGTCACGCACAGCGCGGCATCGACGGGGATGCGGCGCTCGTCCTTGATGGCGGGCACGAACCAGGCCGTCTGCGGGTCGGCCGGGTGCGCGGCGACCGCAAAGCCGAAGCTCGACGGCCGCGACTGCAGCGCCACCCAGGTCGCGCCGTTGTCGCTGCTGCGGAAGATGCCGCAGTGATGCTGGCACCAGAGCACGTCGGGCTCGGCCCGGCAGCGTGCGATCAGGTGCGGGTCCTGCGAGTTCTCGTCGCCCGCCAGCTCGGGAGGCATGTAGTCGGCCCGCATGCCCTGGGCCCGCAAGTCCCAGCTGGCTCCGCCATCCGTCGTGCGCCAGGCGCCGCCGCAGGACACGCCCACCAGCAGCTCGTCGGCTTGCGTCGGGTGCGGGCAGATGGAATGCATCGCCGGCGCCGGGTTGCCGCCCCCCATCCACTGCACGCGGCGCGGGTCCCGCCACAGCGCCTCGCTGAGCTGCCAGGTCCGGCCGCGGTCGCGGCTCGCGAACAGGCCGCCGGGGACGGTGCCGCACCAGATGGCGTCGCCAGCACGCTCCAGCGAGAAGACATGGTCCAGCTTCCACTCCGGGCCCTCCAGCGGATCGGGCTGGGGCGGGAAGGCAGGCGCGGCCACCTCGGTCCAGGTCTTGCCGGCGTCATCGGACGCCTGCAGCTTGGCGCCGAAATGGCCCAGGTTGAGCCCGGCCAGCATGTGGCCGGAGGCGTCGGGCGGCAGCACCATGGTGACCGGGTCGGCCACGAAGCTGAGGTTCTCGATCTGCCAGCTGCCCGCGCGGCGGCGCAGCTCGAACAGGCCTTTGCGGGTCGCGGCCCAGGCGCGGTCATTCATGGTTCAACCTCCGGAGAGTGCTTGCAGGACGTGGATGCGGCTGTCGGAGCGCAACGGGTCGCTCAAGCCGCGCAGGTCGCGCGCACGCCGGCCGTCTATGAAGACGACCACGTTGACGCGCAGATGGCCTTGCTCATCCAGGATGTAACCCCGCAGCCGCGGCTGCTCGGCAAAGGCGGCGTCCAGCGCTTCGCGCAGCGTGGCCGCCTCGCACTGGCAGGACGGCGCATCGACGAAGCGGCGCAGCTGCGGGGTGAATTCGACAAGGGCCATGGAGCGACGACGAATGACGGCGGTTCAATTCGACATCGCCCATCCCTTGAAAATCCCCGGGCTTACCCGCAGAGCCAGAATGCGGGCGATGAATTCAGGTGTGCTCTTCGCCCTCGGCGCCTATCTGAGCTGGGGGTTGTTCCCGCTCTACTTCCGGCAGATCGCCGCCATCCCCGCACTGCAGATCGTCGCCCACCGCACGCTGTGGTCGCTGGCCTTCGTGGCCGTCGTGCTGCTGGTGACGCGCAATCTCGCCTGGCTGAAGCGGGTCGACGCGGCGACCTGGCGGCGCTTTGCGGTGTCGGCCACGCTGATCGCGATCAACTGGCTGACCTATGTCTGGGCCGTCGGCCACGGCCATGTGCTGGACGCAAGCCTGGGATATTTCATCAACCCGCTGGTCAACGTGGCGCTGGGGTTTGCCGTGCTGCACGAGCGCCCGCGGCCGGTGCAGTGGCTGGCCGTGGGCCTGGCCGCCTTCGGCGTGCTGTGGCTGACGGTGGCCGCCGGGCGCCTGCCCTGGGTGGCGCTGGTGCTGGCGGTCAGCTTCGGGCTGTACGGCCTGATGCGCAAGACGGCCGCTCTTGGCGCCATCGAGGGCCTGACGCTGGAAACGCTGATCCTCGCGCCGCTGGCTGCCGCAGGCCTGATCTGGTGGTCCCAGGACGGCAGCATGGCCGGCCAGACGGCGGTGGACTGGGCCTGGCTGATCGGCACCGGGCCGGTCACGGCCGGCAGCCTGCTGCTGTTCGCGGCCGGCGCGCGGCGCATTCCGCTGGCGACGCTGGGTCTGGTGCAATACGTGTCACCGTCGCTGCAGTTCCTGCTCGGCGTGTTCCTGTTCCACGAGCCGATGAGCGCGAGCCGTCTCGTCGCCTTCGGGTTCATCTGGGGCGCGCTGGCCGTCTACAGCGCGGAGGGCCTGTGGCAGACCCGCCGCGCGCTGCAAGTCAAACCGATTTTCTGAACTCGAACCATGCAACTCAACATCGTCGTCTATTCCAAGTCCGCCTGCCCCCAGTGCGACACCGTCAAAAGCCTGCTCAAGGCCAAGGCCCTGGCGTTCGAGGAGATCAAGATCGACGAAGAGGCGCAGCGCCTGGCCTTCTACGAGAAATGCGGCCCCGCCGTCCGGCAGATGCCGCAGGTCTTCATCAATGACCAGCGCGTCGGCGGTGTCGCCGGGCTGCAGGCTGCGTTTGCGCAGCTGAAGCTGTAACAAGGCCGGCGGGCGTCAACCGGCCCCGGCCGCGCGGCGTTGCATCGAATGCTCAACAGCGGGGTAGTCGCCGTGAAAACTCTCGTCCGTACGCTGATCGTTGCCACGTTGGTGGCCGCCACCGGTCTCGCAAGCGCCGGCCCGCGCTATTACGAGCCGCCGCCGCGCCACCATCATCACCATCACGGTGGGGCTGGCTTGGGTGCATTGGTGGTGGGCCTGGCGATCGCGGTACCGCTGATCGCGTTGGCGAATCAGGCCGATCGCGCCGACCGGGCACCCGAGGTGGTCTATGTGCCGCCACCGGCGCCGCTGCCGCCGCCCGCGCCGGTGGTGTACGCACGCAGCCGCGCCGAGCCGGTCATCTACCCGCGCAACGGGCAGAGCAGCGCGCAACTCGAGGCCGACAACCGCGAATGCAACCGCTGGGCGACGACGCAGCAGGCCGCGATGGCCGATGCCAGCGTGTTCAATCGCGCCGTCGAGGCCTGCATGGACGGGCGCGGCTACACGCTGCGTTGAGCCGTCTCCTGTGGGCCGGTGGCCGGCCACGACAGTCGCCGCGGCCGTAGTGCATGTCTTTGGGCCGAGCGCCGGGCCGCTCCCAAGCCGGCCCATCTGGCGATGTGCTTGCGGCTTGATGCCGCAAGCATCGCCGTCCCCTCGGGGTACCCGCCCGGGCCCACCGCGTTCAGCGAGGTGGGACTGGGCGAGGGGCCGTCAGTTCCGCATCAGGTAGTCGAAGGCGCCCAGCGCCGCCTTCGCGCCGTCACCGGCGGCGATGATGATCTGCTTGAACGGCACGGTCGTCACATCGCCCGCGGCAAACACGCCAGGGATGGATGTGGCGCCCTTGGGGTCCACGATGATCTCGCCGTGCTTGCTCAGTTCCAGCGTGCCGCGCAGCCACTCGGTGTTGGGCACCAGGCCGATCTGCACGAAGCAGCCGTCCACGTCGACGCGCTTCGCTTCGCCCGACACACGGTCGGTGTAGTTCAGGCCGTCGAGCTTGCCGTTCGTGCCGGTGAATTCGGTCGTCTGCGCATTGGTGTGGATGGTCACGTTGGGCAGGCTTTTCAGCTTGTTGACCAGCACCGCGTCGGCGCGCAGCTCGGCGCCGAACTCGATCAACGTCACGTGCCTGACGATGCCGGCCAGGTCGATGGCCGCCTCGACACCTGAGTTGCCGCCGCCGATGACAGCGACCGGCTTGCCCTTGAACAGCGGGCCGTCGCAGTGCGGGCAGTAGGCCACGCCCTTGTTCTTGTACTCGGCTTCGCCGGGCACGCCGACGTTGCGCCAGCGCGCGCCGGTGGACAGGATGACGGTCTTGCCCTTGAGCTTGGCGCCATTGGCCAGTTCGACCTCGACGAAGCCGCCGGGCTGCGCGGCGGGCGTCAGCTTTTCGGCGCGCTGCAGGTTGTGGATGTCGACCTTGTAGTCCTTGACGTGCCCTTCCAGCGCCGCAGCGAACTTCGGGCCGTCGGTCACCGAGACGGAGATGTAGTTCTCGATGCCCAGCGTGTCGTTCACCTGGCCGCCGAAGCGCTCGGCCGCGACGCCGGTGCGGATGCCCTTGCGGGCTGCGTACACGGCTGCCGCCGCACCGGCGGGGCCACCGCCGATGATGAGCATGTCGTAGGGCTCCTCTGAATCGAGCTTCTTGGCGTCGCGCGCAGCGGCGCCGGTGTCGAGCTTGGCGACGATCTCTTCCAGGCTGACGCGGCCGGAGACGAAATGCTGACCGTTCAGGTAGACGCTGGGCACGGCCATGACGTCACGCGCCTCGACTTCGGCCTGGAACAGGCCGCCGTCGATGATGGTGGTGCGGATGCGCGGGTTGACGATGGACATCAGCGACAGCGCCTGCACGACGTCCGGGCAGTTGTGGCAGGTCAGGCTCATGTAGATCTCGAAGTCGAGATCGACGTCCAGCGCCTTCACGGCATCGATCTGCGCCTGCTCGACCTTGGGCGGATGGCCGCCGGTCCACAGCAGCGCGAGAACCAGCGACGTGAACTCGTGGCCCAGCGGGATGGCGGCGAAGCGCAGGTTCTGCTCCGTGCCGGCGCGGCGCAGCAGGAAGGACGGCGTGCGCGTGTCCACACCGTCGGCGCGGAACGAAATCTTGTCGTTCATGCCGGCGATCTGCTCCAGCAGTTCGCGCATCTCATCGCTGCTCGTCGAGTTGTCCAGCGAGGCGACGATCTCGAAGGGAAGCTTGACGTGGTCCAGGTAACCCTGGAGCTGGGTCTTCAGTGCGGCGTCCAACATGGTGAGGTCCTTTCAGCGAGGGACGTGGCGGGGCGGGCCACTGCTGAAAGGGTCCCCTCAGAGCGGAGGCCCTTTCAGCAGAACCTGTGAGGCTCTGCGCAAGGAAGGAGCCCTCCCGGGCTCCTCGCAAACAGCATTTAGATCTTGCCGACCAGATCCAGCGAAGGGGCGATGGTCTTGGCGCCTTCGTTCCACTTGGCCGGGCAGACCTGGCCGGGGTGGGCGGCGGTGTACTGGGCAGCCTTCAGCTTGCGCAGCGTTTCCTTGACGTCACGGGCGATCTCGTTGGAGTGCACTTCGGCGGTTTTGATGACGCCGTCCGGGTTGATGACGAAGGTGCCGCGCAGCGCCAAGCCTTCCTCGGGGATGTGCACGCCGAAGGCGTTGGTCAGCGTGTGGGTCGGGTCGCCCACCAGCGGGAACTTGGCCTTGCCGACGGCCGGCGAGGTTTCGTGCCAGACCTTGTGCGAGAAATGCGTGTCGGTTGTGACGATGTAGACCTCGGTGCCCAGCTTCTGGAATTCGGCGTAGTTGTCGGCCGCGTCTTCGACTTCGGTCGGGCAATTGAAGGTGAAGGCAGCCGGCATGAAGATCAGCACGGACCACTTGCCCTTCAACGATTCGTCGCTGACGGTGATGAACTTGCCGTTGTGGAAGGCTTCGGTCTTGAAGGGCTGGACTTGGGTGTTGATCAGGGACATCGGGATCGCTCCGTGAGGGGTGGATGGGATAGGCAGAACTATATCGATGATGCGTTTTCAGTTGAAAACATTTATCAAATCGCTGCTATTGACTCAGCCTATCGGCGGGTCAGGCCTCGAACCGGCGGTCGTACAGCCGGTGCGGGCTCAGCTTCACGCGCAGCAGCTGCGCGGACGCCAGGCCCGTGATCGCATGCTCGCTCGACGCCGTGTCGCGCCTGACCGGCGAGCCTAAGGCATCTCCGTGACGATTCATCACAGCGCTGACGATGGGTGTGTTGCCCGATGTACCGCGGCGCACGGCCACCGCGATCTCACCGCTGGCCAGCTTAACCAAGGTGCCGGGTGGGAACATCCCCAGCTCCTTGACCAGCAGCGCGGCGAAGGCGTGGCCGCTGCTGTCGGTGTAGAGCGACTTGGCCGCCTGAGGCGCCGGCAGCCCGGCCCGGCCCCCGCGGCTGGCCAGCTTGGCCAGGAAGATGTCGACAAGGCGAAGCAGTTGCGCCGCCTCACCGGGCTCGGCCAGGCCTTGCGGATAGCCGCCGCCGCCCGGTTGCTCATGGTGCTGGGCGACCGCGGTCAGCCATTCCGCGTCGTCCAGGCCGGCATTGCGCAGCCAGGCCACGGCCTCGTCCGGATGGCGGTCGATGGCGGCGCGCTGCGGCGGCAGCAGCTTGCCGCCACGCGAGGCCAGGCGCCCCTGCAGGTCGATGATGGACAGATTCATCGTCAGCGCCGCGCCGACGAGGCTGCGCTGGCGCTCCGGGCCCCAGCAGAGCCGGCGTGCCAGCAACGCGCTGACGGCGGCGCTGTGCAGCAGATGGGCCAGGCCATAGACCTCGTGCCGGCTGTGGTCGTGCTGGATGCCGACGAAGAGCAGTTGGTCGGGAAAGCGCTCTGCCCAGGCGATGAGCTGGCCGCCGCACTCCTTGACGCGCGGCAGGAAGAGCGTGTCCTGCGGCGTGCGCAGCAGCACGGACAGCCGCGTCTGCAGCGCCTCCCAGCGCGCAAAGAAGTCCTCGCCGCCCGTCCCCCCGTCGCCGCCGCGCGCGGAGGCGTCGCGAAGCTCGTCCATGTCGACAAAGACGCCGCGGGCCAGCAGCGTCTCGCGCATCTGCTCGTTCGGCACCATCTGGCCCTTGGCCAGCAGCAGCTTACCGTCAGCGTCACGAACCCCGAAAGGCAGGGGTGCACCGGATTTGATGTGGCCGCTTACCTGCTGAATCGGAACGAGTTTCATGAATGGAGGTCATCAAAACGGGCAATCGATCCCCACGTCTGCGCCTGAGGAACTCGCGCATGTTTGAGCGCAGCGATTGGCACGCTAGTCCGAGCCATTATCAAAATCGCGCCGAGAGGTGGCCTCGCCAATTCCGATATGGCCCTTGAAATCTCACGGGGACGTATTCCAGCCTACCGGAACACGTTTCAGGCCTCAGGAATACCCGGCATCAGAATGCGCTCGACGCGGATTTCTTTCCACAGCGCCATATAAATCGAATTGAACCCGGGTCACCACAGGCCGCCACCGCCACAAATCCATTGAGCTGCCGCTTGATACTCTCGTAAGTTGGTACACAAAACCCTAACGATGGATTTGAGCGTCGCCGCCATTTGTCCCGGCGCCCGGCCACGGAGCGATGACCGCCGTTCTCTGATGCGGCGCAACATTAGGCAATCCACCTATGAGCGCCCGCCGCGGCGGCGGCGATAACACGGCATCTACCGGGAGCAGGCATGTCGAATCAGTCCACCGGACCTGAAGAAAGCTCCCCGCCGGGCGCGCGCCTGCGTGAAATCTACGAGAGCACGCCCTATCTGTCGCTGAAGCACAGCTCCTACTTTCATGTCTACGAAACGCTGCTGTCCCGCTATGTGGGGCGGGCCTTCACATTCGTGGAGATCGGTGTTCTCAACGGCGGTTCGCTGGCGATGTGGCGACGGTTTTTCGGACCACAGGTGCGCATCGTCGGCATCGACATGAACCCGGCCGCATTGCGCTGGCGCGAGGCGGGCTTCGAGATCCTCATCGGCGACCAGGCCAACCCGGCGTTCTGGGCCCAGCTGAAGGCCGAGTTGGGCGCCATCGACGTGTTGCTTGACGACGGCGGGCACACCAACCTGCAGCAGATCACGACGGTGGCGCATGCACTGCCCCTGGTACGGGACGGCGGTCTGGTCATCGTCGAAGACACGCACTGCAGCTACTTCCGCGAATTCGGCAACCCGTCGAAACACTCCTTCATGAGCTACGCCAAGCGCCTGACCGACCACGTCAACTCGCGCCACCCACGCATGCACAGGCACGCGCCCGATTGGGGCGGCGTGATCGCGTCCATCCGCTTCTTCGAATCCATCGTCGCTTTCGAGGTGGATCGACGGCTGTGTTTCGTGCCGACGCCGACGTCCAACGGCGGAGCGTCGGTGCAGGCCAAGGACTTCCGCTACGAGGTTGGCTTGGCGGCCAAGCTCAGCGACTTGCAGGCCAGACTGGAACCGCTGGCACGCATGCCGCTGTTATGGCGCGTCAAGCTGCTGTTTCCGCATCTGTTCGGCGTGCTCGGCCGGTTGCAGAGCGTCCGACTGGGCAAGCGCTACGGTTGAAGACAACTGCGCCGCTGCACCGCGCCCGCGCGGCGCTTCAGCACGCGGGGTCAGGACTGGGCGGCCAGCGCCGCAACCACCTGGTCCATTTGAGCGGCCGTCAAATCGGCGCTCATGGGCAGGCTCATCACGCGCTTTGCCGCGGCGATGCTGTGCGGATAGTCCTCGGCCTTGCCGTACTTGGCATATGCCGGCTGATGATGCAGCGGCCGTGGGTAATGCACCGCCGTCGGGATGCCGGCTTGCTTCAGCCCGGCCTGGATCGCGTCGCGGTCGTCGACAAAGACCGTGTACTGGGCCCACACGCAGTCGCGGTCGTCGCGCACGGCCAGCAGTTGCAGGCCTGGGATCGCCGCATTGAGCTTGCGCCTGTAGGCGTCGCCCAACTCAAGCCTGCGCCTGATCTCCCACTCGAAGCGGTCCAGCTTGCCCAGCACCACCGCGCATTGCAGCGTGTCCATGCGGCCGCCCACGCCCAGGCGGGTGTGCAGGTAGCGCTGGCTCTGGCCGTGCGTTCGGATCTCACGGCAGGCCTGCGCCAGAGCGTCGTCGTTCGTGAAGATGGCGCCGCCGTCGCCATAGCAGCCCAGCGGCTTGCTGGGGAAGAAGCTGGTGCAGCCGAAGGTGGAGAGATTGCAGCTCTTGCGATTCTTGTAGCTGGCGCCGAAGCTTTGCGCGGCGTCTTCGATGACCGCCAGCCCATGCTTGTCGGCAATGGCATTGATCGCGTCCATGTCGGCCACCTGGCCGTACAGGCTGACCGGCATGATGGCCTTGGTCTTGGCGGTGATGGCGGCGGCTATCAGCGTCGCGTCGATGTTGGCCGTGTCGGGTTCAATGTCGACGAACACGGGCACGCCGCCGGCCAGCACGATCATCTCGGCCGTCGCGGCGAACGTGAAGGGGCTGGTGATGACTTCGTCGCCGGGCTGCAGGTCCAGCGCCATCAGGCAGATCAGCAGCGCCTCGGTGCCGCTGGCGACGCTGATGCAGTACCTGGTACGGGTGTAGGCGGCCAGCGCGGCTTCCATCTCCTTGACCTCGGGGCCCAGGATGTATTGGCCATGGTCCAGCACCGCCTGGATGCGGGCGTTGATGTTGTCGCGCAGCGCCGCGTACTGGCTCTTGAGGTCGATGAAATCCATCAGATCAGACTCAGTTGACTGCCGACGAGGCGGTAGCGCTCGCCGGTGTGGGGGCAGGTGGTGTAAAGCGGTTCGGCGCTGGACAGCGGCAGCGCCAGCCGCTCGCCGAAGCGGCTCATCCAGCCGACCTGCCGGGCCGGCACGCCCACCATCAGCGCGAAGTCGGGCACGTCGCAATTGATGACGGCACCGGCGCCGATGAAGGCGTGGCGGCCAATCGTCGTGCCGCAGACGATGGTGCTGTTGGCGCCCAGCGTGGCCCCCTGCTTCACCAGCGTGCGCCGGTATTCATCCTTGCGCGCGACGGCGGAGCGCGGGTTGTAGACGTTGGTGAACACCATGCTGGGGCCGCAGAAGACGTCGTCCTCCAACGTCACGGCGTCATAGACGGAGACGTTGTTCTGGATCTTGACGTTGTTGCCGATAGAGACGTCGTTGCCGACGTAGACGTTCTGGCCGAAGGAGCAGCGCGCGCCGATGCGGGCGCCGGCGCTGATATGCACGAAGTGCCAGACGCGGCAGTCGGCACCAAGCTGGGCGCCATCGTCGACGATGGCGCTGGGGTGGATGGTCGTGGCCATCAGTAATGCAGCGGCAGGTTGATGCGCTTGCCGTCGCGTGAGCTCATGTACATCGCAATCAGCAACTCCAGAGACTTCAACCCCTCGCGACCATCCGTCTCGGCCTCGGCTTCGCCGCGCAGCGTCTGGATGACGTTGTCGTAATACAGCGGATGGCCAAAGCCATAGACCGAGGTGGTCTTGTAGCTGGCATCCTTGATGAGCGCGTCCATCTCGTGCGGCGCATCGAACTCCCAATGCTGGATCTCGTTGACGGCCAGGCCTCCGACCCGTACCGAGCCCTTCTCGCCCAGCAACGTGATCGAGCCTTCGAAGTTCTTCGGGTAGGTCAGCATGGTCACATTGACGGTGCCCATCGCGCCGTTGCGCCACTTGAGCGCGGCCACGCCGGTGTCTTCGACCTCGATGTTGCGCGCCAGCGTGCCGGTGTAGGCCATGACGCTCTCGACCGGTCCGCAGATCCAGTCCAGCAGGTCGATGTAGTGGCTGGCCTGGTTCATGAAAGCGCCGCCGTCAAACTCCCAGGTGCCGCGCCAGGCGGCGCTGTCGTAGTAGCTCTGCGGGCGGGTCCAGAAGACGTTGACGGCGACGTTGTAAAGCCGCCCGAAGCGGCCTTCCGCCATCGCTCGCTTGAGCAATTGCAGTGTCGGATTGCGACGGTTCTGCTTGACGACGAAAAGGCGTACGCCGGCCTCGTCGCACGCTCTCACCATGGCAAGCCCGTCCTGCCACCGAGTGGCAAGAGGCTTCTCCGTCATCACGTCAATGCCTGCTTGGGCCACCTCGATGGTCTGGCGCGAGTGCAGGCCGCTCGGCGTGGTCAGCACCACACAGTCCAGGCCCAGTTGCGCCGCGAGCAGCTCGGTCAGGGAGGCGAAAGGCCGGGCGCCAGACTTCTGCGCGGCTGCGGCCAGGGCTGCGGGATCCGTGTCACAGACGGCCACCAGCTCTGCCCGGTCGGCATGGCGGGCGACGGCTTCGATATGGTTCTGCGCGATGCGGCCGCAGCCGATCAGCGCGAAACGGACCTTGCGGCCCTGGACGGGCGGGCGGGAGGTGGGCATGGGCAATTCGGGGATCTGAATCCCCGGATTGTCAGACCTCCAAGGCCAAGAGTTCTTCGACGGTTTGTCGACGACGGATCAACCGCGCCACATCGCCATCCACCAACACTTCCACCGCCAATGGCCGGCTGTTGTAGTTGCTGGACATGGACGCGCCGTACGCGCCCGCGTCGTGGATGACCAGCAGATCACCCACCCGGGCCTCGGGAAGCGCTCGCGTCAGCACCTCGCCGCCCGCGGCCTGCGTGAAGACGTCGCCGGACTCGCACAAGGGACCGGCGACGACCGACTCCCTCACCGGCCGCGCCACGCCGTCGCTCGGCAGCAGCGTCATCGCGTGGAAGCTGCCGTACATGGCCGGGCGCATCAGCTCGTTGAAACCGGCGTCCACCAGCACAAACCGGTTGGCGCCCGCGTTCTTGATCGCCCTCACCTCGGCCAGCAGCACGGCGCTTTCGGCGACGAGGTAGCGGCCGGGCTCCAGCTCCAGCTTCAGCGGATGGCCGACGAGGGCCTCGGACTCGCGGCGCGCGGCGTCCCAGAGGCCGAAGTAGTGGTCCACGTCGATGCCGGCGTCGCCCTCGCGGTAGGGAATGGACAGGCCGCCACCCGCGGAGATCGCGTGCAGGTCATGACCGGCCGTGACGGTCTCGCGCACCAGGCCCACCATGGCCTGGCCGACCTGGGCCAGATGCCCGTAGTCCACGCCCGAGCCGATGTGCATGTGCAGGCCGACGAGCTTGAGGCCGTGGCGGCGGATGGCGACCAACGCGGTGCCCAGGTCCGCATGCCAGATGCCATGCTTGCTGTGTTCGCCGCCCGTGTTGGTCTTGTGGCTGTGGCCGTGGCCGAAGCCGGGGTTGATGCGCAGCCAGACGGCATGGCCCGGCGAAGCCGCGCCGAGCTGGTCCAGCATGTCGATGGAGCCGGCATTGACGGGGATGCGGTGTTCAACGACCGTGGCCAGCGTCGCATGGTCCAGCAGGTCGGCCGTGAAGACGATCTCGTCGCCGCCCGCCTCATAGCCGGCAGCCAGCGCGCGCAGGATCTCGCCACGCGACACCGAGTCGACCTTGACGCCTGCCTCGCGCAACAGCTTCAGGATGTGGATGTTCGAACAGGCCTTCTGCGCAAAGCGCACGACGTCGAAGCGCTTCAGCGACGCGGCGCGGGCGCGGATGGTGGCGGCGTCGTAAACCCACAGCGGCGTGCCGTGTTCGGCAGCCAGGGCGGTGAGGCGGGCGGGGGTCAGCGCAGGCGGCAGGGGCTTGGTCATGCCTCGCAGGATGCCGCGATACGTCTATTCAATCAAATTGCAATTTATCCGCAGACAATCCATTCCTGATATGGATATCCAGCACCGCCACATCGAAGTCTTTCGCGCCGTCATGACGGCGGGCAGCGTGACGGGCGCCGCCGCGCTGCTGCACACGTCGCAGCCGACGCTGAGCCGCGACCTCGCGCGGCTGGAGCAACTGCTGGGCTATGCCTTGTTCGAGCGCGAACGCGGACGCCTCAAGGCGACGGCGCGCGCGCGGGCGCTGTTCGACGAGGTGGAGCGCAGCTTCCAGGGCCTGGCCCGCGTCATCGAGCGCGCCGAGGCGCTGGGCCGCGATGCGGACGCGGAGTTGAGCGTGCTGTGCCTGCCGGCGCTGAGCCACGCGCTGCTGCCCGGCGCACTCGCGGTCTTGCTGGCGCAGCATGCCGGCGTGCGTGTCGACATCACGCCCGCCGAGCCGCCGCTGCTGGATGCGTGGATGAGCGAGCAGCGCTTCGACCTGGGCCTCGCCGAGCAGGCCACGCCGCGGCCCGGCGTGCGCGTGGAGCCGGTGCTTGAGGCCGACGAGGTGGCCGTGCTGCCGACCGGACACGCGCTCGCGGCGCGCCAACGGCTGGCGCTGAAGGATTTCGCCGCGCAGGACTTCGTCAGCCTGGCGACCGACGACCCCTACCGGCGCGAGATCGATGCACGCTTTGCCGACGCCGGCGTCGAGCGCCGGCTGCGCGTGCAGACACACAGCGCCGTGGCCGTCTGCGAACTGGTGCGTGCCGGTCTGGGCATCGCCATCGTCAACCCGCTGACGGCCGCGGCCTGCGCGAACGCTGGCCTGGTCGCGAGGCCGTTGACCGTCTCGATTCCCTACCGCGTCAGCGCGCTGATCCCGCTGCACCGGCCGGCGCAGCCGCTGGTGGACCGTCTGCTCAGCGCGTTGCGGCGCGAACGACCGTCGGCTTGGCGCCGAAGCGCTTGACGATGCTGGCCTCGATGCCGGCCGCGTCCAGGCCGCACAGGCTCATCAGCTTGGCCGGGTCGCCATGTTCGACGAACTCGTCGGGCAGGCCCAGTTGCAGCACCGGCACGTTCAGGCCTGCGGCGTTCAGCGCCTCTGTCACGGCGCTGCCGGCGCCGCCCATGATGCAGCCATCTTCGACGGTGACCAGCACGTCATGCGTGCGCGCCAGCTCGGCGACGAGATCGGCGTCCAGCGGCTTCACGAAGCGCATATTGGCCACCGTGGCGTCCAGGCGCTCGGCAGCCGCCAGCGCCGGGTACAGCAGCGTGCCGAACGCCAGGATGGCGATGCGCTGCCCCTTGCGGCGCACCTCGCCCTTGCCCCAGGGCTGGGCCGTCATCGCCTTGACCGGCACGACGCCAGCACCCGCGCCGCGCGGGTAGCGCACGGTCACCGGGCCGTCATGCATGAAGCCGGTGTACAGCGCCTGGCGGCATTCGTCCTCGTCGGCCGGCGTCAGCACGGCCATGTTGGGAATGCAGCGCGTGTAGGCGATGTCGTAATTGCCGGCATGCGTGGCGCCATCGGCGCCGACCAGGCCGGCGCGGTCCAGCGCGAACAGCACCGGCAGGTTCTGGATGGCCACGTCGTGGACCATCTGGTCGTAGGCGCGCTGCAGGAAGGTCGAGTAGATCGCCACGACCGGCTTGATGCCCTCGCAGGCCAGGCCGGCGGCGAAGGTGACCGAGTGCTGCTCGGCGATGCCCACGTCGTGATAGCGCTGCGGGAAGCGCTTGTGGAAATCGACCATGCCCGAGCCCTCGCGCATGGCCGGCGTGATGCCCACCAGACGCGGATCGGCCTCGGCCATGTCGCACAGCCAGTCGCCGAAGACCTGCGTGAACGTCAGCTTTCCCGGCGTGGCCGGCTTGACGAAGCCCACGGCCGGGTCGAACTTGCCGGCCGCCGCGTGGTACTTGACCGGGTCGGCCTCGGCCAGCTTGTAGCCGGCGCCCTTCTTGGTGACGATGTGCAGGAACTGCGGGCCCTTCTTGTCGCGCAGGTTCTCCAGCGTCGGGATCAGCGAATCCAGGTCGTGGCCGTCGATGGGGCCCACGTAGTTGAAGCCGAACTCCTCGAAGATCGTGCCCGGCACGACCATGCCCTTGGTGTGCTCCTCGAACTTGCGCGCGAACTCGTACAGCGGCGTGTTCTTCAGCACGCTCTTGGCGCCCTCGCGCGCGGCGGCGTAGATGCTGCCGCTCATCAGCCGCGCCAGGTACTTGTTCAGCGCACCGACCGGCGGGCTGATCGACATGTCGTTGTCGTTCAGGATGACCAGCACGTCGCCCAGCAGGCCGCCATGCGCCACGCCGGCGTTGTTCAACGCCTCGAAGGCCATGCCGGCCGTCATCGAGCCGTCGCCGATGATGGCCACGGCCTTGCGGCTCTCGCCCTTGAGCTTGGCCGCCATGGCCATGCCGTGGGCGGCGGAGATGCTGGTCGACGAGTGGCCGGTGCCGAAGGTGTCGTAAGGGCTCTCGTCGCGGCGCGGGAAGCCGCTGATGCCGCCGATCTGGCGCAGGCCCGGCATGCGGTCGCGCCGGCCGGTCAGCACCTTGTGCGGGTAGGTCTGGTGGCCCACGTCCCACACCAGCCGGTCTTCCGGCGTGTTGTAGACGTAGTGCAGCGCCACGGTCAGCTCGACGGTGCCGAGGTTGGAGCCCAGGTGGCCGCCGGTCTTGGAGACGCTGTCCAGCACGAAGGCGCGCACCTCGTCGGCGACTTTCCTCAGCTCACCGCGCGGCAAGCGGCGCAAGTCGGCGGGGCTGTCGATGGCGCTCAGCAGGGGGTAGTCCATGGTGATGCCCTTCAGTTGTCGCGCTCGACCACCGAATCAGCCAGCAGGCTGAGGTGGCTCACATCGGCCAGGCCGCTGGCGGCCAGTGCCGCCTTGGCCTCGGCCCGCAGCTGCTGTGCCAGCGCGCGTGCTTCGCTCAAGCCCAGCACACTGACATAGGTCGGCTTGTTCGCATCCTGATCCTTGCCGGCCGTCTTGCCCAGCACATGCGATTCCTGCGTCACGTCCAGGATGTCGTCGACGACCTGGAAGGCCAGGCCCAGCGCCGCGCCGTAATCGGACAGCGCTTTTGTCGCCTGCGTGGACGCCGACCCGCAGGCCGCGCCCATCATGACGCTGGCCTGCAGCAGCACGCCGGTCTTGCGGCGGTGCATGTCGCGCAGCGTGCGTTCATCGAGCTGCTTGCCGATGCTGGCCAGGTCGATGGCCTGGCCGCCGGCCATGCCGTCGTGGCCGGCCGAGCGGGCCAGCAGCGCGCACAGCCGGGCCTGCAGCGCGGGGGCGATGCCGGTGTCCGGCGTCAGCACATCGAAGGCCAGCGCCTGCATCGCATCGCCGGCCAGCATGGCCTGGGCCTCGCCGAACTGCACATGCGTCGTCGGCTTGCCGCGGCGCATCACGTCGTCGTCCATGCAGGGCATGTCGTCGTGCACCAGCGAGTAGGCGTGGATCAACTCCACCGCACAGGCCGCGCGCATCGCCGCGAAGCTGTCGCCGTTGACGGCCGCGCAGCTCGCCAACACCAGCAGCGGCCGCAGCCGCTTGCCGCCGCCCAGCACGGCATAGCGCATGGTCGCACCCAGGCCAGCCGGCGCATTGGCAGGCACCAGGTCATCCAGGACTGCCTCGAAAGCAGCCAGGGACGTGTCGACCCAGTGGTCAAAATCCTTTGCATCCATGGTTCAGGAGCCCTCCCAGGCTTTCAGTTCCGCCCCATCCAACAGCTTGACCTGCTGCTCAACGGCTTGCAGGCGGCCTCGGCACAGGACCAGCAATTCGGCCCCACGCTGATAGCTCAGCAGGAGTTGGTCCAGCGGCAATTGCTGCCCCTCCATCGCCGCCACCAGGCGCTCCAGCTCGTCGAGCGCTTGCTCGTAGCTGAGTTCAGTGCCGTCTGACGCGGCAGCCTTGGTGCGGGACGAAGTCTTTGTCATTTCAAAACGCGAAACGGCGATTGTAGTCAGCGGCTTTTGACATTCCGATGCCACCAGTCGTAACCGTCGGGCGCCCGCCACCGGCATGGGTAGAATCCCGCACCTCTCGCTCGAGCGCGCCTGCGCACGAGCTCCCCCTCTCCACCACCTAGCAACCTGGCCGACTCGGTAAAACGAGATGCGCCGGAGGGACGCAGCACCCCATTCCGCCTGAAAGACCCGCCTGGATCATGTCCGACCTGAGCCTTCCCGTCTCGGCGCTACAACGCAGCCAGACCCAGCTCCCGGTGAGCGCCTACTTCGACCCCGATCTGTTCCAGCGCGAGCAGGCCAGCATCTTCCAGCGAGGGCCCCGCTACGTCGGCCATGCACTGGCGGTGCCGGAGGTTGGCGACCACTATGCGTTGCCGCAGGAGGGCGAAGGCCGGGCTTTGGTGCGGTCGGCACAGGGCATCGAGCTGATCTCCAACGTCTGCCGCCACAGGCAGGCGCTGATGCTGAAGGGCCGCGGCAACACCCAGGCCAACATCGTCTGCCCGCTGCACCGCTGGACCTACTCCCACCAGGGTCAGTTGATCGGTGCGCCGCATTTCGAGCAAGACCCCTGCCTGAACCTGAACCGCTACCCGCTGCAAGAGTGGAACGGCCTGTTGTTCGAGGCCAACGGTCATGACGTCGCCGCCGAGCTGGCAAAGCTGGGCCCGCGCGGCCAGTTGGACTTCTCCGGCTATGTGCTGGACAAGGTCCAGGTCCACGAGTGCAACTACAACTGGAAGACCTTCATCGAGGTCTACCTCGAGGACTACCACGTCGGCCCCTTCCACCCGGGCCTGGGCGGCTTCGTCAGCTGCGACGACCTGGCCTGGGAGTTCGGCAAGCACCACTCGGTGCAGACGGTGGGCGTGCACCAGGGGCTGGAGCGCCCCGGCTCGCCGGTCTACCAGCGCTGGCATGACCAGCTGCTGAAGTACCGCGAAGGCCGCCCGCCCGAGGCGGGCGCGATCTGGCTGACCTACTACCCGCACATCATGGTTGAGTGGTACCCGCATGTGCTGGTCGTGTCGACGCTGCACCCGGTGTCGCCTCAGAAGACCGTCAACCTCGTCGAGTTCTACTACCCCGAGGAGATCGCCGCCTTCGAGCGCGATTTCGTCGAGGCCCACCAAGCGGCCTACATGGAGACCTGCGTCGAGGACGACGAGATTGCCGAGCGCATGGACGCCGGCCGGAAGGCCTTGATGATGCGCGGCGACAACGAGGCCGGCCCGTACCAGAGCCCGATGGAAGACGGCATGCAGCACTTCCACGAGTGGTACCGCAACGAGATCGGCGCGCCTCTCTGATGCCCGCGCCGGTGCTCATGGTCCTGGCGACCTTCCTGTTCGCCACCATGGGCGTCTGCGTCAAGCTGGCGTCGGAGTTCTACGCCGCCAGCGAGATCGTCATGTACCGCGGCCTGGTCGGCATGACCATGATGGCGCTGCTGTGCAGGCAGCAGCGCATCGGCCTCAAGACCCGCGTGCCCGGCATGCACCTGTGGCGCAGCATCTCCGGCGTCACGTCGCTGTCGCTGTGGTTCTACGCCATCGGCAAGCTGCCGCTGGCCACGGCCATGACGCTGAACTACATGTCCTCCGTCTGGATGGCCCTCTTCCTGCTCGGCGGCGCCGTGCTGATGGGCGCGCAGAAGCTGGACTGGCGGCTGATGGCTTCCGTGCTACTGGGCTTTGCCGGCGTCGCGCTGATCCTGCGCCCGACGCTGGACCAGCAGCAGCTGTGGCACGGCCTGGCCGGCCTGCTGTCCGGCATGCTGGCCGCGATGGCCTATCTGCAGGTGACGGCGCTGGGGCGCGCCGGCGAGCCCGAGCTGCGCGTGGTCTTCTATTTCTCGCTGGGCGGCGCGCTGGCCGGCGCGGTCATCACGGCCGTCACCCAGGGCGGTCTGCAGACCCACACCCTGTGGGGCGCAACGCTGCTGCTGGCCGTGGGCCTGCTGGCCACCACGGCGCAGGTGCTGCTGACGCGCGCCTACTCGATCGGCCGCCCGCTGGTGAACGCCTGCCTGCAATACCTGGGCATCGTCTTCTCCTTCATCTACGGCATGCTGCTGTTCAAGGACGCGCTGACCTGGCCGGCCACCATCGGCATGCTGCTCATCATCGGCGCCGGCGTGGCCGCCACGCTGCTGCGCTCGCGCGTCGCGCCGCCGCCCAAAGACAGCCAGTTCAACCCCGCGGAGTCCTGACCGTGACCTACAAGACGTTGATCACCGCCACCGAGCTGCGCGCTCTGGCCGACCCGCTGATCCTCGACTGCAGCTTCGAGCTCGCCGACACCGAGGCCGGCCAGCGGGCCTACGCGACCAGGCACATCCCCGGCGCCCACTACCTGCACCTGGACCGCGACCTCGCCGGCCCCAAGACCGCGGCCGACGGCAGCTTCGCCGGCCGACACCCGCTGCCGGACCGCGAGACCTTCGCCGCGCTGCTGCGCCGCCTGGGCCTGACGACCGGCCGTCAGGTCGTCACCTACGACCTGCAGGGCGGCCCCTACGCCGCACGCGCCTGGTGGATGCTGCGCTGGCTGGGCCATGCCGAAGTGGCCGTGCTGGACGGCGCCTGGGACGGCGAACTGAGCACCGCCGTGCCCGCCGCCACGCCGAGCGACTGGCAACCCGGCGCGCCGCTCGTCGGCCAGATCACGGCGGGCGAGCTCGTGGCCCGCCTGGGCCGCGTGCGCCTCATCGACGCGCGCGCGCCGGAGCGCTTCCGCGGCGAGGTCGAACCGCTGGACAAGGCGGCCGGCCACATCCCCGGCGCCAGCAACCGCCCGTTCAAGGACAACCTCGACGCCGACGGCCGCTTCAAGCCTGCCGCCCAGCTGCGTGCCGAGTTCGCGCCGCTGCTCGCGCCCTATGCGGCCGGCGACGTCGTGCAGCAATGCGGCTCGGGCGTCACCGCCTGCCACAACCTGCTGGCCATGGCCCATGCCGGCCTGGGCGACAGCCTGCTCTACGCGGGCTCGTGGAGCGAATGGTCCAGTGACCCCGCGCGACCGATCGCAACCGGTTGATTCAGCGCAAACACGCGGACGCGCCAAGGGCGCACACTGTGGTTCTCCGCAACGACTGGAGGACAGAATGTTCCAACGCATCCTCGTTCCCACCGACGGCTCCGACATCACCGTCAACGCGGTCAACACCGCCATCCAGCTCGCCAAGGTGCACGGCGCCCAGCTGCTGACGCTCAGCGTCATGGAGCCCTTCCCCTACAGCGCGGTGTCCGAGATCCAGCCCGTGCCGCCACAGGAGTTCCTGGACGCGCAGCTGCGCGTCGCCAGCAAGCGCGTCGAGGCCGTCAGCGCCGCCGCCGCCGCCCAGGGCCTGGCCTGCCGCATGCACACCGTCGAGGCGCTGCACGCCTGGGAGGCCATCATCGACCACGCCAAGAGCGAACAGGTGGACCTCATCGTCATGGCCTCGCACGGCCGGCGCGGCGTCGCCGCGCTGCTGCTGGGCAGCGAGACGCAGAAGGTGCTGACCCACACCGAGCTGCCCGTCCTCATCGTCAAGTAGCACGGCGCGCTCAGGGCGCGTCCAGCAGGTGCCGCCGCAGGAAACCCACGGTGCGGCCGACCCACAGCGCCGTTGCGGCCTGCCGGTCGAAGCCGGCAGGGTCGCAGAGCAGCTCGCATTCCAGCCGGTCCAGCGCGTCGGCCGCCGGTGGCGGCGCCAGCAGCGCGCCATGCCCGGCGCCGTGCAGGTCGGCCAGCAGCTCGCAGCCGGTGCAGGCCGCTCGCAGCGGGTCGCTGTGAAAGCGCGGCAGCAGCCAGCGGTCGCCATCCGCCGTGATCAGGCCCAGCGGCACGCGCGGGCGGGCCAGCGTCGCCAGGTCGAAGTCGGCGGCCAGCGGCACGCCGGCGACGACGGCCGCGATGCGCGGGTCGTCATGGGTCTGCGGCGCCGCGTCGCCGCGGAACTTCCAATCCAGCACGCGCCGCGCCAGCCACCGCTTGAAGCCGTCCAGCGCACCGCCCGTCAGCCGCGTCGCCAGGCCCACGCAGCTGTAGAAGTCCTCCGCCAGGTGCCGCTCGCAATGGGCGCGAAAGCGCTCGGGCGACCAGGCGCCGCCAGCCAGGCTCAGCATCGTGTGGCCGCCGGCGGACATGCCGAAGGCGCCGACGCGGTCCAGCTTCAGCCCGGCAAAGCGCGGGTCGGCGGCCACGCGGTCGATGGCGTGGCTGATCTCGCCCGGGCGCTGCTTCCAGCTGTCCGGGCCGGGGTGGCCGGGTTCGGTCCAGTTGTCGCCGCGGTGCAACGGCAGCACGACGACGAAGCCGGCGTCGACCAATGCCTGGGCCAGTGCCGTGTGCACCCAGGGCCCGCCGCCGGAGCCGTGCGAGATCGCGACCAGCCGGCCATTGCCCGGCGCCGGTGCAGTGTCCGGCGCCAGCATGACGTGGAGGTCGCCGCGCGTCTCGCGCCGGCCGGCCGCGGACGTTGGGTAGAACAGCGTGACGGCACCGCCCTGCTCGTCGGCGGGCCAGGTCAGCGTGCCCAGGGTGTCGGCGTGCGCGGAAAGGCTCAGCGTCAGGCCGGCCAGCAGCGTGCGGAAGAACATGGTGGCTCCTCGGGGGTTGAGAAGCCGCCAGCGTCGGGCCCGGCGTTCGCCGCGTCTGGCCGAAACCCGCGCCTTGCAGGTTTCGGCGCTGTTTTTCAGGAATCGGCCAGCGCCTGCTGGCGGAACTCCGTCGGCGTGAGCCCGGTGTCGGCCTTGAAGGCGCGGTTGAACGGCCCGATGGAGCCAAAGCCCACGTCCAGCGCGATGCTCAGCACCGGCAGCTGGCGCTCGGCCGGGTCGGCCAGGCGGCGCTTGGCCTCGGTCAGGCGCAGGCCGTTGACGAAGGCGTTGAAGTTGCGGTGACCCAGGCCCTGGTTGATGACGCGGCGCAGCCGGTACTCGGGCGTGCCGAGCTGCCGGGCCAGGCCGGCCAGGCTCAGCCCCTCCTGCGCATAGCCGCGGCCTTCGCCCATCCAGCGGGCCAGCGCGGCGGCCACGGCCGGGTCCGGCGGGTCCGCGAGCAGTGGTGCGGGCGCGGGCAGCGGCACGGCGTCCTCGCCCCACAGGCCGTCGGCGCGCGGCACCAGCAGCTGCCAGGCGACCACGCTGGTCAGCGTCAGCAGCATGGCCACGTCGCCCAGCGCCGCGGCGCCGCTCAGGCTGCCGTCGGACGAGCCGATGCGCAGGCCCACCATGACCAGCGCATAGGCCGCGCCGCCACCCACGACCAGGCCGCGCCAGCGCCGGCGCTTCTCGACCAGGTCCACCCGCCACGGCCCGACCACAGCCGCCAGGCCCGCCACGGCGAAGGCGATGGGCACCGCCCGCATCAGCACGAAGCCGGGCCACCAGCGCGACCACAGACAGATGCCCGCGCCGTACAGCACCACGGCGGCCCACAGCGCGGCGTGCCAGCCGCGCAGCTTGAAACCGTCCTCGAAGACCGCGCGTGCGAACAGCCAGAACAGCGCCGCCGCGCCCAGCGACAAGCCGATGCCGGGCGCCTGCGAGGCGCAGCTCAGGCCATGCTCGACCCAGGGCGAGGCCGAGACGGCCTGCACGGCCAGCGACACCGCCAGCGCGATGCCCACGCGCACGAGGTCGGCATGCCGGGCGTGCCGCCAATGCGGCAACAGCGCGACGACGACGAGCACCAGCAGCGCGACCAGCGCGCCGCGCAGCGCCGCGTCAATGAGCGCCATGCAGCAGGCTGGACACGGCGAAGGCCACGCCCAGGCCCACGGCCAGCCAGACCACCTGGGCCAGCGTCTCGCGCCAGGCCAGGCGCTGCTGCAGCTGCGGCAGCAGGTCGGCCACCGAGATATAGATGAAGCTGCTGGAGGCCAGTACCAGCAGATAGGGCAGCACGCCCTCGAAGCCGCCGATCAGGAAATAGCCCAGCACGCCGCCCACCACGGCCGCCATGCCCGAGATCGCGTTGAACAGCAGCGCCTTGGCGCGGCTGAAGCCGGCATTCAGCAGCACGATGTAGTCGCCCACCTCCTGCGGGATCTCGTGCGCGACGATGGCCAGCGCCGTCGCGAAGCCCAGCCGCGTGTCGGCCAGGAAGGCGGCCGCGATGATGGCGCCGTCGCAGAAGTTGTGGATGCTGTCGCCCACCAGCACCGTCAGCCCGCCGCGGCCGGCCTGCTCGGCGTCGAAATGGTGGTGGTGATGGTGGCCATCGCCCTCGTGGTGGTGCACGTGGCGGTACAGCTCCACCTTCTCCAGCAGCCAGAAGAACAGCAGGCCGCCCAGCAGCACGGCGAACAGCGTCTGCGGCTGGGCCGTGTGGCTTTCGAAGGCCTCGGGCAGCACGTTCAGCAGCGACGTGCCCAGCAGGATGCCGGCCGACAGGCTGACCAGGCTCTTCACGAGGCGGGTCAGCACGCCGACGGTCAGGCTCGCGGCGACGAGCACCGACAGCAGCCCGCCCGCGAAGGTGGCGAGCACGATGTAGATCAGGGTCATGGGATCAGTAAAAGGAAAGGGCCACAGCCTTGGACTGCGGCCCGAACCCGTTCAGCCTAGCAGAGCTGTCAAGCCACCCCGTTTTTGCGGAACCAGGCCAGGCAGCGCGCCCAGGCATCGTCCGCCGCCGCCTTGCGGTAGCTGGGGCGGTAGTCCGCGTAGAAGGCATGCGGCGTGTCGGGGTAGACGACGATCTCGCATCGGCTGTTGCCGGCGGCCTTCAGCGCGGCTTCCAGCTGGGTCAGCGTGTCGACCGGGATGCCGCCGTCCGCCGCGCCGTACAGGCCCAGCACCGGCGCCTTGATGCTGGCGGCGCGTTCGATGACGGTCTTGTCGCCCGCGAAGTAGTTGCGCGCCACCGGTCCGTACCAGGCGGCCGCTGCGGTCACTTTCGGGTTGTGCGCGGCATACGACCAGGTCGTGCGCCCGCCCCAGCAGAAGCCCGTGATGGCCAGCCGCGTGGTGTCGCCGCCGTGGGCCGCGGCCCAGGCGACAGTGGCGTCCAGGTCGCCGTTGACCTGGGCGTCGGAGGCCTTGCCGACGACCTCGCTGATGAGCTTGGGGATGTCCGTGTAGGCCGCCGCGTTGCCGTGGCGCACGAACAGCTCCGGCGCGATGGCCAGGTAGCCCTGCTTGGCCAGGCGGCGGCAGACATCGGCGATGTGCTCGTGCACGCCGAAGATCTCGCTCGCCACCAGCACGACCGGCAGGTTCTTCCGGCCGGCGGGCGCGGCACGGTAGGCGGGCATCTGCAAGTCGCCCACGGCGATGCTGACACTGCCGGCCTCCAGGCCCGCGCTGTCGGTCGTGATGGTCTGTGCCGTCACGGGCAGCACGGCGGCCGCAAAGCCGCTGCCCACGGTGGTCTGCACGAAGCTGCGGCGGCTGAAGTCGCGGCCGGGGACCAGGCTGGCTATCTCGTCTTTCAACATGGGGCTCCGGGGGTGAGGTTACGAAGGGGCCACAAATTTTGCCCCGACAATCCTCGCCATGACGACGCGCCCCGACCTTGCCGGCCAGCCCTGGGCCTCCATCGACATCGGCTCCAACAGCTTCCGGCTGGAGCTGGCCCGCCTCAGCGGCGAGCGTTATCAGCGTGTCAGCTACATCAAGGAGAGCGTGCGCCTGGGCGCCGGCCTCGATGCGCAGGGCATGCTGACCGAAGACGCGATGCAGCGCGGCCTGGCCTGCCTGAAGGGCTTTGGCGAGCAGCTGGTGGGCATCCCGGCCGAGCGCATCCGCGCCGTCGCCACGCAGACGCTGCGCGAGGCCCGCAACCGCAACGCCTTCCTGCAGCGCGCGCAAGCGGTGCTGGGGCATCCCATCGAGGTCATCTCGGGCCGCGAGGAAGCGCGCCTGATCTTTGCCGGCGTCGCGCGGCTGCAGCCCTCCAACAAGGCGCGCCTGGTCATCGACATCGGTGGCCGCTCCACAGAAATGATCCTGGGCAGCGGCCGCAAGCCGCTGCTGGCCGAGTCCTTCGGCGTCGGCAGCGTCGGCCTCTCGATGCGCTTCTTCGCCAACGGCATCTACACGGACGAGGCCTTCCGCGCCGCCCAGGTGGCCGCCGGCGCCGAGCTCGAAGAGGCGCTGACGCTGTTCCGCCCCGAGCTGTGGCAGGAAGCGCTGGGCTCGTCGGGCACCGTCGGCGCGGTGTCGCAGATCCTCGCAGCCTCGGGCCAGACCGATGGGCGCATCACGCCGGACGCGCTGCGCTGGTGCATCGCCCAGTGCCTGGCCGCCGGCTCGCAGGACAAGCTGCAACTGCCGGGCTTGAAGGACGACCGCCGCCCCGTCGTGGCCGGTGGCCTGTGCATCCTCTACACGCTGCTGACGCAGTTCGGCATCGATGAACTGCTGCCCACCAAGGGCGCGCTGCGCCAGGGCGTCATCTTCGACCTGGCCGAGCGACTGCAGCCCAGCGGCGCCCGCGACCCACGCGCCGGCTCGGTCACCGAGCTTCAGGAGCGCTTCGGCGTCGACAAGCCCCAGGCCGAGCGCGTCGCCGAGCAGGCCGAGCGGCTGTACCGCCAGCTCGCGCCCAAGGCCACGCCCGAGCTGCAACGCGAGCTGGGCTGGGCCGCCGCGCTGCACGAGGTGGGCATGCTGATCTCGCACCACGACCACCACCGCCACAGCGCCTACGTCATCGCCCATGTCGACGCCGCGGGCTTCTCCACCAACCAGCTGCAGCGCCTGGCTGCGCTGGCGCTGGGCCAGCGCGGCGGCCTGCGCAAGATGGAATCGCAGCTGGCCGATGCCAGCCTGCTGGAGCAACTCGTCGCGCTGCGCCTGGCCGTCATCCTGTGCCATGCACGCACGCCGCTGACGGCGGGTCCGCCGAAGCTGGAGCGGGCCGGCAAACAGCTGACGCTGCACTGCCCCAAGAGCTGGTCGGTCGGCCAGGCGCGCACGCGCTTCCTGCTGAAGGAAGAGGCCGAGGCCTGGGCGCGCAGCGGCGTGCTGGAGCTGGCAGTGGCGTAACGGTGCGCAACAGCATGACTCCTGTCACACGCTGACAGCGATGCTAGAGAGGATGCTCACGTCCTCATTCACCGCGAGACCGCCATGCTGAAGACCTACACCGGCAGCTGCCACTGCAAAGCCGTTCGCTTCGAAGTCGACCTGGACCTGGCCGCCGGCACCGGCCGCTGCAACTGCTCCATCTGTTTCAAGACACGCAACTGGAGCGCCAGCGTCAAGCCCGAGGCCTTCCGGCTGCTGGCCGGCGAAGACGCGCAGAGCGACTACCAGTTCGGCTCCAACAGCGTCCACAACCTGTTCTGCAAGACCTGTGGGGTGCGTTCCTACGGCCACGGCTACATCGAGGAGGTGGGCGGCGCCTTCGTGTCGGTCAAGGTCAACTGCCTGGACGACGTGACACCCGAGGAGCTGGTGGCCGCGCCGGTGCAGTACTTCGACGGCCTGCACAACAACTGGTGGCACAAGCCCGAGGAGACGGGGCATCTCTGAGCCCTCGGCGGCGGCGCTTGCGGCGTGAGCCGCAAGAACATCGCCACCGCGGGCCCGCTTGGGAGCGCCCCCGCGCTCGGCCCGAAAGTCCTGGTTAGAGCGCGTCCGGCCCCTGCACCGCGTGCAGCGTCACCTCGGGCTCGCCATCGCGCTGGCGCCAGCGCAGCCACCAGACGGCGCCCTTCTTCACGGCCCATTCCTGGTCGACGCCGGCCAGCAACTGCGCGGCCAGCAGGCCCAGCGTGGGCTGGTGGCCACACAGCAGCACCGGCTCGCTGGCCTTGGGCCAGCGCGACGCCTCGATGAGCGCCTCCAGCGGCGCGTCCGGCGCGATGGCCGGCACGATGCGGAGCTCGCGGCCCAGCGCCTCCGCCGTCTGGCGGCAGCGCAGCGCCGGGCTGACGATGACGCGCGTCGTCGCCGCCAGCCGATGGTTGAGCCAGGCCGCCATGCGCCGCGCCTGGCGCTCGCCCTTGGGCGTCAGCGCGCGCTGCAAGTCGTCCTGGCCGGGGGCGATGACCTCGGCCTCGGCGTGGCGCCACAGGATCAGGTCCATGCCCGGCTCACTCCGAATAGCGCCGCATCAGCACCTGCTGCGCGCTGATGCCGTGGTCGCTGATGCGCACCGAGCGGCCGTCGGGGCCCAGCTGCCAGGCGTCCATGGTGTCGTGCAGGTAGGGCTGCAGCGCCTCGTCGATGACGCGCTGGCGCAGCCGCGCGTCCAGCACCGGCCAGGCCACCTCGATGCGGCGGAACATGTTGCGGCTCATCCAGTCGGCACTGGACAGGAACAGCGCCTCGCCGTCGTCGCCCTCGCTCGGCTCGTCGGCCCAGCGGAAATAGCAGATGCGTGAATGCTCCAGGAAGCGGCCGACGACGGAGCGCACGACGATGTTGTCACTGACGCCCGGCAGGCCCGGCGGCAGCATGCAGGCGCCGCGCACGATGAGGTCCACCTTGGCGCCGGCCTGGGCCGTGCGCAGCAGGCCGTGGATCAGCTCGGCGTCGGTCAGCGCGTTGATCTTGACGACCACGCGCGCCGACTTGTAGCCGGCCAGCGCCGCGGCCTCGACCTTGGCGAGCAGCTCCAGCATGCGGCTGTGCATGTTGAAAGGTGCCAGCAGCATGCGCCGCGGCGCCTTGAACTTGCCCAGTGACGCGAGCTGGCGGAACACCGAATCGGCATCGGCCGTCAGGTCCGCGTCGGCCGTCAGCAGGCCCAGGTCGGTGTACAGGCGTGCCGTCTTGGGGTTGTAGTTGCCGGTGGAGATATGGCCGTAGCGGCGCAGCCTGCCGTTCTCGCGGCGCATGATCAGCAGCAGCTTGGCGTGGGTCTTGTAGCCGACGATGCCGTACACGACCTGCGCGCCGACGGCCTCCAGCCGCTCGGCCCAGTTGATGTTGGCCTCCTCGTCGAAGCGCGCCTTCAGCTCGACGACGGCCATGACCTCCTTGCCGCGCCGCGCCGCCTCGATGAGCAGGTCCATCAGCTCCGACTTGGCGCCGGTGCGGTAGATGGTCTGCTTGATGGCCAGCACGTCCGGGTCGTTGACCGCCTCGCGCAGCAGCGCCACGACGGGCTCGAAGCTCTCGAAGGGGTGGTGCAGCAGCACGTCGCCCTTCTTCAGCTTCTCGAAAATGGACTTGTGGCGCGGAAGGCGGCGCGTCGGCCAGGCCGGCTCGAAGGGCTTGAAGCGCAGACCCGGCGCATCGGTCTGATCGATCAGCTCGTTCAGCCGCACCAGGTTGACGGGGCCGTTGACGCGATACAGCGCCGCGTGCGGCAGGCCGAACTGCTCCAGCAGGAACTCCGACAGCTCGGCCGGACAGGTGTTGACGACCTCCAGCCGCACCGCGCGGCCGAAGTGGCGCGTCGTCAGTCCCGAGCGCAGCGCGTGGCGCAGGTTGGCGATCTCCTCCTCGTCCACCTCCAGGTCAGAGTCGCGCGTGACGCGGAACTGCGAGAAGGCCTCGACCTTGCGCCCCGGGAACAGCTCTTCCAGATGGGCGCGGATGACGCTGGTCAGCAGCACGAAGGCCTGGCGGCCGTCCGAGAGGTTGGCCGGCAGCTTGATGACGCGTGGCAGCACGCGCGGCACCTTGACGATGGCGATGCGGTTGTCGCGGCCGAAGGCGTCCTTGCCCGACAGCCGCGCGATGAAGTGCAGCGACTTGTTGGCCACCTGCGGGAAGGGGTGCGCCGGGTCCAGGCCCACGGGAACGAGCAGCGGCTTGACCTCGCGCTCGAAATACTTGGACACCCAGCGCCGCTGCGGCTCGTCGCGGTCGGCGTGGTTGAGCACGACGATGCGCTGCTTGACCAGCAGCGGCGTCAGCTGCTCGTTGAAGACGTGGTACTGCTCGTCGATCAAGGTGTGGGCCGCGCGGCCCACGCGCTCGACGTCCTGACCGGTGACGCTGCTCAGCGGGTCGCGCGCGGCGTCCAGCATGTCGGCAAAGCGCACCTCGAAGAACTCGTCCAGGTTGCTCGACACGATGCAGACGTAGCGCAGCCGCTCCAGCAGCGGCACGTCTTCGCGTTGGGCCTGTGCCAGCACGCGACGGTTGAATTCGAGGATGGCGGTTTCGCGGTTGATCAGCTTCAACGGGGTCGGGTCGGTCATGACGAAAAGTGTATGAAGCTTGTGTGACAACCGGTTGAATCACGCCCCCCCGGATAATTCACTCATGCATTTGATGATTCCCCATGCCGGCGCGCAAGACGAGGCAGCGCGGCATGCGCTGTCCGGCCTGGCCCTGCCCAATCTGGCCGCGCTGCTGGGCCGGCTGAGCCCGGCCGAGACCTGGGGCAGTGACGAGTTCTCGCCCCAACCGCCGCACCACATGGCGCTGGCCGCACTGCGGGGCCAGGCCGAACCCAGCGCCGCCGCCTGGGGCCTCCATGCCGGCCCCGAGCTGGCCTGGGCGCTGCTGTCCCCGGTGCACCTGGCCGTCGGCACCGACGGCGTCGACGTGCTGCCGCCCGCGGCGCTGCACCTGTCCGAATCCGACGCGCCCCGCTTCGCCGAAGTGCTGCACGAACTGTGGCCCGAAGCCGAAGGCTGGCATTGGCGGGTGCTGGACGCCACCCACTGGGCGCTGGGCCATGCCGACGCGCTCGACGACCTGCAGGCCGCCAGCATCGAACGCGCCGCCGGTCGGCCCATCGAACCCTGGCTGCCGCAGAGCCGCGTGCTGCGCCGCTGGCAGAACGAGGCGCAGATGCTGCTGCACGAGCACCCGTTGAACGTCGAACGCGAGGCGCGCGGCGAGCACGCGATCAACTCGGTCTGGATAGGCGACATCGGCCGCAGCAACGGCCGCGCGACGGACATCACCGTGGACAACCGCCTGACCGAGCCGCTGTTGACTGGCGACCTCGCCGCCTGGGCCGAGGCCTGGCAACGCCTGGACGCCGGCCCGCTGGCCGCGCTGCTGAAGCAACCCCAGGCCAGCCTGACGCTGTGCGGCGAACGCTTTGCGCGTCACTTCAGGCCGCAGCCGCTGTCGCTGGTCGAGCGGCTGAAACGGCGCTGGCAGACGCCCGACGTCACCGCCACGCTGGAGGCGCTGTGAACCCGCCCCGGTTGATCGAACGCGACGTGCCGCCGCGCACCGCGTGGGCGCTGGAGCAGGCCGGCATTGCGCCGCTGCTGGCGCGCCTGCTGGCGTCGCGCGGCGTGCGCGACGCGGCCGAGCTGGACGAGAGCCTCAACCAGCTGCTGCCGCCCAGCGGGCTGAAGGGCCTGGCCGAGGCCGGCCGGCTGCTGGCCGACGCCATCCAGCAGAACCAGCGCATGGTCATCGTGGCCGACTACGACTGCGACGGCGCCACCGCCTGCGCCGTCATGTTGCGCGGCCTGCGCCTGCTGGGCGCTCGACCCGAGCAGCTGGGTTACGTGGTGCCCGACCGCGCCGTGCACGGCTACGGCCTCACGCCCACCATCGTGGACCTCGCGCTGGAGCAGCAGCCGGCCCTGCTCGTCACCGTCGACAACGGCATCGCCAGTCTCGCGGGCGTGGCCCACGCGCGCGCCCTGGGCCTCAAGGTGCTGGTGACCGACCACCACCTGCCGGCGCTGGTCGACGACGCCATCGTCGTCCCCGAGGCCTCGGCCATCGTCAACCCCAACCAGCCCGGCTGCACGTTCGCGAGCAAGTCGCTGGCCGGCGTGGGCGTGGCCTTCTACGTGCTGATGGGCCTGCGCGCGGAGCTGCGCTCGCGCGGCGCCTTCACCGAGGTGCCGCGGCTGGACGGCCTGCTGGATCTGGTCGCGCTGGGCACCGTGGCAGACGTCGTCAAGCTGGACGCCAACAACCGCCGCCTCGTTGCGCAAGGCCTCAAGCGCATGCGTGCCGGCCGCGCCCAACCGGGCGTCATGGCGCTGTTCAGCGCGGCCAAGCGCGATGCGAGCAAGGCGCAGGGCTTTGACCTTGGCTTCGCCCTGGGCCCGCGCATCAACGCCGCCGGCCGCCTGGCCGACATGACGCTGGGCATCGAATGCCTGACGACGGACGACCCCGAGCGCGCGCTTGAGCTGGCCACCCAGCTCGACGCGATCAACCGCGAGCGCCGCGAGATCGAGAGCGGCATGCGCGAGATGGCCGAGGCGCGGTTGGACGCGCTCGTCGAGGCATTGTCCGGCGCGCTGCCACCGGCCGTGGCCTTGTTCGACGCCGACTTCCACGAAGGCGTGGTCGGCATCGTCGCGTCGCGCATCAAGGACCGCGTGCACCGCCCCACCTTCGTGTTCGCCCGCGGTGCCGATGGCCAGCTCAAGGGCTCGGGCCGCTCCATCCCGGGCTTTCATCTGCGCGACGCGCTGGACCTGGTCAGCAAGCGCGAGCCCGACCTGCTTGCCAAGTTCGGCGGCCACGCGATGGCGGCCGGCGCGACGCTGGTCCGGCCTGAGGTCAGCGACATCAGCCGCTTCGCGCTGGCGCTGGCGCGCGTGGCCGAGGAGTGGCTGAGCGAGCAAGACCTGACGCGCACGCTGCGCCACGACGGCGCACTGCCGCAGGAGGCCGCGACCGCCGAGACGGCGCGCCTGCTGGACGCACAGGTCTGGGGCCAGGGCTTCGAGGCACCGGTGTTCTGCGACCGCTTCGAGGTGATCTCGCAGCGGCTGGTCGGCGAGAAGCACCTGAAGCTGCGTCTGCGCCAGGGCGGCAAGCTCATCGACGCGATCTGGTTCAACCACATCGACATGCTGCCCGAGCGCGCCATGCTGGCCTACCGGCTCAGCCTGGACGAATGGCAGGGCCAGCAGCGCGTGCAATACGTCGTCGAAGCCTGTTCCTGAAGCCCCTCGTCCAAGGAGTCCCTTGGGCGGTCCCTCGAGGGGACGGCCCTGCGCTCGGCCCGCAAGACGTGACGGAGTTGGCATGCACGCGCGGTCCGAAAGCACACGTCACCGAGCTGTCACGGGTGCTTCCAAGAATGCCCGGCGGTAGCGCTCCCGGATGTCTCGGGCCTGCGCGCCTGCCCCCGGAGCCCCCGATGCGCGACCACGCGCCTGACCCCCTTGCCGACGCGCTGCACCGTCTGATCGAGACGCGCAGCTTTGACATTCATTTCCAGCCGCTGGTCGCCATCGACCGGGCGGAGATCTACGGCTATGAGGCGCTGACCCGCGGCCCGGCCGATGGGCCGCTGCATTCACCGCTGGTGCTGTTCGAGGCCGCGGCCCGGCAGGGTCGCCTCGTCGAGCTGGAGCACCTCATCGTGCGCCGCGCCATCCAGCGCTTCAAGGCCCTGGGCCTGCCGGGCCAGCTCTTCATGAACGTGACCGCCGACACGCTGCTCGGTGCGCGCGAGCATGCCGGCCTGCTGGCCGCCGAGCTGAGCGAGCTGGGGCTGCCGACGTCACGCGTCGTCATCGAGCTGACCGAGACCCGCCCCATCGAGGACCTGGCCCAGCTCGACGACGCGCTGCAGGCACTGCGCGAGCGCGGCTTTCGCGTCGCGTTGGACGACCTCGGCGAGGGCTTCGCGTCCCTGCGCCGCTGGATGCAGATGCGGCCGGACTTCGTCAAGATCGACCGCCACTTCATCGACGGCATCGCGCAGGAGCCGCTGAAGCAGCAGTTCGTGCGCTCCATCGTCGAGATGGCCGCCACCAGCGGCTGCGAGGTCGTCGCCGAAGGCTTGGAGCAGGAGCCCGACCTGGACGTGCTGCGCCGACTAGGTTTGACGATCTGCCAGGGCTACCTGTTCGCACGCCCGAGCGCGGCGCCGCGGGCGTCCTTGAGCGCACAGTGGAGTGGCCGCCTGGCCGCCGACGCGCAGCCGCGGCTGCTGCAGAACGATCTCGCGCTGCCGCTGAGCCAGGGCGCCATCACCAGCGCCGCCCAGCTGGCGCGCCGCGGCCTGACCGTCACGCCCGAGACCAACTGCCGCAGCATCATCGACCTCTTCCACCGCGACGACCAGCTGCTGGCCGTGCCGGTGCTGGACCCGCACCAGCGCCCCATCGGCCTGCTGCGCTCGCTGCATGTGCTCAAGCGCAGCACCGAGCGCTATTTCATGGACATCTTCGACAAGCGCAGCTGCGTCGAGCTGATGGACCCCAACCCGCTGACCTTCGACGTGGCGACGCCGCTGCGGGCGATGAGCGATGCGATGGCCAACCTCGACGAGCGCCTGCTGGTCGACGGCTTCATCGTCACGCGCGACGGCGCCTACTTCGGCTCGGGCCGCAGCTCCGACCTGCTGAAGGCCGTGTCCGACCTGCAGGTGCACGCAGCGCGCTACGCCAACCCGCTCACACTCCTGCCCGGCAACGTGCCCATCGACAACCACCTGGATCGCCTCATCGAGGCCGGCGAGACCTTCGCCGCGGTGGTCTGGGACATCGATCACTTCAAGCCCTTCAACGACGTCTACGGCTACCGCATCGGCGACGACATCATCCGTCTGGCCGCCCGCGCGCTGACGCAGGCGGCCGACCCGCAGCTGGACTTTGTCGGCCACATCGGCGGCGACGACTTCGTCATGGTGCTCAGCAGCACCGACTGGGAGGCGCGGCTCACGCGCGTCTGCGAGGCGTTTGATGCCGGCGTGCGCAGCTTCTTCTCGGCCGAGCACCTGGCCGCCGGCGGCTATGTGACGCTGAACCGCCAGAACCAGCAGAGCTTTCACCCGCTGCCGACGATCTCGGCCGGCGCCGTGCTGCACCTGCCCGGCAGCTTCGACAGCGCACGCGCATTGAGTGCCGCGCTGGCCGAGCCCAAGCGCGTGGCCAAGGGTCGCGCCGGCGGCAGCCGCTTCTTCGTCGACCGCCGCACGCCCCAGCGCGCGCTGCTGGCGGCCTAGCCCCTGGTAACGGCTTGGTGACAGGGGGCCTGACACAATCGGGGCTGTGAACCTCGACCCCACACTCAACGCCGATCTGCACTGCCATTCCGTCATCTCGGACGGCACGCTGACGCCCGAGGCGCTGGCCGCCCGCGCCGCCGAGCGCGGCGTGGCGTTGTGGTCGCTGACCGACCATGACGAGATCGGCGGCCAGCAGCGCGCCATCGCCGCCGCCAGGGCCGCCGGCCTGCCCTATCTGACCGGCACCGAGATCTCGGTCAGCTTCGCCGGCCGCGTCGTGCACATCGTGGGCCTGGGCTTCGATCACGAGGCGCCCGAGATCATCGAAGGCCTGCGCTCGACGCGCGGTGGACGCGAGGCACGCGCCCGCGACATGGCGGCCGGCCTCGCGCAGGTGGGCATCCACGGCGCGTTCGAGGGGGCGTCGAAGTACGTCGGCAACCCCGACCTGATCTCGCGCACGCATTTCGCGCGCTTTCTCGTCGACGCCGGCCATTGCAGCGACATCCCCGAGGTGTTCCGGCGCTTCCTGACGGAAGGCAAGCCCGGTTTCGTGCCACACAAATGGGCGGCGCTGAAGGACGCGGTCGGCTGGATCACGCGCGCCGGCGGCGTCGCCGTCATCGCCCACCCGGGGCGCTACGACTTCACGCCGACCGAGGAGTACGCGCTGATCACCGAGTTCATCGGCCATGGCGGGCGCGGCATCGAGGTCGTCACCGGCAGCCACACGGCGGCCGAGTTCGTGAAATACACCGACACGGCGCTCGAATTCGGTCTGCTGGCGTCGCGCGGCTCGGACTTCCACAGTCCGGACGAGAGCCGCGTCGACCTGGGCACGCTGCCCCCGTTGGCGGCCAAGCTGACGCCGGTGTGGGCGGAACTGGCCCAACGCATCCACCACTGATGGCCCAGCTCTTCGAAGTCCACCCTGACAACCCGCAGCCCCGCTTCCTGCGCCAGGCGGCGCAGATGCTGCAGGCCGGCGGCATCGGCGCGATCCCGACGGACTCCAGCTACGCCTTCGTCTGCCGCCTGGACGACAAGCCCGCTGCCGAGGCGCTGCGGCGCGTGCGCGGTGTGGACGACAAGCACCACCTGACGCTGCTGTGCCGTGACCTGTCCGAGCTGGCCAACTACGCGATGGTGGACAACCGCCAGTACCGGCTGCTGAAGCTGGCCACGCCCGGCGCCTACACCTTCATCCTGCCGGCCACCAAGGAAGTGCCGCGGCGGCTGTCCCACCCCAGCCGGCGCACCATCGGCCTGCGCGTGCCCGACCACCGGGTCACGCAAGACCTGCTGGCGCTGTTCGGCGAACCGCTGTTGTCCACCACGCTGATCCCGCCCGGCGAGACCGAGCCCATGAACGACGCGGCGGACGTCTGCGCGCGGCTGGACCGCCAGCTGCAGTTCGTGCTGGACGCCGGCGCCTGCCCCGCCCAGCCCACCACCGTGCTGGACCTCAGCCAGGGCGACGAGCCCGTGCTGGTGCGCCAGGGCCGCGGCGAGCTGGCCAGGCTCGGTCTGCATCTGGACTAGGCCCTGGTTGCGGGGGGTTTGCCGCAGCTCATCCAGCGTTCTTGCAGTTCATCCAGCGCGGCTGGCGCTTGATCGCAGGCGCCTGGCAGCGCCCGGGTCCATTGCCGAAACTGACTCCATCGAACAAGCAATCACGCGGTTCGACACCCACCCACCGGAGTCCATCATGAGCCTGCAAACCACCCTCTTCGCCGCCGCTGTCCTGGCCTTCTCTGCCGCCGCCCAAGCCGCCCCGCAAGCCACCGTCAAGCTGGAACGCGTCGTCGTCACCGGCAAGGCCACGCAGGAAGTTGCCCAACTGCCGCGCGTCGTCGTGACGGGCTACGCTCAGCGCGAAGTGGCCCAGCTGCCGCGCGTGGTCGTCGTCGGCTACAGCGAAGCCACCCAGCTGCAACGCCAGACGCTGGCCGCCGCCAAGACCAGCACCAAGCGCGTTTGAGATTGGCGTCGCCCCGACATGCACATGACGCTTTTTTCCACCGCCGCCGAGCCGAGTCGCCAGTACTGCTGAGCCAGTACTGCCGACTCGGCTCGGTCGTTGGCGACGCCACGCACCCCGCAGACCGGTCCCGACCTCATGAAGCCGCCCGATGGGCGGCTTCGCCGCCTGTGGCGCACGAGCGCATCGCCACCCGAGGCGGGCCACAGGCCCGCGCGGACTACCCGGTGGACGTCGAACGCAGACACCGCTCATCCGCCGCGCTTGCAGTTCATCCACCGCAGCCCGCGCTTGATCGCAGGCGCCTGGCAGCGCCCGGGTCCATTGCCGAAACTGACTCCATCGAACAAGCAATCACGCGGTTCGACACCCACCCACCGGAGTCCATCATGAGCCTGCAAACCACCCTCTTCGCCGCCGCTGTCCTGGCCTTCTCTGCCGCCGCCCAAGCCGCCCCGCAAGCCACCGTCAAGCTGGAACGCGTCGTTGTCACCGGCAAGGCCACGCAGGAAGTTGCCCAACTGCCGCGCGTCGTCGTGACCGGCTACGCCCAACGTGAAGTGGCCCAGCTGCCGCGCGTCGTTGTCGTCGGCTACAGCGAAGCCACGCAACTGCAGCGTCAGACGCTGGCCGCCGCCAAGACCAGCACCCAGCGCATCTGAGCCCGGCGTCTTCACATGAACTTGACGATGCCTTTTTCCACCGCCGCCGAGCCGAAGCGCCAACGCTGCTGAGTCAGCGCTGACGTTTCGGCTCGGTGTCTTTTTGCGCATATCGATGCGCCCAATGCTTCGTGGCCCGGCAGGGCCGGCCTTCCTAGAGTGCGACGCTTTCCAGCTCGCGATCTCCGGGACATGCCGTACCGCCGCCACCTTCTGAACCCCCTCACCGCCGCACTCACCGCCGCCCTCCTTCCCACCGCCCACGCCGCGGACGTCAACACGCTGGACCGCGTCGAGGTGACTGCCCAGCGCCGCGCCGAGTCCGCGCAGGACGTGGGCATCGCCATCAGCGTGTTGTCCGGCGACGAGCTGAAGGCCAAGGGCATCCAGCAGATCAACCAGCTGCAGGGCGAGCTGCCCAGCCTGGAGATCGAGCCCGCCTTCGGCAGCGGCCAGCCGCAGTTCCGCATCCGCGGCATCGGCTTCCAGGATTACGGCAGCAACAACGCGTCGCCGGTGGGCGTCTACGTGGACGAAGTGGGCTACGCCTTCCCGGTGCAGACCAAGGGCTTGCTGTTCGACCTGGAGCGCGTCGAGGTGCTGCGCGGGCCGCAGGGCACGCTGTACGGCAAGAACACGACGGCCGGCGCCATCAACCTGCTGTCACGCCGCCCGACCCGCCAGGCGGAGGCTGGTTTCAGCGTGGGGCTGGGCTCCAACGCTGCCGTGCAGGCTCAGGGTTATCTGTCCGGCTCCATCGGCGACGGCGTGCGCGGCCGGCTGTCCATCGCCAGCGAGCGCGGCGGCGCGTGGCAGAGCAACCGCCTGACCGGCGAGAAGCTGGGTGACCAGCGCGTGGACGCCGTGCGCGGCCAGCTGGAGGTCGACCTGACGCGCGAGCTGCAGGCGCGCATCAGCGTCAGCCACAGCCGGGACAAGTCCGACGCGCAAGGCCTCTACGTCTTCACGCCGCGCAGCCACACCGACCAGGCCGCGGACACCGACACCACCCGCACCGGCTGGGGTCTGCAGAGCGACTTCGCACAGCTCATCGGCGTCGACCCCGGCGCCAAGCCCGGGCGCGACCACGAGGCCAGCAACTTCGCGCTGACGCTGGACTGGAACCTGGGCGGCGCCAGGCTGACCAGCATCACCGCCCATCAGCGCTTCACCCGCCACGAGCTGGGCGACTGGGACGGCACCGCCGTCAACCACTCCGACGTGTACTGGCAGGACCGCGCCCGCGTGACGACGCAGGAGCTGCGCCTGGCCTCCGCCCCGCAGGCCGCCCTGCCCTGGGTCGTTGGCGCCTACTACGCCAAGGAAAGCCTGGCCGAAGACTGGCGCACCGACTTCCGCCACGACTACGGCCTCATCACGCGCACCCAGTACGACCAGGACGGCCGCACACGCGCCGTGTTCGGCCAGGTCGACGTGCCGCTGGCGCCGCGCTGGACGCTGGTGGCGGGGCTGCGCCTGGAACGCGAGACGCGCAGCGTGCACGACTTCAGCACCAGCACGACGCCGGTCGTGCCGGGCCTGGGCGTCAGCGGCGCGGCCTCGTCGCTGACCAGCAACCAGACCTCCGGCAAGCTGGCGCTGCAGTTCAAGCCCGAGGCCGGCACGCTGGTCTATGCGTCGCTGAGCCGCGGGCTCAAGTCCGGCGGCATCACGGCGCACAACACCTTCGACACGCTGGCGCTGACGCCCTTCCGGCCCGAGAAACTCGTCGCGCTGGAAGCCGGCGTGAAGGCCGACCTCGGCCGCCAGCTGCGCATCAACGCTGCCCTCTTCCACTACGACTACCGCGACCAGCAGTTCCAGGATGTCACCACCTCGCCCACCGGTGCGCTGGTCGGCAAGATCATCAACATCGCCCGCTCCAAGGTCGACGGCGGCGAGGTCGAGCTGCATTGGAAGCCGCTCGCGGGCTTGAGCATCGGCCAGTCGCTGGGCTACAAGCATGCGGTGTTCAAGGACTTCAACTCGCCGCTGCTGGGCAATCTGTCGGGCCAGGGTCAGTTCATTCCCAAGCTCAGCTACGGCGGCTCGGTCGCCTATGCCTGGCAGGCCGGCGGGCTGGACCTGAAGCTGGCGGGCGACTACAGCTACCGCAGCCGCTACCCATCGTGGCTGAACCGGCTCAACGTCGACGGCGGCAACGCCTACGACATCCCGGCCTACTGGCTGGCCAATGCGCGGCTGGAGATCGCGCCGGCCAACTCGCCGTGGCTGGCCACCGTCGGCGTGCGCAACCTGTTCGACCGCCAGCACGACCTGACGCGCAACTTCTTCGGCAACCGCCCCAGCACGGCCGACGACCTCAACGTTGCCGCCGCCGGCCAGCCACGCACCTGGCAGGCCACGGTCAGCTACGCCTACTGACTATGCTGACGCCATGGCGCAAGACGAACTGGGCAACCCGCTGCTGGACGACAACCCCGAGCTGGTCGCGGGGCTGAACGATTTCATCGGCGGCTTCCTGGCCTACGAGACGCGGGCCGAGCGCATCCTGGCCACGGCCGCGGTCTTTCCGGGCTCCGTGCTGGCGCAGGTGTATGCCGGCTGGCTGTGGATGTTCCTGGAGGCGCCCGAGGCGCCGGCCAAGGCGCAGCCGTTTCTGGACACCGCCCGGGCCGCGCTCACGGCCGGCACGACGCCCCCCCATGAGCGCGCGCGAGAGCACATCGCGCTGCTGGCCGACTGGATCGCCGGCGACACGGCCGCCGTCGAGACCCGCGCCGCCGTGCTGACGCAGCGCTTCCCGCTGGACCTCGTCGTCGTCAAGCTGGCCCAGTACCTCGCCTTCAACCGCGGCGACGCGCCGGCCATGCTGCGCGGCATCCTGGCCGTGCTGCCCGCCAACGCCCAGCGCGCGCATGCCCACGGCATGGCCGCCTTTGCCTACGAGCAATGCCACCGGCTGGACGAGGCCGAGGCCGCCGCCCGCCGGGCGCTGTCCATCCAGCGCCGCGAACCCTGGGCCCAGCATGCGCTGGCCCATGTGCTGCTCACGCGCGGCCGCGTCGACGACGGCACGCGCTTCCTGGAGGGTGCGCGCCCCAGCTGGACCGGGCTGAACTCCTTCATGCTGACCCACCTGTGGTGGCATCTGTGCCTGTTCTACCTGGCGCGCGGCCGCAACGCGGAGGCGCTCGCGGCCTATGACCGCGAGGTCTGGGGCGTGTCGCCCGGCTACTCGCAGGACCAGGCCGGCGCCGTGCAGCTGCTGGCGCGGCTGGAGTGGGTAGGCGTCGATGTCGGGCCGCGCTGGCAGCAGCTGGCCGAGCACCTGGCCGCGCGCGCCGAGGACACGACCGAACCCTTCCTGAGCCTGCTCTACCTCTACGGCCTGGCGCGCGCCGGCCGGCCCGAGGCGGACCGCCTGCTGGCCGGCATCGGCGCCCGGGCGGCCCGCAGCCAGGCCGAAGCGCGCATCGCCTGGCATGACGCCGCGCTGCCGGCCGCGCAAGGCCTGGTGGCGCTGGCCCGCGGCGACGCGGTCACCGCCGACGCGGCCTTGTCCCAGGCCCTGCCACGGCTGGCGCGCATCGGCGGCAGCCACGCCCAGCGCGACCTGTTCGCGCAGCTGCAGATCGACGCGGCCACCCGCGCCGGCAACTGGCGCGACGCCCAGCAGGCGCTGGAGCTGCGCCGCCTCGTGGACCCGCAGGACGTGCCCGTCAACGCTCGGCTGGCCGTGCTGTACGGGTGCCTGGGGCTGCCCGGCCTCGCGGCCGACGCGCGCGCGTTCGCCGCATGAGGCGCCTGCTCGCCGCGCTGCTGCTCGCGCTGTGCCTGCCCGCCCTGGCCGGCACGCTGCGCGTTGCGCTGCAGCTGGAGCCGCCGCTGCTGGACCCCACTGTCGGCGCCGCCGCGCCCATCAGCGAGGTCGTCTACGGCAATGTCTTCGAGGGCCTGGTCACGCTGGCCGAGGACGGCGAGCCGCGTCCGCGCCTGGCCGAGCGCTGGGACATCGCCGCCGACGGCCTCGGCATCCGCTTCCAACTGCGCGCCGGCGTGCGCTTTCACGACGGCACGCCGTTCGATGCCAGCACCGCCCGGTTCGCACTGGACCGCGCCCGCGCCACCAACTCGGGCAACCCACAGCGCAGCCTGCTGGACGCCATCGCCAGCATCGCCACGCCGGACCCGCTGACGTTGGAGATCCGCCTCAAGCGCCGCGACGGCGGCCTGCTGCAAAGCCTGGGCAGCGCGGCCTTCGTCATCGTGGCGCCCGCCACGGTCGCCACCAACCCGACCCGACCCAATGGCACGGGCCCATGGCGCTTTGTGCGCTGGCAGCGCGGCAACGCCATCGAGCTGGCGCGCTTCGACGGCTACTGGGGCGACAAGGCCAGGCTCGATGGCCTGAGCTACCGCTTCATCGCCGACCCGTCCGCCGCCTACGCCGCGGTGATGGCCGGCGACATCGACCTGTTCGCCAACTTTCCCGCGCCCGAGCACCTGGCGCAGATCCGCGCGGACCAGCGCTTCGCGTTGCAGGTGGGCGTCAGCGAGGGCGAGACGCTGCTGGCCACCAACCACCGCCGCGCGCCGCTGAACCAGCTCGCCGTGCGCCGCGCCATCGCGCTGGCCATCGACCGCAAGGCCCTCATCGACGGCGCGATGTTCGGCTACGGCACACCCATCGGCAGCCATTTCTCGCCGCGCCACAGCGCCTATGTCGACCTGACCGGCCACAGCCCGCACGACCCGGTCCAGGCCCGCAAGCTGCTGGCCGAAGCCGGCTTCGACAAGGGCCTGACGCTCAGCCTCAAGCTGCCGCCCACGGCCTACGCGCGGCGCAGCGGCGAGATCCTGGCGGCGCAGCTGGCCGCCGTGGGCATCCGCACCCGCGTCGAGAACCTGGAGTGGGCGCAGTGGCTGGACCAGGTCTTCGTGCGGCACGACTTCGACCTCACCGTCGTCGCCCACACCGAGCCGCTGGACTACGGCATCTATGGCCGCGACGACTACTACTTCGGCTACCACAGCGACCGCGTGCAGGCCCTGCTGCGCGCGCTGGGCGAGCAGACCGCGCCGCTGGAGCGCCGCACCACGCTGCAGGCCTTGCAGCGCCAGCTCAGCGACGACGCGGTCAACGGTTTCCTGTTCCAGTACCCGCGGCTGCTGGTGCGGCGCGCCGGGCTGGCCGGCGTGCAGGCCAACGCGGTCGGCAGCCTGGAGCTGGCCGGCGCCACGCTGGCCGGTGCGGATGCCGGCCGCGCGCTAGGCCGCGGCGGCGTGCCGCGGGCGGTGGCGGGCGC